>JBJXHC010000130.1:0-58144 GCA_046160825.1 Bacteroidota bacterium | reverse complement strand
TCAACGCGCGCATCGTTGCACGGGATATCAGCGAACGAAAGAAGATGGAGGGGGCAATCCTGCATGCACAGAAGATCGACAGCATCGGCAATCTTGCCGGTGGTATCGCGCACGATTTCAATAACATTCTCGCGTCGGTTCTTGGCTCCGCCAGCATCATGCGCCGACGGATGGCAGAGGATGAGAAGTTGTACAAATACGTGGAGATTATCGAGGTGGCTGCGCGACGCGGGTCCGCGCTGACGCGCCAGCTTCTCACCTTTGCACGCAAGACGGAGACCTTCAACAATGCCATCGACCTCAATGCATTGATACAGGAGACATTGCAATTATTTGAACGCAGTGTCAGCAAGGAGATTGTTATTCATACCAACTTCACCAATGAAACAGCGATTGTGAATGGCGACAGCGGGCAGATCCAGCAGGCACTGCTCAATCTGTTCCTGAATGCCCGGGATGCAATGTTGAACGGTGGCGCCCTCACCATTGCGACCAGCGTCACCATTGCCGATGCGCGCACCGCGAGCCAGTTTACGTCCGTCAAGCCGGGGTCGTTTGTCTCAGTCAACGTCACCGATACGGGTGCCGGCATAGAACAGTCCATCCAGAACCGGATTTTCGAGCCCTTCTTCACCACAAAAGACCATGGTACCGGTCTTGGTCTCTCTGTCCTCTACGGCGTGGTACAAAATCATGGCGGATTTATCAACCTCGAAAGCGAACCGGGCCGTGGCACATCGTTTACGTTATTCCTCCCGCGTAGCGACGCGAAGATCCACGCCGCCCGCAGGCAGCGGGAACAACGCCTTCCGCGGGGCACCGAGCATATCCTCATTATCGAAGATGAAGTAAGTGTGAGCGAAATTGCACGGGACATGCTGACCGATCTCGGTTATACAGTGATGGTCTGTGCTGATGGCAAAACGGGCCTGGATAGTTATCGCGTCCGCCAGGGATCCATTGATCTCATTTTGTTGGATATTAACATGCCACTCATGGGTGGACGAGAGGCCTTTGAACAACTCAAGAAAATCAACCCGGGCGTGCGAATCATTATTCTCACCGGATATGGGAAAAACGTGATCGAGCCATCGTCCTTCCCCGGTGAGGTCAACGGGTTCGTGCAGAAACCATTTCAACTCGAAGAACTTGCCACCAAAGTGCGACAGGCGCTGGATACCAAAACTGTCGAAACGGAATTTTCAACATAACGGCGACGCGGGCAGATCCGCCTGACGCCTCTTCAACTCTTCATAGACTGCTTCGATGGAACTCCTGATTACAGAATTACGGCGGGCGCGGGAAGCAAAAGGCATTTCCTTGTCCGATATTGCCGACGCAACACTGATCAATCTCCGCTTTCTTGAGGAGCTTGAGAAGGGGAACTTCGCTTTTCTTCCCCAGACATATGTCCGCGCATTTCTTCGCGAGTATGCCCTGCAGGTGGATCTCAACCCCGATGACGTTACACGGATGTATGACGATTACAAAAAAGCCTCTGCACAAAACAAGGACCAGAAGCACCACAAACAGGAACCGCCACCCCAGCCTTCCCCTGTGGCACAACCGTCTCCACCCGTTGCACCATCGCCGGTTTTTTCCGCGCCTGAACCCGACGAACGAAAATCGGTGAGTCCTGTTTTCAGAAAGATTGGGTTGGGTTTGATACTGGCGATCGGTATCGGTGTTACGATCTGGAATCTGTTTGTCGGAAACGGGGACAAGTCAGTCGAAGAGATTCCTTTCGACAGCGTTATGAAGGAACACGAGAGTCAAGGCACGCCTTCAGAATCAGTATCATCTTCATCGGTATCAAGAAAATTGATGTCAACCGACAGTTTGATTCTTCAGGCAACCACCATCGATACGGTATGGATCCAGATCGTCATAGACGATGGGGCCGCAAAGAATTATATGATTCGCCCCAACGTCACGCGTACATGGAAAGCCGCCGGGAAATTCGGCGTCACCGTTGGTAACGCAAGCTCCGTGGAGTTCCGATTGAACAACACGCCGCTCGGCAAGCTCGGCAAACCCGGCGCCGTCGTGCGCAATGTTCAGTTGACACGATCAACCTTAAACAAGTAACGGACACACGCCGCTGCATGCCCAAGGCATCACGACAAATTAATCAACGGGCCGAACAACTCCGACAGGAACTGCACGAGCACGATTATCGCTATTATGTGCTGGCCGAACCGACGATCGCCGACGAGCAGTACGACGTCTTGATGAAGGAATTGCAGGGGATCGAGCGGGAGTATCCCGAACTGCAAACACCTGACTCGCCGACGCAACGTGTTGGAGGGCAGCCGACAAAGACATTCCCAACGGTCTCACACAATCCACCGATGTTGAGCCTGGGAAATTCCTACTCGGAGCAGGAGATACGTGACTTCGATAGACGTGTGCGCGAAATGCTTGATGAAGAGGCGCCGCGCTATGTGGCGGAGTTGAAATTCGATGGCGTCGCAATCGCGCTGAGGTATCGGGACGGTAAGTTCGTTCAAGGTGCGACTCGCGGCGACGGTACGCAAGGGGACGATATTACGCACAACCTCAGAACTATTCGGGCACTGCCATTGCGACTTCGTACATCCGATAAGAGTGTGATGAATATCCAGGTGCGCGGTGAAGCATATATGGAGCGGCGGGACTTTGATAAGCTTAACGCACAGCAGGCAACGGCCGGTGGGAAAATATTCATCAACCCGCGTAACACCACAGCGGGAACCTTGAAGCTCCAGGATCCGAAAATTGTCGCCGGGCGCGCGATCAGATTTTTTGCCTATTCCCTGTTCGCTTCTGGAGGCCATCTGGCGTCTCACTCTGAGAACCTGAAGGTACTGGGGAAGTTGGGATTTTCTGTGAACGCGCATGCACGCCTTTGCTCATCCATTGATGAGGTGATAGAGTATTGGAAGACATGGGAGTCGAAACGTGATACCCTCCCATACGACATCGACGGTATTGTGGTCAAGGTGGATTCTCTTGAGCAACAGCAGACGCTCGGCAACATTGCGAAGAGTCCGCGCTGGGCCATCGCATTCAAGTTTGCCTCGCGCAAAGCAGAAACATTGCTGAAGGGAATTACTCTCCAGGTTGGTCGTGTCGGTACGATTACGCCTGTGGCGGAATTACAGCCTGTATTCGTTGGCGGCAGCACTGTCAGCCGTGCGACACTTCACAACGTCGATTACATCACTGAACTCGATCTGCGTGTTGGCGATACGGTGATCGTCGAAAAAGGGGGCGACGTCATCCCAAAGGTGAGTCGTGTCGTGCAGGAGAAACGTCCCAAGGAAACGACGCCGTTCTCGATGCCAAGAACCTGTCCTGAGTGCGGCTCACGAATTTACCGGGCAGAGGAAGAGGCCAACTATTTTTGTGAGAATTCCGAGTGTCCGGCACAGGTGAAAGGACGCATCGAACATTTCGCCCGGCGCGGAGCGATGGATATTGAAGGACTCGGCGAAGCCGCGGTTGAACAACTCGTCGGCCTCGGACTCATAAAGAACTATGCGGACATTTATTCCCTTCATAAACATAAAGAAAGTTTGGTTTCAATTGAACGATGGGGAGAGAAAAGTGCTCAGAACTTGCTGGATGCCATTGAACAAAGCAAGAAGCAGCAGTTCCATCGCGTGTTGTTTGCCCTTGGTATCCGACACGTCGGGACGGGCGTTGCCCAACTTCTATCGGAACATTTCGATTCAATTGATGCCCTTGCGGAAGCAGACGAAGAAGCGCTGCAGTCTGTCTCCGGTCTCGGACCGCGTATCGCAACAAGCGTGAAGCACTTCTTTGCAGAGAAGCATAACCGTGAGATTATCAAAAAACTCAAGGGGGCGGGACTTACTCTCACGGCCACCACAACCCGTACACGGGGTACGTTGAGTGGAAAGACATTTGTGCTCACTGGAACCCTTCCCGCATTCTCACGCGATGAAGCAAAGCGCATCATCGAGCAACATGGCGGCAAGGTTGCCTCCGGCGTCAGCAAGAACATCACATACGTTCTCGCTGGAGAAGATGCCGGCTCAAAGCTTGCCAAGGCAGAATCGCTTGGGATCGCCATCATCAACGAAAAAGAATTTCAGAGGATGATCAAGTAATGCTCGATCGCCTGCGGATGTGGATTGGGATACAGATAGCGCGGTTCCGCCTCAGGAAATCCCGCGACGCGGTAATTTCTTTCAACAATGCCGTGAATTCCGCGCGACGGGCGCTGCTCATCATGCCGTTGAAGCGCAGAGAGTTTCTTCCCACCGTCATGGTGATTGATTTCCTGAAGAAGCGTTTTCCGGAAGAGAACATCACAGTGATCAGCGACGACCACGGTCGCGAGGTCGTGCGTATGCTGATCCGTTCCCATTTCATCCATCTGATGGAGGAAGAGATCACGCCGTTCTTTCTCCCCAGCCCGGGACTTGTCCGTCGTATTCAGGAACGCGAGTACGACCTGGTCATCGACCTCAACCTTGACTTCGTTCTCCCCTCGGCATATATTTGTAAGGAAAGTAACGCACCCGTCCGTATTGGATTCAGCAGAGATATGGCGGAGAGCTTCTACAATTTTCAGATTCAGCCCGACCCCACGCTCGAGAGAAAGTATCTCTATGATCGGATGGCCAGGTTTCTCCAGATGTTCTAATCAGGAGCAGTTATGAAGTTCGAGACCACCAAGAACGGCCCGGCAACAACGCTCAAACTCAAAGAGCGGAAGCTGGATTCTTCCATCTCACCTGAATTGAAGGGTGAATTCCTCCTTCTCTGTAAACCCAAAGTGCAGATGCTCATCGTGGATTTAGCCGACGTGGAGTTCTGTGACAGCAGCGGATTGAGCGCATTGCTTATTGCCGATAGAAAGATGAAAGAACACGGCGGAACAGTACGGCTGGTCAATGTCCACAAGAAAGTTGCCAGCCTTCTGAAGATCTCCATGCTCGATCGTGTATTTGATATCGAAGAAGCGGGCGCAACGGCAGCAAAAAAATAGTTTCGCCGGGTTTCTTTTTCTTTCCCCTCACCTGTAGGAGTTGTTTTGGGATTCTCCCTCATTGATTACGCTATCGTTTGTGTCTACCTGATCGGCGTAACCGTTGCGGGTGTGGTAATTGCCGGAAGGCAAAAAAACTCCCGCGACTATTTCCTCGGGGGCAAGGAAATGTCCTGGTGGTCGGTTGGTTTCTCCATCGTCGCCAGCGAAACAAGCACCCTCACCTTCATCAGTATCCCCGGCCTCGCATACAAAACCGATATGCACTTTCTTCAGCTTGCGCTGGGGTACCTCATCGGGCGCCTCATCGTCAGCGTTGTCTTTATTCCCGCTTACTACAAAGGGAATCTCGAAACCGCGTACGAATTCCTGGGGAAACGCTTTGGCAACGCCTTGCGGCAGTTCACCTCAAGCGTGTTCATTACCACGCGCGTCCTCGCGTCCGGCGTCCGACTCTTTGCAACAGCAATCCCTGTCCACATTATCACCGGGCTGGACTACCCAACGAGTATTCTTCTGATCGGGGCCTTCACACTTGTGTATACGCTTCTCGGCGGACTGAAAGCCGTTGTCGCCATGGATGTTGTCCAGATGGCCATTTACCTTCTTGGAGCCGGTATCTCAATGGCGCTCATCATCAACAGTCTTCCCGGAGGATGGAGCGATGTTGTCCGATACGCCACGGCAAACGGCATGAATAAATTCGAGATTGTAAATCCCCATTGGGGCGGCAGCATTATGGAGTTCCTCTCCGCCCCGTATACACTGATCGGTGGACTGCTCGGCGGCACGTTCCTGACGATGGCATCGCATGGCACGGATCAACTTCTCGTCCAACGCCTCTTGGGGTGCAAAACGAAGTGGGATAGCCAGCGCGCTCTTATGCTCGACGCGGTGTTTATCGTGATTCAGTTTGCTTTTTTTCTTGTTCTGGGACTCTGCCTGTTTGCTTTTTATGGCGGTGTACCGTTCCAACAGCTTGGCCTCACATCTTCAGATGAGATATTCCCGAAGTTTATAACGGAAAATCTGCCAACTGGCATTGCCGGATTCGTGATTGCGGGTGTACTCGCTTCCGCAATGGGCACCTTATCCTCATCCATAAGCTCTCTAGCTTCATCGACATTTCTTGACCTGTTCAAGATGACCGCGCATGGCAAAACACTTGATGAAAAAAAGCAGCTCTTCTGGTCGAAGATATTCACGTTGTTCTGGGGAGTGGTTTTGATTGGGGGGGCGATGTTGTTCACTGAGACCAAGAACCCTGTCGTCGAACTTGGTCTGAAGATCGCTTCGTTCACTTATGGTGGCTTGCTTGGCACGTTCTTCCTCGGACTTTTATTCAAGCGGACAACACAGCGCGATGCGTTTGCCGGGTTCATTGCCGGCATTATTTCAATGATCCTCGTGCTCACGTACACAAAAATTGATTTTACCTGGCACACGCTGATTGGATGTCTGGTCACCATCGCAGTCGGTAATGTTTCTGGATTTTTCGGTCGGAAAACAAAAGCAACGTAGTCCCATTTCAAGTCTCTTCAATCCGCAACACTGAATAGCCACGACCTTTAGCTCGTGGAAGAAACAAAAAGAAGAAACACGCTGGGGTTTTAACCCCATTTAGTATTGGACTAAAGTCCAAAAGAGCACTGATTCGCTGTCCACGACCTAAAGGTCGTGGCTATTCATTCGCGACAATACAAGGATCTGGTTCCACTCTCTTTTCTTGAACCTTTAGAGGGCGTATGCATCTTCAA
This sequence comes from Bacteroidota bacterium, assembly GCA_046160825.1. Classification (GTDB taxonomy): domain Bacteria; phylum Bacteroidota; class Ignavibacteria; order UBA10030; family UBA6906; genus JBJXHC01. Next base: position 51,388 of record JBJXHC010000130.1, on the reverse strand, counting down.
CTCATCGATTGGCTGCTGATCATCGGCTATTTTGTGGCAAGCATTGCTATCGGCATATACTACTCGCGCCGGGCAGGCAAGAGCACCGCTGAGTTTTTCCTGTCGGGTCGTAACTTGCCCTGGTGGCTTGCTGGTACGTCGATGGTTGCAACAACATTCGCGGCGGACACTCCGCTCGCCGTTACCGAGCTTGTCGCAACAAACGGCATCGCCGGCAACTGGCTTTGGTGGAACATGGCGTTCGGCGGCATGCTGACGGTGTTCTTCTTCGCCCGACTCTGGCGTCGGGCCGGAATCATGACAGACGTTGAGTTGACGGAGCTGCGCTACTCTGGCAAACCTGCAGCGTTTTTGCGCGGCTTCCGCTCGCTCTACCTCGGCATCTTCATGAACTGCATCATCATGGGATGGGTGAACCTTGCAATGATGAGCATCCTTGAGGGACTGTTCGGTATTCCCCGGGACATCGTGCTCTGGTACGTCGTCGGAGCGATGGTGATTACGGCAATGTATTCCGCGGCCTCCGGACTCTGGGGCGTTGCCGTAACCGATGTCTTTCAGTTCATCATTGCAATGGGGGGAACCGTAGTCCTGGCGTTCATCGTGCTCGGATTGCCTCAGGTTGGTGGAATTGCCGGCTTGCAGGAGAAGCTCCCCGCCTCGACGTTCAATTTCCTACCGTCGATTGGAGAAAGTCCAGCCGAGATTGGTACTTCACTGGCGCTCACTTTCACTGCATTCCTCGCGTTCATTGCCATTCAATGGTGGGCTTCGTGGTATCCGGGTTCCGAACCGGGCGGAGGCGGCTACGTTGCGCAACGCATGATGTCGGCTAAAGACGAGAGACACTCGCTCCTTGCCACACTCTGGTTTACGATTGCGCACTACTGTCTGCGTCCGTGGCCGTGGATTCTCACGGGACTCGCTACACTCGTCCTTTATCCGGAGCTTGGCACAGCGGATAAAAAACTCGGCTACGTATATGCCATGCGCGATTTTCTCCCACCCGGATTGCTCGGCCTCCTGGTCGCAGCGTTTCTCGCTGCATATATGTCCACGATAGCGACGCACCTGAATTGGGGAACGTCCTACGTTATCAATGACTTCTACAAACGATTTATTAAAAAGGATGCGGATGAAAAGCACTACGTGGCAATGGCACGGTTTGCCACTGCGGGAATGATGGCGATTTCCATCATTGTCACGGCAAATATGGAGACGATCTCCGGCGCGTGGTCGTTTATTATCGAAGCCGGTGCCGGGCTCGGACTTGTGCTGATTCTCCGCTGGTATTGGTGGAGAGTGAACGCGTGGTCGGAGATTGCGGCGATGATCGCACCGTTCATCGGCTACTGGTTCGTCTCCACACAAACAGAAATCAGGTTCCCTGAATCACTGTTCATCATCGTCGGCTTCACCACCGCATGCTGGCTCGTCGTTACCTATCTCACCAAGCCGACCGATGAAGCGACGTTGTTCGCATTCTATCGCCGCGTCCATCCGGGAGGTGCGCTCTGGAAACCCATCGCCGACAAACTCCCCGACGTAAAGGGCGATTCTGGTTTTGGGTCTCTTATTGTCGACTGGCTTGCCGGCGTGGTGCTGGTGTACATGACGCTCTTCGGCACGGGCAAACTCCTGCTCGGCGATACGATGATGGGATTGCTCTTCTTTGCGGTAGCGTTTGTGGCTGGTTGGTTGATCTACCGTGATCTTTCACGGCGTGGGTGGGGGACGGTGAGCCAGTAGGGAAACGAAATCAAAATGGATTATGAAATTAACCGTCAATGATAAAAATGTTGATTGAGGTTCACGCGTAGGTTCCAAACACCACGAACCTCGGTGAGCCTGCTTGCACAAATAAGCCATGATGGTAGGTCATCAGCAATGCCAGTGCATGAACAAGACCAACCGCAAACACTGGAATATTCAGTATTCGTCGTAACTTGAACCTCCCTGCTTGTGTCGTTGTGGTTGATCTCCAAGAGCACAACCGCGTTTCCAGGCATTGAATCGCTACGTTCGACCATTGGGTCAACGATAGCCCCCTTGAATTCAATGGTCACCTTCAGCGTGTTGATAACAAGTCTTTGGCCTATGGACAAGTTGTAGTGGCCCCACCAGTTCTCTGGCACAACAACGTCTGAAGGTTTGCCCGTTTGGGAGGACGACGAACATCCGAAACTCAAAACAAGAGTCAACACCAACGCTATTGAAATGAAGAACCTCATGGACACAACCTCACGGCTGATCATGCGTTGCAAATTACTCCACCTTCTCAACCTTCAAGAAATTCGTTGAACCGCGACCAAAGAACGGTTGTCCGGCCATCATTACAACATAGTCGCCGCGTTTGATCATGCCCGAGTCAAGCAATCGTTGCTGAATCACCTCCAGTGCCTTGTCCGAGTCTCCTGTCAGGTCGTGTCCGTCGATCACCATACCACGCACGCCCCAGATCAGTTGCAGCCGGCGGAGAATCTTGGCCCTGTCGGTAATGGCGATGATGCTTGGCCGCGGCCGGTAGCGTGAGATGACACGCGCCGTCTGACCCGAGTGTGTCACGGTAACGATTGCCGCTGCGCTCATCTGCTCTGCAAGCACACACGCCGCGCGACCGAGGGCATCGAGACGGCTCTCCACAATCTCGTGCGGCCTGTCCAGCACGCGCAACTGTCCGACGTACTCTGTTTCCACTTTCTTGATGATCCGGTCCATTATCTGCACGGCCTCAAGCGGGTACTTGCCGACAGACGTTTCGCCGCTGAGCATTACCGCATCGCCGCCGTCGATAACGGCGTTGGCAACGTCGTTCGCTTCGGCGCGGGTTGGCGTCGGGTTGTTGATCATGGATTCCAGCATCTGCGTTGCGATAATAACCGGCTTGCCCGCCTGGTTACATTTCTTGATGATCATTTTCTGGAGAATGGGAACATCCTCCGGCGGCAACTCCACGCCGAGGTCGCCGCGGGCAACCATCACTCCATCAGCTTCTGCAATGATCGAATCGATATTGGCAACCGCCTGTGGCTTCTCGATCTTGGCAATGATAGGCAGGTAACGCCCTTCCTTGATGCGCTCGATGATTGCAGAGCGCAGTTCTTTGATATCCTCCGCGGTACGAACAAACGAGAGCGCCACGAAGTCGATGTCGTGCTTGATGCCAAACTCAAGATCACGCAGGTCCTTCGCGGTAAACGACGGGGCACTTACCGCAACATTCGGGAGATTGATGCCCTTGTGTGCCGAAAGCGTTCCACCGATCACCACCTCGCACACCACGTCGTTCTGTTTTACTTCCAACACCTGAACACGCAGCTTTCCATCATCCAACAGAATCCTATCACCAGGATGGACATCTTTCGTAAGGTTCATGTACGTCGTGCTCACTCGTGTTTCGTCACCGATGATGGGATCGGTGGTAATGCTGAAGCGGGCTCCCGGCCGCAATTCTACAAATGGGACGTTCAGATCGCCGATACGGATCTTGGGGCCCTGGAGGTCCTGCAATACAGCAAGGTGTTCACCGGTACGTTCCATTGCTTCATGGACATGTTGCAGCGTTACAAGGTGGTCTTCGTACGTGCCGTGGGAGAAGTTCAATCTCACCACATCCATACCCGCGTGAATGAGTTGAACCAGCATCTCGGTGCTGCTGGTGGAAGGTCCGAGTGTACAAACGGTTTTAGTTTTTCCGTGCATTGATGGTGTCCTATGTATTCGTAATGGGGCTTGTTGCCGCCAGTGGTGTTCGTGGTTCTAACGGTATCGGGAGAATTTCTCCTGCTTGCTTATCGGGAAGCTGCCTTCATCGGGCAGGCTCCAGAACCAGATGTTGCCATCGGGCATCCTCTTCCAGTGGAACACTCGTCCGCACAGTTTTGTAGCCGCCGTTCAGCCACAGATGCGTTTGGTCGTCATAGTGCTTATGAAGCACCTGTCCCGATTGACCGCTGGGCAATATCGTCCGTGCCTCGCCCGGTGTTGCAAAGTCAACGATCTGCCGGATGGACGCGCCAACAGTCACAGCGAATGGATTGTTGTAACTGTACTCACCGCTGACCAGCGTTGTCGATCCACCGCCATAGGGGAAGGGGCCGATATTGAATATGCGATCGAGCGGCTTCTGGAGTCCGAACGGGTGTTGCAGCGTCACAGTATGGAGTTCTCCCCATTGCCAGACTTTCATCTCCGAGCCAAATCGTTGACGCAAGGCCTCAACGGCTTCACGCATACTCTGCCGTATGATATCGTCCCGCGTTTCAATCCCGGTGGTGTTGATGTTGTCAAACCAGGTTGATGTTCCTTCCACCACGAGCCTTGTTGTCACACGAATCGGAACATTGACGAGGATGACATAGTCATGAAAGAGGGCTTCCCCCATTTCATCTTTGAAACTGTTCTCCAGTAACTTGACAAAGAACTGCTGGTAGATGCTCGTTGCAATGTCATCCACTCCGAAAACAAAATCCCAGTTCCGGAGATATTCGATAATCAATCTCTTGTTCGTCAGATCGAACGCGCTGTCCTCACACGCCGCAAGAATATACGGGAGGAATTCCCGTGCGTGCACCGAGTATTTATCGTTCTGCAATCGCTCGAAGTCCTGCGGGGTAAACTTCTCCCCACCGCTCAGAACTTCGCGCAGGCGTTGAATGCGTGACGGTGGTTCCCACATATCGGAAATATGATAAGGATAAGAATCATCCATAAGCTTGTTGTTTGCAGTGGCGATGTATCCTTCTGTCGGGTTGAAGAGATGCGGCAGTTTCTCGAACGGAACATACCCCTTCCATTCTACCGATGGATCCCAACCGGGGAGCGGAAGCGTGGTGTTTTGCTTGCCGCGGATGGGCAACTTCAGCCCGCACCAATAGCCGATATTCCCTTCGCTATCACCGTATACAAAGTTCTGTCCCGGGCCGGCAAACTCGCGAACGCCGGCCTTGAACTCCTCCCAGTTTGTCGCCCTGTTGATTTTGTTGAACGCTTCAAGCTGATCGTTCACTTCATGTCCCGTCCACCGCATACTGGCAACGAAGGGAAGACCAGCCTTCTTCAACATCGTTTCTACGTCTGTGACAATCGGACCGTGGTGCGTTGCCCGAATGGTGAGGGTCACGGTTGTATCATCCTTGACACGTATCTCTTCCTCCCTGATGGTCAATGGCTTCCATTCATCATCATAGAGATAACGCGTTGGGTTTGTGGAGTCTATTTGCTCAATATAAAAATCCGCGTCATCGGCCATGGCATTCGTTAGTCCCCAGACGATGGAGGCATTTCGCCCGATGATAACCATGGGAATACCGGGGATGGACATTCCCGCCACATCATATCCGGGTGCTCGAAGATGGACTTCGTAGAACTTTGCCGGGGAATGTAATTGAAGATGCGCATCGTTTGCGAGAATCACTTTTCCTGTGGCAGATTTCGCCGGGGCGACAACCCACGCGTTGCTTCCGCCCAACGCGCCTGAGTATCCGAAGAATTCATGGAACTCCCTTGCCGTGTGCATGAACCCGACGCCGATACCTGCATAGCGCTGCCATTCACCCGATGGAACTACAGGGGGAACGGCGGCGGGGAACGTAGGAAACACATCCACCGCTTTCTCCAATCCAACTTGCTGTGTAATCGCACCGAGGGTCAAATCAACCCACCACGAGAGGTTCAATTCCCACGCCATCAGTCTCCCGATCATGATGCTGTGAACCGGTTGCCAGTGCTCCGGTTTATAGTCCAGCATGTCGAACTCGATGGGATACTTTCCGTTGTTCGCGTCGATGAACGCATTCACTCCTTCGGCATACGAGGCGAGTCGGTTGCGGGATTCCTCGGTGATGTTCCGTTCAATCTCGTCCGAGACCGCGCGGATGCCGAGAATCCTGAACATCTTGTCGAATTCGAGTGTGACACTCCCGAAGATCTCGGACAGCCGTCCTTCGCCGATACGACGCGCCATGTCCATTTGCCAGAGCCTGTCCTGTGCATGCACGAATCCCGTCGCAAACATCAGGTCGTGCTCATCCGCCGCTTCGATAATGGGAACACCGAATTCATCCCGATGGACGTTCACAAGGGCATGCAAGCCGGGGACAGAGATGGAACCTGTAGTTTGGGGATGGGATTTGAAGACTTGATACCTGAGGAAGAGAAAGACCGCGACGCCGACGAGAACAGCAACGCCGAGCAAACCGATGATCACCTTTGCTCTGGTACTCAACAACGCTCCAAATGGGGGGAAAAGAAAAAGTCCGTCACTATGGACGGACTTCAATATATCGAATCGACCTTACTCTTGCAACGTCAGAAGCGGTAAGAGAATGTGAGGATAAAGTTGTTGGTGCTGATGTCTTCGCTCACGAGGGATGAAGTGTCGTAATTCGAGCGAAATGTCTTCCACCAGCCGCGGGCATACCCAAGGTCGAGCATCGTGAACTCACTGAGCAGAATGCCAAGTCCGCCGGTAATATACTTCTGATCGAACGACGAAGGATCACCTTCGTAGGGAGAAGGATTATAGATGAATCCACCTCTTACTCTCACTCCAACATCACGGATATCATACTCCGCTCCTGCCCGAAGGTTTGCCGTAGGCCGGAAAATCTCCTTGATGTCCTTATTCAGTGAGATCAAATCGGCATTCGCATCTTCAAATTTCAACTGCGTCCAGTCTGTATACTCCACATCACCGGAAAGCACCAGGTCGCGGATGATCACGGAAACGCCGGCACCGAATACCCAAGGCGTGGCGACATCGTACTTGCCTTCACCGAAGACCTCATATGGTCCGGCAGTGGGCAGGATATCTCCGTTGTCAAAGTAGCTGTTTGCCGTCGTGCTGAAGTTTTCGGTCACCTCAAACGTCGTTGGTGTTTTTATCGTCAGACCAAACCGGAATCGTTCAGGCACCCGATAAAGCAGACCGAGCTTGGCGTTGAATCCCGAGAGATCACTCTCCACCATATCTTCAACAGTCACCCTATCAAAGTCGAAGGGCGTGGTTTCATAAAGACGGCGTGTATCGGCTTCTGTGTATGATCGTTCGTAGGTATAGCTGCCCGTTGCATACGTCAGCGTCGCTCCGACGGAGAGATTTTTTGCTGCATCAATGGCAACTCCGGCAGACCAGTTGTTGACGCCTCCGCCTTCCAGAACCTTGCCGGATTGAGTCACCCGGTTGATGATTTTACTGTTGAAACGTCCGGTATTAGTATCGGCGTAGGCAAGACCCAGTTCTTCAGCAATTGTAACGTCTGGTGGATAGAACGAGCTGTCGGGTGCCCACGTCTGGATAATGCTGGTGTTCGGATTGAATCCCTCGAACGAGAGGCCCGTTGTGAAATTGCTCTGGCGCGCATAGCCAAACGCGAACACCAGACTGCCTTGTCGCACCGGCACGGGAAACACGAGGCCGAGAGAGTTCAGATTCGTTGCGTTGTTGGTGTACGATTGGTTCTGATCGAAGAACTGACTCTTATCCTTGAAATTCAGTTGGGAGAGTCCGAAGGAGAACTCGCCGTGCTCGATCTGTGCGAGGCCTGCCGGGTTCCAGAAGAGCGCGGTATAATCGTTCGCAACACCGGTATAAGCGTTTCCCATCCCTAGAGATCGAGCGCCCACGCCTATGCCCGGCGTTGCGAAACGAAGTGCATCCTCAGGAAACTGCGCCAGAGCTTGCGATGATATTCCTACCAACAATGTGAGTAATGAAAGACAATATAGTTTGAGTCCTCTGCACGTTCGCACTCTCATTCAATCTCCAAAATTGTCGATGTGTTGATGATCATCAGCGTTTGCCGCCGCCCCGCGAAGATCCGGAATTCCCGCCACCCCGCGAGTCACCACCACGGCCGGTATTTGCCGGGGGATTGCTCGGCGGTGTTGATGGCGCAGGAGCAACCGATCTGCCACCGCTGCCGCGTGAACCGCCACTGTTTCCTGCGGGTGGAGTAGTGCTTTCCGGTTGCTTCGCCGGTCGCCGCGGTGCTGTACGTGTGCCTGTGCTTGTTCGTGATCCTCCTGTGCGCGATGATCCGCTACGCACCGATGAGCCTTCACGAGAAGTTCCACGTGTTCCCGTTACCTCGCGGTTGCCGGTTGGTGTCTTTGTTGTTTTAGTTGCTTTGGGACGCGAGGTACCGGTTGCACTGCGCACTCCCGTGGGGAGATCTATTCGCCCGGCATCCGTGCCGCGATAGACACTCTCCGAGCCTCGTCCTCCTGCACTACCCCTCGTGCTGCCGACCGTCCTCGTTGTGCCACGACCACCCCCCGCATAATCACGATCACGATACACCGGATAGTGTCCCCACACAGGTGGATAATACCCGTACCCATATGGATTCCACCAGCCCGAATACACGGGCGCATAATTCCAGCACCACCACGGATCATAATATCGCACATACCACGGATCGTAGTAATATCCCACTCCAACGCCGAGAAGAACTGTTGATGGATAATAATATCCGAGGTAAAATCTGTTGCGCGGGTAACCGTAATCATCGAAGTAGTAGTCGTTTGACTGTTCATCGATTGCTGATGAATCGACGTACGCTTCCTCTTCTACAGCCGCCGTCTCTTCATAGACTTCCTCCTCATCAGGTGTTTCCATGCGGGTAGAACCGACCTGCGTGTAACACCCTGCGATGAAAAAGGACATCAGGAATAGAATTCCGATGACAAGCGTAAATGGTTTGTGCTTCATTGCCGGATCCTTTCGTGAATCTCTAGGTAGCTTCCTGTTGCATTGCAATCCAAGTGCCACGAACGGTTGTGGCTTTTCGCTCTTTACGGCCTTCGTTGGGCATATTCAAGTCAACGGGTTCAAGTTTTGTGCATATTAATGGACATCCATGAATGACCCGTTCACAAATAACAACACTAAAAAAAGCGAATATACTCCAGCCTGACTGTCCTATTTGCGACTGAAATATCGCCCCCATTCTTAATAATATCCTTCAAATTGAACCCGAGTGTGAATCCGCCCCCAACGGACCAACGTGCCCCGAAGTTCAGGTAACCTCTCCCTCTTCCGACGGCCTTCGCGTGACTGTCATTCGCGGCGACATTGTACTCCATCAACAACGAGAACACGGAACCAATCGACTTCTCCACACCGGCAAAAACGTTCGCGTCTTCATCATCATCTCCGCGCTCAAGACTGTAATTGATGCCGCCGTGGACACTCAGGTTTCCGAGAAGCGAATAATTTCTGCTCAGTGCGGCATAGAATCCCGGGGACTTAATCTGGTAGCGATCAAGGTCCTTCAGAAAACCATCCCTCCCTTGCGAATCAAAACCCAGCGCAATCGCCGGCCAGTCTTCGCCTTCCTCGACGATACGAACTTTCACGTTAACGCCCGGAAGCTCATTCATGATTGGTTCGTCTGCACCGAGAAGACGCGAACCACCATATGATAACCCGATGCTCAGTTGGTCCAGCACGCCGACGGAGAGGCCAAACAACACCCCGCCTTCCTGGTAAAAATCCATGTCCATTGCGAAGCTTGCCTTGGGCAACATCCCCGCCGTGGGAACATCCACAACGTAACGAGGTTCGATATTCGAGCCGGTGCCGGCAGAGCCTTGCGCGAGCACTTCAGCACATGCGACTGTAATCGCAACAAGCACCATAGTTAGCTTATGAGTCACGTACACATCTCCAATTGTCTCCCAAAAATATAGACAAGATACGGGGGAGATTCAAGTTGCGGGAAAAGGTCAGAACTCGTCGTCCTCACCGAAAACTTTCTTCACGTCCTTGGGAAGTTGCGGCTTTCCCGAGGCGCTGCTCTCGGGGACACGCCGGGGCATGGGTTCGCGTTGTTCCGGCTCAGATGACCGTGATTGAGGCGGGGGCGCGGTGTTGAGAACGGAAAATCCCTCTTCAAATCCTTCCAACGGGATACCGGGTTTCTTTAACTCCAGAACGAATGGGATGATCCTTGGGCGTGTCGTATCTTCTTCGATACGCGAAGCGCGCATTTTTGATGAAGGAAAGAACTTTGAATGAAGTACTCGACGATCCTCGATCAATTCCTCTTCATCAATGGTCATGAGATGATGATTGGAAAGATAGAACTCTCCATCGATCATCACGTCGGAAATGTTGCGGCTGGAAATGTCATCGAGAAGAAGCTCGGCCAGATCGGTGGTCGTTGCATGTGCATCTACCGGAGGAATGCGAACGTCACGCAACGAGAAGAAGGTCAGGTCGGCTTTCTTGCCCGCTTCAATCGAACCGGTCTCGCTACCTACGCCCAACGCCACAGCTCCATTGATAGTCGCCATCCGCAGAATATCCAACGGTGCAATATGTTGCATTGATGGGAGAACGAGTGGCAGTTGATGAAGGAATTGCATTTCCGTCAACATGTCCGTGTTTTCCCAGTCCGTTGAGAGGCAGCAGGGGACGCCGCGCGAAATCAACGCCCGTAACGATGGATAACCCGTCTGCTTGCGCGCCGAGGAGTATGGACTGATGGCAACGGAGAGACCGGCTTCTACTGCCGCGTCAACTTCAGCATCGGTGATGTGGTTGAGATGAACAGCGAGCGAGGTCTGTTGCAGAGCATTGTATTCACGCAGCACCGTCAGGACATTCTTCTGGAAATTCTTTCTGATGATCTCCGCATCCTCGCGCTGCTCGGCAACATGAGCAACGGTTGGAAGATTGTGTTCGTTTGCAGCCCGCAAGAGATTATCGAATGTGTAGACGGTAAAGTCTTCCTCCTTACCGAGGTTCAGCATAAACCTCGCCGCTCCGGCGCCGAGTTCCTTAGCCTGCCTGATTTGATCCCAATTCTGCAACGCCACCACCGCCTTCACGTCGGTGCGATCAATTGCCTGTAGCAGTTGTACGAACGCCTTGTCGTTGAACGGCAAGGGAAACTCTCCGACACATGTCGTCCCCGACTTCATATGACTGAAGTATGCTATTTGATAAAGCGACCTGATGTCGGCGTAGCTTTCTTCGGAAAGAAGTTTCTGGGATGCCTCGCGCAAACGGAGGTCGCGCTTCCACAGCGAAAAGTGCAATCCGGCGGTACGTTCGCGCAGCAGTATGCTTTCACTATGAAAATGCGCATTCACGAATCCCGGGATAATCAGCTTGCCGGAAGCATCAACAATGGTGGCGTACGGATGAAGCGAGGAGAAAAGATCGGGTCGGTCCGAAACTTCCATGATGCGACCATCACGGATCAAAAGATCGAGCCTACCGCCGCGTCCCTGCGCGTCACAGGTAATAACATGGCCATTGGTGATGATCGTTATGGATTCGCCCTTCGCCGCACTCATGACGTTCGTTTCCAGGTGGTGGTGCCGTCTTTCTTGTCTTCGAGGACAATACCGAGTTGCGCAAGTCCGTCCCGAATCTTGTCGGAAAGCGACCAGAGCTTTTGTACCCGTACTTCCTTCCGGAGTTGGATGATAAGATCGAGAAGCCCTTCTTCTGTTCCTGCTGAAGGCGCGTCGTTCCCGCCGCCAAAGCTGATACCGAGAATCGTTCCACCCATTTCACTAAAGAACGCCTCGACTCCTTCAAGCGAAGAAGTGCTCACGGCGGAACCTGAAGCAAGGGATTGATTCACCTCGCGACTCAGATCGAATAGCACGGCAACTGCTTGAGGTGTATTGAAATCATCGTCCATGGCGGCCAGAAACTTCGATCTGTATTCAGCCAGATTGATCCCAACGGTAGCATCAGCACTTGCGGCGGCCTTACGCTCTTTGATCAACCGCAACGTGTTCGTCAGCCGTTCGAGACCTTTGGCAGCGCCGTCAATTGCCTCGTTGCTGAAGTCGAGTGTGCTGCGATAATGGCTTTGAAGAATAAAAAACCTGACCACCTCGGGTCGCCATTTCTTGAATGCGTCCTTCAGTGTTGTGAAGTTGCCGAGCGACTTCCCCATTTTCTGGCCGTTGACCGTTACCATATTATTATGGAGCCAGTACTTCACAAACTGCTTGCCCGTTGCGGCTTCGCTCTGTGCAATCTCGCATTCATGGTGAGGGAACTGATTCTCCAACCCGCCGCCGTGGATATCAAAACTCTCTCCCAAATACTTCATGGACATTGCAGAGCACTCAACATGCCAGCCGGGAAATCCCACGCCCCACGGACTCGGCCAACGCATAATGTGTTCCGGCTCGGCCTTCTTCCATAATGCAAAATCCGCGGGATGACGTTTCTCCGCTTTTACTTCGACGCGGGCACCGGCTTCCAACTCATCAACCGTGCGGCCCGAGAGTTTCCCGTAACCGACAAACTTGCTCACATCAAAGTAGACGGAGCCGTTGGATTCGTACGCCATGCCCTTGCCGATGAGTGTCGAGATAATCTCGATCTGTTCCGTGATGTGGCCTGTTGCGCGAGGCGAGATATCCGGACGAACAACGTTTAACGCATCCATGTCTTCGAAGTAGCTGCGCGTGTACGCCTCTGCGATTTCCATCGGATGCTTCTGCTCGATCTTTCCCTGCTTCAATAATCGGTCTTCGCCTTCGTTCGTCTCGCCGAGAAGATGTCCAACATCCGTGATGTTCTGAACGTACAGCACCTTGTAGCCGGAGTAACGAAGATACCGCACGATCACATCAAACGAGACGTAGCTCTTGGCATGACCAAGATGCGAGTGGCCATAAACCGTCGGTCCGCAGACGTACATGCGGACGAAGCCGGGAGTCAGCGGCTGGAATTCTTCCTTCTTGCGGGTGAGGGTGTTATGAACGAACATGCTCACAAAAGGATTGTTTGAAATGGAATCATCATAGTTCCTCGAAAGCACTATCGAGAACGGTTTCTAAGTCAAAAAACAAGCCTGAATCCAAGCCGTTCTTTACAGTTTCTAACTCGTCTGCCGAAAGCTCACGCCCTAGTTTCTCCTGAGCGACCGCCTGAACGAAGCTCTTTGTTATGGAGAACATCACCTCATCTTCTTCAATGGCCAATCTATCCTCCTCTAAAGATTGAACTCTTCTCTCATCCTGATCAAATTTTTCTCTGCCGAATAGAGCAGGCCAACCTTTTCCGGTTCAATATTTATGTATCTGCTTTTATATTCATGGAAGCTACTCGCTACTTGAGCGAAACGTTTCTCTTCGTTGGTAACTATATAGAATCTGGTATTGTATTCTCTTAGCGACGCGAGCCTTCCAAATCCAGACCAAACGCCCGTCGACAATTCAACTTCGAAAGCATACTCTGGGTAGTATCCCTTGTTTACTTCTCTAAACCAGATAACATCAATATTCCTGAGAGAACTGTGATCTGCCCACTGAAGCTCCGGGCAAGACTTCAAAGATGTTATTTCTTGAAGCTGTTTTTTGTTGAATTTCTTCGATTTGTCTGGGGAGTAAGTTTGGTACCCCCTTATGTTTCCAATTTCGATGAGTCTCCCTTGGATAACATTGTGAAGACTCTCATCAGCACTGACCCCACCCTGAGAGCGATTCTCGGCAGACAGAACACCGCCCCAAGTATTTAAGTAGCCACTACAATCAAAAGTGTTTCCACGACCTTTCAAAGCGAGGTTGCAATCCTTGTTGAAGTTTATCTTGTATTCACCGTTACGGTCGTGGCTGATATCGGGGAGGAGCTTAATCAGAATATCTGCAGGGAGAAATACCACCTTATCTACCGAGCCACATATAAATGCAAAAAAGCTATTCTCCAAGTTGTAAATCTCTTCGGCGTTTATGTAGTTCAGACCAAAGAAATAAGTTTTGTTGCCTTCTGAAGCCGTGCGAATCAGTATATTGGCGTTCCCGATGCGGTAGGTTCTGGACTTTAGAACCTTAATGAGTTCGATGTCTGGTGAAATGCGCTTCGCACGATCCAGAAATCCTTCAAGTAACTTATCTGAATTGGATGGTCTAGTTGCCATCGTTCACAATTTCATGAATCTCAAAAGCTTCATTCACAACCGGTTTGATGCGCTGTATCTTGAAGCTATAGTGCTCTTGTTCCTCCTCTGTCGAACTATCCACCCCACCGGAGACAAAGAACTCTGCGCACGCGGCGGCTTCTTCTCTATTGTTGGCAACAACGTCCACAACGTAGTCTCTTGTCAAGAAGACCTGAAATGTTTTCATCTCTCCATTACTCCTCTTTAGTTCTCACTTCATCTCACTCCCATCAATTCTTTTGCACCAGCCAATCCCGCCTCTGTTACTTGCGCACCGCTCATCAGCTTGGCGACTTCGTGGATGCGCTCGTCGGGAGAGAGCAATTGCATGGTTGTCCGCGCCCGCTTGCCGTCCTCGGTTTTCTTCACCACGAAATGCGCATCGGCGAGACCGGCAATCTGCGGTAGATGTGTGATGGCAATAACCTGGTGGTGAGCGGAGAGAGCTTTCATGCTCATGCCAACAGTCTGCGCAATCCGGCCACTGACGCCGGAGTCGATCTCATCGAAGATCAATACAGGCGTTCGGTCAGATGCCGCCAGAATGGACTTCAACGCAAGCATGATGCGGGAGATCTCGCCGCCCGAGGCAACCCGCGCCAGAGGCTTCGGTTCCTCTCCACGGTTCGTGGAGATATGGAACTCCACAGTATCACATCCCTCCGGTCCGAGTCCCACGCGCTGCGTACCGCTCATAAAATACATGGCCGTTTCTTCACCGTTCCCGTTTGACTGGGTTGCTTCACGTTGTTGGATTGAGACAGCAAACGTTGCGGACGGAATACCCAATTGGGCCAACTCAACAACGATGGCTTTCTCCAATTTACGGGCGACCTCGTGGCGTTTCACACTCAGTCGCCGGGCAAGTGTGGCACACAACACTCTCCGTTCATCCAATTCCGTGTGAAGCTTTTTCAGGAGATCCTCGAAATTCTCCGCAAGCGAAACCTCGCGTCCGATCTGTTCACGGTGCGCGATGATCGCTTCGACCGAACCGCCGTATTTCTTCTTGAGCAGTGTGAGGTGTCCCAGTCGCTGGCGTATGGCTTCGAGTCGCTCTGGATTGAACTCGATTGTTCCGTTGTAACGTTGAATGAACTTTGCCAACTCGCCGACGATAGCCTCAGCCGAAGCGCTTTCCGATACGGCGCCCTCGAATTCCTTGTCGATGGCGGCGAGATCATGCAGCAGATTCCGGACAAGAACAAGCTGGTCGCGTACGGACTGATCCCCTTCGTACAGCAATTCATAAAGCTTTGTTGTGGAACCGTGAAGCGTTTCCGCGTTCTCCAGAATGCGCAATTCCGATTCCAGAGTGTCTTCTTCTCCCGGTTGCGGGTTGACCGCATCAATCTCTTTGATTTGGAATGCGTGCAGTTCAAGCTTCTCGCCCAAGTGTTGCGCGCGTCGCTTCAACGCATTCACCTCTGTCGCAATCTCTTTGAACTTTTCGAGCGCCATCCGATACTCGCTCCGCCATTTCTCCAATCCGCCAAACTCATCCAGCATACCGACATGCGTCTGCGGTCGCAACAAGGATTGGTGCTCATGCTGTCCGTGAAGATCCACAAGATGCTCTCCGACTTCCTTGAGGATGGCAAGTGTGGCGGGAGAGTCGTTGATAAAACACCGGCTCTGTCCCCGTGCGGAAATTTCTCTCCGGACAATCAACTCGTCGCCGAATTCAAGTTCATGCTGTTGGAACAGAAGCTTGAGTGCTTTGTTGCCGGTGGTACTGAACGTCCCTTCAACGATTGCCTTCTCTGCTCCGGCGCGAATCTCATCGGTGCTCGCCCTTGTGCCGAGGACGAGCCCAAGAGCGTCAATGATAATGGACTTGCCTGCACCGGTTTCACCGGTAATAATCACGAGTCCGCCGGAGAACGCCAACGTCAGCTCATCAATGAGCGCGTAGTTTCTGATGAAAAGAGTCTTGAGCATGGGATAGGAAAATATTGCACCAATCTACCCATCTTTGGATAAAGTTTCAATGAAACCTTGAAGTGTTCAGTTGGGAGAGATGTCCGTTCCCGGAATGTCGTCCAGCAGCGAAGGTGGGTGGAGAGTGACTTCCGGAACGTCCGGAATGACGCCGTGGAAGTACGCGAACCGGAGAAACTCTTGAAGACCGTAAAGCGCCTCGTTCGTACTGTTAACATCGAATTTTTCCATGTATTCCTCCGCCTGTTCCGGCGAAATGCCCTCCGGTAACGGGGTCCCGGCAAGTGCCTCGCCTGGAGAAGATGTGCTCTCTTGAAGCAACACAATCTCTTCATCCGTTAGCTCCCCCTCCCTGAAACACCAGCAACCGTGAACGTAGGGAAGGCCGGTCATGTCGAACCACGCATCGACAAGATCCAGCCTGTTCTCGTGCCGGTGTGCCGCGTGCAACGAAGCATCGCCGATAAGAAGAGCGGCATCAGCCTTCTGAAGTTTTTCATGTAACGTGCCGACGGCAGGAACAAACTTCGGTTCAATCTCAAACTCCTCCGCGAGAATGATGCGCGCAAGCACGATCTCCGCAGAGGATGATGGATCAATGGCGATTGTGCCGACATCGCGGAGGCCGTCTCTGAAATGCAGCGTGATCGTATCGGTAATCCCGGTGGAGTGCAACAAGACTTTCCTGAGTATGACGTAGTCCGAGCTGTCCTTGGCGTAGTCGATTGGCGTAATGAACGCAGCGGTGAGATCCCGCTGGCGCAAATTGATGGCGTTGCGGGCTGGAATGTCGAGCTGTACAGCAAACTGTCCCACTTGCTGAATGGCGTGGACAATCCGTCTGCAATAGAGATCGTTGTGAATACCGATGAGTTTTGCCACAGGGGTTCTAATGAAAGAATGAGCCGTCCCTCCGAATACAGCGACGGAGTAAACGGCTCAGAAAGATTTGTCCGGCGTCAGTTCTTGTTCGAGAAAACGGGAACGCGTGTTTATGCGTTTGTCTTCTGGCGAATTGCCTTGCTGGCAAGATCACGCAGGTAATACAGCTTTGCGCGACGGACGGAACCCGACTTCACCTTGTCAATTTTCGCTATGCGTGGAGAATGAAGGGGGAAGATACGCTCAACGCCAACACCGTCCGACACCTTGCGCACAGTGAATGTTGCACTCATGCCCGAGCCGTGCTTGCCAATGACCACACCCTGGAACTGCTGGATGCGCTCCTTATCTCCCTCGATAACACGCAAGTGAATATTGAGCGTGTCTCCCGGTGAAAACGCCGGAAGTCCGGTCTTCATTTGCGTTGCGTCTACCAACTTGATCTTGTCCATGATTATTCTCCCGAAATGTGTTCTAGTAAATCTTTTCTGCGGTGGGTGGTGCGTTGGAGTTGTTGTTCCGCCCGCCATGCTGCAATCTCTGCGTGGTGCCCTCCGAGAAGGACCTCCGGTACTTTCATCCCTTTATAGTCTGCGGGTCGTGTATACTGTGGCGCGTCAAGAAGGTTCTCCTGAAACGAATCGCCCAGGAGTGATTCCCCGTCGCCCACAACACCGGGAATCAATCGAACGACGGCATCAATCAACACCAACGCCGCCAGTTCACCTCCCGTGAGTACATAGTCACCGATGGAAATCTCTCTCGTGATCAATTTCTCGCGAATGCGTTCATCAATCCCCTTGTAATGTCCGCAGAGGAGGAGAAGATTTGATTTGAGAGAAAGTTCGTTCGCTGTCTTCTGATTCAACGGCTCGCCGTCTGCCGTAAGATAAATAACCTCGTCGTACATCCTCTGTCCTTGCAGTGTCTCAATACATGCAAACACCGGTTCGGGCTTCAGGATCATCCCGGCCCCGCCCCCGAAGGGTACATCGTCAATCGTCTTGTGTTTATCGGTCGTGTAGTCCCGAAGGTCGTGCGTTCCGATCTCCACCAGGCCTTTCTCCTGCGCCCTTTTGATGATGCTTTCGTTGAGCGGGCTGTGCATCAACTTCGGGAATCCCGTGACAACATCAATGCGCATCATTCTTCGATCATTCCCTCGATGAGTTCCACGCGCATGATGCGCGCCTTCACATCCACGGATCGTATGAATTGCTTCACTGCCGGAATCATCACTTCACTCCCACTCGTCCGCGCAACAACATAGATATCATTCGCCGGCATCTTGAGAACTTCCTTCACCACGCCCACCGGGTGATCCTTCTGATCAACTACTTCCATACCAACAACATCATGCACAAAAAACGTCCCCCGCGGCAACCGTACCCTCTGCGTTTCGTCAACAAAGAGAAGCATCCCCACGAGGTGTTCGGCGGCAGTGCGGTCTGCGATTTCGTTAAAATGCATTCTCGTACCGCGCCCCTCGACATACACCTCTGACACCGTCAGCACTTGCGTTTCGTTTTCCGAAAGCCCGACTTGAAGTGTCTTGAGTTTCTTGAACCGCTCAGGGGAGCTTGTCATCGGCTGGACGACAACATCGCCACGAACACCGAAAACCTTGACGACCTTACCGACTGCGTACAGCGAACGACGTTCTGTTCTCAATCCTCAATTTCCAGAATTGCACGTTTCCCCTCTTTTGCGGCAACAGCAGCAAGCAGTATCCGCATGGCTTGCGCTGTCCGTCCCTTCTTTCCGATCACCTTCCCGATATCCTGGGCACCGACACTGAGTTTGAAGATGATCTTCTCGTCCCTCACCTCCTGGTCGAGCTGCACAGCATCCGGATGGTCAACAAGATGCCGCGCGATATACTCGAGGAACTCCTTCATAGCGCGCCTCCGTGAGTTGGTTGCAGATCCGCTTCGGACCTCCTGATGAGGGCTGTCCCTGCCTGCGGAGGCAGGTCGTCCTCTTGTGTAACGGACTCGGCTGTCTCATACCACACAACTCTTGATCGGAACCAGGCTCCGGACTGCTACGCGCCAGCGGGCGCCGCCACTGGGGCAGGCGTATCACCACCAGCCGCGGCTGCGGCCTTTGCCTTGCGCCGTGCAGCAACGCGACGTGCCTTACGTTCGGTGTCTTTCTGACGTTTGGCGGCCTGCGCCATCTGCCATTTTTCCATCTCGGCTGCAACCTTCGTGTCGTCTGCACCCTGTTTCTTCAGACTCCACTTCAGCCAGAGACCGTTGCGCTGCAACAGACTTCGCACAGTGTCTGTTGGAAGGGCTCCGTTCTTGAGCCAATGGAAGACGCGGGGTTCTGTCGCTTCAATGAGCATCGGGTCTCTCAAAGGCTCGTAGCGTCCCACGATCTCCAGAAATTTTCCGTTGCGTGCCGCGCGCGAATCCGCGGCCACAATATGATACTGCGGCATTTTTTTCTTGCCAATGCGCCGCAATCTTAGTCGAACTGCCACTGTTGTACTCCTTGCTTATAGGTTATGATCGTTCTCGATTCATCACTTTCCATCCTGAGGGCGGGTACTTCACCTTCCCGCAGGCATCTTCATCCCGCGCATGAGGCGGTCCATCTTTCCACCCTTGCTCAGCGTCTTCATCATCTTTTGCATTTGTTCAAACTGCTTCATCAACTTGTTCACTTCCTGCACGCTGGTACCACTTCCCGATGCAATGCGTTTTCGCCTGCTGCCATTGATCACGTTGGGCTTCCGGCGCTCTTCAAGCGTCATCGAACGAATAATCGCCTCAATTCTTCCGGTTGCTTTTTCGTCAACGGAGACATTGTCCGGCAACTTGTGCATGCCGGGAAGCATCCCGAGTACCTGGTTGAGCGGCCCCATCTTCTTTACTTCCTGCAACTGATCCAGGAAATCTTCGAGCGTGAACTGCGACTTGCGCAGCTTCTGCTCGAACTTGGCTGCTTTCTCATGATCGAATTGCGCCTGCGCCTTTTCCACCAGCGTGACGACGTCGCCCATACCGAGAATGCGCGAGGCCAGTCTTTCTGGATGGAAGCGCTCCAGAGCGTCAAGCTTCTCGCCGACACCGATGAACTTGATCGGCTTGCCGACTGTCGCGCGAAGGGAAAGAGCCGCGCCTCCGCGAGCATCGCCATCCATCTTCGTAAGAACAGCGCCATCGAAATTCAACCGGTCGTTGAACGCCTTCGCCGTATTCACCGCATCCTGTCCTGTCATTGCATCGACGACGAAGAGGATCTCGTCCGGCTTTACGGCAGCCTTGATGGCTTCCACTTCCTTCATCATCTCTTCATCGACATGCAGCCGACCGGCGGTGTCGATAATGACGACGTCACGTGCGTTCTTCCGCGCGTGTTCAACAGCATGACCGGCAATTGCTATCGCCGTGGCGCCGCGTTCAGAGTATACCGGCAATCCCAGTTGACCACCAAGCGTTATCAACTGGTCGACCGCGGCTGGTCGATAAATATCCGCGGCTGCCAACAGCGGGTGCCTCCCCTGACCCTTCAGATAATTCGCGAGCTTCGCACTGAAGGTCGTCTTTCCGGATCCCTGCAACCCCGCCACAAGAACCACCGTTGGTGGCATGTGGGAAAACGTAATCTCTGCATTCGTGGAGCCAAGCAACAGAACCAGTTCGTCATAAAAAATCTTGACGATGAGCTGGCCGGGTGTTATGCTATGCAGAACATCCTGGCCGACCGCCTTCTTCTGGATATCGTCGATGAACTGCTTCGCAACTTTGTAGTTGACATCAGCATCAAGAAGGACGCGGCGGACTTCACGCAACGATTCGGCAATGTTCTCTTCGGAGATCCTTCCCTCGCCACGAAGCCGCTTGAATGCGGCCTCCAACTTCCGACTTAAGTCTTCAAACATATATCAAAATCCCGCTAAAACACTCCGAATTCAGCGCTTATGGCACCTCGAAAGGGGTTTAGAAAGTACATAAAAGGGACTTCTAATGCAATATGAGTTCACCACTAATGACCCTTCCGAGAGAGGGCGCCGTGGCTGTCCAAGAAAGCAAAGGCACCGCCGAGAACCGGTGGTGCCTTACATGGTACCGCATCAATTTGTCATCCCGCCCGACGAAGTGCTTCGGCCCCACTGACAACTTCGAGCAATTCCGTGGTAATGGAAGCCTGCCGCGCCTTGTTATACGAGAGTTGCAAACTGGAGATCATCTCGCTGGCATTTTCCGTTGCATTTTCCATCGCGGCCATGCGCGATCCAATTTCGGCGGCGTTCGATTCAAGCAACATCCGCCAGACCTGGAAATGCAAGTGTCCCGGTACCAGGAATCGAACGATCTCTTCGAGGGAGGGTTCGTAGATATAGTCCGTTGCGGATTGTACTGATGCAGGTCCGACAGAAGGAATCGGGAGGAACTGCTCAATTACAATTTTCTGTTGAGCGACGGACTTGAACTCGTTATAGACTACTTCGACCCGATCCACCTCACCGGCTTCATACGCACCGATAATTTCGCGGGCAATCGCCTGCGCTTTGCCAAACACGAGGTTGTTGTACACACCGATATGTTTTCCTGCTACCTTGTAGTGCCGTTTCGAGAGGACATCAAAACCTTTTCTTCCGATACAAAACAACTTGAGGTTTCCGGTGGCATTGAGATCCGTGTATTTTGTGGCAATAAGATTGAGCGTCGCTTTAATGAGGTTCGAGTTGAACGCACCACAGAGCCCGCGGTCGGAAGTGACGACAACAATCGCCACACTTCGTACCTCTCGCGGCGAAACCAGTGGATGCTGACGCAAGGCTTCACTTCCGGCAAGACTGCCAAGCAACTCCGCCATTTTGCGTGCGTATGGCCGCGCCGCGAACATGGCCGCTTGCGCCCGTCGCAGTCTCGCTGCGGCAACCATCTTCATTGCGCGCGTAATCTTCTGCGTTTTCTTGACGCCAACGATGCGGTTTCGTATCTCGCGCAGTGTCGCCATACTATGCCTTCACCGAGACCTTGAATGACTCCGTGAATTCCTTTAAGATAACGTTGAGTTTCTTGGCGGTGTCGTCGGATAGGTCTTTGGTCTGAATAATGGTATCAAGAAGATCGCGATGCTTGAGTTCCATACGCTCCAGTAATTCCCGTTCGTATCTCTCCACCTGGTCAAGGGGAATTTCATCGAGGTACCCGTTTGTTCCGGCATAAATACTTACCACCTGCTTCTCGACCGGCATCGGCTGGTACTGTCCCTGCTTGAGCAACTCAACGAGGCGTGAACCGCGCCGCAGCTGTGCAAGCGTTGCTTTGTCGAGATCGGAGCCGAACTTCGCGAACGCTTCAAGCTCACGGTACTGTGCAAGATCCAGTCGCAACCGGCCTGCAATTTTCTTCATCGCCTTGATCTGGGCATTTCCACCAACACGCGACACCGAAATACCAACGTTGATTGCCGGACGAATACCTGAGTTGAACAACGACGGCTCAAGGTAGATCTGACCGTCTGTGATCGAGATGACGTTTGTGGGAATGTACGCGGACACGTCGCCGGCCTGGGTTTCAATAACCGGGAGGGCTGTCAGACTTCCACCGCCAAGCTCGTCGCTCAACTTGGAAGCACGTTCCAGTAATCGTGAGTGGAGATAAAACACATCGCCCGGATATGCTTCCCGTCCCGGCGGACGACGGAGGAGCAATGATACCTGACGATACGATTGCGCCTGCTTCGTAAGATCGTCGTACACAACAAGAGCGTGGCGTCCGCTGTCACGGAAGAACTCACCCAGCGTTGCGCCGGAATACGGGGAGATGAATTGTAATGGCGCCGGATCGCTTGCTGTCGCCGCGATCACCGTGGTGTATTCCATCGCGCCTTCTTGATGCAGTTTGTCCACTACCTGGGCAACGGTGGAACTCTTCTGTCCGACGGCAACATAAATACAATAGACCGCCTTGATGCCCGCCTTCTTTGCGCTCTCGGTATGCGTGAATTTTTGATTGATGATAGCGTCGATGGCAATAGCCGTCTTACCTGTCTGTCGATCGCCAATAATCAACTCGCGCTGACCGCGACCGATCGGAATCATTCCATCAACCGCCTTCAGACCTGTTTGCAGTGGCTCCTTTACGGGCTGACGCTGGATAACGCCGAGTGCCTTGCGTTCGAAAGGCATGAACTTCTCAGCCTTGATCGGTCCGCGTCCGTCGATGGGTTGACCGAGCGGGTTCACCACCCGACCCAGCATTTCGTCACCAACGGGAATCGAAGCAACACGACCGGTGCGCTTCACCTGATCGCCTTCTTTGATTTCACGGCTCTCACCGAAAAGAATACATCCCACATTATCCTCTTCGAGGTTCAGCACCATGCCGAATACGCCATGCGGAAATTCCACCAGCTCGCTCATCACGGCTTTGGACAATCCGTAGACGCGGGCAACACCGTCGCCGACTTGCAGCACAGTGCCGACGTCATAGATATCGACTTCCTTTTCGAATCCGGAGAGCTGCTTCCGGATAATTGCAGAGACTTCGTCTGGTCTGACTTCTACCATACTCTCAATCCTTTGTATTCAGTTAATTGACGAGCGGGCTGCCTTCAACAAGCCGCTTACGCAACAATTCAAGTTGGCGGGTAAGACTTGCGTCCAACACGGTATCTCCAATCCGGACGATGAGACCGCCCTTCATCGCCTTATCGAGCGAGAACCTGACGCGCACCTTCTTCTTCGTGTATTGCTCGAGCCGGGCAATCAGGTCTTTCTCCTGCGGCGGCGCGATTTCCACTGCCGACTTCACGTCTGCGGTGACAATTCCCATGAGTTCATCACGCAGCGCGGCAAACTGTTCGACCACATCCGCCAGCAATGCTTCGCGGTTCTTGTGCGTCATCAGAAACACAAACTCCAGCGTCTCCTTCGCGATGTGCGGACCCAGCAGTTCCCTGAAGACCGTTCTCTTCTTTTCCGGAGAGACGATGGGACTTGCAATGAGCGCTCTGAATTCCCGCGAGTCACGCAGAATTTGCCCGATCAACTCAAGGTCCTTCGCGGCCCGGTCCACCGATTTGGTTTCTTCCGCCGAAGCCATGAAACCCATGGCGTAGCGGCGCGCAACACGGACGTTCTTCATATACGATTAGCTCTTGATATCATTGATTACGGCGTCCACCAATTGACGCTGTTTGGCGGTGTCGAGATTCGCGTCAAGGATCTTGCCCGCGGCCATGATTGCCAGATCGGCAACCTCTGTCCGGAGCTGTCCGAGTGCGGCTTCCTTTTCGCGGCGAATCTCCTCCCGCGCTTGCTCAATCATCTGCCTGGACGCACCGTTTGCTTTTTCGACAATCTCCACCTTCAGCTTCTCCCCCATGTCCCGGCCTTCTTTAATGATCCGCTGGGATTGCTCCTCGGCCTTCGCAAGCTGGAGCTTGTTCTCCTCCAGCAATCGACGCGCCTCCACCTGCGCATGTTCGGCCTCGTGAATGGCGGATCGGATTTGCTCTTCACGCGAGGTCAGCGCAGTCAGCAGCGGCTTCCACGCCATCTTGCGAAGGGTGATCAATACCACCACAAACGTCACGATGGTCCAGAACAATAGTCCCGGGTTCAGTTCAAGCATGACATATCCTTACGGGTTAATACTTATTTCAGTGCGAGCAGAATGCAGATCACGAGCGCGAAAAATGTTGCACCTTCGATGAGAGCCGCGGCGATGATCATTGATGTACGAACCGCACCTGCAGCTTCCGGCTGGCGGCCACTTGCTTCCATTGCAGCAGCGGCGAGCTTCCCAATACCAAGCCCTGCTCCGATAATTGTCAATGCTGCACCCAGACCCGCCGCAAGATATGCCCAACCAAGATGTTCCATGTCTCTGTCTCCTAAATGTAGTGATTGATGGGTATCGTTAAGTACACTGTCAAGATCAATGTGCGTGTTCTTCCCCGTGCTCTTCATCTGCATGGCCGGACTGCATCCCCAGCCCCATGAAGATGCACGTCAGCATAGTAAAGACGTAGGCCTGCAGGAAGGCCACAAACAACTCAAGAAAATTGATTGCAACGACGAACGCGGCCGTAGTGATTGCAATTGGGTATGATTTGAAAATGAATATCAAACCAAAGAGCGAAACAATGACAAGGTGTCCGCCCGTCATATTGGCGAAGAGACGGATACACAGGGCAAAAGGCTTGGTGAAAAGCCCGAGAATTTCAATCGGGATCATGATGGGCCAGAGCGGCCACGGCACTCCACCAGTGAGATGTGCAAGGTAGTGTCCGAACCCCTGTGCCTTGATCGACGAAACCTGAATCATGACGAAAGCGATGATGGCGAGTCCGGCGGTAACACTGATATTCCCGGTTGCCGAGGAACCGTACGGAATCAATCCCAGCAGATTCATCAAAAGTATGTAGAAGAATGTCGTCAGGACGTACGGAAGGTATCTTACTCCGGCGGTACCCATGTTCGGGATAACGATCTCATCACGAACGAATACGATGAACATTTCCATGAGGTTGCCCCATCCTGTCGGCACGCGATTCTTGCGGTTGGCGCGCGCGGCAATCGAAGCAACCAGAATGAGCAGGGCCGCGGCAAACCACAGGAACACCACATGCTTGGTAATGGAAATATCGAGAGTCAACCCACCTAACCGTATCGGATCGAAGTGCGGAAGATGGACATGTCCCAAGAACGGAAGCTCCATCTCCGGAGAATCCTGCACGTGGTGGAAGAGCACCGCGAAAAGCTCTCCCACACTCTGGGGCTCTGCATGTCCTCCAGCAGCAACCGCTGTATGTGTTGTATCACTATTCGAGGAAAGAAATGCGACGAGATTCAAACGACCTCAATTTTTCTGTATTGTGGAAACCCTGCGCTGGATGTACATCAACTCCAGAACAAGAAACACGACATGAAAACTCAAAACCGAAATAACAAGTCCAATCGTATGAAGGCCAACGATTTTCATCAGCAACGCCAGAGTCCCGAGCATCACCAGCATGCGTACGCCCATTCCACCCAACACGGCCTTGAGAAATGCTTCGTATGATCTCCCAAGCGTCCGCTCAATGGCAAGGAACCCCGCCAGGACATTCAGCGTGCTGAGCAATGCGCCGACAATCACCGCTATCAATACATCCCTTGAATCCATTCTCATCAAGGGGTAGAGTGCGATCGCGAATGCAACGACTAACGTCAACAATACTTGAAGCGGAAACCTGCGTTCAATCTTCACGATTTGCCTTCTCGTCTTTGTACTTCTCATCGGCCTTCCTGCCAAGCGCGATAGCTTCTTTGAGAAACTTCGCGAGCCCGCCGGCCACACCGAGAAATGCCCCGCCAATCGAACACCATGGCGACGTACCGAACTTGCCATCCAACCAGTAACCAACGAAGAAGAACGCAACAACGGCAATTGCCAACTGAAGGCCTATCGTGAGGAAGGGTCCAACATCCCTGCCAAACCCACCCGGTTGTCCCCCTGTCCCAGGCGCATTCATTGTCTCGCTACTCTTTTCTTGGAACCGGCGTCACGGGGGTCGGGGCCACATTAGACATCGCACATTTGCCGTCGAACATCGCCCCTTCATCCACCACCAGCTTCGCTGCGCGAATATCCCCCTTCATCACGGACTTCCCCTCGAGGATCAGCTTTTCGAACGCAGTCACCGTACCCTGAACTTTCCCGGCAACGGAAACATTTTTCGCTGTTACGCTTCCTTCAACTATCCCGGAAGCTCCCACTGCGGCATTGGATTTCGCCACAACTTCACCCACAAGCTTGCCGTCGATGCGAATACTCCCGTCCGTCTTCACCACACCTTCAATCGTCGTCCTTGCTCCAACCAGACTCAATTCATCGTTCTGCTGCTTGTCTGCCACAGTCACCTCTCTACGGTTATTGGATCTTGTGTACTGTCAACAGGAACTCATTCGGGTCGAGGGGCACACCATCTTTCCATACTTCAAAGTGCAGGTGAGGGCCACCACTTGTTTTCCCCGTTTCACCAACCAACGCAATCACATCGCCGCGGTGTGCAAACGTTTGACCGGCGACAAGAAGTGACTGGTTGTGTTTATACACCGTAAGGTAGCCGCCGCCATGCGCAAGAATCAGCATGTTTCCGTCGTCGTACGTCCAACCGGAGAATACGACATAGCCTTCCGTTGCCGCATGCACTGCTGTGCCGCTCTTCGCGGCATAATCAATTCCAAAGTGCTTTCGTTCAGGATTGAAAGCTTGAGTGACAAATCCTTCCACAGGCAAGAGCAACGGAAATGATCCGCGAAAGTTTTCAATCCCTGTTCCGGCACCGCTGTAACCACCACCCTCAAGATCATAGTCGGCGGAGGTGGCCGTGTCCAGAGCTTCAAAGTTCATGGTCGACACCATAGTATCGACCTCTACGGTCATTTGCTGCGGCGGTTTGGTAACCATGATTGACGGAGGAAGCTTCCGCGTCCCATTCGCGTCTTTTGATTCTGACTCACCGAGTGCCTTGCGGAGCTGGCTATTATAGTCCTTCAAGAGCGCCAGATCCTCGTCAAGCAATTCCAGCCGTTCCTGTGTTTGACGAAGCTCCGTACCATATCTGCGCTCCATTCCCGGGTTCGGGATCTGCACGTAGTACCCGATGGGAGTGTACACAAGAACGACAAACGTCAGGGTCGCGATTCCAAAGAACATTCCCAATACCACCAACCAGAGAGACCACCGGCGCAGCGTGAAGCTCTTGGTCTTTGCGCCTTCGCCGCTCGGAACGATCAGCACGCTATAGCTTTGTGGTCTTTTCCGGTGGCTTGCCTCGAGAGGCATCTCCATCCCTCAAAATTTGGATTGCTAATATATCTAAAAGTCCGCCTAATGTCAACGAGCGGTGACGGTAAGATATTTCTACATATATGTTTGTGGGGATTGGGTTGTGAATTCTTCCCATCGTCGCAGGATGTACGCTTTCATATTCTTTTTATAGACTTCACGATCAAACTTCGCAGCGCGATCATGGAGGAGTTGTGGATCGAACCTCATCGACTCCATTCGCTTGATTGCATCGACGAGAGAATCCACGTTTTGATTCTGAAAGAAAATACCGGTCGCATCAGTTACTGTTTCCAGTGCTCCACCCTTGCCGTACGCAATAACGGGTTTCCCCGACGCCATGGCTTCGAGAGGAACGATGCCGAAATCTTCTTCTCCGGGAAACAAGACCGCGGTACACCGCGCGTACAACTTCGCGATATCCTCGTCGGACACCCAGCCGAGGAATTCGGTTTGTTGTCCGGCGAATGTTTTTAATCGTTCGGCTTCAGGCCCATCTCCCACGATCACCAATCGACGACCAGTCTGTTTGCATGCCTCAATTGCCAGATCAATGCGTTTGTACGGGACGAGCGCACTGACAACCAGAAGGAAACCATCATTGGTCGGAGATGGATGAAATCTCGAGGTCTCGACCGGAGGATAGATCACATCGGCGTTGCGATGGTAGATACGCTGAATTCTTTGCCGGACATTCTCGGAGTTTGCTATGAAGAACTTCGGGTTGGATGCGGTCTTCACGTCCCACTTCCGCAAATAGCCGACGACGCTCTGCATCCCCATGCGAGTGAATATTCCGGCACGTCCGGAGCTGAAGTATTCATTGTAATGATCCCAAATATAGCGCATAGGGGTGTGGCAGTAACAAATATGTAATGCCTCTGGATGCACACGAACACCCTTCGCCACGCAGTGATGAGAACTGATGACGAGATCAAACTCCCGGAGATCGAACCGTTGGATTGCGGTAGGAAAAAGCGGGAGGTAGTGTCTGTAGCGCGACGGGGCAAACGGAAGATGCTGGATGAAGGAGGTTGTGATGGGCATTCGTTCAATGGTCGGTGAGACCGAACCCGGCACGTGCAGGAGCGTAAAGAGCTTTGCCTGCGGAAATATTTCACAGAGAGCTTCCACGCACTTCTCGCCTCCCCGCATGGAGGTAAACCACTCATGAACGATTGCGATATGTTTCGGTGGGAACATGCCGTTGGCTCAAACGGCATCAATATAGCAAGAAGCCGCCGCTCACGCAAAGCACGGTTGATTCGACATGGCGTGCTCGTTATATTAACACGTATGAAATCAACGCCGCCGCGGCTTACCATTCTTACTGCTCGGGAGTACCTGTCCGGATGAGCATTCTGCTCGCGCTGATTCTCTTCGTTCTGCTCTTCATGGTGTTCATTTCCCTTCTCCTTCTCGTGATCGGCCCCGTGATGTTGTTGCAGCCTCACAAACGTAACGTTGAGTACTATCGGAAACGCACATCCACGCTCCACCCGTCGGACCTCGGGCTCCCTTTCGAAGAACGGACACTCAAGACCACTGAGGGAATCTCGCTCTCTTGTTGGCTTATCAAGGGACCAGTGGATGCCAAAGGCACTGTGGTGTATCTGCATGGAGTCAGCGAATGCAAGATTGTGGGTCTGCCGATCGCAAAGGCATTGCACGACAACGGCTATAATGTGTTCCTGTATGACTCGCGCAGGCACGGCGACAGCGGAGGGAATTTCTGCACGTACGGTTTCTATGAGAAGCACGATACCAGCACTGTCATCAACTATCTTGAAACCAGACATGACCTCCGTCTGGGAAAGATTGGACTCTTCGGAAGTTCCATGGGCGCGGCAGTAGCTCTTCAGGTGGCTGCTGTGGATAAAAGAATCGCCGCCGTGGTTGCCGAAAGCGGTTTTGCGACGCTACGCTCGATCTTCGATGACTATCAAAGAAGAATGATCAAGCTGCCGTGGCACTATTTGAGAAACCTTGTCATTAAACGATCTGAACACCTTGCACACTTTAAGGCCAATGACGTTTCGCCGGTGGATGCAGTAAAGGATATTCATGTCCCGATCTTCATTCTTCACGGTACGGCGGATAATCTGATCGATCATAAATACTCCGAGATGGTGTTCCGCAGTGCCAACGAACCGAAGGAACTCTGGTTACTCCCCAACACACGTCATGATAACATGGCTGAGGTCGGTGGCGAAGAGTATACCCGACGCATCGTCGAATTCTTCAAACAGAAATTGCGTGGGAACTAGATACGGGGTGGTAGTGCGATTGCAGCGGTGGTGTGTTGCCTAGAAAGCTCGATTTGAGACGAGCTTCACGACGTTTTCGATGTGATATGTGTGAGGGAACATGTCCACCGGTTGTACTTCAACAATCTTGTAGACTCCACCGGTGCACATGAGTTTGAGATCCCGCGCCTGCGTTGTCGGGTTGCAACTGACATAGACAATTCTCTCCGGATGAAGCTCGATCACTTGTCGCAACACTTTCTCATGCATCCCGCTCCTTGGCGGATCGATAATCATGCAGGAAGGTGGGGCGTGGTTTCCCAACCATGCCCTATCGCTGGTCAGCCGATCCTTCAGATCGCCAAGTAGGAACGTACAGTTGCTTACGCCATTGAACTCGGCATTCTTCTTCGCATCCTGCACGGCAGCATCTACTGATTCTATTCCAACCACTTCGGCAACGTCGTCTGCGATGTGCAGCGCGATGGTACCGGTTCCCGAATACAGATCGAACACCACGTCCGACAGTTTCAAATCCGCCATGCGCTTTGCAGTATTGTATAATCTCTCCGCCTGTGCAGTATTAGTTTGAAAAAAAGAATTGGCTGAAATTCTGTAGGTGCGTTTGCCAATACGATCGGTAATGAATCCGGGACCGTGATACACCTTTTCCACCTCTCCAATCGCAACTTGCGATTTCCTTGTTATAATGTTGTTGATGATCGTCGTAATGGAAGGAATCACGTTCAACAGCACTTCTGTAAGGGCGTGCATGAGTTCCGATCGATCTTCGAACGTCACCAAGTTGACCATAATCTCTCCGGTGTTTTTCCCCTCTTTGATGACCAGGTTGCGCAGATAGCCGGAGTGTGTAAATGAAGAGTAGATGTCCAGATTCCGCTCAAGAGAAAATTGCCTCACCGTGTTCAGAATCTTGTTGCTTGCTTCTGATTGTAACCAACACTCGTTGACATCCAAGACCTTATCGAACCTCTGTGGAATATGCAATCCCAGCGCAAACTCTCCGGTTGCCGTTCGCCCGTTTTCACTCTCTTCCGGTTTCTTGTTCTGCATTTCCTCGTTCGTCAACCACCTGTTTCCAAACGAAAACTCCATCTTGTTCCGATAGAAAAAAATGTCCTCTGAGCCGAGTGTCGGTTGAACGTGAACGTCTGTGAAGCCGCCAATACGCTCCAACGAATCAACTACATGCTGCCGTTTGAAATCAAGTTGTGCCTGATACTCCACGTGTTGCCATTTGCAGCCGCCGCAAACGCCAAAGTGTTTACAGCGCGGCTCCCGTCTCAGCGACGACGGCGAGAGGACTTGCAGCACATGCCCTTCTGCAAACTGCTTCTTCGTCTTGGTGATGCGCACGAGTGCTTCATCGCCCGCCACACCACCATCGACAAACACTACCAAACCGTCAATGCGGGCAACGGCCTTGCCTTCGTAGGCGAATGAATCAAGGGTAAGAGTAAGTTCGGACCCGCGCTGGAGTGGTGTCATTGATTCGAAGCTACGATCTGTTCCAGCTCCCTCGTTAACTCACCCCATCTGAAATAGATTTCCGCAAGCTCAGCTTCCAGTGTCTTGTATTTCGCGGTAACCTCCTTCACGTTTTCTCCGTCCTTGTAAAAATCCCGGTGGGCCATAAGAGCCTCTAGTTCGGATTTCAGCTTCTCCTTCAATTCAATTTCTTGTTCGAGCTTATAAATTTTTTGCTGGACGGGCTTCGTGAGGTGGGATCGCTTCTGGCGTTGTTCAGCCTCGATGCGCTTGCGCTCCTTGTCGGATACTCTCGATTCACTGTTCTTCTTCGGTTGATCGGCGCGGACCCCTTCTTCTTGTTCCCTCTTCTTTGTGTAGATGTAATCGCTGACGTTGCCGGGATATGTTTTGATTCTTCCGCGCCGAAACTCCACCACTTTGGTCACGATGGGATCGAGGAAATCACGATCGTGAGACACAATAACGTAGCTCCCTTCGAATGCCAACAAGGCTTCTTGAAGAACGGCCTTCGAACGCATGTCAAGGTGATTGGTCGGCTCATCCATCACCAGGAGGTTGGCAGGTTGCAAGAGCATCTTTGCAAGAGCGAGTCTGCTCTTCTCGCCGCCTGAGAGAACGCCGACTTTCTTGAACACGTCGTCGCCCGTGAACAGGAAGCAGCCGAGCAGATTGCGCAGGCGCTTTCGAATGTCGCCCGTTGCGACCTCATCGACTGTTTGCAGGACGTCGTGCCGCGGGTTAAGCTCCTCCGCCTGATGCTGCGCGAAGTACGAGACGACCACGTTGTGTCCGGGATTTCGTTCTCCCTTATCAAACGGCTCCACGTCGGAAATAATGCGCGAGAGCGTGGACTTCCCCGCACCGTTCACACCAACGAAGGCGATCCTGTCGCCACGCTCCACGTCGAAATCCAGTCCGTCAAAAATCTCCAGGTCACCGTACGCCTTGTGAAGGCCTTTCAACTCCATCACGACACGTCCGCTGTGGGGCGCGGGAGGGAAGTTGAAATGAATCCCCGACTCCTCATCCTCAATCTCGATCA
Organism: Bacteroidota bacterium; assembly: GCA_046160825.1. GTDB lineage: Bacteria > Bacteroidota > Ignavibacteria > UBA10030 > UBA6906 > JBJXHC01. Next base: position 19,047 of record JBJXHC010000130.1, on the reverse strand, counting down.
GATCGATCTTCTCGAGTTGTTTGACGCGACTCTGCACCTGCCGCGCTTTGGTGGATTTGTACCGGAAGCGCTCGATGAACTGTTCGGTTTGTTTGATCTGTTGTTGTTGATTTCTGAATGCAGCAAGCGTCTGAATCTTACGCTCTTCCTTCTGCACAACAAAATAACTGTAGTTGCCTGCGTACTCCGTCAATTTGCCGAGGCTCAGCTCGTATGTTTTTTTCGTCATCGTATCGAGGAAGCGGCGATCGTGCGAGACGATAATAACAGCCCCTTCATACGACTGCAAATACTCTTCGAGCCATTGAAGGGAATCGAGATCGAGATGATTCGTCGGTTCATCAAGGAGCAACAACGATGGTTGAATCAGCAACAACTTGGCAAGGGCAATGCGCATCTGCCACCCGCCGCTGAATTCGTCAGTAAGCCGCTCCATATCGCTGACAACAAAACCGAGACCTAATAAAATTTTCTCTATGTTGGACTTCAGTCTGAATGCATCAGCGGCTTCCAGCTTGTGCTGCATCTCGCCGTAGATTTCCAGCAACTCGGCAAACTCTTCGGTTTCGTGGTCAACCTCCCCCATGCGCTGACTGATTTGGTCGAGGCGTGCCTGTGTTTCGATGACGTCACCGAACACCGATTCCACTTCTTTGTAGAGCGTTTTTCCACGGGCGTGCAAACCGTCCTGCGGTAGGTAGCCAACAGTGACATACTTGGCTTTGGCAACCTCACCGGAATCCGGTGTTGTTTCACCAACGAGCAACTTCAGCAGTGTGGATTTCCCTGCACCGTTGGAGCCCACCAAGCCAATCCGGTCGTGCGGGCCTATGCGGAAGGAGATTTCCTTGAAAAGCTCCCGTCCACCAAACTGGAGTAGTATGTTGACTGCTGAGATCATGGGAGATGAATATACGGAATTTGCCGGTGACGACGAAAAACGGCTTGATTGTCACGTCGCTGCTGGTTAGATTCGTGCAGCTATTTCATTCACTACTTTCCTCTCTGGTTTGCTGACTTTTCCAACTATCAATAATTCCATCTTGAACCGGGTGGTCGCCGCAGATTCTGCGGGCCACGATTGGTATCGCTTCGTTTTGTCCTTTCCTCCCCACCTTGTCCGCGAATATGCAGATCGGTTCGGATTGCAGAAGACCGATTGGGTACTTGACCCATTCTGTGGTACAGGAACGACAATCGTCGAATGCAAGAAACTCGGAATACCGAGCATTGGTGTTGAGCCCCATCCGATGTGTCATTTTGCTGGCCGCGTAAAAACGCGATGGCATGTCGACCCACTGGGATTGCGGCAACACGCTGAGCGAATCGCCGAAGAAGCCACAAGGCGACTTCACGAACAGGGTGTATCAGACAATCCCCTTCACCTTTTGGAGAATGTTGATGAGGATAGCACTCATCAACTACGATCCCTCCCACATGAAAGCTTTAAGCTTCTCCTGACAAACTCCATTAGTCCTCGCCCCCTGCACAAGACTCTCGTCTTACTCGACGTTATCAATGAGTATCGAGATGTCCGATTCCATGACCACCTACTGTTGGCGCTTGCCAAATCACTTGTTGCATCCATAAGCAATCTCCATTTTGGACCTGAGGTGGGGGTTGGGAAGATCAAAAACGATGCGCCCGTGATACACACATGGATGGCCGGTGTTCAATCAATGGCAAGGGATATGGAGGTGCTTGTGAAATTCGAAGAAGTGCCCGCGGTGTTACACCAAGCGGATGCCCGTTCACTTCTTCACGTGATTGACCCGGCAAGCATAAGTGCAGTTATCACCTCTCCCCCTTACCCCAATGAAAAAGATTATACGCGAACGACGCGTCTTGAATCCGTCATTCTTGGCTTCCTCCGTAACAAGCATGAACTGCGGGATTTGAAGCAACACCTCCTTCGTTCCAACACTCGCAATGTATACAAAGGTGATGACGATGATCAATGGGTTGCTTCACACGCCCAAGTGGAGAGAATTGCACGCAGCATTGAGGAGAGACGAATAGAACTTGGAAAGACCAGTGGATTCGAGCGGCTTTATCATCGTGTTACAAGATTGTATTTCGGGGGAATGGCACGTCACTTCAGCGAACTGCGGCATGCACTAAAACCAGGGGCTCAACTCGCATATGTTGTTGGAGACCAGGCCTCTTATCTTCGCGTAATGATTCGTACCGGACAGCTATTGGCGGACATTGCCTCCTCGTTCGGATACGAAGTGTCAAGTATTGACCTTTTCCGAACACGCCTCGCAACCGCAACAAAGGATCAGTTACGGGAAGAGGTTGTCGTGTTGCGCTGGCCCGGAAGATCGGCGCGAATAGCCGAACCCAGCCCCCGATATGCTCATAGAAAGGATCACGGAATAACAATGAAGACGCCACCAAACAGGTACTCTCAAATCATCGAGCGAATCTTCCTTACAAATTACAAGAAGGGAGCAACAGAGGTCCCCTTTGCGCGGGAGGAGATTGGGCACATCGCCAAGAAGCTCTCCATCACGCTTCCGAAGAATCTTGGAGATATTATTTACAGCTTCCGATACCGTGCAGACCTGCCCGAGAAAGTTCGAGACAAAGCACCTACGGGAAAACAATGGGTTATTCGTCCCGCGGGACGGGCAAAGTATTGCTTTGCACTTATCTCAGAGAAGGATATAAGCCCGAACGAGCTGCTGGCTGAGACCAAAATTCCCGATTCCACTCCCGGGCTTATTGCTTTGTATGCTCTTGATGATGAGCAAGCTTTACTTGCCAAGCTTCGTTACAACAGACTCCTCGACATCTTCACGGGCATCACCTGCTACTCGCTGCAGAATCATCTTCGCACATCGGTGGCTCATCTTGGTCAGGTTGAAACCGATGAGGTATATGTCGGCGTGGACAAGAGAGGCGTCCACTATGCCCTTCCCGTGCAGGCAAAAGGCGGGAAGGACAGAATCAACGTTGTGCAAATCGAGCAAGACTTCGAGATGTGCAAGAGCAAGTTCCCACACCTCGTCTGCCGGGCAATCGGGGCACAGTTCGTCTCAAATAACAAGATTGCACTATTTGAATTCGAGAATACCGGGGAGGGCGTCAAAGTTGTGGCGGAGAAACACTATCAGCTTGTTGCCCCTGAGCAGGTAACTCCCGAAATACTGAAGACCTATAGACAACGACTCCCGGAGAACTAAAGAAGGGATCGTTTCAAACACAGCTGCAACACTCCGCCATCCCATCCCGTATCATGGTACAATGTCCTTCCTCATTCATCCGGAGATTGCAATGAAATCCCTGACGTTCTTGATTCTGATCACGGTCGTGCATACAGTTCTCTTTGCCGGACCAAGCGACACGCACAAGCCGCTCGTCACTCCGCAGTGGCTTGCCGAACGTCTCAACGATCCCACTGTTGTTATCCTGAACGTCGCCCAGAACAGGCGTGACTATCTGAAGGAACACATCCCCGGTGCTCGATTCCTCTGGCCGGGCTGGATGGCAATTGCCAACCCGGAATTGAACTTTGAGCTTGTACCACTGGCTCAACTTGATACGCTTCTCGACGGTCTCGGCATTTCAAACTCATCCACGGTTGTCCTCTACGGTGTCGCCGGCAATGTCAGTCCAACGGCGAGGATGTACATCACCATGGAATACCTCGGCATGGGGGATCGCACGTATGTTCTCGACGGCGGACTTGAGGCGTGGAAAGCTGAGGGGCGATCCGTAACGAAGGAGTTGCCGGTGTATCAACGCGCGTCATTTACTCCGCAGGTCAAGCCGGACGTCCTTGTGAACGCGGACTTTGTGCAGCAACGGCTGAATGCATCAGGCAAGACAATCATAGACGCGCGTGCGCCGCAGTTTTATGGTGGCAATGGTGGCGGCTATCCAAGAGCAGGGCGCATTCCCGGAGCGGTCAATATCTACTTCACGACATTGATCGATTCAACAAACAAATATGTTTCATTGGATTCGATGAAAACAAGGTTTGACCAGGCAGGCATCAAACCCGGTGACGACGTAACTGCCTACTGTCATGTCGGTCAGACGGCAAGCACGGTGTATCTTGCTGCAAAGCAGCTCGGCTACAATGTCCATCTCTACGATGGATCATTTGAGGATTGGAGCGGAAGAGAAGACTTGCCTGTGTTTGTTCCCGCGAAGCCGGACTCTCTGACGCGGTAGGTTATGGTTTCGCGGAAAGGAACCCCACAACGATCTTCTCCAATTCATCCGGCGCATCAGCGTGAACCCAATGTCCGGCGTTCTTTACCGTGAGAATATTCGAGCGCGGGAAGATCTTCTTTATTAATGCACGATCTTCATCCAGAATATAAGATGACTTCCCGCCTCGCACGAAGAGTGCGGGTTTCTCGAACTTCGCACCTTCCGATAACCCCGCGCTAATTTCATCATAATGCTTCTTCAGAACCGGCAGGTTCATTTTCCATTTGAATGTTCCCTCCTCCTCTCGCACAAGGTTCTTGAGCAGAAACTGCACCGTCGCTGGTTCATGAATCTTCTGAGAGAGAACCTCCTCGGCTTCCTTTCGGTGCGAGAATTTCTTCAGATCAAGAGAGCAGAGAGCCTCAAAGATATGGTCGTGTCTGCGTCCGTATGCCTTTGGTGCTATATCGACAACAATGAGTCTATTGACGTATTCGGGATGCTCCACGGCAAACTGCATTGCTGTCTTGCCCCCCATGGAATGACCGAGCAGATGTGCCGATGCGATTCCATGTTCACGCATGAACGCTCGCAGGTCTTCCACCATCACATCATAATTCATCACGTCGCTGTGTGATGAGCGTCCGTGGTTGCGTGCATCGAAGGCAAACACATGGAATTGTGCGGCGAGCCGTTTGGCCAACGTGGCCCAGTTGTCGAGCGAGCCGAGAAGTCCGTGAAGGATAATAAGGGGATGACCCGAACCGTAGCTGCGGTAATGAAGGTGCATTGGCGGGAAGGAGGCGGATTGATCTCCGGTGGAAATCGTCTGCTATTTCAGATAATACTTCAGTGGATTGGGATCAACGCGGCACTCCTCCGCTATACGGATCCGGTCGATCTTGTTCTGATCGCGTAACTGGTAGAGTTTCGGCACCATCAGGTCACGCAGGTCAATCGGTGTCATGGGATTGATAAAAATGCTCGTCCCTCCTTCGAACCCGGCGGGCACGTTCACGCGCCATTTAATCAACACATGCCAGGGCATCTTATACACCGCGTCGATGGGAGTGTAGTACCACTCTTCGTTACAGGAGATGGACGACCCCATTGCTGCATGACATGCATGCACAAGGTTACTGATGCCGCGAATCTCTTCATCGGAATGCTCATAGGGTCGGCCCGCATGACCGCGTGAATAGATTTCGATGGTGGGATAACGGTGACCAATACCGGCAAAGGCGATGGCGTGGTCGTTTTCCGCGAAGATCAGGTTGTGGTGCGCGGCGAAGTTCGCCCCGTACTCGTTGAAGACATTCGGATCGCTCCGCAACATGGCGATCTGATTCTCAATGGAAGCGCCCCATTCATCGAGCGCGACGATCTGCTTGTGGAGATGATCGAATGATGCACCGGCCGGGCGCAACCAGTTTTGAAACACGCTCACGTACCGCACGTAACGATTTGCCGCTGCCGTGTCACTGATGGCATCAATCGTGAATTTGAAATAGCGAAAATGTTCCTCCAACGACAGGTCGCCGGAGTGGAAGAGATCGCTGTCCACAGCGGCACCGGAGCGGTAGTGTCGCTTTGCGATGATCATCTCGTGTCCTCCGCCAAAGAACGCATCGGCAATTGCCAGACGCTCGGAGAGCGGCAGCTTCTCTATCTGTTCGTCGGTCTTTCCTTCCTGCTTGAGCTTGTAATGAATGACCTCCGTGATATGCTTCAGTCCTGCCGGGTTCGCGAGGTAGTCCTCTTTCCATTTCTGACGCTGGGCAATCATTTTGTACGCGTAGTTCTTGCGCCAATAATCCAGCGTCACGATCTCGAACATGTTGCCAACGCGCCGGAACTCGGCCGTGGTTTCCGTGAATTTATCCGGCGGCAGGAAATCCAAACGTTCCCAATGATCGTCGCGTAAGACGAGCCGCGATTTCTCCGGCGCTGTATCATAGTAACGAGTCGGGCAAAAGCTGCAGTAGTCCTCGGGTGAGTGGACCTCAACGGGCTTCGTCACTAGCTTGACGTCGTTGGTCAGCGGCTTGCGGCCACGACCGGCAACAGACCATACCTCTGTCCCGGTGAATGGGTTCACCTGTTTCACCGTGCCATCCGGCATAATGTTATAGAACATTTTGGCCTGCATTACTTTGGTCCTTGAATATGACGATTAACGTTCGGTCGCTGCGGCAAGCAACGCGTTCACTTTCTCACGGCTCCCAGCTTCCGCATAGAATCTGATGAGCGGTTCGGTGCCAGACGCTCGCACCAACACCCAGCCTCCTTCAACAAAGAATTTGAATCCATCGGTATTCTTCCGGCCAGTTACGGAATAACAGGCGATTTCCTTGATGCCTTTCGTATACTTCTTGATGATGGCGATCTTTTCTTTTTCGGTGACATGAAGGTCGATGCGATGGAATTCCTGTCGGCCGAATTCATCCATCAGTTCTTGCACAAGAGCGCCCAGCGTCTTTTTCCGTACTGCCATCATCTCGCACAACAACAGTCCGAGAAAAATACCATCGCGCTCCGGAAGATGCCCCTTAACACCAAGGCCGCCGCTTTCTTCGCCGCCGATCAATATGTCCCGCTCAGTCATCAATCGACAAATGTGCTTGAAGCCGATTGCGGTTTCGTGCATCGTAAGACCGTATTTCTTGCACTGTTTGTCAACCATTTGGCTGACGGAAAAAGACTTGACTACTTCGCCGGTCATATGTTTTTGTTCGACGAAATATTTTAGCAACAGCGAGAAGATGCGATGGGAGTCGACGAAGTTGCCTTGTTCGTCCACGGCACCGATGCGATCAGCATCACCGTCTGTGGCAATGCCGATGTGGAAACCATCCGACTTGACCCGGCGCATGAGTTCACCGAGATTGTGTGCAAGGGGTTCAGGGTTGGTACCGCCAAAAGAAGGATTATAGGTTGGATGAAGATCCGTTACACCGGGAATAATGGATTCGAGCACTCCCTGGCCCGCACCATACATGGAATCATACAGTATGCGGATGCCTGATGAACGGATCAGGTTCAGATCAATCTTTCCTGCAATGTCGTCGAGGTAGCGTTGCTTCATGCTGATGGGAATGATCTTTCCCTTCTCAACAAGTTGCTTGTAGGAATATTTTCCAGCGGGAATGTTCTTCAGCTTCAACACCTTCCCCAATTCCTTCTCCACCTTCGTAATCGTCTCCGGGTGCGCCGGTCCGCCGAAATCTCCCTTGATCTTGAAGCCATTCCACTTTGGCGGGTTGTGGCTTGCGGTAATCACGATACCTGCGGCGGCATTCTCCAGCTTCGTCAACAATGAAATCATCGGCGTGCTGACAATACTGTCTGCCAGCTTTATCTTGATACCGGCATTGGCCATGACTTCGGCAGACTTCTCCGCAAACTCGCGCCCCATGAACCGCGCGTCGTATCCGATAACAATGCCATTCCTGATTTTCTTGTGGTTTTTATAGAATCGCGCAGTAGCAAGGGCCACTTTCTCAAGATTCTGGAATGTAAAATCGTCGGCAATCACTGCGCGCCAGCCGTCTGTACCGAATTTTATTTTCATGCTTCCTGAAAAGAAAAACTATAGTTAGGATCAGGCTCACGCACGAGCCCGGGTTTTGCCTTTTGGTCAATCAATTCCTTGAGCGTCGCCTCACCGGATTTCAATTTCTTCTGATTTACCCGTATGGTATCGAAGAACAGAATTCCCCATTGATCGAGGGCAAATCTCTCGGCGAACATCGGGGATTTCATTTTACGCTGCAACTGCTCCTCGCGCTCCTCCGGAATCACCATGTACTTGGGTATTTCCGCCGGCAGGTTGGATCCCCTTACCAGCGCGCTCGTCATGGTTGTGGTCGATTCGATCTCGAAGGCCGCAGCTACGCCGCTGCCTTTCACCCACAGCAAGTCAATCATCTCCACCGTTTTGAGGTCGGCAATGCCTTTTAACTGTGCGATGTTCGCCGTGACATACGATTCAAGCGGCTTCATCTCATAATTGTCGGACTGTTCCTTCTTTCCCACCCAAATTTTGTACCCCAGCTTCTGACCGGTCTGAGCAAGAATAGCGATAATCTCGCTGTGCTGCCGTTCCCGCTCGTCCACCTGCGGCTTCAGCAACCAAAAGCCGCCGGTTACCTGGCGTGCAAACTGGGAGAGGGATTCCTTGATACTTGTACTATCAGAAGTTAGTGAATTGGGAAACTCAATACTCACTGCTTCCCACGCGTCCGTAAAAGTAATGCGGCCCTTTGACTTGAGTAAACGCAAAACAGTTTGCTCAACACGCTCCGACAACGGAAACTCTTGCAGGCGGGCAACAAGACTCATGTCGTTAAACCACCAAAGTTTGCCCCGCGCACCCCCGATGTTCTCGCTGACCAACTTGAATTCCTTGCCGACGTGTCTTGTCAGCACTGTCTTCACATCCAAACCCGTTTCCACGCTTGAAAAGAAACCGTGCTTCGCAAGCACGGGGTCGATGTAATTGATGACGATGGTGTACGGCGTCGGCTCGGCGCGTTCTGCAAGAAGTTCAATCGTTGTATCAACAACGATTTTCTCGAATCTCTGCTCGCTAATCTCTTCCGGCTGTTCGGATTTCGCCTGAGTCGATTGCGGTTTGCGGAATCGGAGATAAAAATCCCCCATCGCAGAGCCGAACGGCTGAAGAAGGGACTTGCCTGACTTCTGTGCAGTGGGCTGATGATGGACTTTCTCAAAATCAAAGCCACCGTACGTCCCGGCGCGTATAGTCGCATTGCGGACTTTGAATGTGGGATTATGAAACGTCAGCGTAAGGTACCGGCCAAGTTTCAGGGCATTGTACATTCCCTCAAAGCTGCGGCGGAGAAGGGTGTGGTAGACCTCGAAATCCTTGTGCTGTCTCTCGTTCCGTACAATCTCTTGCTCGGATATCCTGTCGACATAACCGTTGTCTTTCTTCAACCATGCCGCCCAAAGATAGGAAAGCTCGCCGTACTGTATTGAAGCATCATACGGGGGGTCGGTGAAGATGTAGTCGATGGAACGTGAGGGGAGTTTGTCCAGAACATCAATGCAATTGCCGGTGATGATACAAATGTCCGCCTTCGCATCAAGAACCTGCTTGATGCTCTTGGTCACCTTTACATTCTTAAAGTACTTGTTGGACTCTGCTTTAGCTTTGAGTAGTCCCTGATGTCCCATCATGGAGCTTTCAAACTTGTTCCAGACATTCTGCTCCATGAACTCCGGCGCGAACCAATAACTGTGCTGAGTCCACACGGAACTGAATGCTGTCTGATGATTCGTTTCAGCAGGACCTAATGCGGGCACCATTGTTGAACAAAGGTGAACCATCGAAGAGAAAGCAATTTTCAAAAAGTCCCGTAACTTTTCATCAGGTTCTTTCTCGATGGCATTCATGATGAGTGCAAGAGCGTAGAGATTGCGGGGTGTAAACAATTCGTCGATAGACTCGTACCGTTCCTTTTTCATGAACGGCCGACCGTCAGAATAGGATAAGGGGTTCTTGGGATACCAGAGGCGCTTACTCTTGAACTCCTCAGCAATCGCTTTGACGCTTTTGATATCTTTGGGTGAAGGCTTCCCGCCTTTCTCAACTACTTCCTTGCAATGAGGACATTTGTATCTCAATTCTTCCAATAACAACTTCTTCTTCTCGTCGCGAGTCCAGATCGCACATTCAATCGAAATGTCGGCTTTACATTTTCTGCATTGAGTCTTGTAGAGATCAAGAACCGAGTCCTTGACTTTCTCTTCTACTCGACGAAAGGCATCTTGCAGTTCAACGAGGTCAACAGGAAGGATAGTGAGACGAAGGATTTCGGTTGCAACGGGATTCAAATCAACGGCAATCACGCGACGACCGAGCCTTAGGGCTTCAAGTGCTGTTACGCCGCTGCCAGAAAATGGATCCAGAACAATCGCATCCATCATCGAATAGTTGGCAATGAACTCGCTGACAACGTTCCAGGTTTTTCTGCCCCAGAACTTGTGCCAGTTGTACATCGCGGTGTGGGCCTTGGGCGGTATTTGTCTGTTCAGGTGCTGCACGCGTTACCTTTTAAACGCCGCCAACGCCGGATAAATGGCATTGTCTCCAAGCTCTTCCTCGATCCTCAACAACTGGTTGTACTTTGCAACACGGTCTGTGCGGCTTGCCGATCCGGTCTTGATCTGTCCGGCATTTGTTGCAACGGCAATATCGGCAATGGTGGAGTCTTCCGTCTCACCGCTGCGGTGGCTGATGATACACGTATAACCGGCACGTTTTGCCATTTCAATTGCATCAAGGGTCTCGGTAAGCGTTCCGATCTGGTTGACCTTCACGAGAATCGAGTTTGCGATGCCGCGGTCAATTCCCTTGCTGAGGAACTCCGTATTCGTCACGAACAGGTCATCGCCTACAAGCTGGGTTGTCTTTCCGAGAGCGTCGGTCAACATCTTCCAGCCCTCCCAATCGTTTTCCGCCATGCCGTCTTCAATAGAGATGATGGGATACTGTTTCACCCAATTCTCGTAGAACGCAACCATCTGCTCTTTGGATTTCTTTTCCTTCGTGGATTTGTAGAAGAGGTATTTCCCGTCGTCCCACATTTCGCTGGAAGCAACGTCAAGTGCAAGATGGATGTCTTTGCCTGGCGCGTACCCCGCTTTCGTAATTGCTTCGAGGATCACGTCAAGCGCTTCGTCATTACTCTTCAGGCTCGGGGCAAATCCACCTTCATCCCCAACCGCTGTGTTGTAACCCTTCTTGTGGAGAACGGATTTGAGTGCGTGAAATACCTCCACGCCCATTCTCAATGCTTCACTAAAGCGTTCCGCCTCGGTCGGCACAATCATGAACTCCTGCAAGTCCACATTATTGTCCGCATGTTTTCCGCCATTGAGAATGTTCATCATCGGCACAGGGAGAACCTTGGCGTTCGATCCGCCGATGTATTTGTATAGGGGGAGATTCGTTGCCTGGGCCGCGGCCTTCGCTGTCGCCAGTGAAACGCCGAGGATGGCGTTCGCGCCAAACTTCGACTTGTTCTTTGTTCCGTCGAGTGTGATCATCAACTCATCGACTCCGGCCTGATCGGATGCATCGTAGCCGGTCAGCTCTTCTGCGATCACATTGTTCACGTGCTCAACAGCATTCAAAACGCCCTTGCCGAGATAGCGTGCTTTGTCGCCGTCTCGCAGTTCGACCGCTTCGTGCTCACCCGTGGACGCACCGCTCGGCACGGCAGCGCGACCAATAATGCCGCCCTCCAGTTCAACATCAACTTCTATTGTTGGATTGCCGCGGGAGTCAAGGATCTCACGCGCAAAGATATCGCTAATAACAGTACTCATGCACTCTCCGGATTCGGGTCATTCATGTATTGGTGGGAGATAAAAACGTGTGCAAAGTACAGCAAAAATGAGGAGAAAATCAACGAAATGAATCCCGTGCTAAAGTTTGAACCATTCGGTCAAGCGGGGACGCTTACCTACTTCTCGGTCAATAGGTCGTAGGACAAACGTCCCCGTTTGTCCGCCACGCTTACCCGGCAATGAATCTAAGACCCTACAAATCCCCTTGTCTTCGGAAAGAGCGACTGACCGCTTCAAACACATCCTGAACGCTCAATAGCTTCATACACTCCATATATCCCTCACCCTCCCTGTTACAAAAGTCGAGATGACAGGGATGACACGGAACATCCTTGCGGAGAGCAACATGACCATCATCGCTTGAATACGGAAACCAGATGTCCTCCTCACCCGGACCAAAGATGCCGACGGTGGGAACTCCAAGCGCCGCAGCAATATGCATTGTGCCATTGTCGTTGGCAACATACGCAGAGCAGAGTGAGATGACCGCAGCAAGTTGTCGGAGAGGAAGACCTGCAACCACTTTGATATTGGCGAACGAATTTTTTAATGTGGCACTTGTGGTTTCAGAATCTCCCGGTCCAGCGGTGAGAATAATTTGGACGCCGAGCTTCGCAGCAATCATATCTGCAAGTTGACCAAAGCGATCCGCGTCCCATTTCTTTGCGGGCCAGGTCGCCCCCGGATGAATACCGATAATCGGCTTGGTCATGTCAAGCGGGTTTCGTTCATAGTCAAGCCATTGAAGATAGATACGTGCTTCACGCTTTTCATCGTCGGTAAGAATTATCTCTGTCCGATCAGATGTCGGCTCGATACCAGCCGCCTTGATGTATTGATTGTGGAAATCGATCGCCATTTTCGGTTTCCCATCATCAGACGCCTGGATGGTGTAGAGCTTGCCGCGTCCTTTGCGTGCTGGGCCGACGCGTGTCTTGGCGCCTGTCAAGTACGTAAGCAACGCTGTGCGTGGATTGCCGAAGAGATCAATGGCAAGATCGAACTTTCGCCGACGTAATTGCCAAGCAACGCGCGGTTGTTCGAGTAGAGTAGGTCGTGAGAAATCAAACGGGATGATCTCATTGAGGTTGGAGTTATGTTCGAGCAACGAAACTGCATTCTTCTCTCCCATGTACGCGATGTACGCGTCGGGAAACGCGTTGCGTAGGGATCGAATTACCGGCGTCGTCAGCACCACATCGCCAATGAATTTCATCCGGCTCAAGAGGATACGGGAGTATCGAGTCTGGTTCTTCATTGAAGACTCCAGTATTCTTCGATCCACTCGCACCGGTCGATCCATTCGTTTATTTCATCCTGAGCGACATCGGTATTGATGAAATTCAGTGATGTCCAAAAGGCCGTCCGGGCTTCCCGGAAACGACGAAGGCGGAAGAGTGCCAGCCCCATTGTTTTCCAACGAATTATCTCAAGGTGCCGGTTCTCAAGTCCGGGTTCAAGCCGGTGTAACGATGTCAACACCTCTTCCCACTTGCGGAGGCGAGTGAGTACTTTCGCCTTAAGGTAGAACGGGACCCAATCGATGGCATCGGCAGCAATCATCGAATCAAGAAGCGCAATTCGATCCGTATCTGAGGCGGCCGTGTGGAAATATTTCAGAAGCCGTCCGCAGTTCACAGAATCATTCAATGCTGCTCGACAAAGCGCTGCGGTTTCCGTCTGGGATTCCAGCACGTTGGAAGACTCTACTCTTACAAAGAGATCGTTTGCAAGCGATGTATCGTCCTGTGCCCACGCAGCAATTCCCACTTGAACGTACTGTGGAAGATACTGCGCGGGGTTTTTATCCTTCCGCATGACGGTGTCAAATGTGGTGATCACGTTATCATATATTCCGGCATACAGTGAGCTCGTCACGAAGCCACCGAGCGCGTCATATCCTTTCGCCTCGCGATAAGATTCAGCGTAGAACGTTGTCGCTTCAGCGTATTGCCGCTGCGCAAAGAGCTTGGCCGCTTCAGCGTTCCGCGCCGCGATAACGCGAGCACACACTTTTTCGAAGATGGCCGGGCGGCGAAAGAGAACATCAACGACATCGCGTTCGCCCTCCGGCACGTCGATGCGGTCGAGATAAGTGTTCCATTCTTCTATGAGCCGAGTGAGTGATCGTCCATACACCGTCTCGAAGTCACCGCTTCCATACACCATCGTCATCAACCGGATGCCGTAACGGTCGACGAGGTACCGGCAGAACGATCCCGCAAGCACATAGCTGATCGAAGACGACCGTGATGCAAATCCCCACGGTGTCATGAGAAGTTCGATGTCCGGCGCAACGCCAAAACGTCTCATCGCTGCGGCATACTGGTGAAGAGTCCGGTGACCCCAGTTCCACTCAATTGCCATGGCAAGTCCTTCAACAAGTCCCGTACTCAAACTTGCCCGTATAATCGGCGCGCCGAAGGGAGCCGCTACAACATGGACAAGTTCATGCTTCAGTGTTGCATCCAACGATTGTCGTGTAATGTGAATCTGGTTGCTCCAGGGCTTTGCAAGATTCGTTTGTCCCGCACCCATCAGTCTAAGCTTCGCATCGGCAGAGGGATAGATGTATGATTCGACACGTTCTTGCGGAGCAAGATTGAACACCCCGACAATCTGGTGCAGCCGGAATTCATGCTCTGCTGCAATCCACGGGAGTTCCTCATCGGAAAAGGAGTCCGGTGAATAGTAAATAATGAAGTGCTCGGTCTCTATCTTCTCACCAAGTTCCTGCTGGATATACCAGGATGGTGATTCAAATCCCAGTGGAGCGCGGAAGAAGTACAAAGCAATTATGCAGACGACAACTGCACCGGTCACCATCCGTCGCTTCGGAGCGAACAACGATTTCAACAACGCGATTCCTTTCCGCGCCGTGGAGTCCGGTGGCCTTGTGATATCACTAAGGATGATTGCCATCCACAAAATCACCGCACCGAGAACAGCCGTCATTAATCGGAAAACAATAAGCGGCATTGGAATTCCGAGCGCTTCATCGTACGTGAGACCGGGGAAATATCCGTAGAAGAAATTGTATGAGAAGATTGCGGGGGTGAAGTAGCCAAGCGCTGCGGCGTATGCAACGGTAAGGAGGACGAACAGGACGAAGATCGCCCTCGGGTGACGATAATGAACAGCGCAGAAGAATCCAAGGCTGGATGCAAACCAGACACTGACGGCTGGAAGCAGTAGGAAGAACGCGAGTCCTTCAAGCAACGAACAATTCCTCACAAAGAACGCGTTCGTCACCATAACTACAAGAGGAATAATGAGAAGGATATAATTCAGAACGAGCGCATCCTTGAATGCTCGCAGTGAGTTTGGCGTGTCGGACCGATCCTTCAAACGGTCGATAACGATGAACGCTGCAACGAAAGAGGAAAGTACGGCAAAAAGCAGAGAGAACTCGAAGCCGAGGTAGTTGAGCAATGGAGTTTGAGTACAAACGATGGAGACAACGAGGTAGAGTATTGGGGGAACAATGACGCTTCGTTTTGCCATCATGGAAGATTAGAACTCTTCGCCGGAAACACGTTCGATCTGCGCGCCAAGGCCTTGCAGCTTCTTTTCAATGGCTTCATACCCGCGGTCGATGTGATACACGCGCAGAACTTCGGTTGCGCCCTCGGCCGCAAGTCCGGCAAGTACCAGCGAAGCGGAAGCGCGCAGGTCCGTGGACATTACCGGCGCGCCCATAAGCTGTTTGACGCCCCGTACAACGGCGGCGTTCTCTTTCATTTCTATGTCAGCACCCATGCGGGCAAGTTCCGGCACATGTTTGAAACGATCAGAATAAATCATATCGGTAACCACTGAGGTTCCGTTGGCAATCGCCATCAACGCAATCCATTGTGCCTGCATATCCGTGGGGAAGCCGGGATAGATCGACGCGGTGACATCCACGGGTTTGATGATACCTGTGGATTCCAGGGTGACGTTGTTCCCTCCGATATTCACTTTGCATCCGGCATCTTCGAGCTTCGCTGTGACTGCCGAGAACTGATCCGGGTTCACATTCGTCAGCGTGATCTTCCCTCCGGTTATTGCGGCAGCAACGAGGAATGTCCCCGCCTCAATCCTGTCCGGGATTGTCGTCACATCCGTCTGATGCAATTCATCAACACCCTCGATCTCAATCCGATTTGTTCCCACACCATCAATCTTTGCTCCCATACCAACGAGGAATTCCGCGAGTGCGGTGATCTCCGGTTCTATGGCCGCGTTCTCGATGAGTGTCGTTCCTTTTGCCAGCACTGCCGCCATCATTACATTCCCGGTCGCTCCGACACTGGAAATATCAAAATGAATCTTCGCGCCCTTCAGACGGTCAGCTTTCGCGTTAATATAACCACGCTTTAACTCAACTTCGGCTCCGAGTTTGCGGATTCCTTCGATATGAAGATTCACCGGACGTGGACCCCATGCACAACCACCTGGAAGTGATACTTTGGCACGACCGTAGCGAGCGACAAGCGGCCCGAGAACGTAGATCGACGCACGCATTTTTTTCACGTGCGTGTATGGCGCTTCGAATTTGTTCACACCCGTCGTGTCAAGCGTCAGCACATCCCCCTTCATCTCGGACTTCACACCCATGGATTTCAATAAACTGGACATGGTTGTGACATCGCGGAGATTGGGAGTATTACGAAGTTGGAATTTCCCGCTTGCAAGAAGCGCGGCCGGCATCAGCGCGAGCGATGCATTTTTCGCTCCGCTAATCTTGAGTGTCCCGTTAAGTTTCTTGCCGCCTTGAATCACGAACTTATCCACGCCGCATCCTTTTGTAACTGAATCCAGTTGAAAACCCAGCCCAATTTCCACAAAAAGGTATGGAAAGTCAACGAACGGATCACGTTTAAAATTGTCGCCGTTCAGGAAAGGACTCCAACCTGCCATCAAAAAATAATGCGTACGATGACCCGCCAAGCATCGGAGGTTCACGAAACTTACTCCTTGCATCTCTCGCGGACGCCTTGCTTCTCCCTTCCGCACCTGCTATATTCTGCAAGTGATTTTCTCCCCTTCCCCAGACGGTTTCAATGCTCACTCGGATTTCCTTCATAGTCGTATTTCTTCTTGCATGCAGCGTTCATGCACAAGTTACACTCACCGACGACCTGGGTCGCGCTGTCGAGCTTTCCACGCCCCCACAGCACATCGTCTCGCTTGCGCCGAGCATCACCGAGACATTGTTTGCCATCGGCGCGGGTGATCAAGTAGCGGGCGTAACGGACTACTGCAACTACCCTGAAGAGACAAAAGTCAAAGCGCGGGTGGGCGGCGTCATTAATCCCAGCATCGAGACGGTCGTCGGCGTGGAGCCTGACCTGATTATCTTGAGCATGGAAGGAAACATGCGCGAGGATTTCGCACGACTCACGTCGTTGAACGTGCCGGTTTTCGTCACCAACCCGCGCAACATGACGGGCATCTACAAATCCATCACCGACCTCGGCGCGTTGACGCGCCACAAGGACGAAGCAGATGAGCTTGTTGCCTCAATGCAATTGCGTGAGCGACGCATCACAGCTCCGGCGCACGCACGCGTCACCCCGAAGGTATTGATGATCGTGGCACTCCAACCGCTCATTGTTGTCGGCAGCAAAACGTTTCTGGCCGAGTTGCTGGAAATGGCTGGCGGAGGTAACATTGCCGCGTCATCTCCCGCGACGTATCCCACGTACAGCCGCGAATCGGTGGTTGTCGAAAACCCGGACGTACTCATTGTCATGTCGGATGCGATGCGTGATCCAGATGAGCTCTTGAGTATGTTCCCGGAATGGGCTACTATCAACGCTGTTCGTAATAATCGTGTGGCCCGTATCAATTCCGATATTGTTTCCCGTCCCGGACCACGCGCAATTGACGCACTTGAACTTCTCGATAAGATTATCCACGAAGGACACGAATGAAACGGAAGAACCCCCCCAGAAAAGTCTTTATTGCTGTTGCTGGCAATATCGGTGCAGGCAAATCGTCGCTGACCAAACTCTTGGCGAAACGCTTTGGTTGGAAACCGTATTTTGAATCGGTGGCCGATAATCCATACCTAGGCGATTTCTACGCGAACATGCTTCGCTGGTCGTTCAACCTGCAGGTCTATTTTCTCTCCAACCGTTTCCGCAGTCAGAAATCCATCACCGAGGGAAAACGCTCCGTTATTCTCGACCGGGTGATCTACGAGGATGCAGAGATCTTCGCTCGTAATCTGCACGAGATCGGCAACATGGAGAAACGTGACTACGAGAATTATCTCGCTCTGTACGACGTGATGACGGAGTTTCTTCATCCCCCGGATTTGCTTATCTATCTTCGTGCGAGCGTTGACACACTGATGAAACAGATTTCTTTGCGCGGACGGGACTTTGAACAATCTATCAAGCGTGAATACCTCGCGCAACTTAACGGCCACTACGAGTCATGGATCAAGCGTTACAAACGCGGACCGTTGTTGGTGATCGAGTCCGATGGATTGGATTTTGTGAAGAGAAGAGAAGACTTGGACATGGTCGTGGAGATGATAGAAAGAAAATTGAACTTCAAAGGCTGAACAGCCTGGAAATCCATCGATTGTTTTTTGAAACAATGTGTTCTATTAGTTTCCCGCCGTAACGAGCCTTAGCTCACCGCCGCCAGCCACCTTCACCCAATAAGCCTTCCCCGGATAGAGTGTATCCGCTCTCAGGTAACCCGTCGGATTGAATTCGTAATACTCGGAGACAACATTGTTTGATGGCGTTTGGATAATTGCGCCCGTTGCTACAGGACTAGAAACGGCTCCTATGAGATTCCAACCCGCCTGCACCTGTACATCAAGGCTATCTATCGGTTCTCCGGAAATACTCACCACTGCATCCGTCTGAAACTTCATCCAATAACCCGTGCCGCTTACCATATCGTTCGCGGGCTCGTAGCCAACACCGGGTGAGTATGAGTATGCCGGGGGCACATGTGCGGGAAAGAGAATACCGATGGAATCGTTCGGCGTGTTCATCGGATCGGAGAGCATGTTCCAGCCAGCGCCGACCGAAACTGCAAGCGAGGGAAGGGACATGAATTGTGTTGTGAATACACCTCTTGCGTGTGTGCCAACGGCAAGTGTTTGATCGGATGGTCGGTAGTCAAGATAACCTGTCAGGATGTTACCGATTTCATTCGCGCCCTCCTGCACCCAAACGGTTGAACTTCCATTGAGCGAAGTAGTGGAAAGAACACCGACGCTCGTTGCAAGAAACACCTGCATCTCGCCATTGATATGAAAGATCGACGCGAAGCGAATTGATGGACCTGTTGGACCAGCGAGATTTCCTTCCACGTCGGTCCACGAAGAACCGCCGTTGGTACTGTACCAGACGCTCTGGAAGTTGTAGTTGCCAAAACACACGAGCACATTGTTGGAGTTTGTCGGATCCACGGCAATGCCACGGACAAACCCGCCTGTTGATGTTCCGCCATTGAGCCCGGTAGGTGTAATGGTTGTGACTGTCGGAGTTGGGGTAG
>JBJXHC010000129.1:0-6174 GCA_046160825.1 Bacteroidota bacterium | reverse complement strand
CGAAGCCCGCCGCTGCACCTGTGTGCTTCGTTCCCTTATCGTCAAGGGTCTTCTGCAGTGCATTGTAGCTCTTGCCAAGGTTCTTCTTGAAATCCCACTTGGTCAAGCGGACCCATCCGTAGATCGCCGCAGAATCCTTCACCGGACTCCACTTCGGTTTCAGAGGATCAGCCGGATTCTTCTTGTACATGTGGCTCACACCGATGACCATACCACCGGCGCTATCGCCTGTGGATGCACCCGGTCCGAAACCACCCTGTGCAGTAACTTCATCCAACAGGTTGGCCCAGTTCGGCATCGTGATAGGCTTGCCGGGTTTGGCACGCTTCACTGATTTGAAGAACTTTGCCTTCACCGGATCCTTTGCAATAATCGTATCAGGTGAAAGCGAGAGGAACATTAACGGAGCACCACCGATACCGGAAACTGAAACGGTATCAGGTGAGGAATCTGCATCGTGCGCAAACACGATGTCGCCGCTGAATGATGTTTCCGATGACGGCGTGAACGTGACCGTTACTCCCAGTGTTTCACCTGCTGCAACCACTCCTGTCAGAGGAGCAACAGTAAAGGCCGCATCCGATGAGGTGATGGAAGAGATATTCAGATCAACATTGCCTGCATTGATAACATCGACATTGAGATCTGCATCGAACCCGACTGCAACACTGCCGAAGCTCAGGCTTCCCGGACTTGCAAGGAATCCATTGGCATAGTTGTAGCGTGTGATACGGACATCATCAAGGAAGATGTTGTCTGATGCATTGCCAAGCGGACCGCCATCAAAATGGAGATAGCGGAATGCGATGTAGCGATTCGCTGCATCAGGCAATGCATAGGTGAACTTCTGGTAACCGGACGGATCTGCAAGAACATAATCCAGAACGGTCACGAAGCTGTCCAGATCCGTTGTGCTGGTCGAGACAAGAATCATAAGAGAATCCGGGAAGCTGCTGTTACCGGAAAGCCAGAACGAAAGGCTATCCACGGTAAACGCAACATCCAACAGACCTCCGGTGTTCGGTGTAATCAACCAGTCGTCAATATCGAATCCATTTGCGGAATTAAAGTTACCGCGGGCACTACCTGCACCCTCGGATGGGAATGCGATACTGCGGAACCAATTCCGGAATGCACCGGTGTTGGCGTCGTTGTTCACTGTATCCCAACCCGCGGGCGGGAAGGTTGTGCCATTGAAGCCTTCATAGAAGATAACGCTTGGATCAAGGACTTCGAACGCAAAGCTGAGTGTATCATTTCCCGGATTCGCATCTGCACCCAAAACCGTCCAGGCTTTCACATCGTGGAAACCAGGCGCCGGATTCGAAGTCAGGGCGAATGTATCCAACCCGCCGAACAGAAGCGGATCGGTGTTTACAACCGGAGTCTGCGCAACTGCATCCAATTCCCAGTTAATGCTGTAGGAAGGCTGGGCGTTTGCGCCATAGTTCTTGACCTCGGCTTCAACATCAACAATTGCTGAGGACAGATATGCGCCAGGTCGTACGGCTTCCTTACGGACAACCGGGGGAGCTGTAACGCCCTTGCCACGCAACGGACGGCTTTGATCAATGATAACATCAGGAACCGGTCCACCTACGTATCCGGGAATTCCCAACGATGCCAGACCAATATCGTCGGAGGGGAGACCGCTGAACGTAACATCGTCAATGGCCCATCCTTCGCTAGTCACCGCACCATCAGTGCTGAAGTGCCAGCGGAAACGAACGTCTGAAAGTCCGCCCAAACCGGAAATCACCGAAGCGGAGAGGACATAACCGTTTGCATCGGCAGAAGAATAACCGGAACTGGGGATTCCACCGCCTTCACCGCCGCTCCAGAATGGAGCCGAGATATTACCAAGTCCGCTGGCATTATTGTACCACGCTGTACCGGCGGGTGTATTGAAGTTTGCTCCTGTACCGAGGGTCGAGTCGACTCTGCTCCACGTTACGCCCGCATCCGTGGAAAGCTCGAGTACGCCGCCATCCCATTCGAACTCTGCATAGAAGTTCGAATAGAACTGAACCAGGAAGAGTCCGGAGAACGATGAAAGATCAAGAATCGGTGCAAACACAAATGATTCCTGATTATCGCTGTACGTTCCTGTTGCTTTTGTGACATATGCTTTTGTACCGCTGTGGGCCCCACTGATATTGGTTTTCGCAGGTGTTGCGCGAACCCAATCGTTTGGTCCACCAGCAGATGCCGTCAACCAACCGAAACCACCTGTTGCTTCAGGAGCTGCACCCTCAAAGTCTTCCGTGTAAGGGAACGAACCGGAGGAAATGGATGTCTGTACCTGCATGGTGCTGGTAAGCGTATCATTCGTCGGGATCTGATCTGTACCCAATGTGGTGATGGCGCGAATGGTGTACGTACCCGCGGCCAGACCGCCTGGTACCGGGGTGAACGTCACTGTTGATGTTCCACCCAACGCCAAAATGGATGTCGTGGCGTTGTCAAAATATACTACCGCAGGAACGCTATTGAGAATTTCATATCGGACGGGCGCAGAAGGCTGGTTGCCCGTACCGTTGTTCCTGAAGGTTGCCGAAGGCGAGAATGCCACGCCTGAAGCCTTGATTTGCGCCGGACCCGAGGGATCGACCAAAGCGATCGGCTCGAGTTCGTTGATAACATAGGTGGGCGTAAATTCATCAGCACCCGCATCAGGGAAATTCGCATCACGTGTTTCGCCGTCAATATCAATCAGCTTGCCAAGGGGCGTACCGAGTGATTCGGCCGGCGACACAACGCCGAGAGCGAGCGACATGTGCGGATCTGTATCACTCACAAACTTCGGATCATCAAAGACGCTGTTCGGATCCAAACCTGTGTCTGTCTGGTAAACCCCAAACGCGCTGACAACTGTCGTTGGGCCGAACGGCCATGGTGTGTTATACTGGGCAAACGCTCCAGCGTCCGTGTTGTGCCACACGTTGTTGTTGGAGACAACTGCAAATTGTGATGATGCAACCGTATCTGCCGGTCGGAACCAGAGCTGCTGGCGTGTGAATCCGCTATCACGCTTGGTTGCGAAGACGTTGTTGATCAAAATAATCGAATCAATGTGGGCAAAGTTTGTGTTCGAGCCCGCGAAGTTACCATCGACCATAAATGCATTGTTCGCCGACTGACCTGCCTCTGCACCGACCTTGAGTGTACGGTGCCAGAACGTATTGTGGTACAGACGAATTGTCGCGCCATTACCGGTAGCTGAGTTTGGAGCACCTGACGGGTTCCAAATAATGCCATCATACGCACGTGTGTTGCCACCGGTGACGTAGTTCAGGTTGTGAAGATCGTACACCATATTATTGGAAATCGTGATGTTGGTCTTGATAAAGAATCCTGGTGCGACACCAACGACCGTATTACCAACGAGGAAACCGTTGGGACGGGCATTACCGGAAAGGTTCACGATGTCGTGAATCTTGTTTCTTTCGTACAGACCGGTTACTGCACCACGGGCCTGAATGCCGAAATTACTGAGAGCAATGGCCTTGATACCGTAGACATCATTCTGAGAAACAAGAATATTCAGGTTGGCTTCGGTGATAATACCTGAATTTGCGAGGTTGTCCAGAATGGAAGCACTTCCCGCTCCACCAACAGTGTTCTTTCTGATGATGGCATTATAGTCAGGAAGCGACGCATCCTTGCCACGGGCTACGATACCACCGAGGCCACGGAGGACATGGTTATTCTCAAAAAGAACGTCATGAGTTGCCGTTACCGCTACAGGTGTAAGACCCTGGTTCACGATACGGACAACGTCGGACCCATTACTTGCGGAACGACGGTTACCCTTCAAAATCATATTCTTCATGGTAATGAATGCACTACCGCGCTGAATAAGAACGGCATTGCGGCTCGGCGTAACGGTGTCGGCCTGAAGTGTAAGGCTGCGATCTGTACCGCCGGAGTTTGATCCATCCCATACCAGGTTCGCAGCGCTGTCGATACGGAGACAGAATGCGAGTGAAGCCACACCACCGGTAACGGTGATGGTGGCAACATTACCCGATGCAGGGCGGAACGTTACGATGCCAAGATCCTGGTTCAGATAACGGCCGATGGTCTGGCTGGTGTCTGTATAAGTAGGATCAATAAATTCAAACACGACATTCGCTCCCGGATCGATACCGTTGGTATTCAGAGCGAATACCGCTGCAGAAAGTGAGGGGTATGTCGCACCAATTGTACCAATAGTATAAGTACCAGTGGGAATGGGAACCATGGACTCGGTTTGCCTTACCGGCATCACCACGGGGGCAGCTTCACCCTGTGCTGGTGCTGACGGATCCGGAATGAACTCGCGTTCAACCGTGGGCTGGTCAACCTGCCCAAATATGTTACCCTGTGCTTGCTTCTTCGCGGCAAAAGTTTCGCCTGCGCTGAAGGCCAACAGGGCACATACTACTAACAAAGCAGTAATGCCTTTCATGTGATTTGTCCTCCGGACAATTATTGAGTGAATTGTGAATTTATTGATTTACTACTTTGATGGACACGAAGCCCCTCGAACAGAAACCTGTCCGAAGCGCAACTTGCCCCATTACTTTAGAGACTTGAGTGCTGAATTTGCGTAGATGACATGAGTTGTAAAAAACCTGAGATTGGAAAGAACCTGAAGGCAGGGAGACAGGAAAACCGTTGATACCGTGAGAATTTGACCGGCATGTTTGCGTATCAACGACCCTATCTTACCTCCAGAGACATAAATGATTTGGGATTATAACAATTTCCATGGAAAACACCCGCCTGACCAGAATACGGGCAGTGTCAAGGTATTTTACACCCGCCTCAAACACAACTGTAGTAAATACTTGATTTCTCCCCAGTAGAAATACGGGGTTTCTTACGTGTGACCAATCGAAAGATTCCTGCAGAACACAAAGGACGCTTGACTTGCCTAATTTCTGATTGGGTTAAAACCCCTGGGCGTTAGGCACCAATTGTTATGTTTCCACGACCTAAAGGGCGTGGCTAGTCAGGTTCGGGTGTTTGACTTGCCACGAGATTTATCTCGTGGACTTCCAAAGACTCAAAACACTGAGGGCTTTAGCCAAATTCTTGTGTTGGGTTAAAACCCCTGGGCGTTAGGCACCGCTTGTTATTATTCCACGACCTAAAGGTCGTGGCTAGTCAGGTTCGGGTGTTTGACTTGCCACGAGATTTATCTCGTGGATTCCGATAGACACAAAAAAACCAAGCTGAGGGCTTTAGCCAAACCCTCCCCCCTTTGCCCCCTCCTCGCAGAGGAGGGGGTGTTGGGAGGCGATGTTTATTTCAGTAACACCATCTTCTGTGTTGCGATGGTGCGCAGACCTTCGTCATCCACACCCTGTGCCTGGATCTGGTAGAAGTACACGCCGGATGAAAGTTGCGCCGCGTCGAACTGCACCGTGTTGATGCCTTCTTCGAACTCTTCATTGTTGAAGAGTGTCGCTACTTCCTGACCCAACAGGTTGAAGATCTTCACCGTTACCTGTGACGTCTCCAGCAACTGGAAGCTGATCGTCGTTGACGGGTTGAACGGGTTCGGATAGTTCTGGTACAGCTTCGCTGCTACAGGAACGCCGTTCTCAAACTCCTCATCTTCAAAATCATCTTCAAGTGATTCCACTTCATACGTCGTCGCCGCAATCGTCACCGGACGGAACAATACCGGAAGTTTCAGGTACGGAACGTCGTCAATCTCCACCTGGCCAAGAAGTCTCAGCTTGCCGAGGATGAAGGTCGTGTCTGTTTGCATGAAGCTTGCCGTATCCAGCGGTCCGAGGAACGCACGATTGATGGCATAGGCGGCATCATACAGAGCATCATAGTCGCCCGCAGAGAAGCCATCATGATTGGTCATCATGTCGTCTCCCGCTTCCGAGATGGCTTTCACTTCCATCTCATCGTATGCACTCGTATCCACATCGAAGATCAACTCGCCGAAGCCTTCGGGCGTCTTGCCCAACTGGCTGGCGGCTATGTTCAACTTCAACGCAACGAGTTCTGCATACAGCTTGTTGTCATGCTTCTTCGGCAACAGCTTTGTCTGCTGCTTCACGAACGGCTTGCCACCGACAAAGACATCGAAGCCCGCCGCTGCACCTGTGTGCTTCGTTCCCTTATCGTCAAGGGTCTTCTGCAGTGCATTGTAGCTCTTGCCAAGGTTCT
>JBJXHC010000128.1:0-3892 GCA_046160825.1 Bacteroidota bacterium | reverse complement strand
CGGCGTTCTTCTTCTCGCTTTGTTCCACATCCTCAAGACCCATTTTCTTTTCTTCTAAGGGTTATTGTTAGGCTATTCGGGGTGTTGTTTATCCTTCTGACCGCCACGGTGATTATTCAGCCAGATGTGGGTACAAAATTGATCGTGTTGACGGTAGGTGGGGTACTGGTTCTGATTGGACTAATCGCGATTTTTGCCATCAAAAATCTATAGGACAAGTTGCTACGGGTCTTAAGAGAATGGTGGGATCTACAAATAAAAAGGGGAGCCTTTGCGGGACTCCCCATCTATGTTGAAGAGCCTTCCCAAGGCAATCCAGCTCTGGAGTGAAACGGGAAGGTGCCTTAAATAAACTCAAAAGAACCTAATTTGTCAAGCCCTAAGGCACTCCGACTTTACCCAACTTGCTCAAAACCCCTCTCAAACGCGTTAGAATGACCCATCAAGCGATTTTCTGCAAGCAACGCGCGGATCAGAAAGTCGCCTTTTCATGAATCGCACCAAATCCGACTTATTTTCGAATCCAGAAAATATCGTAATTCAGGTGCAACGCGATTCGGGAAAGTATGCCTACAGGCTTCCATTTATTGCAAAAATCAATCATACATAACGAATTATCCAAGCACGTATTACCAATCATGTTCGGCGATATTGATATGGCGTTCCAGATGGGATTCGTCGCGGTGAGAGCGCCGATTCTTTTCGGCTCGGAAGAATCGAAACGGCAGATCTAGGAAGTGAGAGCTGCGTCGGTGAGCGCGATGAGTGAGTTCGAGATCAACACAGGGTTACGAGCCTCAGCATTTCTCGCACAGATAGCACATGAATCGTCTGAATGTCACTTTGCCGTCCCTCTCCGAGCAACGCCGCATCGTTGTCGAGTTAGACGCATTGCAGTCGGAGATCGCCGCACTGAAGCGCCTGCAATTCGAAACTGCCGCCGAGCCGGATGTATCGCTACCGAACATTCTCGATAAAGCACTCAGCGAGGAATTGTGAGCGCATCCTTTCGCTTGAGGTTTTCCAAGAAAGAAATTAGCAGTTGGGCAAAGCGTTACGAGTGCCGCTCCAACTAATACTTGCTCATAAATCTCAAGGTCTTGCACATGTTGGTGCGGCACTGTGCCCCTCGATAATAGGAAAAGATAGTTGGAGGGGCACTAGTATGGCGATGAACAGGTGCGTTCACTTGTCTCTGCGGTCAGGAAGAGAGGCTACATGACCAAGCCCGAATTTCTGGCAGTGTGTCATTGGAAGTCGCCGCGCACACAACCGCGTTGCGCATCGAACTCTCCTGAATTTATTCGCGATGTCACGCAATGCGCGCTCAGCACATCATCGGAACAACTGCGCATCGAAGTGCTCACGTTGCTCAACGGTGTCAGATTGCCAACTGCTTGCAGCTATCATCTATTTGAGTCAACCAGGGCTGTCACGGCAACCAGTACCATCCACGCGAAGGCATTGCTGCGGACCGCTGAATCCGAATGAATGCAGCAGAATATGAAAATGATTATGTTACACTCGACACTAACATGGGTGAATAACCGCATCCTCATTCCTGTATTCTCTGCAAACATTTCATCACCACCGGAGTTCGTTCCAATGATTCCCCGTTCCCGCTTTCTGTTCGTCTGCATCCTTGTGCTTGGCAATTCACAGCTTGCAGCACAATCACCCGAAAAGGTCACACTCGACAACATGACCGACCCGGCACTCGTGGACGCATTTCAGGTTCCTTCCACCTGGTGGCTGGAGGACAACACCGCACTTCTTCTCGATACTGTCTCGCAGGGTAATACCGGAGTGCTGCAACGGCTCCAACCCGTTACGGGAAAGCTCACGCCATTCTATGACTACAAGAAAGCCTCCAAGACAATCAGTGTGCTCAGGTCGGAAGAGACGACGCTGAAGCCCGCACCCGAAGGAATGACCAGGTCCGGCAACTACGGCTGCTACATCATCGCAGATGACATCTACCTCGTTGAGCTTCCGTCCGCGAATGTAGTCAGGGTGACAAGCACAGAAGCAAAGGAGAAATCCCCCGGCTTTTCTCCTGACGGCGCCCGGCTTGCGTTTGTCCGTTCAAACGATCTGTTTGTGTTCGATATCGCATCACAGAAAGAAACCCGCTTGACATTCGATGGCAACGACTCACTGCTGAACGGAACTCTGTCATGGGTGTACTGGGAGGAGATATTCGGTCGAAGAGATATCGGCTACTGGTGGTCGCCCGATTCCCGATCGCTGGCATTCCTCCAGACCAATGAGTCAGGGGTTAGCATCCAGCATTATGTTGATGTCACCCCGTGGACGCCGACTGTTGCAACCCAGCGTTATCCCAAAGTGGGCCAGAAAAATCCTCAGGTAAGGCTGGGCATCAGCGACCTTGCCACCGGAAAAATACTCTGGGCAGGACTCGACTCAAAATCATATGAGTACATTGTACGCGTGGACTGGCTTCCGACCGGCAACCGGATGCTTGTCCGCACGTTGAACCGTCTGCAGACGGAACTCGATTTCCACTACGTTGACCGCACGACCGGTTCTGCAACCTTCATCATGAAGGATACAAACGCGGGATGGATAAATATGTCCGACGACCTCTACTTCACAAAGGACGGAAAGTATTTCATTGCCTCATCGGAACGGGGCGGGTTTGAGCATCTCTATCGCTTCACGATGGATGGCAAGCTCGTGAATCAGATTACAAAGGGTAACTGGCGTCTCAGCTCTGCCGCTTCGGCATTCTGGGTAAAACAGGCGATTGCAGGAGTGGACGAAAAGAACGGCTGGATCTATTTCGGCGCCCTCGAGCGGTCATCATTAGAAAAGCACCTCTACCGCATCAACATGGATGGCTCCGGGATGAAGCGCCTGACCGGTGAGGACGGTACGCACGTGATATCAATGAGTCCGGATACAAAGTACTATCTCGATCGCTTTTCGAATGTCAAGACTCTCCCTGCGTTAACACTCTACGATGCTGGAGGGAACAAGAAACAAACACTCAAAGCCCCCGATACCGCGACTCTGCGGCGGTATGAAATCAACTTCCCCGAACTGGCAAGCGCGCCTGCACGTGACGGCTTTGATCTTCCTGTATCTATTCTCAAGCCTCGTGTTCTCGAACCGGGCAAAAAATATCCGGTGGTGGTTCTGCTCTACGGCGGACCCTCGGCACCTTCGGTAACGAATGCGCTGGGGAGTGGATTGCTGTGGGAGAACGCAGTCGTGTCAAACGGATTCCTCTTTGCAAAGATTGACAACAGGGCGTCAACCGCGCGGAGCAAGACACTCGAGAATCTTCTCCTTTACAACACTCCCGGCGAAGTGGAACTGAACGATCACGTTGATGCCGTGCGCTGGATAAAAAAACTCCCGTATGTGGATGCGGATAGAATCGGAATCTACGGCTGGAGCGGCGGTGGTACGCACACAATTCTTGCGATGACACGTTCACAGGAATTTAAGGCGGGAATTGCCGGTGCTGGTGTCACTGATTTCCGTTTCTACGATACTAAGTGGGCGGAAGCGATGATGAAAACGGAGAAAGAGAATCGGAAGGGGTTTGAGCGTGCCTCACTTCTTCAGTACGCAAAAGATCTTCACGGAAAACTCATGATCATCCATGGAACACACGACGACAACGTTCACCCCGAGAACACATGGCGATTTGTTGATGAACTGATCAAAGCCGACAAACTTGTCGAACTGATGATCTATCCCATGAAAGGGCATAGCATCACAGACAAAGCCACAGTTCGTCACAGATATAAGACAATGTTGGATTTTTGGAAGAGGAATCTCTGACGAGCACGCCGGATGTCGCAAAGGAAACCCTCGCCCCGTTGATAAAGCACCGACGTGACCGCCCCTCGATAGTGATTGA
>JBJXHC010000127.1:0-13444 GCA_046160825.1 Bacteroidota bacterium | reverse complement strand
CGAAGAAAGGACAATGTTCTTTTTTGCTTTCACATACATTCCACCAAGGAAGATCAATATGTCCCGGCCCAGGACAACACTGACGAACCATAGGGGAATTTCCTTCAGTACGAGCAACGAAATCACCACAGACGCAACCGCGACCTTGTCGGCAATCGGGTCCAGGATTTTTCCCCATTCCGTGGCCTGATGAAATTTTCGGGCAAAGGCGCCGTCAAGTTTGTCGGTGATGGCAGCGAGAATCATAATCGCCGCAGCCCAAGGGCGGGATGGTGGAGACGGGACAAGCATCACCATCATAAATGGGATTGCGAGAAGTCCCCGACTGATACTGAGGAGATTGGAGATGGTAAAGAACCGGTTGGCATCCGAAGACTGTATCGTCACGCTTCATTCTCGTCCTTGAACTGCTTCTCGTCAACCTTCACAGGATACTCACCACTGAAGCAGGCAGTACAATAATTTTCACCATTCTCCCGCGGAACGGAATCGAGCAAATCGTCAATCTCCAGATACTCAAGACTATCGACGCCGAGTTCCTCACCGATCTTCTTTACATCACCCCCGCATTGATTCGCAATCAACTCCTTGGGGTTGGGGAAGTCCATTCCGTAATGGCACGGGTACCGTATTGGCGGTGCGGTAACGCGGAAATGAACCTCCTTCGGTCCGGCCTGCTTCACCAGTTGCACCAGTTGTTTGGAGGTCGTACCTCGAACAATGGAATCATCCACAATCACAACAACCTTGTCCTTCAAAACACCCTTTACTGTATTAAACTTGGTTTTCACCTTGTTCTCACGGACATCCTGATTCGGCTGAATGAATGTCCGCCCGATATAGTGACTGCGGATCAACCCGATCTCCAGCTTCGCATTGCCGCCATCCTTCACGGTTTGCTGCACGAACCCCATCGTGGCAGTGTTGCTCGAATCCGGAACATTGATAACGACAAGCTTTTCGTCTTCATGCTCTGAATTCACAGGCTTGGACTTTGCCAGGTTCTTCCCGAGTTTGCGACGCACCTTGTCAACGCTGTGGCCAAAAATCTGACTGTCGGGCCTTGAAAAATAAATGTACTCGAAAATACAGTGGTGAGGTTTCGCCGGCTGGTCATCGATACGCAATGATGTGATGTTGCCCGTCTTCTGAGTCTGTTCATTGATCACAACGATTTCACCCGGCTCAACGTCCCGAATATACTCGGCGTCGATAATATCAAAAGCCACGGTCTCCGATGCGACAAAGTATGTATCGCCCTTGCGCCCGATCGCCAGCGGCCGGAATCCGAAGTGGTCTCGTGCCGCGATTAACGACTTGTCCGTCAGAATGACGAGCGAGAACGCACCTTGTATCTGGGAGAGTGCGTCGCGGATTTGGCCGATCTGATCAGCGGCTTTGCTCCTGGCAATGAGATGAAGGATAATCTCCGTATCGGAAGTCGTCTGGAAGATCGTCCCCTCGTCCTGAAGTCGCTGACGGATGACGCGAAAGTTTGTCAGATTGCCGTTGTGAGCAACTCCAATATTGCCCCCCTTGTAGATGACCGTGAACGGTTGGATGTTGGCTTTGTTTGTGGAGGAACCCGCTGTTGAATAGCGGTTGTGGCCGATGGCAATGTTACCGCGGAGTTGTTCAGTAAACAGGTGCTCTGATTTGTAGATGTCGTTGACGAGGCCAAACTCGCGGTGGCTATGGAATCGAAATTTGTTTGTCTTGGGATCGAATTCTGAGGTGACGATACCCGAGCCTTCTTGTCCGCGATGCTGCTGGGCTAGAAGCCCATAGTACGCTAGCTGTGCTGCTCCGGGATGTCCGAAAACGCCGAACACGGCACAATGACAGCGGGGTTTGTCAAGTTCGTCAATGGATTCGGCAGTAGTCATCATCAGGGTGGAACGCTCGTCGGATTGAGGAAAGTCAACCAAAATATACAACAACATGGTGCATGAAACAAGCGGCTGTCACTCCACGATGGTGTCGGAAAGGAACTCCGTATCGTTGCGCTCTCGGTAGTCGGTGGTGAGGTGGAGTCCACGACTTTCCTTCCGTTTCATTGCGGACTTGATGATCAGTGTTGCGCAGAGCGCAAGGTTTCTCAGTTCAATTAAGCCTTCTGTTACCTTGGTTTTTTTATAGAATGTTTCAATTTCGTTTCTGATCAATTCGATTCGTCGGAGTGCGCGCTCAAGCCGCAGATCCGATCTCACAATGCCGACATAGTCCCACATAATCTGTTGAATCTCCCGCCTGTCGTGGGCGATCAGAATCCATTCCTCGCTGTTGAATGTCCCGCTATCGTCCCATGGTTTCATTTCGGGAATTGGCGTGGAGGAAGAAGCCAAAACCGCCCCTGCATCCAATGCAGCACGATGGGAAAACACGAGCGCTTCGAGCAGTGAATTGCTTGCGAGACGATTCGCTCCATGTACACCGGTCATGCTCACCTCCCCTGCGGCATAAAGCCCCGATATTGAAGTGCGACCGTTGTTATCAGTAACCACGCCTCCGCATGAGTAGTGCGCCGCAGGGACAACTGGAATCGGTTCCTTTGTGATGTCGAGCTTGAACTTGGTCAGGCAGGTCTGGTAGATGTTGGGAAAATGTTCCTTCACTTGTTCAGGGTCGAGATGTCGGAGGTCAAGAAGAACATACTCGTCGCCACGTTTTTTTAACTCGGCATCAATGGCATAGGCGACAATGTCGCGTGGTGCTAATGACTTTCGCTCATCGTACCGGTGCATGAATTCTTCACCATTCTTCGTGCGCAGGATGCCGCCAAATCCGCGCACGGCCTCCGAGATCAGGAAACTCGGGCTTCCTGAATTGAACAATGTCGTGGGATGGAATTGGATGAACTCCATATTCGCAATCTTCCCTCCTGCACGATACGCCATCGCCACTCCGTCACCGGTTGCAATTGGGGGATTGGTTGTGTGAAGATAGACTTGGCCGAGGCCACCGGTGGAAAGCATCACGATGGTTGCGGTAAACGTATCGACTGATTGCCCGACGGTATCCAGAGCGTACGCCCCCCAGCAATGGATATTTGTACGATCAATGACGTGCTTCTCTTTGGTCGAATGCTCTGTGAGGAGGTCGATGGCGACATGGTTTTCAAATACCTCAATATTCGGTTCATTCGCAATCGCCTGGAGCAAGGCTCGTTCGATCTCGCGGCCCGTAAAGTCGTGCGCATGTACGATCCGGTCAGTCGAATGACCGCCTTCTCTGCCAAGATCAAGCAGACCGTTGCGGCGGGTGAACTCTACTCCGATCTCTACTAGTTCATGAAGGCGAGACGGTCCCTCCTTCACCATAATTTCCACTGAGTCTGTGTGGGAAAGTCCGAGACCCGTACCCAGCGTATCCTTCATATGTAATTCAAAGGAATCGATCGCTGACATGACTGCCGCTATACCACCTTGTGCATAGTTGGTATTTGATTCAGCGCGTTGTTTTTTGGTGATCAGGCCGACGCGGCCCAATGGTGCCACCTTGAGGGCATAGGAGAGACCGGCAATACCACTACCAATCACAAGAAAGTCAAACCGACGGAGCATGGATGAAGTGTTTCTCATACCTCATGTAACAAAAAAGGCGACCGAATGATTCGGTCGCCCTTGTACAAATCGATAGCCTTCGAACTTATTCGAAGTTGTAACTGGTAGTGATATAGCCAAATGTGTTGATGTTGTCCTGTGCGCCAATCAAGCCTAGGCCGCGGCGAAGTGCTTCTTCACTGACTGTAGCATCAAGAGAAAATCCGCCGAACCGGAACCCAAGACCTAATGTCACAAGTCCATCAAAAGTACTCGGGTTAAGGCCCCCTACGAGCAAGAAACTATGTGGAAACGATGTGCTGGTCTCTGAAGTGCTCGTAACTCCAGCGCTTGATATTTCCGTTTCTGTCTTGTTCTTGGCCAGCGATCGATAGTATCCGCCCCTTCCCGCGAGCCAATCAGTGAACCACCACTCGCCACCGATGTTAAGCACGGGAAGTGCAAAGTGCGTGAATGTCGTTGTCGTCGTTGTCGGAGTCGTACCTCCGCTGTTCACCTTAAGTTCCGCTTTTGCGGATTGCAGGCTCACACCACCAGCTAGATAGAACGTTGGTGTTCGATACTCACCACCGACTCCAACCGCGTATGCCATAGCGCTCACATCTTCGGTTACTGTTGTAGCAGTACCACCGGTTGGCGGAGAATCTTCTTTGGGCTCAGCGGAGAGAACCGCGAACATCCCGTAGGGAACAAAATTCACCTTGTTGGACATCTTCATTTTCGCGCGGGCTGCAACCTGGATTTCAGTTCCAGATGCAGAATACTCGCCTCCGGCACCGGTTACAGCCGGGGTATTTGTCATCTTGTCTGTGGCGTTGTCGAGACGGAGTGCCCCGCTAAGATCCACCGAGTTTCCACTACCAAGATCGATAATGGCTCCTGCCCTGAAACCAAACATGCTGGCGGAAGCTTCGTTGTCTACGGATGTACTTGGCGATGGAACGGAACTCTTTGTATCATTGTGTGAATTACCGTACATGAATCCAAAACCAAGGTCAACCGAACCCATATCGTACGTGGTCAAGAGTTCCCATACGTTAGCTATTGCAGGGATTGGTTGACCCCCGCCCGTCCGTTGAACAATCGAAGGAAGTGCAGGAAAGCCGGGAACAACGGTTCCACCGGAAATCAACGAAGACACATTGTTTGCAGCAGATGGGTCATGGCTCAAAATCGCTCCAATGGTCCATTCGTTATTTAGGGAGAAAGCCAATCCCGCGGTTTGATGACCATAACCATTGTTTCCCGTTGAGAGGCCGGTCAGAGCGCCTCCTGCCACGTTCATCCAAGCATAGTCACTGTACATGGACTGATAAGCAGGGTTCAGAAGCACCAGCGCAGGATCATCCATGATGAATGGATTAAGGATCAATCCTGAACCTGCAACTGAACCACCCATTGAGACTTGTCTTGCTATCCCACCGGGTTTTGCATCTGCGAACACATTACTCCCCACAATCGCCAACAGCATCGCAATTGTAGCAAGTCGCTTCATAACACCTCCGAAACGTTTAAGATTATATTTTTGGGTTTTGCCATCGCAAAACGTGGCACGAATATACCTCGCTTGAACTACAATGTCAAGGCTTGCGGGGGAGATTTCGCCCAACCCTTGAGAGGAAGCATCCAAGCAATGAAATCAGACGTTTTATGAAGTAGGGGGATTCACAAAGAAAACAGATTAATATGTTCGCAGGAAATCATGTTCTAAAAAGACCCATGCCCAATACAAGGTCAAATAGCTGAATCTCTTAGCGGTCCACTGTTACTACAAGAATTCTGGATAAGAGAGGATCCATATGAGATGCTTTCAACAAATCCTCATGAGGACTTTTCCCGTGTGAGGGCTGTAAGAATTGAATCAATCAGACGAACATTACGATGAAGTTCAGTTTCAGTCGCGTTGTTTTCAATGGTGAAGTCTGCCAGTTCGAGCAATTCTTTTGTGGGGATTTGTAATTCCATCCGGCGCGTCACCTGATCAACAGAGAAACCATCCCGTCGTACAACGCGGTCGATCCTCACTTTGTCATTGGCGTGGACCACAACTGTGTAATCAAGAATTGAGTCCAGGCCGCTTTCGAATACTAACGCGGCTTCAATAGCAACATATGGTCGTCGGCGGGCTATTGGTAACTGATCAATCGTCCGGACGATTTCTTTTGTAACGAGGGGATGAATTATGTGGTTGAGTTGTAGAAGCCTGGCCGGATCAGAAAATACTATCGAAGCAAGTTTTTTTCTGTTCAACGATCCGTCGGTCATAAACACATCGTTGCCGAAGGTCTCACGGATACGTGATTGCGTTTCCAGGTTCTTTTCGGTGAGAGCATGGGCAACTTGGTCCGCAGAAATCACAGTTCGTCCAAGTTCCCTCAGAGCCTGGGCTGCCAGGCTCTTTCCACTACCGATTCCTCCGGTGAGGCCAACGAGAAGATAGTCTTTGTTCTTTTTCTTCATTTATCTCAGAAGAAAATTCGTCCCGGACTATTTATGGTAGGGTTTTGATGAGGTTGAGATATTCAGCTACTTTGCAAACGCAATTGATCTGAACTCGCGAATAACGATGACTTTTATTTGTCCCGGGTATTCCATCTCTTGTTGAATCTTCGCTGCAATATCGTGTGCGAGTTGGTCTGCTAACGCATCATCGACTTTATCCTGCTCGACAACGACGCGGACTTCCCTGCCGGCTTGAATTGCATAAGTCTTTGCAACACCCTCGAATGACTGCGCCAACGTCTCAAGTTTCTCAAGTCGTTTCACATAGCCCTCCACCGATTCCCGTCGAGCTCCGGGACGTGCGCCACTGATCGCATCCGCGGCCTGAACCAATGCGGCAATCGGTGATTCCATGGGAATGTCGTCATGGTGAGAGCCGATGGCATTTGCCACAACGGCATGTTCACCGAACTTTTTTGCAATGTCAAATCCAAGGAGAGCGTGCGGACCCTCGATGCTCCTGTCAACACACTTTCCAATATCATGCAAAAGGCCGGAACGTTTCGCCAGTGGTGCATCAAGCCCCAGTTCAGAGGCCATCATGCCCGTCAAGAATGCAACCTCAATACTGTGCTGGAGCATGTTCTGTCCATAGCTGGATCTGTACTTCATGCGGCCCAAGAGCCTCAGGATTTCCTTGTGGGCACCGTGAAGGCCAACCTCCATCAAGGCATTCTCTCCCACCTTGATAATTTCTTCCTCAAGCTCTCCCCGCACTTTCTCAACTATTTCTTCGATCCGGGCGGGATGGATGCGTCCGTCTGCGATCAGTCGCTCAAGAGAAATACGCGCAACCTCGCGACGAAACGGATCAAATCCGGAGAGGATGACAGCTTCAGGTGTATCATCCACTATCACGTCAACGCCGGTTGCAGCCTCGAATGCACGAATGTTCCGGCCTTCACGACCGATGATACGACCCTTCATTTCGTCACTTTGGATATTCAACACACTCACGGTGGTCTCAACGGAATGATCTGCGGCAGTCCGTTGGATTGCCTGAACGATCAGTTTTTGCGCTTCCTTCTTGGCTTCATCTTTTGCCTTGTCGCGCAAGTCTTTGACGAGATGTGCAGCTTCCGTACGGGCTTCGTTGACCATATTGTCTACGAGTTGACGGCGTGCCTCTTCGCGGCTCATACCGGCGGTCCGTTCCAACCGGATATTCTCCTCGGCTACCATCTGATTGAGGTCCTTCTGACGTGCATCAAGAGTTCGTTGAAGTTCATCTAATTCACGCTTCAGCGTCGATTGCTCTTTTTCCTTTCTGCCGATCAGATCGACTTTGCGGTCAATGTTCTCTTCCCGGGAATCCAGTTGCTTCTCTTGTGATTGCAACTTATTCCGTTTTGATTGAACATCGGCATCGTAGTCCTTTTTCTTTGTATACCACTCATCTTTCACTTCAAGCAGTTTCTCGCGCTTGAGAGCTTCAGCTTCGCGGTCGGCGTCTGCAACGATCTTTTTCGCCTGCTCCCTGGCGGAATTGACCTTGTTCTCCCCAGACTTCCTGTTCATCACCCAACCCACCACTGCACCAAGGCCCAAGCATACAAGCAGAAGTGCGATCACAAGATACATTTCCATCAATCCTCCGGGTCCATCTCGTTATTCAAAAAAGGCAAAAAAAATCCGCACTGTACAACCGTTACAAAAAGAAGGCTATTAACAAAGAACCTCTTTCCAAACACAGTGGGTGCACGCCTGAGCGCCTTTTACTTCCACACTCTCGCTCGTCCCGCGTAAGGCGGGAGATCATCGCAAGAACCCTGCCGTAGCCGGGTGAGGCGTGTAATCAACGCCCACGAGTCGGGCTCCCAGTAATAAAGTGTTGGTTCTTTATAATGTGTTTGTGACGGCTGACCGTGCGGATTTACAATCCGTACGCAACACTACTTATGTATGTTGAAGAACGGGCTTCCTCCATGACTGTTGAAGTATCACGAACATTGCACAAACGCTTAGTTCTCTTGCAAACAGGTGTCGAGATATGCTGTCATCCGACCGATTTCGTATTCCATGGTTGCGGCGGCTGCCTTTGAACGCTCGCGCTCTTTGAACAAATCTTCCGTGATATTCAAGGCAGACAAAACAGCAACGGTCAGTGTGGGTTGATCCGGTATTTTCCCGTGAATGGTATTGATCATTTCATCGACGTGTGTGGCTACCCGTTTGGTAAACTCTTCGCTTTCTCCGCGCAGAGGATACTCTGACCCAAATATTCTGACCTTGATGCTCTTCTTGTCTGCTGTCATAGCTGTTACCAACATGGTTAAGGTATGTGTTGCCGTTTTTGTGTCTTCCGTTACATCAACTCACGTCTACTCAAAGATATGCATCAATCTTTACAAGAATCTCCTTGAGCTTCTTGGCAAGGTCTTCCCGTTCGCCATTTGCAAACACCGGTGTTCCCTTTGCATCATTCACACTTTGTTCAGCGGTGAACTTATGCAACTGTTGATCCTTCTTACGAAGTTCTGCTTCGAGAGCAATGACCCGCTGCTCCAGCTCAGACGCTTGCTGTAACAATACCTTGTTCTCTTCACGAAGCCGTGTAACAGATTCTCCCGCTTGTTTGACGCGGTCCCACAGCGCTTTCAAGCTGCCATCCAACGGCTTTACGTCACCGGATGGGGTTATCTGCTTTTCAACTGGATTCTGCTCCAAGCTTCAGCCTAACTATTGTGCGACTTTACTCTGAGAGAGTTCTCAATAAAGCACCAAACTTTGTCTCAACAGCCCTTACAATACGACTTACTTCACCTTCTATTTCGGATTCTGTGAGTGTCCGCTCGCCCGAAAGAAGTTCTACAGTAAATGCCAGGCTCTTCTTTCCGCTTGGCATATTCTTGCCACTGTAGACATCGAACAACTCAACAGATTTCAATAAATCAGATCCGGCATTCCGGATCTCATTCAAAACAGATTCGGCTGACAACGCTTCATCAACAGCGAGTGCAACATCGCGCCTCACCTTGGGAAACCGTGGAAGCGATTTATATTTCGTAACACCGAGGCGATGAAAAAATGACGCCTTCAACTCGGCAATAAAAACGTCTTGCTCTATTCCAAACGCCTTAAGAGTTTCACCTCTCACACGACCAAGGTAGCCCGCATAACTGCCATTGATTTCAATGGCTAGCGTGTCTTCGGCTAAAGTTTCGGTGGTAGAATAAGAAATAAGCCGACCTTTGTCAAGAATAATCTTGCCCATCAGGTCCTCAATATCCCCCTTCAATCTGAAAAGAGTTGACGTATTGTCTAGATCGCTCCAATGTTGTCTCTCGGCGAGTCCACAGAGGGCAATTCCAACCCTTTCTTCCTCGAGAAAATTCTCAACAAGCTTCTTCTGTTGTGAATTGTCCTGGCTGAACACATGGCCGATCTCAAATAGTCGAAGGTCACGGTTACCAAAGTTCTGATTCAAAGCAATGACTTCAAGCAATCCGGGAATCATGCTCGTCCGCATGGCATTCATTTCTTGATTTTGCGGATTTTTGACAAGAACCGGCTGAGATGAAGTTATACGTGCAACCGATGCGGAATGCATGGACACTGTAACTGCCTCATGATACCCAAATGCAATCAGCGCCTCTCGTATTTTTTCTGACCCAACAGCGGATGGAAACGGTTGTTCAATATCAATTTTTGCAGTCGTAGATACAGGAATATTGTTATATCCGTGGACGCGGGCAACTTCTTCGACAAGGTCTACCTCACGTTCTATATCAACACGAAAACTTGGCACCGAGAAAACCAGTGAATCTTTCTTCCCTCCAACTTTCTTGATGCCAAGCGCCTCAAGGTACTTTACGACCTGAGGTTGCTTGAGTGTCGTGCCCAAAATCCCATTGACTCGCCGCGGCCGCAAAGGAACTCTCTTCTCCGTCCGTTTCAAGGAATTGACGTCAATCAATCCACGAAGCACTTCACCGCCGGCATATTCCAGGATGAGCGCAGCGGCCCGCTCAAGAGCATATGGTGGCATATTGGGATCCGTGCCACGCTCAAAACGCTGAGAGGCATCGGTACTAATTCCGAGTTTGCGACGTGTACGTCGGATGGAAGACGGATTCCAATGAGCAGCTTCGAGTACGATATCGGTCGTTGTATTGTTGATCTCGGAATTCTGTCCGCCCATGATGCCGGCGATGGCTACTTCCTTCTCGGCATCGCATACCATGACAGCATCCTGCGGAAGCGTATACTCTTTTCCATCCAGTGTGCGGAACGCTGTCGATGCCCCGGCCCGTCGCACGCGGAGCATCCCTCCACGAAGCAATCCATGGTCGAATGCATGCAACGGTTGACCATACTCGAGCATAACATAATTCGTGACGTCAACAACAACATTTCGAGGATGCAAGCCAACTGCTGTGAGACGGTTTTGAATCCACTGCGGCGATGGACCGATCTTCACACCGCGAATCACGCGGGCACAGAACCTCGGGCAATCGGCTTTATCATCAACCTTGACCTTGAGGTGTTTCTGGATTGGGGTCCGGGACTGTTTGAGTTTCAGAGTATGCGGCTTCGGTTTTCTCCCTACCAACACTCCAATCTCGCGGGCAATCCCGAAGTGACTTAGCAGGTCTGGTCTGTTTGCTGTTATCTCAACATCATAGGCAACGTCATCAAGGCCAAAGTACTTTGCGAGAGATTGACCGACGCGTGCTGAGGCATCCAACACAAGGATACCTTCAGAGTCCTTGCCGAGATCAAGCTCATATTCTGAACAGATCATGCCGAATGACTCCACCCCGCGTATCTTCACTTCGCCAAGCACGAAGGGTTTACCCGATGGATCGTGCTGGTTCCGGGGGACAGTTGCACCGACAAGTCCTACCGCAACTTTCTGACTGGCAGCAACATTGGGGGCACCACAGACGACCTGTAGTACCGCTTTCCCTACGTTCACCTTGCAAACGGAGAGACGGTCGGCATTCGGGTGGCGTTCTTTCTCAATAACTTCACCGACTATAAAGCCCTTCAGCTTCTCTCCGAGGTGTTCAATTCCCTCAATCTCCAATCCCAACATGGAGAGCTTCTCAGCCAGTACTTCGGGAGAGTATGAGAAACGGATGAATTCCTTCAACCAATGGTCAAGTACGCGCATGCTCGTTCTGAAATATCAAGGGAATTGATTAAGAAGACGGACATCGTTCTCGTATAATAACCTGAGATCATCAATGCCATACCGGAGGGCTGCGATCCGTTCGATCCCCATGCCAAATGCATAGCCGGTGTAGATTTCCGGATCGTACCCAACTTTTTTGAA
The DNA here is from genome assembly GCA_046160825.1 of Bacteroidota bacterium. Lineage (GTDB taxonomy): Bacteria > Bacteroidota > Ignavibacteria > UBA10030 > UBA6906 > JBJXHC01. The sequence goes on along the minus strand of JBJXHC010000127.1, from coordinate 2,101 downwards.
GACATTCGGATCGACCATGCCGCATCCGAGAATTTCCAACCAGCCTATCTGCTTGCACATCTTGCAGCCTTTGCCGCCACAGATGAAACACGAGATATAAATGTCTGCGCTCGGTTCCGTGAAGGGAAAAAATGTTGGCCGGAACTTGTACTGTACATCGCCATAAAACCTTTTGATGAACGCAACCAGTGTTCCCTTTAAATCACTGAACGTCACTCCCTTGTCCACGTAGAGTCCTTCAACCTGGTGAAAGAGGCAGAGACTGCGAGAACTGACGGCTTCATTCCTATAGACTTTTCCGGGGCAAATCACGCGCACAGGAGGATCATGTTCTTCCATAACCCTGATCTGCACCGGCGATGTATGAGTGCGAAGTAATGCCTTCTCGCTAATGAAGAACGTATCCTGCATATCACGAGCAGGGTGATCAGGGGGAAAGTTCAGGGCTTCAAAATTGTGATAGTCATCTTCAATCTCCGGTCCGTCTGCAATGCCAAAACCCATGGAGACAAAGATTGCCTGGATCTCTTCCATCGTTTGGGTGAGAGGATGCTTTGTTCCCCTGAACTTCCTGCGGCCGGGAAGAGTGAGATCAATCGCTGGCGCTGAAGTTGGAGCAGTGGAAAGGGCTCCCTTCTTTTGATCATACAGCAGTTGCACGTTTTGGCGAAGTTCATTCAAGAGCTTGCCAAGGAGTGGCTTCTCTTCAGCGGCGGCGTTCTTAAGTGCATCAAAGAGACCGGGAATAAGCCCTTTGCGTGCAAGGAACTTGATCCGGAATTCTTCGAGCTGCGATTCTGTCGTAACCGAATCGATCTCCGTCTGAGCTTGTTGCCGTAGTTGTGTTATATCGGATTGCATGATCAGGAAGTGAAGGGTATTGAAAAAAGGAATCTTCCCGCTGGACGTCCGCCGGAGCAGAACATTATCACAACGGGAAGATTTTGGATTGCTCTAGGCGATGGAAAACTTTGCAACCTCGGCAAACGCCGCCGGATTGCTCACCGCAAGGTCCGCAAGGATTTTCCTGTCGATGGCAACACCCTTTTTATCAAGTCCGGCGATGAGCCGGGAATAGGTGGTGCCGTTCAACCGTGCTGCGGCATTGATACGTGTGATCCAGAGTTGGCGAAAGGTCCGCTTCTTCGTTCGGCGATCACGGTAGGCGTACTGCATGCCTTTGTCAATGTGATGCTTCGCGACAGTAAGGACCTTGCTTCTCGCACCCCAATAGCCTTTCGCTTGCGAGAGAATTCGCTTGCGGCGGCGGTGGGAGGCAACCTTGTTCTGCGAACGTGGCATAGTTGCTCTTTGTCCTTTGTGTGTGAATGAATTAACGGGTCGAGTGACAACCCGTCTGTGGTTATTTGCTCAACATCATCTTTACTGCCGGCGTATCCTGCTTCGAGACGAGGGAACCCTTGCGCAGATTGCGCTTGCGTTTCCGGCTCTTGGAGGTCAGGATGTGACTGCGAAATGCTTTGGAGCGCTTCACTTTACCGCTTCCGGTCAACTTGAAGCGTTTTTTTGCAGCACTGCGAGTTTTCATTTTAGGCATCAGGTGTCTCCTTTTCTGTTTTGTCATCCACTTTTTTCTTTTTGTCGGGCGCCAGGATCATGATCATACTGCGCCCCTCCATCTTTGCCGCCTGATCGACTTTTGAAACGTCATGCAGTCGCTCAAGCAAACGAGCAAGGAGTTCGTGCCCTTTGTCCTGATATGTGATCTCTCTCCCCTTAAACACCACGGACGCCTTCACCTTGTGTCCATCAGAAAGGAACCTGTGTGCGTGCCGGGCCTTGAAATCAAAATCATGCGTATCGGTATTGGGGTGGAACCTGAGTTCCTTCAGCAGGGATACATGCTGATGCTTCTTCTGAATTTTGTCCTTCTTGGCGATCTCGTACTTGAATTTTCCAAAATTGATGATTTTGCATACCGGAGGAGTTGCTCCCGGCACAATCTCTACAAGGTCCGCATCACGCTCTCGAGCGAGCGCCACTGCATCTCGCGGTGTCATAATGCCCAGCTGACCGCCGCGGTCATCAATCACCCGTATTTCAGGAACACGGATTTCTTCGTTGATCTTCGGACGCTTCT
>JBJXHC010000126.1:0-103488 GCA_046160825.1 Bacteroidota bacterium | reverse complement strand
GTAGGGGCGATTCGCGAATCGCCCCTACGGGAATCAAAACAAAACCTTTGGGACGGTTAATCGGGGCGTTCAAGACAACGTCAACAAAAGAAATCAATCTATTACAAAAAAGACCTGGTCCAGTTTTCTGGCAACGCGGTTTCTACGAACACATTATCCGCAACGAGGCTGACCTCTATCGCATCCGCAAATATATTACCAACAACCCGTTACGGTGGGCGTTGGACGAAGAAAACCCCGATAACTTCTGAAGTGTAAAATCGTTATCCTTTCCAATACTCATTGCTTGACTGCTCATTGCTGATTGCCTAATTGTTTTTATGCCCTCCCTCCGTCTCTTCATCGCCATTGATACACCGTCACCAATCAAAACTCAAATTTCTGCGATTCAATCACGGCTCCGGCATGCCGGAACCGATGTAAAATGGGAATCCGTTGACAAATTCCATATAACGCTCAAATTCCTTGGCAATACCACCGACCACCTGTTACCTGCTTGCGTTACTTGTACTAGGGAGATTGCTGAGCGATTCCCGCCTTTGTCTGTGGCGTATCGAAATATCGGCTGTTTCCCGGACGAGCGGGAGCCGAAGATCGTCTGGGCAGGCGTGGATGACCCGAGCGGCAATCTTGAACGTCTCCACAAAGCAATTGATCAGGCATTTCAACAGCTCGGATTTGAATCAGAGCAACGAGCATTTTATCCGCACGTTACCATCGGACGGGTGAAGAGTCAGCACAACATTCGCGGCTTGATTACAACGATGGAATCGGTTACCTTGGAAAGCCAGCCGGTACAAATCACCGAAGTTGCTCTGATGAAGAGCGAGTTGCATTCCAGCGGTTCAGTGTACACAGCTTTGCAGGCGTTTCAACTTGGCGGATGAGCTTTGTGGACGACCGAGGACAGTCGTCCTACTACCGAAAATCGAGGAGTAGGTCAACCGTCCTGGTTGACCGATAGGCAAAATAGGACAGCACCGAATGATTTTGGGATTCACCCGAACTCAAAGAATTGCACACATCACTTTACAGTAATCCAGGGAGAGAACCATGTCGGATGACAAAGAATCAAAAGCGCAGGCGCTGAAACTCGCCATTGAACAAATCGAGAAGCAGCATGGCAAGGGAGCCGTTATGCGACTCGGCGAAGGCCCCATACTTGCCTTGGATGTGGTCTCCACAGGATCAATCTCTCTGGATGCCGCATTAGGAATCGGTGGAATACCGCGTGGTCGTGTAATCGAAATCTTCGGCCCTGAGTCCTCCGGCAAGACGACGCTCTGCCTTCATATCATTGCGGAAGCGCAGAAAACCGGCGGTATCTGTGCTTTTATCGACGCCGAGCATGCACTCGACGTTCAATACGCAAAGAAGTTGGGTGTGGATGTGAACAACCTCTTGCTTTCGCAACCGGAGTTCGGCGAACAGGCTCTCGAGATCGTGGAGACACTTGTCCGAAGCAATGCACTCGACGTCATCATCATCGATTCCGTGGCAGCACTCACTCCACGCGCAGAGATCGAAGGCGAAATGGGAGACCCGAGTATGGGCGTGCAGGCACGACTCATGTCGCAGGCGCTGCGCAAGCTGACGTCTGCCATCAGCAAATCCAAAACAACTGTCATGTTCACCAACCAACTCCGCATGAAGATCGGCGTGATGTTTGGAAATCCTGAGACGACCACGGGCGGCAACGCGCTGAAGTTCTATGCCTCCGTCCGTCTGGATGTTCGTCGCATTGAGGCCATCAAGGATGGGACAAACATCATTGGGAACCGGACACGGGTGAAGGTGGTGAAGAACAAGGTTGCACCGCCGTTCCGCGAAGCGCAATTCGATATCCTCTACAATGAAGGCATTTCCAAACTCGGCGATCTGATCGACATTGCTGTCGAGCACAACGTCATTGCCAAAGCCGGATCCTGGTTCTCCTACAAGGAGGAGCGCATCGGCCAAGGACGGGATGCCGTCAAGAAGTATCTGCAAGAGAACGAGAAGATTGCCGCAACCATTGATACCGAGATGCGCAAGAAATTGGGCTTGCTCCGCACCAATGGACAGCAACCACAACCTGCATCCGGTAATCCGGTTGCACAGGGACTTGTGAAGCCGCAGGTACAGAGTGCAGTGCCGGCTCGCCCGGAATTTGCAAAGAAGAAATAATTCGCAAGAAGACCAACGGGCATACCCCATGCGCGTGACAAAGATAGTGTCGCAGAAGAAACATCGGGGGAGGAAAAGCCTGTTCGCCGAGGGGGAATTCATTATCGGCGTGAGCGACGAAACTCTTCTTGCCGCAGGTATCCGTTCCGGTGATGATCTCGGGCCTGACAAGCTGCAGGCGCTGAAGGCCATCGAAGATCTCAATAGCGCACGGCGTGCAGCCCTCCGCTATCTTGCATCACGACCGCGCACCGAACGTGAGATCCGCGATAAACTCCGTGAGAAGGAATTCAGCGATGAGGAAATCAACCGGACGATTCACGACCTGCAGCGCTCAAGACTCATCAATGACGAGGAGTTCGCCCGGATGTATGTTCGGGATGCACTGCAACGTCGCCCTCCCGGAAGATTGCTGCTCAAACAAAAAATGCTTCTGCTTGGCCTGGACAAATCAACGATAGAAGGCGCTCTGGACGAAATCTATCCTGAAGAGAATCAAGGGGAAAGCGCGCTGCAGGCCGCCGAATCACTGATTGCGAAGAAGTCCCCGCCACAGACGCGCGAAGAATGGATGAAATTGAGAAGCAAGCTTTCAAGTTTTCTCGGTCGGCGCGGGTATCCCTGGGGAGTCATCCAACCCGCCCTTAAACATGTACTCGGACAACACTACGAAGAAAAGGCTGACGAATGAACAGGGTTGTGTTCGATATTGAAACTCTCGGCTTCCCTCTGGAAGACTTTGACGAGAAGCAACAGGAGTATCTCCTGAAATTTGCCAAGACGGATGAAGAGCGGATTGAGGCGATCCAACGCATGAACCTGCTTCCCTTCACTGCACGTATTATTGCCATCGGCATGCTGAACCCCGACTCGCAACAAGGCAAAGTGTTTTATCTTGCCCCGACCGTGGAGCCTTTTTTTTCCGAGGATGGCATGGTGGAGTTTATTTCCGGAACAGAGTCGGATATACTGGAACAGTTCTGGAAAACCATCACCCATTACTCGCAGTTCATTACATTCAACGGTAGATCGTTCGATTGCCCTTTTCTCATGTTGCGCTCAGCGATGCTTGGCATCAAGCCTTCGCGCAATCTTATCCCTTACCGTTATAGTGCCAATGAATCATGTGACCTGATGGAACAACTCACGTTCTACGGAGCATTCCGCAAGTTCAATCTGGATTTTTATTGCAAATCATTCGGCATTAAGAGTCCGAAAGCCGAGGGGATTACCGGACTTGACCTTGGACCGCTGTACTACGAGGGCAGATATCGGGAGATCGCTGAATACTGTCTCGGCGATATCAAGGCCACAACGGAGCTATTCCACCGTTGGCAGAACTTGCTGGCATTCGAACGATAGGCGAGTCATGGGCGAGGTATGTATGAGAAATGCACGGTTGACCGATCTTCCCTGCATTGAACAGATGCTGCTCAACGAATCTCTTCCCATCGCAGGCGTTGCTGAACATCTCACAACTTTCCTGGTCGCCGAACGTGACAATGCCATCATCGGTGCAATGGGACTTGAGCTGTACGGCGATACCGCCTTGCTGCGTTCAGCGGTCGTCATTGCACACGAAAAAGGCGCAGGCATTGGTGGGGAACTGTATGATGCCATTTTTGCAACAGCAACAAGTATGAACATTACCCGACTGCTTCTTCTGACCAATACTGCTGAAGAGTATTTCAGGCGACGGGGTTTCCGGAAGATTCCCCAAGAGAGCGTCACCGGTCCCGTCACCTCATCAGTGGAATTTTCCGGTGCATGCCCTTCACATGCTGCGTGCATGGAGTTGATATTGTGAGAAAGGTGCTCATAGTGTGTACAGGGAATTCATGTCGCAGTCAAATGGCGGAAGGTTGGCTCAGAACTCACGGCAAAGGAATCATTGAGGCGTTTAGCGCAGGCACACATCCTTCAATCGTCCATCCTCTTGCTATCAAAGTGATGGGGGAGGCGGGTGTTGATATTTCAAAGCAGCGTTCCAAGTCTGTCGAGGAATTCATCGGCAAGACCTTGGACTATGTCATCACTGTGTGCGACAACGCACGGGAAAGTTGTCCTGTTCTTCCTGGCAGGCATATGATTATGCACTTGCCGTTCGATGATCCTGCCGGATTTGAAGGGACAGAAGAGCAACGACTCAATGAATTCAGGAGGGTGCGTAATCTTATCGGTAACGCGATGAGAGAGTTTGTAGTGAGGAGTAACAGCGTGCGGGACTAGCGAAAAAAAGCCGGATGTCGTCCGGCTTTCGTGTTTCTCAATCTATACTTCCATACTATTCTTGCGGAACGCGGGGCCAGCGTTTTGCAATTTCGTGATACGTCATGGCTGCTGCGGAGAGCTTCAAAACGTCCCACCACGAAAATATCATGAAACCCGCGCTTATCGATGCTGACCAATCTTTCAACAATACCGCGTTGAGTTGAATCGTTCCAAACAAGAAGATAATCACCAACCCGATCGCCATTGAAAAGGCCGACCAGGCCAAAGTGTTTCTCTTCTGAATGAGATAGCCGACAATTGCAGCCGCCGCAGGAAAGGCGAGGAGATATCCGCCTGTCGGGCCCAATAATCTCGCAATACCGAAGCCGGCCGAAGAAAACACTGGCACACCAATCGCTCCTGCACCGATGTACAGCATCATGCTCAACGCGCCGTTGCGCGGCCCGAGAAATGCACCTGCAAGCAGTACGAACAGAGTCTGGAGTGTGTAAGGAACAGGAGAATGCGGAATCTGCACCTGCGCCCCGATTGCGGTCAATGCAACGAATGCCAACATCCACAATACCTGGGAAATGGTATTCCGTTCAGTGTAGTCGAAATACTTCGCGATGGAAACCTTGGATGACATGTTCATGGCGCTCCTTACGTAACGATGCATCAACGTGACTGTCTCAGGAAGAATAGCTGTAGCGGAGATCGAACAACCCGCACGAAATTACCGAAACGACGATTCAAAAGCAACCTGAGAAACGTTCTCTGGTACGTCAATCTGTTTGAGTAAGCTTGAAAGTCGTGCACCATTTCGATATCTTCTTCCACTCTCCCTCATCTGTATTCAAGTTCAGGAGGCTTCATGAAGTACCTCAGTCGATTGATATCGGCCATTATTCTTGCGTTTATAGGGGCAACATCCTCAGCCTCCGATGGATCCTTAGCTGTTTCACCTGCTTCCATAACACTCAATGGCATTACCGGAACAAGGGTTGATCAAACTCTGACCATCAGGAACAATTCCGGCCTCAATCTCACTGTCACGATTGCCGAGTCAACCCTCACTCCTTCAATTCAAGGCGACTTTGCGACCAGTCTGCCGCTGGACTTTCAGCCGTTCATCACAAAACTTCGCGCAGGCAAACTCGGGCACCCCATCACTTCCCCAACCAATATCGACGCCGCATTTGAAGTTGCTGCGACGGACACCCGCGGCGACAATCTTCTCTTCGGCGTTGATGTCCTCAGCATTTTGTATCAGAAGAGATCAACATTTCTTGGACCGGTGCTGGACCTTCAAGTACGGATGCTGTGCCCTGATAACAATGTTGCCGGATTCTTGTCTCTGGACGTGAATCAGGATTTCGGCTCCGGCATCTGGCCTGTACCCTGGCAACTGGGTCCTCCGGCAAGAGATATCGGATCGGAATTTGAGGTGCTTGTCGATGCGAGTGGACTCATCGCCGATTCGTTGGGACTTGGTAACAATCCTATTGCTGTCATCTTGAAGACCACCGATACCTCTTTTGTCTATATTCCCATCATCCCCACCATCACTCGAGACAGTGTTCTCACGATTACCGTTAGTGGAATTCCGTTCGGAGGACTTGGTTTGAATGACCCCGACCAGAATTTGAACATTGGCGCGGTGTTCGCACGGCTTGAGCTGACCTCCGCATTCCCGGACTACGCGCCAAATACTGGTCACGGAATAATAGGAACAGAAATTGGGACTTCATGGATTCGTGAGGACAGAACAACCGTAAATATTCTATCGGGCGATTCAGCAACCATTGATGTTTCTGTGTTGGCGGCAAAGCCGGTCGGCACATACAATTCGCACCTTCGCTTCTCGGCACCCAGCCAACAACCAGTGGATGTCCCGGTCCAGATGAACATCACCGGACTCGGCAATCCTGCAATCAGTCTCAGTAGGCAGGGCATCAACGATAGCGTAACAGCGGGAAGTAGTGCATCCGTGACTTTGATAATCTCAAACAACGGCGATGCTGATTTGGTCTGGGGAATAGCTGATACGGCAAACACATCGTGGATATCCACTACTCCCGCCCTGGGTATCGTTTCACCCGGAATGACAAACGATGCCGTCATTCAACTGAGTTCTGTTGGCCTGGCGACCGGCTCAACATACACATCTCATCTCTTGATCGGAAGTAATGATCTTCAGAACGGCATCATCTCGTTTCCCGTTTCGTTGACTGTACTTTCACCGAACAGTGTTGGAGAATCGGGCGAAGTTCCTACCAGATATGCGCTTCACCAAAATTATCCCAATCCCTTCAACCCAACGACAACAGTCATCATTGATCTTCCTGAAGCCACTGACGTGAATCTTCAAATATTCGATTTACTGGGACGCCATTTGTTCACGCTGGTTGACGGCAGACTTCAACCGGGACAGCACACAATCCCATTCGATGGCATCACGTTGCCAACTGGCGTTTATGTTTGTAGGATGGAAACCCCAAACATTTCCGTCTCTCGAAAAATGCTGTTGCTAAAATAGCAGACGTTGGCATTCAATAGATTATTCTTGCACAAATTTGCCAATTTTGTTATCTTGGTGTCCTGAAAACTCCGCCGAATGTTGTTGGATTAAGCCTCCAGCCCGATTCAGGCCGTTTTTGGTCAGATTCGCCACTTCCAGAACTCTACATGGGTAGCAATCTCAAGGTGTTCTCCGGTCGCTCGAACCGACCTCTTGCGCAAAAGATTGCCCAGGAGATTGGCGAGCCGCTTGGCAGGTGCGAGATCAAGACTTTTAGTGACGGCGAGATTTGGGTCAAGTACAGCGACAACATCAGGGGAAGCGATGTGTTTATCATTCAATCGACCATCCCCCCTGCCGAGAATTTGATGGAGCTGCTGATCATGATCGATGCAGCGAAGAGGGCATCGGCAAGAAAAGTAGCAGCGGTTATTCCGTACTTTGGTTACGCAAGGCAGGATAGAAAAGACCAGCCGAGAGTTTCGATAACGGCAAAGTTGGTTGCAAACCTGATTACGAAGGCAGGTGCTGACAGGGTTATTACCATGGATTTGCATGCACCGCAGATTCAAGGATTTTTTGATATACCGGTTGACCATTTGTACTCATCGGCAATTCTTGTGAAGCATTTCAGCAAGAACAAGATTCCGAATCTGGCGGTGGTCTCACCGGACGTCGGCGGTATTAAGATGGCTCGCGCATATGCAAAGCGCCTTGAGGCAGACCTGATCGTCATTGACAAGCGACGACCGCGGCAGAACGAAGCGGAAGTCATGAATATCATCGGCGACGCTGAAGGCAAGAACATTTTGATCGTCGATGATCTGATTGATACGGCCGGCACCTTGTGCAACGCTGTTAAGGCTCTCAAAGACGCCGGAGCAAAAGATGTTTACTCTGCTTGCACTCACCCCGTGTTTTCAGGGAATGCAATCGAGCGGATAGAAAATTCAGGATTGAAGAAGATTGTGGTGACAGATTCACTGCCGTTGTCTTCTCCTTCTCCGAAGGTTGAAGTGGAGTCCGTCTCCACTATTTTTGCAGAGGCTATGAAACGCACGTTCAAACATATGTCCATCAGTTCGCTCTTTGATGTTGACAAAGGATAATGTAACGGAAAGAAAGGTACAACAATGTCAGAATATGTTCTGAATGCAGAAGTCCGCAGCGAAGCGGGAAAGCACGCAAAGTACGTTCGCCTGAAAGGCAAGATTCCGGGTGTGTACTATACACATGGAGAAAAAAATATCTCCATCGAAGTACCAAAGCTCGGACTGGATCCCCTTGTCTATACCACTGAGACTCACGTTATCGATCTCCGGCTGGCTGACGGGACATCAAAGAAATGCATTCTGCGTGACGTCCAATTCGACCCGGTGACAGACCGTCCGATCCATTTCGACCTTCAGGGTTTGAAGGAGGACGAGAAACTTACTCTGGAAATCCCAATCGTGCTTACAGGAGGAATCCCGAAAGGCGTGCGCGATGGCGGCATGATACAACACATTATTCACAAGCTCAAGATCTCCACTCTGCCGAAGCATATCCCGGAGAAAATCGAACTCAATATCGTCGATCTCGGTATCAATCAGTCGATTCATGTCCGCGATCTCGTGGTTCCGAATGTGACTATCCTTGAAAACCCCGACAGTCCTGTCGTCGGCATTGTACCGCCAACGGTCGTGAAGGAAGCTGAACCCGTAGTGGCAGAGGCTGGCGCCAAGGAACCTGAAGTCGTTGGTAAGGGCAAGAAGACTGAAGACGGTGACGCTGCTGCTCCCGATGCCAAGGAAGAAAAGAAGAAGTAAGAGCCCGGCTCTGTGCCACCTCGCATCGTTGTGGGTCTCGGTAACCCGGGATCTGAGTATGAATGGACGAGGCACAACATCGGATTTCATGTCGTCGATGAGTTGTGTTCCCGGCTGAATGTGAGGCTTACACCGGGCAAGGGTGAATACTTGGTTGCAAACAGCGGTCTCATGGTGGTACTGAAGCCGCTGACGTATATGAATGGCAGCGGGCAGGCGGTGGCAGAGGCGCTCGAACGGTACCATGCAACACCGCAAGATCTCCTGATTGTTGTGGATGATTTTGCTCTCCTGCTTGGCACGTTACGGATTCGAACGCAAGGGAGCGACGGTGGGCATAACGGACTCTCGTCAATTATCTCTCACTTGAACTCCGATGGTTTTCCCCGGCTCAGATGTGGTATTGGCAAAGAGAATCTGCCGCTGAAAGAAGAGATGGTAAATTTTGTACTCGCACGCTTTGATGAAAGCGAGTATCAAGCAGTAAGTGCAATGGTAAAGCGGGCGGCGGATGTATGCATGGAATCCGCAACAGAGGATTTCGCCCGCCTCATGAACAAGTACAATACAGTAACGTAGCACACCGGTACCTTTCGCGTCTGGAAAGTTACCCTCTACTCTTCAGTTCATCACCCGATGAGTACTGAAGGGTCTCTAATTCACAGTTAGCAGTCCACAGGAGGTAGCAACATGGACACACTCAAACGGATGTACGAAACCACATTTATCGTAAACGCATCGCTGGATGACGCGCAGATTGATACCGTCATCGGTCGGGTGCAGGATACGATCACCAAGAATGGCGGAGTGATTGCCGCTCTCAACAAATGGGGACGCAAGCGTCTCGCATATGCCATCAACAAAAAGACCAACGGGTTCTATGTGAACATCGAGTTCTCCGCCCCTGGAGCGTTGCTTGCGCTTCTTGAGCGTTCGTATCAGCTCGACGAGATGATCCTGCGTTATCTCACCATTGTGCTTGACCGCAAGGCCATCACAGCACGGAAAAATGCCCTTGCTGCGGCAGCGGCAATGCCTGTTGCAGATGCACCCGAAGTGGCGGCACGCGAGCCATTGTTCAAGGAAACAGAGGATAAGAAATAGTCCGTACCCCAATCCCTTAGACCACGTTTGATATTGAAGCGAAAGGAACTCCAGAGATGTTTGGACCACCAAGAAAACCACGACGTGAACGGGAAAACCAGGCCCCGCGCAAGAAACGTACATGCCGCTTCTGCGATGCCAAGGAAATCTACATCGACTACAAGGATGAGAAAAAGCTGCAGCGTTTTGTTTCCGAGCAAGGGAAGATCATTCCCAAACGCATTACCGGTACGTGCGCGAAACACCAGCGTCAACTTGTACAATCCGTGAAACGTGCTAGGCATCTCGCCCTGCTGCCATTCGTCTCCGATTCTATTCGCTAAGACATTGAGAATGAGGATACTACCATGAAAGTCATACTCCGCAAAGAGCTCGAAAAGCTCGGCAAAACAGGCGACATCGTTACAGTAAAGGATGGGTACGCACGCAACTACCTGATTCCTCAGAGCATCGCTTATCCGGCAACCGATGGATACACACGGGCACTCGAGGAAGACAAGAAGCAGGCTGCAAAGCGACAGGACAAGGAAGTGAAATCCAGTCAGAAGGTGGCCACTGAACTGGAAAAGGCCTCCATCACACTTCAGATGAAAGTTGGTGAAGACGAGAAGCTCTTCGGTTCCGTCACATCCCAAATGATTGCCGATGCTCTCAAAGAGAACGGCATTGAGATCGACAAACGCCTGATCGACCTTGAAGAGCCAATTAAGGCCCTCGGCATTTACAATGTCAACGTCAAACTCCAGCACAACGTCGTTGCAAAAGTAAAAGTCTGGGTCGTTCGAGAATAACCTGTGTCAAACAACAATCCCGCCCCTTTGAGGCGGGATTGTTGTTTCTACCTCCCTCCCATCCCGCTACATTGACTTTTAGCACCAAACCATCTATTTTGACTTACCTTTTGCATGTTTCTGTTGGGACTTGAACTCAATGTTTATCACGCAATCCCAATGCAGTCAAGCTCATGCACACCGTTCTTGATCAACCAGGACTACAATCGTCTATGGAAAAAACAACCAAGGTTCTTGATGAAGTGACCATCCGTTTCGCAGGCGACTCGGGTGATGGAATGCAACTCACAGGCACACAGTTTACAAATACTGCTGCTGTCCTCGGCAATGATCTCAGCACATTCCCCGACTATCCTGCAGAGATCCGTGCCCCGGCAGGAACGACCTACGGGGTTAGCGGGTTCCAGATTCACTTTGGCAGCACAGACATCCTGACACCGGGCGACTCGTCCGATGTTCTGGTTGTGATGAACCCTGCGGCGTTGATTACAAATCTCAAAACGCTCAAAGATGGTGGAATGGTCATCGCAAACACCGACGCGTTCAATGAGAAAAATCTGAAAATGGCAGGCTACAGCGCCAATCCGCTCGAGGATGGTTCATTGAGCCGCTACCAACTCCACAAGGTTCCCATTACCAAGCTCACCTCCAATGCGCTCGCGGATATGAACCTTTCAACGAAATTCGTGGACAAATCAAAAAATTTCTTTGCTCTGGGACTCATGTACTGGATGTACAACCGTCCTCTTGATCAATCGATTAAATTCATCCAGGAAAAATTTGCCAAGAAAGATCCGCAGGTTGCCGAAGCAAATCTCCGGGTACTCAAGGCAGGATTTCACTATGGTGAAAATACCGAGATCTTTACCACCCGTTATGAAGTCAAGCCCGCAAAGCTTCCTCCGGGCCGTTATCGCAACGTGATGGGGAATGTCGCAACGGCTATCGGACTTGTGGCCGCGGCAAAGAAGGCCGGACTCGAACTTTTCCTCGGCAGCTATCCGATTACTCCTGCAAGCGACATTCTGCACGAACTCTCGCGCATGAAAAACTTTGGCGTCAAGACGTTTCAGGCAGAGGATGAAATCGCTGCGATTTGCACGGCAATCGGTGCTTCGTACGCCGGAGCGTTGGCGGTCACTACAACCAGTGGACCAGGGCTTGCACTCAAGAGTGAGGCCATAAACCTTGCCGTAATGCTTGAACTTCCCCTCGTGATTATCAACGTGCAGCGCGGTGGGCCAAGCACGGGTCTGCCGACGAAAACTGAACAAGCAGACCTGCTCCAGGCAATGTATGGACGGAACGGTGAATCGCCGGTTGCAATAGTCGCAGCATGTACGCCGGGAGATTGCTTTGAGACCGCATTCGAGGCCTCACGACTTGCCATCAAGTACATGACGCCTGTGATATGTTTGACCGATGGCTACCTTGCGAACGGCGCCGAGCCGTGGATGATTCCGAATGCCGATGAGTTACCAGATATCACTAAAGAGTTCGCCAAAGATCCAGCCGTATTCAAACCATATATGCGCGATGAACAAACCCTCTCTCGACCGTGGGCGATTCCCGGAACTCCTGGCCTCGAACATCGCATTGGTGGACTGGAAAAAGAACACATCACCGGCAACATCAGTTATGATACCGAGAACCACGAATTCATGGTAAAGATGCGCGCAGCCAAGATCGACCGTATTGCTAATGACATTCCACTGCAATCAATTGATGGTGATCCTGAGGGAGACCTTCTTGTTGTTGGTTGGGGCAGCACCTACGGATCCATAAAGAGCGCAATCAACAACGCACGGGAAAAGGGTGTCTCTGTATCACACGTACACATCCGTCACATCAGTCCATTCCCGCGTAACCTCGGCGAGATACTCTACAAATTCAAGAACGTACTCGTGCCGGAAATCAACAACGGTCAGTTGATCAAGCTGCTCCGAGCGAAGTACCTTGTGCCCGCGACGGGGTTCAATGCGATCAAGGGCCTCCCCCTCATTTCGGAAGAGATTGAGCAGAGGATTCATCAGATCATAGGAGGCACCAATGCCTGAGACCATAGAAACGACGCCACCAGTCAAACTCACTGTCAAGGATTTTCAATCCGATCAGGATGTACGGTGGTGTCCCGGTTGTGGGGATTATTCCATCCTTGCACAAGTGCAGCGCGTCTTTCCGGAGTTTCTTCATAAGAAGGAAAATTACGTAGCGGTGTCCGGAATCGGTTGCTCAAGCCGATTCCCCTACTACATGAATATCTACGGCATGCATAGCATCCACGGACGGGCACCGGCCATTGCTTCAGGCGTCAAGATGGCAAATCCCGAACTTGATGTATGGATTGCCACCGGTGATGGCGACGGTTTGAGTATCGGCGGTAATCACACGATTCACATGCTGAGACGAAACCTCAACATAAAAGTCCTGCTGTTTAACAACGAGATCTATGGCCTTACCAAGGGGCAGTATTCTCCCACCTCGGTATTGGGACAGGTGACGAAATCAACTCCGCTGGGTTCGATCGATCCTCCTTTTGTTCCCGTATCACTTGCTCTGGGAGCCGGTGCAACACTCGTTGCGCGCACCATGGATAGAGATCCGAAACATCTCCAAGAAGTTGTCCGCCGGGCTGAGAAGCACAAGGGAGCTGCATTCGTGGAGATATACCAGAACTGTAACGTGTTCAATGACGGAGCTTTCTTTACGTTCACTGAAAAAGAAACCCGTGATGACAACGTCGTGTATCTGGAAAATGGCAAGCCACTTGTCTATGGAAAGAACAAAGACAAGGGTATCCGTCTCGACGGTTTCACTCCCGAAGCCGTGAGTCTTGTGGAGGGCAAGTATTCCGCCAATGACCTCCTCATTCACAATGAGAACGACTCGACACTTGCCTTCATCCTCGCAAACATGATCCACAATCCTGCGTTGCCACGGCCAATGGGTATTTTCCTTTCTCAAGACCGCCCGACATACGAAATTTCCATGCAGGACCAAATAGCACGAACGAAGAGTAAGCGTGGCGAAGGAATCCTGCAAGCCCTGATCGACGGAGATGAGACTTGGATCATCGAGTAACACAGAAAGTCCGGGGAGGCGACGACTCCCCTTTTGTATTTATGACGACAGTTTTGATCAGACGACCGGTACATGAATTCAGCGCTTGACGCGATTCTTCAGCTTTTTCATGACCATCACTCCTTCGTTCTTACCACCCATGTCAATCCTGATGGAGACGGACTAGGGTCCGAAGTCGCTATTGCAGAATGGCTTGCAGCGCAAGGCAAGCAAGTCAGCATCCTGAACTCCAGCCCAACCCCGGACATCTACCTCTTCCTTGATCCTCATCATCGTATCAAGCAGTTCAATGAACATACCGATGCGGAGACCATAGCAAATGCGGACGTTATCGTTGTCGTGGACACCAATCACCTCGACCGACTTCGTACCATGCAAGGTCATGTTGCAAAGAGCAAAGCCATCAAAGTCTGCATCGATCACCATCTTGATCCGGAGCCGTTCGCCCGCCATCTCATCATCGATGAGGAGGCAACATCCACCGGAGAG
Source organism: Bacteroidota bacterium (assembly GCA_046160825.1). Taxonomy (GTDB): domain Bacteria; phylum Bacteroidota; class Ignavibacteria; order UBA10030; family UBA6906; genus JBJXHC01. The sequence goes on along the minus strand of JBJXHC010000126.1, from coordinate 89,317 downwards.
ATTGTCTACCATCTCCTCGTTAAACTTTTTTCCCCAGCACACCTTTCCCCTATTGTTGCCAGAGCACTCTATTGTGCAATCCTCACTGATACGGGATCGTTCAGATATCCCAGAGTTGTTGCCAACACGCATCATATCGTGGCACACCTGATCGAGTGTGGTGCCGACCCTGTTTCGATCTACAACAATGTTTACGAACAGTGGTCGGCGGGGCGCATCCAACTTCTCGGTGCAGTGCTTTCCGGCTTGCGTATGGAATATGACGGACAGCTTGCTCATGTTTCCATAACTCAGGAAATGTTGAAGAGCACCAGTACAATTGAAGAAGACGCCGATAATTTCACTGTATATCCGATGAGCGTAGGTGGAGTAGCTGTAGGGATTCTTTTCCTGGAATTGAAAGACGGACTGAAGATCAGCTTTAGATCCAAGGGTGATATTCCGATTAACGAACTTGCAAAAGAGTTCGGTGGAAACGGACATAAAAACGCTGCCGGTGCCAGAATACATAACAAAAGTCTCGAAGAAGTCCGAACGCACGTTATTACCGCGGCTTCAAAATACGTTGCAACGAAAGGATGATTAAACCTGAATGGTAACTCTCACGTCACAACAAGGTAACATTTGGAAGTCGAACGCTCATATGTTGGCCCTCCTTATCTTCAAGGACGAGCGTATTCGGAAACGGCAACTTAAAGCCATTGCTGCAAAGCACCCTGATCTTTCGGCTGGATTCAAAGGTTCAGGATTCACAGGAAAACTTCAAGAGACTCTCTTGCTTTTTCCTGCCAGCCTCAAGGGACGACGGATGCTATTGATTGGACTGGGGGAAAAGGCAAAACTCACGACCGAGCAACTGCGGCGCGTGACTGCTACAGCTGCAAAGACTGCTCAAACCGCGGGAAGCGCTTCCCTCGCCCTTCTCGAGCCGGATCCTTACGAGATGCGCGGACTCCTACAGCAGGAAGAGTGGGCCGGAGGTTGGGAAACAATTGGATTGGCAATCGCTGAAGGAGCAGGACTCGCGTTGTACCGCTTCGATCGTTATTTTACCGGCGAGAACGCCAAAAAGCCAACGCTCAAACGATTTTCTCTCGTGACAGAGAACCCCGTTCGCGCCAGGGCGATTGCAAAGGGCGTCCGGACTGCGGCGATTCTATGTGAAGCAACATATCTTGCACGCGACCTCGAGAACGCCCCTGGTAACGAGATTTATCCGGAGTCGCTTGCACGACATGCGTCGGCTGCGGGAAGAAAAAGCAAGTTCCGCGTGACAATACTGAACGAACGGCGGATTAAAGCTCTGAACATGGGAGGTTTGATTGGAGTGGCCCAGGGAAGTTCGAAACCCCCACGATTCATTATCATGGAACACAATACCCGAAAAAGGGGTATACCGACAGTTGTTCTCGTCGGCAAGGGAGTCACGTTCGATTCAGGCGGGATTTCCATAAAGCCGGCGGCAAGTATGGCTGAGATGAAAATGGATATGTCCGGCGCGGCAGCCGTGATAGGTACGATGCAAGCAGCGGCGCGTTTGAGGCTCCCGATTCATCTCGTCGGGCTTGTCCCCGCCACGGAGAATCTTCTGAATGGCGATGCGATGAAGCCGGGGGATATTCTCACACACTACAATGGAAAAACGTCCGAGGTGGACAACACGGATGCCGAGGGACGATTGATTCTCGCGGACGCCCTTGGTTACGCTTCGAAATACAATCCCGATCTCGTCATTGATCTCGCAACTTTGACCGGTGCATGTGTCGTCGCACTCGGGCATTTCGCTACGGGCATGATGGGCAACGACCAGCAATCCATGGACCGGTTGCGTGAATCCGGTGAACGAACATACGAACGCGTGTGGCAATTGCCGATGTTCGATGAGTACGACAAGCTGATCAAGAGCGACGTAGCGGATGTAAAGAATGTCGGCGGACGTTGGGGCGGAGCCATAACAGCCGCGATGTTCCTGAGACACTTTATTGGTGAGTACAAATGGATCCATCTCGATATCGCAGGCACTGCGATCCTGGAGGAATCCCAGGACTATATTCCAAAGGGTGGATCCGGAGTGGGTGTTCGGTTATTGGTGGATTTCCTTTCGCAAAAGATTTCTCTCGGATAAAAACATCAATTCACGAGCGAGGAAAGCATGAGAAGAGTAGCGTTGACATTGATGATTGTGCTGGTGGCATTCGGAGAGTTCACTCATTCTCAAATACGACCGAGACCCGAAGCATTCACCGAACCTCAGGTTTTTTTCTACGAGGCCATAAACCTTCCTGTAACTGAACATCATCGCTCGCGAGTCGATATCCAATATCGTATTGCAGAGGAATTCTTTGTTGCCGTTCTGAATGCCGACCGTTCTCTCCATTCGCCGTTCAAACGCAGTGGTGAAGTACTGATGGAATTGATTGATTCGAACGGCATTTCGCGGGCACGGGATATTGATCAGTTTGTTATCGGAGCTACTACATCGGAACGTGATTTTGGTCAGCCGCAGTGGAAACAGGGAACCGTTTCATTCACTGTCCCTCCCGGTCGCTATACCATTCTTGTTGAGGTGGACGACTTGGAATCAGAACGACGATTCGTCGAGCGTACCCGCACCATTCAGGCAAAAGCCTTCGACCTAAACAGCGCAGAGTTCTCTACGCCGGTGTTCCTCAAAGGCTCGTTTACAGGGCAACAGTTCCCCAAGACAACCACGCCGATGAATCACGGCGGTGACATCCTCTTCGCCGCAGACGCAGGAATATTCATTCAATTGGCGTCCGACGTTCAGGTGAATCCTATTTCAAGCATCAGGCTCCTCATAACAACTGGAAATGAAGACGAGGATCCTGTAATTGTCCAGAGCGATACGCTGACGGAATACCCTGTTATTCACAACCCGAGATTGATTGCTCATGAAGACACGTCTGGAATTCGATACGAGGTTTCCGCCCAGGATTCTGGTCACGGTATCGGAATCATCATTCCACTGGAGACCAGGAATCTCTCCCTACGGAAATATGATCTCACGGCAACGATCGTACACTCCGGCGGGGAGACCATAGTTCACCTGCCGTTTCGCACAATGTGGCCGGACATGCCGTTCTCCCTGCGCGATGTGGATTTCGCCATCGCCGTTCTCCGCTACATCACCAAACCGGAGCAGTTGGATTCACTGAAAGATGGGTCGTTTGAAGAACGGCGTGAGAAACTGGAGCAGTTTTGGAAAGCGAAAGATAAGACTCCGAACACCGTGTACAATGAAGTGATGACTGAGTATTACCGACGTGTTGACTATTCCATGCGGACATTCGGAACACTGAAGGAACCTGACGGTTCGCGGTCTGACCGTGGCCGGATTCACATTCTCCACGGCCAGCCAACAACAATCGAAAGAGTCCTGGATCCGAAGAGCGGGTACGAGGAAGTGTGGGCCTACACGGGAATCAATAAGAAGTTTGTCTTTGCAGATGAAACCAAGTCCGGCAACTATATCCTGGTATCAACACAAACCCTATGAAGCAGATGTCCGGATCAGAACCGCTCATCGCTATCTCAATCGGTGACCATAACGGCATCGGCCCTGAAGTCGTCCTGAAGAGCATCCTTCACCCTCGCGTTCGTCGTTGTTGTACAACTCTCCTGGTGGGTTCGGCGGACGTTCTTGATTTCTATAGAAGGAAACTTCGCCTCAATATCAAACTCAATGTGCTCAGTGAGGCGCGACCCGGCGACATTCCCATCCTTGAGCCCCGGCTGTACCACAAGCCTTCGGTTCGCCCTGGCTTACTGTCTGCACACGCCGGTAGAATCTCGGGACAATGTATTGCTCTTGCGGTCGAACTGACTCAATCCGGACTAACCGATGCAATAGTAACGGCACCTGTTGCCAAGAAAGCCTTGCACCTCGCCGGGCTGAATTTCCCAGGCCAGACAGAGATGCTCCAGCAGCTCACGGACTCGCCCTCGGTTGCCATGATGCTCGTGTCGAAAACAATGCGCGTGGGACTGGCGACGATTCATACTCCTCTCAAGAATGTTGCAAAAGAACTCACAGGTAAAATCCTCAAAGAACGGATACGTCTGATCCATCAAGCGCTTGTGCAGGATTGGTTAATCCGTAAACCGCGTATCGCCGTTCTCGGGCTTAATCCGCACGCCGGAGAAGGCGGCGATATTGGCAATGAAGAAATACGAATCATCAGGCCGGTGATCAAGAGTCTGCGTTCCAACGGGTTCAATATTGAAGGCCCCTTTCCTGCCGATGCATTCTTCGCACGTTACCGTCCGGGTACTGTTGACGCAATTGTAGCAATGTACCACGACCAGGGACTCATCCCGTTGAAAATGTCATCCATCGGCAAAGCGGTGAATGTTTCCGTAGGCCTGCCGATCATCCGCACTTCCCCCGATCATGGAACAGCCTTTGATATTGCAGGAAAAGGCGTTGCCGACCCCGGCAGCATGATCGAAGCAATCATGCTTGCTGTTCAACTCGCGACAAACAGGAAAAAATCACTCTCATGATCAATCTCAGTGAGGTTACCGTTGCCTATAACGGCAACACCGTTCTTGACAGCATCTCTCTTCAAGTAAAACCCGGCGATTTTATGTTTCTTGTCGGACAAACCGGGTCGGGAAAGAGTACACTGTTGAAATTGATGTATATGGATCTCCTCCCGAACAAAGGCGTCGTGACGGTGGGAAAGTACATGTCCTCAAATATCCTGGAACGGGAGAAGCCCTATCTTCGGCGCACGCTTGGTATTATTTTTCAGGATTTCAGACTCCTGGATGATCGGAACATCTTCGAGAACGTCGCTTTCACGCTTCATGTTACAGGAGTTCGATCGAAGGACATCAAACGGCGGGTCTTGCATGTACTGGCGGACGTCGGGCTGAGTCATGTGCGCCACAAGATGCCTCATGAGCTTTCAGGGGGAGAACAACAGCGCGTCGTGGTTGCGCGTGCACTCGTCAACGATCCGATATTCCTGCTGGCAGACGAACCGACAGGCAACCTCGACCCTTCAACCTCATATGAAATCCTTCAACTCCTCAAGGATATTAACACACGAGGTACTGCGGTCATCATGGCGACACACAACTACGATCTGGTAAGGAAGGTGAACGAGAGGATTCTACAGATTAAGAACGGGAAGATATTTGATGTGGAGATGAAGTAGCATGGCTGGAACTGCATAGTCCGTAAAGAAATTCCCTCACCCCGCAACCGCTTCAACGCGCTTGACTTCAGGTACTTCCTTCATCAATACACGCTCCACTCCGGCCCGCAAGGTCAACGTGGACATTGGACAGATTAAGCACGTCCCTTCCCACTTCACTTCGGCAATACCTTCAGTCCTGAAGCGCACAAAGTGGACATTACCACCATCGGCTTTCAGGTAGGGCCGAACCGACTCCAACGCTTTCTCTATTCGGTTTTCCAGAGAATCCATCGGTGTCACTGTTGCATCAATTGAATGTCAACGCCCTGTACAGATCGACCAGCATTCCGAATACTGATCTGTGCTGCCATGTTCCGTGTAATCTGGAAGATGGGCTCGGCCTGAACCTTGTGTGCATCATCCACCACGATGGGACGACCGGTATCGCCGCTCCGTCGGATGTTGGTATAGATCGGAATCTCCCCAAGAAATGGCACACCGAGTTCTTCCGCCGCTTTCCTGCCGCCGCCATTGTCGAATATCTCCTCGCGTTGGCCGCAGTGGGTACACACATAGTAGCTCATATTCTCCACGATGCCGAGGATCGGTACATTCACCTTTTCAAACATCACAAACCCTTTGCGCGCATCGGCAAGCGAGATGTCCTGCGGCGTCGTGACAATCACGGCACCTGTGAGAGGAATGGTTTGCACAAGCGTAAGTTGAATATCACCCGTGCCCGGAGGAAGATCGAACACGAGGTAATCCAGTTCCCCCCAATCAACGTCCGACATGAACTGCTTGACCGCCCCGCTTGCCATCGGGCCACGCCAGATCACCGCCTGCATCGGATCAATCAGGAACCCGATTGACATGACCTTCACACCCCAACTCTCGAGTGGCTGGAGTTTCTGATTTTTCATCGCGGGACGCGCATTGATCCCCATCATCAACGGAATACTGGGCCCATAAATATCGGCGTCCACCAATCCGACCCGCGCACCGTCCTTTGCCAGCGCACACGCGAGGTTCACTGCAACCGTCGATTTGCCGACACCACCTTTTCCTGAAGCCACGGCAATGGTATTCTTCACGCCAGGCAGAACAGCAGCCTTTTGTTTGTTCTCATGAGCGATGACACGAGATGTCATGGTCACATCCACACTCCCGACACCCTCGATCCGATCGCGAATCGCCTTGATGGATTCAGCCTTCAGTTCATCCCGCACCGGACACGATGGAGTGGTGAGTTCAATGGTATACTTGATATCGCGGCCTGAGATTGACATATCCTTCACAAAACCCAACGTCACAATATCCTTATGCAGGTCCGGGTCTTTCACTGTTTGCAGCGCTTCGAGAATATTTTGTTCGTTCAACACCATCATATCGTCGCCTTATGAGAAATCATATTGTGAAGTGACTGAAGGTCGTTTGCATTTCAACCCGATGTAAGGACGCCCATTTTCTTTCCGACTTTCTCAAATGCTTCGAGAGCCCGATCCAGGTCCTTTCTGCTGAGCGCAGCCGAGACTTGCGCCCGCAGACGGGCTTCACCTTTGGGCACGACCGGATACCAGAGCCCTTTGATGTAAACACCGGCTTTCAATAGCGCTTTGCTCATCTCCTGCGCTACAGTGGCTTCACCGAGCATGATCGGTACAATGGGATGGTCACCCTCAAGTATCGTGTACCCCAGCTTGACAATCTCTTCGCGGAAGTACGCCGTGTTGCGATTGAGTTTCTTCACGATGGACTTGTCTTTCATCAAAAGGTCCAGTGCGGCAGCGGCTCCATACACAATCGATGGTGGAAGGGAATTGGAAAAAATGTACGTCCGTGCTTTCTGACGCATGAAGGTGATGAGTTCTTTCTTTCCGCTGATATATCCGCCTGCCGCGCCTCCAATCGCTTTGCCAAGCGTTCCCGTAAGAACATCAACCTGTCCATGCACACCCTTCGCCTCCGGAGTACCCCTTCCCCGCTTTCCACAAACACCGACAGCATGCGAGTCATCAACAAAGAGTATCGCCCCGTATTTCTTCGCGATCTCCACCAATGTGTCGAGAGGTGCAAGATCGCCCTCCATACTAAACACACCATCGGTGGCGACCATTCTCAGGCGGTAGTCTTTCTGTTTGTCTTCCTCCAACTGTCGTACCAGATCAGCGACATCCGCGTGCCTATAGATCTTCTTGTCTGTAGTTTCCGCCTTACACAAACGCTGACCATCGATGATGCTCGCATGGTTCAGGCGGTCAGAATAAATAACATCCTTGTATGTTTCGTAGCCAAGTTTTTCATTGGTTAGAGATGCAAAGAATGCCTCGTTGGCCGCCCAACACGAGGAGAAGAGAATCGTATCCTCGGTGCCGAGAAACTTTGAGATCTTCTGTTCCAGATCAAAATGAATATCCTGTGTCCCGCAAATGAAACGGACTGAAGCCACACCGTATCCATAGTCCTTGATTCCTCTGATCGCAGCCTTCTTCACTGCCGGGTGGTTCGAGAGTCCGACGTAGTTGTTCGACGCGAGCATGACGACCTTCTTGCCGGCGACCCTTACCGTCCCGTCCTGCGGACCCTCAAGAGGAACCTCGTACTTGAAGGTATTTGCTTCTTCCAACTGCTTCAATTCTTGCGAGACCAGATCAAGAACATTGGCCATGTGTATTTCCCGTTTTCGGTAAATGAACTCTATTCTTTTTTCATCAAGCGGACAGCGAAGGACCCATCCATGCAATGCTTGTGTGGGAATGTTTCCACAAATCCCTCGGGCGTTACAACGGCGTGGCTGACGTATTGGCCGGCATGGTCGATTGAAAACTCCGGATGCTCTTTCAGGAATGCTTTGATAACATCCTGGTTCTCCTCAGGCTCGGTCGTGCAGGTGCTATACACCAATACTCCGCCCGGCTTTACAAGGCGGGCAGCGTTGTTCAACAAGCTGGTTTGAAGTTTTCCCAGTTTCAAGATGTCGGAGACATCACGCTTCCACTTGATATCAGGCTTCTTTGCCAAGGCTCCAAGCCCCGAGCAAGGTGTGTCAAGAAGAACCCTGTCACCGGGTTCAATTTCAACCTCGGTGGCGTCAACGGCGCTGAGACGAACATTCCGCAGGCCGAGCCGTTCGCACGCAGTTTTGATCAGGTTCAACTTCGCCTCGTACTTGTCGACGGCGATAATCTCACCTTCATTCTTCATCATTTCAGCGATGTGGGTAGTCTTGCCGCCGGGAGCGGCACACATATCGATCACCCGATCTCCGGGTTTGGGCGCCAACAGCAAACACGGAAACGCCGCACTTTCATCCTGGATCGTGAACATCCCATTGCGAAATAAATCCATCTGTGCAATCTTGGAAAGCGTTTTCACCTTCACAAAATAATCGACATGTGTTGATCCTTTGAACTGGATTTGCTGCTGCTCCAGCGTCGTCAGAAACTGACCGGGGGACATTTTCAATTTATTGATGCGCAAGGAAAGTTCGGGGCGTTCATTGTTCATTGCAAGCAATTTTTGTGTTTCGTCGAACCCGAAACGCCGCAACCATCGTTTCACCATCCAGAAGGGATGGGAAAACACGACCGAAAGATACTGGACTTCATCCTCTGCACGTTCGGGATAGCGGATACCTTCCATATTACGGATGATGTTGCGGAGGACCGCGTTCACAAGTCCGGCAGGTTTGTCCCCACGGATGCGCTTGACAAACTCAACAGCTTCGTTGACTGCTGCAGCGTGCGGTACACGATCAAGGAAGAGAATCTGGTATAGCGCCACACGCAAGGCATTCTTGATGTTGATTTCGGACTTTGCAAAACTCCCGTGGGAAAACCCGTTCAACACCCAGTCCAGCTTGTTCTGCCATCGAAGAACTCCATTCACGAGTTCCGTGAGCAATCCCTTGTCAAGGTCGTTGATTTCCGACGATTTTAGTTCGACATCAAGGAGCTTGTCGAGATAGGAGTCCGTTCGCTCAACACGGTTCAGTATGCGTACGGCGATACCACGCACGCCATGATACAACGGTGGTTTGGGTCGTTGGTCCTGCTCGTTATTTTCTATTTGCTGATCGCTCATTCTCTGTCCGATTGAACACTTCGTGAAATACCTCGCGATATGCCACCGTTCCCTGCACATTGCGCCGTGCCATGACTTTCACTGCTACATCAAAGGCTTTTTGCGGTTCATAGGTCGTTATCGCTCCCGACTCTCCCCATGAAAAGGAAGGGATGAACTTCGGTAGCAGTCGCGCACCAAAAAGATTCGAAGAGGGGCCGATCACCGTTCCGGTATCGAGGGAGACGTTGATACCGGTTTTTACATGATCCCCGGAAATTGTCCCAAGGAACATCCTGCCCGAGTCCACCAACTTGTCACCCACACGAATGCTTACATTGCCATAGGTATTCTTGAGATTGCTCGTCGTGGTCCCGGCACCGAGGTTGACCCATTGGCCGAGATATGAATGCCCGAGATAACCATCATGCTGCTTGTTGGAATGTGAATGAAGAATGGCGTGTTCCACTTCTCCCCCGACCTTGCAGGAGATTCCGATGGAGGTGTTGCCATAAATCTTTGCACCGATTTTTATGATCGACCCATCGCCGACAAAGCATGGGCCTTCAATAACGGCGTGAGGATAAATATGAACATTCCTGCCAATGTAGATCGGGCCTGCTCCTGCATCAAGAACAACGCCGGCATCAATCTGCGATCGTGTCCCAATATGAATCCGCTTCTTCCCGACAAGGGTGGCTCCCTTATGGATATCGGCTTTCCCTGACCGGGAAGAGCTCTTCCGTGTCAGGAGATTGAAATCCGATTCCAGAGTGGTTTCATTTGCGTAGACAAGATCCCAGGGAAATCTCACCAACTTCGTCTCAACTTGAATTTCAGGAAGCGGTCGAAAACCGGAAAGATCAATTTCATCATTCTCGATTTGATCGAGCAAGAGGCCGAGCATCCTTTCACTCACCAAGGCAGCAACAACTTCCCCCCCGGACGTGAACACACAATCGGTCCGCGCTTTCTTCACAGCCTTGACGAAGTCAGCATCGACAATACATCTGCCACTCAGCACGAGGCACGAAGCCGGGGAAACAGCCCCGACTTCATTCTTGGGAAATTCTTCCTTGACTAGGGAAACGAGGGATTGTCGCGTATGCAACGAAACACTACGGGGGTTCAGCCAGTGTTCGGCCCGCTCGCGGAGTGAAAGCATGCCGCAACGCAGATCGTACACAGGCCTGAACCAGGTAAGAGGCCGGAAATTTCTTGAAAGATTGTCTTCAACGAGACACAGGTGCATACAGTTGCCCAAGGGATCGACGCAATACGCCGGAAAAAATGCCGCCTGTCGCGAGCATGTCGGACAGGCGGAAGGATCACAACACTTGCATGAACATGATTATACCGCCGGAGCGGCAGGAGCTTCTTTCTTTCCGTACTTCCTGTTATAGCGCTCAACCCGACCCGCTGAGTCAACCAGTTTTTGTCGACCCGTAAAGAACGGATGACAGGCAGAACAGATTTCGACTTTCAAATCAGCGCCAGTGGACCGGGTGACGAATGTGTTGCCGCAGACGCACGTGACAACTGTTTTCTTATACACCGGATGGATACCTTCTCTCATGATATTACGTCCTTTCTAAAGGGCAATTCTGCTTTTAAGTGGCAATAATATACAGGTTTAAGGCAAGAGAAGCAACCAATGTTGCGGGGCGGGGCCATCCGACTGCCATTGATCCACCGAATCTTGCAATTCCGTACCAAACTTGATAGATTGACGCAAAGAAAGTACCAAACAGAAGGAGATGCGTGTGAAGGCCATAGTGATGTCGATAATTGCGTGTGTTGGACTCTCCTGTACCGTCAAAGCCGGATCGAATACAACGTATAATTTTCTCCGATCAGACGTGAGCGCACGGGCGGCGGCAATGGCGGGCAGCTTCGTCTCCATCACGCAGGATGTCAACAGCATTTTCTATAACCCTGCAGGACTCAGCACTGTGGACCAGCCAACGGCATCGCTCGGATTCTATAAACATCTGCTCGACATCAACGCCGGGTATCTCTCTTATGCACAACCGATAAAAGACCTCGGTCACTTCGCCACCGGTATAATCTATTACAACTACGGGACGTTCGACGAGACTGACGAACTTGGCAATCATCTCGGGACATTCAATGCAAGCGATCTTGCCTTCACGATCGGATATTCCAGTGTTCTCGAAGACAACTTACACTACGGAATCAACACAAAACTTATCTATTCCCAGATCGCAGGCTACGTTTCTACCGGACTGGCGGCTGACCTCGGTATTCTTTACAGTATTCCGGATAGCAGAATAACTCTCGGTGCAAGCATCAGGAATATCGGTGCCCAGGTGAGCCAGTTCTTTAAGACCCGTGAAGACCTCCCGCTGGATGTCACAGTCGGCGCATCCGTCATCCCCAAAGGGTTACCGTTACTGCTCAGTGTCAGCCTTAACAAGCTCAACGATGATGCGGACTCGTTCGCAGCCAGGTTCAAGTCGTTTTCTGTGGGCGGAGAATTTACGCTCAGTCCGGCATTGAAGGCGCGCTTCGGCTACAACAACGAGCAACGGAAGGAATTGAAGATCGGTACCACATCCGGTCTGGCGGGATTTTCAGGCGGACTCGGCATCACCATCAGCGAATACAGAGTTGACTACGCCCTTTCTTCACTTGGAAAAATTGGAAGCCTCCACAGAATTACTTTAGGAACAACGCTGTAGGGTGGGATCGGAACGGACGAATCAATGAACATGTCCGATCACAGGAGCGAGAAGAACCGTGCCGAGGTAAAAGAGTACCATTCCCGCGAAGACCATGACGGGAATGATGCGATTCTTGGAATGATTGATTTCCGGAACGAGGTCGCTCGCCCCGACGTATGTTGCAACTCCCGCTGAAAACGCAAACGCCAACCCGACGACTCGCTCGTTAATTCCCGCCAGAAGAAAAACACTTACCACACCCAGCATCGTCGCAACACCAACCGCCGCAGAGGCAAGGAATGCAGTTCTGCGTCCATGCGCAGCAGCCAGCATCACGGACGCAATTGTCAACCCTTCCGGAATCTTATGCAACAATACTGCAAAGAAGATGAGCAGTCCGAGATAGAAATCGAATTGCATTCCTGCCGATATGGCAAAGCCGTCGAAGAACGCATGGATGAGAAGCCCGCCGAAGGTCGAGAAGCTGGCAACTTTTGAGACCATCACGTCGTGGTGCGTTTCCTCACCGAAATGGAGATGGCCGACGATCGTATGCTCGAAGAAGTGCAGGAAGGAGTACCCCAACAGCATATACAGTGGTGCGTCAAGTCCGACAACCTCGATACTCTGGGGAACGAGTTCAAGGAACACCAACGCGAGAATAAAGCCCGCGCTCAAGGCCAACAGGTATTCCTGAATCTTCCGCGGCCATTGCTTTCGCAGCACGATCAAACTGCCACCGAGGATTTCGGCTGCTGCCGCTACGAGGCCATAGACGATAATGGTGATTTCCATGTTGATTTATTGAATGAACGGCTTCAGAAGAAACTGTTGTGCTTGCTTGTGCGAGTCTTTGTGCTCGCGCATCCCGAGGACTTTCTTGTATTGTTCGACTGCAGACTCCCGCTTCATCTGCACGTCATAGATATTTCCCACTTTGAGGTTGGTCATTACCATAAAGCCCGAGACTTCCTCTGTGTCGATCTGACGACTCAACTCGTCGCAACGATAAAAATGCGCAAGCGCCTTGTCATGAGCACGCTGTGACATTTCATACAACGCAAGATAATACTCAGCTTCACGCTCAGTGTTTACATTATAGCCTCGCTGGTCCTTTCGCGCACGAGCGGAGATTTCACCAAACACTTCATGCACTTTCGGCCAGTTGCCAAGAGAGACGTAACACCGACCAAGATATTTATGAAAAAGCATATTTGCCGGAAACCGCGCATTCAACGTTTGCGCTATCCCCAGTGCCTTCGAGAAATCCCTCTCAAACTGATGGTATATCTGCATGAGAAAATATGAAGCCTCAACACTCGCATACTTCCCCCTCTCCGCTGCGGCCGTCAGTTGTTCGATTCCCTTTTTCTTGTCGCCGTTCGGGACGAAGAGCAACAGCGGCTTGACAAAAGCGTATTCCTGCGGAATGACCTCCGCGTAGTAATTATATATCCCCGAACCAAGGAGAATGTCATAGTTGTTTGGATCAAGCGCTGAAGCATCCTGGACTATCGGCAATGCCTTCCGCCCCGCGTTGGCTGCCGCAAGCCATTCGCTCCGGTGCGCATTCAACCGGCCTTTGAATCCGATTGCGCCACCTTTGAAAAACAAGGCGGTAACATCATTCTCATTTACTTCCAGCATCTCATCACAAAGATCGACCACGCCGTCCAATGCATCATGAAACTTCTCGTCGTATTGATCATTGTCGATGTCGATCAGTATTTGCCACCATTGCACCATCGCCAGGAAAAAATGTCCGGCGGGATGCCCGGGTTTCAATTGAACGAGAGCATCAAATTCACGCGATGCATTTTCAAATTCCAGGTTGTAGACGAAATCAATTCCTTTACGTGTATGCTCGTCAAACTCAGACGTACCTGGTGCTGACGACTGGCCACTGGCGTTTTGTGAGAGAACGATGCAGCACAGCAGAGTGAGAACCAGCTTCACGATTGCGCGTCCCCTTCCAATTCCGGGACAACAAGATCTTCAAGCGAATCCAGCGTGATGATCCCTTCAGGTGCAACCAACAGCTTGGATCTGACGATGTACCATGTACACGCGACCAAAGCAACCGTTGCCAACGCACCCGCTTCGGGTCCGAACGCCCCACCTGTTAACCACTCCGGCCCGGATTGGGTGAGGGTCATGATCTTCCGTTCCTCGAACGAGATGCCGCTTGTCGGAAAGCCAAAGATCGAAGTCTGCGAGAAATTCCAGCCGAAGTGCAAACCAAACGGGAGCCAGAGATTGCGCACTTTGAGATAGGCGAATGAAAGCCACGCAGAAGCCAGGCCGATGTTGACAAATCCGAAGAGGCTCACATTCGGGTTGCCGCCGTGAGCGAATGCGAATAGCGCGGCCGCAAGCAGCATTGCCGGCAGGAATGTTACTCCTTGAATGAGCGTTGAAACGGATAGCCTCTGAATAGCGCCTCTTCCGCTGCTGCCCCGAGGGCAAAGAATAATGTGGAATTGAGGAGAATCATCGCGACGTCTCCCGCGGCAAGATCGCGAAACGTAACATCAATGAACCCTGCCCCATACTCAACAGCGAATATTCCCGACATCATCGCGAAGCCAAGAAATGTTCCCACAAACACATCCCTGAAAGCCGCGGTGTTGATCCAAAGTCCAATGGCGGGAAACGGCTTCCTGTTGACATACCGTGTCATGACATACGAACTGAGGAGTATGCAAACAAGAAGCAACGCGCTTCCAACAAAATCGCGCAGAATGTTGAGCTGAAGAATCGGGGTCAGTACGGCAAACACCAGCGCGCTCAGGAGTAATCCGAAAGCAAGGATTCTCCATCCCGTCCGCAACTCGGAGTGCTTATTGAGAAATATTGATCTGATGTCCATGATTCAGCAAGAATAAAAAAAGGGTGGAATATTTTCCCACCCTTCGTTGTACTCCCATCCTTACCTTACTTTATGCTCTTTCCAACGGTTGTCATCACGAGCAACTGTTGACCACCCTTGCGGTAGATGTCGCCCTTGACGGCAATGTTCATCCCGACAAACGGAAGGAGCGCAGTATTCGCCGGAGTGTTCGCCTGTTTCATCGTGACAATGTAGACCTCGCCGGTCCCTTTCTCCAGCACACCGAGAGGATTTCCGCCACGCGCACCGGTCTCAATGATTTCCTTGCCCGTGGGAGAATTTCCCTGCACTCCCGATGTTGCGTAGCTGACGACATCGATCACTTCACCAACAATGGTGGCGTTTTTCTCGACAGAGGGTTTAGCGACGGTCTTCTTTGAATCCTCAGCCTCCTTCGCTTCCCTTTCTTTCATCAACGCGCTGCTGTCAACGAGGGCTGGCTCTTCTTTCTTCTGTTCGACAACTGCATCGGAAGGTTTCTCTTCCTTTGGTTTCTGTTCGGTGCATCCGCCGGCCAGCATCATCACACCGGCCATACCCAACAGGAAATTGCGTGTTCGCATGTGAGTCCTCACTTGATGGATTTGCCGATGACATTCAGGACGAGCACCTGACAGGAACCCTTCTTGTACACGTCTCCCTTGGCTGCAACTTTCATTCCCACCCAGGGGAGCAAAGAAGTGTTCGCGCCCAGGCCTGCCTGTTTCATTGTCACGAGATAAATCTTCCCAGTATTCTCTTCAAGAATGCCGAGAGGATTGCCACCCCGTGCGCTCGCTTCGATCATTTCTTTTCCTTCCGGACTGGAAGCTCTTGTCCCCGAGGTCATGTACGAAGCTATGTCAACGACTTCTCCGAAAACAGTTGCATTCTTTGTCTGTGCTGAGAGCATAGTCGAGGTTAACAACAGCAAACCGCAGAGCATGATCATTCGTGAGTTCATGGTTCACCTACTCTTGAACGACAATGTGTCCCGGACCGCCATGTGTGATCGCGTACGGGTTACCGGCCGTGCTCTGATAGGAAATTCTCACTGTCAGGAATCGGTCAGGCGACGATCCAAAAATAAGCGAACCGCTGTTGCGCACCACTTGCAACCGGAAGTAATTATTTTCCTGTGTGCGGCCAAAGAAAATTTTGCCCACCGTAACTGCTGCCGCGGAGACTCTCAGTTCGAGTGTGCTATAGGTTGCGGGAGCAGGCGGAGCTGCTTGCGGGCTATTGAGATCATCCGCATTCTGGCTCGTGGTGGAGAAGAGTGTGATCTTTGGCGTTCCGATGACAGATGAAAGTGAGGCACTGCGAATAAGCAAATCTGATGTCCCGACTTCGGTGAACACGTAAAGGTCGATAAGAGAATTGGAACCACCGGTGAGAGAAAGCGTTACCGGGCCATTTGATCCTGCGCTGAACACATCAAGGCCACTCGGAAAACTCGAGCTTGCTGTTTCGAATACCTGAATCGGCGCGCTGCCTTCCGTTTCCCTTCGCTTGGCAGGCGACCATCGCACTGACGATGAATCGTTGCTTACCACTCCTGCATTCACATTCAAGCGAATGACAAATAAGTAGACCGTCCCTTCTGTCAAACCTGTAACAGTGAGGGTTGATTGACCCTTCACTGCCGTCAAGGTTGAAAGAAGAACTCCTGTGGTATCTTTGACTCGAATCGTATAGGATGGATTAGGAACGTCAGTACGTCCTTCATCAGGAGAGAGTGTCCAGGCCAATCCCACGGACGTCTCCGTTGCAGAATACGCAAGCAAGCTTGAAGGTCCAGCTATTGCCGTATCGCCCGACCCTGTCGGATCGTCGCTTTCACATCCTACAAACATAACCAAACAAACAAGTATAACCCCCGCCGCACGACCAATCATGTTTACCAACATTATTTGTACTCCCAACAAGTGATTGAATGTGAACATTAGAGCAGAGAAAAAATATCTCCGCTTGGAACAAACGCAAATAGTACACCCGGAAGCCGCTGTAATGATACTCGTATCTCGACGCTGCGGTTCCGCTGGCTGCCTCCCAACAGACGAACATGCAGGCGGGCGTAATTTACACCACCCTGGTCGCCCACAACGCGCACGTAGTAAATCGTATTATTTTCAAGATCAACATGGTTCTCGGTGAACGTTGTAACATCCGGGAACGCGGCTAGAGGATAGTCAAGCGATGTGCTTGAATGGGACACGGTCGAAAAGAGTGTCACATTCCACGGACCGAAGAAGACATTGGCACTGCGCAGTTCCAGAGGCAGCTCGATTTCCCCCTCGCCGCCAAAGAGGTAACAATCCATTTGCGCTGCCACAGCAGGATCGGCAACATTTATTGCAAACCGCAACGGGTCGCTGTTTTGCCCGCCGACATCAAAGCCGGCAAGTCTGCTTGGGTCGGTATTGTAATATTCCGTGAGGAGAGATGGAGCATCAAACCGTGCCGCCGGAGCGCAATTGATCGAGACGGCGTCGCTAAGGGTGCCCGTGTGCATCCTGGAACGGACGCTTACCGTCACCTCGCCTGCAAGAGAGTCAATAACATAACTCAGCACGCTTTCGCCAACGGTATCCTGCCTTGTACCCCAATACACTGTATAACCGGCAAACGCCGTGTCGGTCGCGGATGTACTGGCCGTCCAGGAAATGCTGACGGTGGACTGGTTGACGGAAAAAGCTCTGAGATTTTGTGGAGGGGAAATGGAACTCTGGCTTTGCGGGTTCTGGAGAATATTATCACCACACGCCGACAATATGGTGAGCGCGATCATCAATACAACAAGGGAGTATGCCTTCATGCACGCCTAAACTGTGAATCGCAAAAGACCCATCAACTGCATGGCTGATGACGGCATGAAGATAAGAAAATTGAGGCTAAGTTCAAATTCCCGATGGAGGAGTAGTGCTAGAGTTTGACCCATTTGGTCAAGCGGGGACGCTTGACCTACTCCTCGGATTATAGGCAGTAGGACAAACCTGCCCGTCCGGTCAGGCGGGCGTCCTCGTTGGTCCGCAGCGCGTAGCCCAAGCACAAAACACTAGCACTACCGGAAGGAAATGGAATCACCCGCTGATCTTCAACCGGGGAACTGGAACGAGATCAGCTACATCCCGGTCTTATCGTGGATATAGGCGGCAACAGCCCCGATGCCGATCCGCTCTTGCACCATCGAATCTCTTTCACGCACCGTGCCAGTTTGGTCCTGCAATGTTTGCGAGTCGATGGTAATACAAAACGGCGTACCAACTTCATCCTGACGACGGTAGCGGCGACCGACAGCTCCACTATCGTCATAGAAAACACGGAACTGTTTACGGAGGTCTTTCTCAAGTTTCTGTGCAATCTCAGGCATGCCGTCGCGATTTACGAGAGGAAATATTGCCGCCTTGATCGGAGCAAGCTTGGGATTGAATCTCAGCACAACACGGGTTTCCATCTTGCCATCTGCGTCCGGTGCGCCTTCTTCGTGATATGCATCGACAAGGAACGCCATAAACGACCTGCTCGCACCGGCAGATGTTTCGATAATGAAGGGAAGGTACTTCTCCTTCGTCTCCGGATCAAAATACTTCATCGCCTTGCCGGAGAACTGCTCGTGTCGGGAAAGATCAAAGTCCGTGCGGTTGTGGATTCCTTCTATCTCTCCCCAACCGAATGGAAATTTGTATTCGATGTCATATGCATCCTTGGCATAGTGCGCAAGCTTGTCCGGTGCGTGCTGGTGCCACTGGAGTTTGTCCTTGGTCATGCCGAGACCGAGGAACCAGTTCATCCGTTCCTCTTTCCAATAATTAAACCACTCGACATCGGAGCCGGGCTTGACGAAGAACTGCATTTCCATCTGCTCGAACTCGCGTGTGCGGAAGAGAAAATTTTTTGTATTGATCTCGTTGCGGAATGCCTTGCCGATCTGGGCAATCCCGAAGGGCGGCTTCTGCCGTGATGCAGTCTGCACATTCAGGAAATTGACGAAGATACCCTGTGCTGTCTCGGGTCTTAGAAAAACCCTGCCACTCTCCTCTTCAACCGGACCGACGAACGTCTTGAACATGAGATTAAATTGACGGGCTTCGGTGAAGGTGCCTTTGTTACCGCAGTTGGGGCAGGCGAGAGAGGAGAGCAGAGAGCCTGGAGTGGATTCGGCGATCTTGTTGAACTCGGTTTCGATAAATTCATCTTTTTGCTGACCCTCAAACTTGCCGGGGTGTAACTCACGAAGCGCTTCCTTCTTTTTCTTGAGTGAAGTTTCGTCGAAGAGTACATCGAGACGATAGCGGCTCTTACAGGACTTGCAATCCACCATCGGATCGGTGAAGTTCTCCACGTGACCGGAGGCTTCCCATACGCGCGGGTGCATCAGGATCGAAGCATCGAGACCTTCGACATCCTCACGGAATGTCATCGCCTGCCACCACGCATCCTTGATATTGCGGAGGAGTTCGACTCCCAACGGGCCGTAATCCCAGCAACCGTTGAGTCCGCCATAAATCTCACTTGATTGAAACACGAATCCACGTCTCTTGCTGAGTGAGACGATTTTTTCCATCGTGTCGGTGTTCTTTGGGTTTGCTGACTTATCGTTGCTGATGGTGTTGCTCCTCAAACTGGTTTATACATTGGATATTCATAATGTGAACATACGTTATTCGTTCTTCACCACAAACGTAATGCTTTCAATAATCCGTTCATCCTTCTTGATGTGCATTGTTACAGTGTTCTCCTTTGTCCGTTCGGTCGCCACAGCCAGGGCACCAAAATCCCTCATCATCCTGTTGAGATCGTGGTTGAACTTAACGCTCACGAACTCGGGCGGCACATAGACCCGGCGTTCCACCCTGATGAACTTCTTGTCCGGTGTTTGCACCTGCCAGGTCTTCACCCGCTCACGACCAATACCGTGGCGAGCCAAGAGAGTGTCCACCGCTGTGTTGATATCCGGCAACTGACCGCGAACAATCTCCGCCCGCTGGTCGATGGAGGCCGGTAATGTTGCATCAAGAAGAAAAAGAACTGCCGCCACAACAGCAAGGGCGGCGGCAAGAATGAGTTTTGTTCGCGAGGGCTTCGTCACGCTACTTGTTTTTGAATGCAGGCTTGCGTTTCTCGAGGAACGCCTTCGTTCCCTCTTTGAAATCCTCGCTGTCGCAGCAGACGCCGAACAGCGATGCTTCCAATTGCTGACCATCGCTCAGTGTCGTTTCCTCTGTCATGTTCACGGCCTTCAGCGCCATGCGGATTGCGATTTGTCCCTTGCCGGCTATGGCGGTGGCAAGTGCACTCGCGGTATTCATCAACTCTGCTTGCGGGACAAGCTTGTTCACGAGGCCGATGCGGAGAGCTTCCTGTGCTTCGATCGGGTTGCCGGTGAGGATCATCTCCATTGCGCGACCACGGCCGATGAGCCTTGCGAGACGTTGTGTGCCTCCGTAGCCCGGAATGATGCCGAGATTTACTTCGGGCTGACCGAACTTTGCGTTCTCTGCTGCAACGCGAATATGACATGCCAGCGCAAGCTCGCAGCCACCGCCAAGCGCGTATCCATTCACCACGGCGATCACCGGTTTGCCAAGATTCTCTATGGCATCAAAAACCTCCTGCCCGTTGGCGGAGAATTCCTTACCCGTCACGGCATTCAGCGCAGTCAGTTCACCGATATCGGTCCCCGCCACAAATGATTTCTCGCCCGCCCCGGTGAGTATCACAACATCGACATTCGTGTCCGATTTGATCTCCGTGAATACGGCCTTCAATTCCGATTTCGCCTGAGCATTCAGGGCATTGAGCTTGTCCGGACGGTTGATGGTGACGGTGGCGATCCGGTCAGCAACGGAATATGATAATGTCTGATATGTCATTTGCTACTTCTTTCCAGGACGGGACACTCATTGCTTGTTGTTTGTTGATAATTGTTCAAACCACTTCAACCCGGCTTTGATCACCGATCATGAACCTGTGTACCCGCGGCTTTCCAGTCCCTTCAACAACTTCCACGTCATTGCCGAGGATACTGCCTTCGAGGCGGATATGGACATCAAGAATCTTGCAATCACGAAGAACGATGCTGTACTCAATCTCACTCTTGCGCACAACCGTTTTGTTGCCGATGGAAGTGAACGGCCCGATATACGCGTCTTCTATAACGCAATTATCGCCGATGATGGCCGGACCGCGTACAACGCTGTTAATAATCTTCGCACCTTTTCCAATCACTACTTTCCCTGCAATCACGGACTGTGCATCCACTTCGCCCTGATGATCAGGCGTGATATTGTCAAGGATGAGACGGTTGGCTTCGAGCAAGTCGGCTGGCTTGCCGGTATCCTTCCACCAACCGGTGATTTCTGCGTAGCCGATCTTGTACCCTTTGTCGATGAGGTACTGGTGAGCATCGGAGATTTCCAGTTCGCCGCGCGCACTTGGCTTGATTGCCTTGACAGCTTCGAAGATGGTCTTGTCGTACAGGTATATCCCCGCAACGGCGAAATTGCTTTTCGGCTTCTTCGGCTTCTCTTCAACGGCAATAATCTTTCCGTTCCGAATCTCCGGCACGCCAAAGCGTTCAGGATCTCTCACCTTTGAAAGCGTGAGATAACAATTGCAGTCGCTCTTTTCAAACTCATCAACAAATCGTTTTACACCGCCGACAACCATATTGTCGCCCAGATAGAAGATGAATCTGTCGTTGCCGATAAACGGTTCGGCAAGGGCGACAACTTGTGAGAGTCCGCCCGGTGTCTCCTGCGGAATGTACGTGATCTTCGCCCCCCAGCGCGAACCGTCACCGATTGCATTCGGGACTTCGAGACTGTCGGCATTGTGGACGATGCCAATCTCCTTGATGCCCGCATTCACGGCTGCCTCAATCGCATAGTGGAGTATCGGCTTATTGGCAATGGGGATGAGATGTTTGTTCTGCGTGTGGGTGATGGGCCGAAGACGAGTGCCGCGGCCTCCACTGGCGATCAATGCTTTCAATGGATCTCCTGAGGTAAAGAAGAATTTGAGGTGAACGACCGGATGAGTTTAACCATCGCTTCCACGTTCTTGTTGCTGATCGATCCCTTCAGTTGCGCAAGTTTTATTGTCTCGGCAGTCAGAGTTGTGAAGTACGGCAATAGTTCCGGCACACTGCGTTTGATTGAAGCAAGGTGCTCGCCGACTGTTTCAACACCGCCACGCGCGACAGGTCCGCTCAGCGCCTTTGCCGGACTTGCTTTCTCGACATTATTCAATGTCGCCTTGATGATCGGCACAAACACCGAAATAAACTTCCGGCGATCCAGCCCAAGTTTTGCTGACATCTGCTCAATGATAAAAAGTAACGCCGTCAAATGGTTTGATGCAACGACACATGTCGCATGATACAAGGCGCGCATTTCGGGAGGAATCTCCACGACTTTGCCTTCGAGCTTCTTTGCAAATTGTTTTGCAACCCGCAGCCCTTTCGCATCGCCATCAACTCCGTAGTAAATGTTCCGCGCAGTTGGCACAATGTCTTTGGGTGCAAAATCCCGCGGGAATGTTTGCAACGGGTGAAAAGAGAACGTCGTTGCCCCTTTTGCTGCAAGAAGTGAAAGCACGGCAGCAGTCAGCATACCCGATGCATGGCAAACAGAGAGTCGATTGAAATTCAGGTGCTCCAACTCTGCAAGACCCGCTCCCACGCTTTCTATTGTCGCATGTGGCGTTGCAATGAAGACGAGATTGGTGTTTGATGGAATAGCCGAGAGTGAAGTTGTGGTTGTCTTGCACTTCAGGAAGCGTCCGGCAGAGCGTGCTGAACGCTGGCTGCGGGAGACCACGCACACGATCTTCTCCCCATTCTCAACCAGAATGCGTCCAAGCGTACTGCCGACTTTCCCGGCCCCGATGATTGTAATGTTCCAGCGTGAAGAGTTCTTCATAGAAGGTGTTAGGAGACGGCCAATATCGCGGAAGCTGACGCTACTCTGCCAAAACGTAACCAATAAATCGCAGAGTTTCAAGGCGCTGCCTTGATTCTGGCCGGTGGCTTGACTACATTTTGACAGAGACTGGAGCGTTCGTCTTTCGATCACATTTTCGGACATCGAAAATCATATGTCGCTTATGACTAGCATCTCAGGCATCCGCGGAATACTCGGCGAAAGCCTTACCCCTGAAACTGTTGTAAACTACTCGGCCGCGTTTGCCGAGTATTGCAAGCGCCGGTCAACAGGCCAACCCGTCGTCGTGCTTGGTCGGGATGGTCGTGCAACGGGCAAGATCCTGACACACATCATCTCTTCCACGCTGCTCGCAGCGGGCGTCAACGTACGGGCTGTCGGCATTGCATCCACCCCGACGATTGCCATTGCTGTGGAGCAATCTCGCGCCACCGGAGGAATCTCTGTTACGGCAAGCCACAATCCGATGGAATGGAACGGGATGAAGTTCTTCGCTTCAAGCGGACTTTTCCTGAATGAGGAAGAGAACGAGGAACTCTGGACGATTGCCAGACAGGGGAAATTCACCTATGCGCCCTGGAATGAAATGGGGAGGCAACACCCCGATGCTTCATGGATCAGCAAACATATTTATGCTCTGATCTCTTCGGCATACATTGATATTTCCAGGATACAAACACGGAAGTTCAAGATCGTGGTGGATTGTGTCAACACAGCCGGCGGTATTATGGTACCCGATATGTTGCGCGAGTTCGGATGTGAAGTCATCGAGATGAACTGCGACATGACAGGAGTGTTCGCTCACCCGCCGGAGCCAGTTCCCGAGAATCTCACTGAACTGTGTGAACGCGTGAAGCTGGAGAACGCTGATCTCGGTATCGCAGTGGACCCTGACGTGGACCGACTGGTTCTGATCAATGAAAAAGGAGAACCATACGGCGAGGAATACACAATCGCCACCGCAGTAAAGTTTGTTCTTGAAAGGGAAAAACAAAAGGGGCATACGTTCTCAACATCAGTCGTGGTGAATCTCAGCACCACACGTGCAGTTGATGATATCGCTGCACAATACGGGGTGAAAGTGTTTCGCTCGCCGGTCGGAGAAGTGAATGTTGTCAGGAAGATGAAAGAGGTCGGGGCAATCATTGGTGGCGAAGGGAGCGGCGGAGTAATTCTTCCGGCTATCCATTCTGGCAGGGATGCCATTGTGGGGATCGGACTGATTCTTCAATACCTCGCTGAGCATGGTGGCACCCTCTCGGCACTCAAAGCATCTCTTCCTCAATACTCTATCGCAAAAGGAAAGATCGAGCTTGGTGCTACTTCACCCGAAGAGGCACTCAAACGAGTTCAAGCATCGGTCAACGGCAAAGCAAAAGTGAATACTGACGACGGACTTAAACTGGACTTCCCTGACCACTGGGTCCACCTCCGGAAATCCAACACCGAGCCGATTGTGAGAGTGATTGCCGAGGCGAGAACAATGGAGGAGGCCAAAACCGTTGTTGAATCTTATAAGGCCAGATTGAGATCCCCTCAGTCCATAAATCTCAAATCTGAAATCCCAAATCCATAGGAACAACCGAAGCAATGCTCCTTTGCAAAGTTACCGGCACTATCGTCGCCACACAAAAGAAAGAATCATTCAAGGATCAAAAAATCCTCACGGTCCAACCGATCATGTTGGATGGGAGTCCGCTTGGACGGGATTTGCTTGCGCTCGATACTGTGAGTGCGGGCGTGGGAGACACCGTGCTCGTCGTGCAGGAGGGTCAGGCAGCGGCGCAGATCCTCAAACGCACGGATGTGCCCGTGCATAGCATCATCGTCGCCGTGGTGGATGGGTTGGATGTCGTAGAGTAGAAAATTCCGCTTTCTTCATCAGACTGACAAGATCAGCGTTCAGCAATTTGAGACCATCAACGCGTTGTCATTACTGAATACCAATGTCAATACAACTCAAAGACCTGCTTATTCTCTCTTCCGTCCCCGGTGTCGGTCCGGGACGACTCCGTTCATTGGTCAGCCATTTCAAAACCCCTGCTGCTGTTGCACAAGCAAGCGTGAAGGAACTTGTTCTTGTAGAGGGAATAGAGAAGAAAACCGCCCACACAATTGCCAACTTCTATCGAGACTCCTGCCCATCGCAATACAAACGCTACGTGGATGACCAACTTTCACGTCTCAACAAAATCGACGGTCGGACTGTCACGTTCTGGGACAAGCACTATCCTGAGAACCTCAAGAAAATTTATGATCCTCCGCCTGTGTTGTTCCTCCGCGGGAGTTTTCAGGAAGAAGATAAATACTCCATCGCCATCGTCGGCACGCGTACACCCACGCCGTACGGCACACATCTCGCCGAAAAATTTGCGGCGGAGCTTGCCCGGTACGGCATTCCCATCATCAGCGGACTCGCACGCGGGATTGATACGGTTGCACACGCTGCGACGGTAAAGTCCGGTGGAAGAACGATCGCCGTCATCGGCTCGGGTATCGACGTTATTTATCCACCGGAAAATAAAACCCTCGTGGACCGCATATTGCCCGAAGGCGCGATTGTCTCCGAGTATGTTATGGGTACCAAACCCGATGCGGGAAACTTCCCGCGCCGCAACCGCATTATCAGCGGTATCGCCCTTGGTACACTGATCGTGGAAACGGGTGTTGACGGCGGCGCGATGATCACAGCAGCGACTGCACTCGACCAGAACCGTGACGTGTTCGCAATTCCCGCTGCCATCTCGGAGAAACGGAGCAGCGGGACCAACCTGCTTCTCAAACAGGGCAAGGCAACGCTGGTGGAAAGTGTGGACGACATACTCTCAGAGTTGGGACCGCGTCTCAAGAAACTCATCGCTCCGTCAACAACAAAAGCAGAACCGTTGCCTCCGCTTTCTCTCTTCGAGCAACGGCTCTACGAAGCACTCCCCGACGATCCGATCCATATTGATGCACTTGCAGAACGCTCCGCCATGTCCACGGGTGATGCACTCGTTCACCTTCTCTCGCTGGAGTTCAAGGGCATCGTGCGACAGATGCCGGGAAAGATGTTTGCAAAGCTCGCGTGACAGGAACGCCCGACGAAACTCTTTCCTCTGAGGGGGAAAAACCGTACCATACTCACAGTTCATCGATAAACAGGAGACAGGGTGTTTATTATCGGAGAGGCGATCATCGATGACGCGGTCGGACACGTTTCCTTTTGTTGCGATTTACACCAGTGCAAAGGAGCGTGCTGTTGTATCGAGGGTGGTCGAGGGGCGCCCTTGGAGGACGATGAAGTGCTGGAGATTGAAAAAGCCTACCCGATCATCAAAGGCTACCTCAGTGAACGCAGCATCAGCGTCATTGAAGCCACCGGAATGTATGAGGGAACACCCGGCGACTTCGTTACGCCGTGTGTCGAAGAGCGGGACTGTGTGTATGTCCACTACGACGCCGACGGTATTGCGCGCTGCAGCTTTGAACGTGCGTTTACCGAAAACTTGATTGATTGGAGAAAGCCTCTCTCCTGTCACCTCTTCCCGATTCGTGTCCGCCGGTTTGGGAAAGACTACATCAGGTATGAACAGATTGAGGAATGCGAAGGTGGCCGCCAGTTCGGCGAGAAGAATAACATCAAGCTCTCTGATTTCCTGAAGGACGCTCTCACGCGCAAGTATGGTGAAACGTGGTACAACAACTTCAAAGCACATTGCGACACACTCCAGAGGAAATGACACAACAACCTTTGATATGCCTATAGCGATATTCACATGCTGAATCTTTCCCTCCAACATAAGATGATGATGAAGCTGTCGCCTCAACAGGTCCAGTACCTGAAGATGCTCCAGCTTCCCACCCTTGCCCTCGAACAAAAAATCAAAGCTGAGTTGGAAATGAATCCGCTTCTTGAGGAGGGGTTCGAGGAAGAACTCGAAGCCCAACAGGAACCGGAAGAGCTTGTCAAGGAAGAGGTCACCGTCGAAGAGGCTGCAAAGGCGGACGAGAAAGCAGCCGACGAGGAAGACAAGTACACCATCGACGACTACATGAACGAGGAGAGTTCGGGCTACAAAGCCCGGGAAACATACGATGACGAAGAGCGGGATGAGATGCCTCTCGCAGACTCCGTTCCGTTGTATCACCGCCTGCTCGAGCAGTACACCCTCCTTGATCTCGACGACGAAGAAGTATTGTTGGGAGAGGAAATCATCGGCAATATCGATGATGACGGCTACCTCCGCCGCGATCTTGAAACCATCGTTCAAGATTTGAACCTCACACACGGTACAGCGATAATCCTTGAGAAAGCTGAAGCAACACTCAAACGCATTCAGCGCCTCGATCCCGCAGGCGTTGGCGCACGCACGCTGCAGGAATGTTTGATCGTGCAGCTCGAACTTTCCAGTGTCGAGCCGCAACTCCGCGACCTTGCTTTGCGTATCCTTCGAGAGTACTACGAGAGCTTCACCATGAAGCATTTCGAGGACATCGTCAAGAAGCTGAATATCACGCTTGACGAACTCAAAGCCGCCGTGGAGGCAATTCAACATCTGAATCCGAAACCGGGCGAAGGGGAATTCAGCTCTCACGAGAATTACATCGTCCCCGATTTCATCGTTACGCAAACCGACGACGATTTTGTTATTACACTGAACGACCGGAACATCCCTCCTCTCCGCATCAACAAGCAGTACAAGGACATCATGTCCAAGCGGAAGAAGAACGGTGTCTCAACGGAAACAAAGGATTTTATCCGCCAGCGCTTTGAGGCGGCAAAGTGGTTCATTAGCTCGATCCATCAGCGCCGCGAGACCATGACCAAAGTCATGCGGGCGATTGTGGATAAGCAGCGGGAATTCTTCTCGACGGGCGAAAGCCTGAGACCCATGATCTACAAAGACATTGCCGAAGTGATTGAGATGGATATTTCCACTATCAGCCGGGTTGTAAACAGTAAATTCGTCCAGACGGATTACGGCGTATTCTCCCTCCGGCATTTTTTCAGCGACTCCATCAGCACAGCCGACGGGGACGAAGTTTCGAATAAAGAAGTGAAGAAAAAACTGAAGGACTTGATTGATTCCGAAGATCCGTTGCATCCCCACAGCGACCAGAAACTTGCCGAGATCCTGAACGAACAGGGACTCAATATCGCCCGGCGCACAGTGGCAAAATACCGCGAAGCAATGTTGCTTCCTGTTGCGCGGCTGCGTCGCAAGCTCACATAGTTCCCACGAAGGCAGTATTTCATGTCCAACATTATTCGCTCTACAACCGTCATTGGACTTACACGCAACGGCAAGACCGTTATTGGTTCAGACGGTCAGGTGACCGTCGGGCAGACGGTGATGAAACACAAAGCCCGCAAAGTCCGCAAGTTGTACAACAACACGGTGCTCGTCGGGTTTGCCGGCGCAGCAGCGGATGCGTTCACGTTGTTTGGCAAGTTCGAGGAGAACCTTGAGAAATACCGCGGCAACCTCGAACGATCGGCCGTTGAGCTGGCAAAAGAATGGCGCACAGACAAATACCTCCGCCAGCTTGAAGCGCTTCTCGCTGCGCTTGATGGAAAAACATCGCTCGTTATCTCCGGTACCGGGGAAATTATCGAACCGGACGACGGAATACTTGCCATCGGCTCCGGTGGCAGTTTTGCCTTGACGGCAGCACGCATGCTCGTCAAACACTCAGACCTCGGCGCTCGCGAGATCGTCGAAGCCTCCCTCAACGCGGCGGCAGACGTCTGCATTTACACGAATCATCACCTGACGATTGAAGAACTCTGAATATGACTCCTCGCAATTCATCTTCCAACTCCGAACATCATGAACTCACGCCACGCGAGATTGTGCGTGAACTGGATCGCTTCATCATCGGTCAACACAACGCCAAGAAGTCGGTTGCGATTGCGTTAAGGAACCGCTGGCGGAGGTTGCAGGTGCCGACCGGTCTCCGTGAAGAAATCATGCCGAATAACATCATCATGATTGGTCCGACTGGCGTGGGCAAGACTGAAATCGCCCGCCGACTTGCAAAGCTCGCCAATGCGCCGTTCATCAAAGTGGAAGCGTCAAAGTTCACCGAGGTGGGTTATGTTGGAAGAGACGTCGAGTCGATCGTTCGCGACCTGACGGAATATGCCGTAACGATGGTAAAGGCCGAAAAGCGGGCAGAGGTAAACGCCAAAGCCAAAGAAATGAGCGAGGAGCGCATCCTTGATCTTCTCATCCCACCAGTACGAAAACGGCAACCTGCTGTGGTGGATGAATCCTTGCAGCCTCCCAATGAGGACGAAGAGAACCAGTCGACACGGGAGAAGTTTCGCCAGAGGTTACGCGACGGTCAACTTGAATCCAAAGTCATAGAACTTGATCTGCCGGCAAGTCAGGGACCGCTGATGCAGGTGATAGGCCCGATGAATATGGAGGAAATGGGACTGAATCTGCAGGACATGTTCGGCAACCTGATGCCGAAGAAAATGAAGCGGCGCAAGCTGACCGTGGCTGAAGCGCGCGTTATCCTGACGGCAGAAGAAGCGCAAAAACTTATCGACCAGGACGCGGCCATCAAAGAAGCGATTCATCGGGTCGAAAACTCGGGCATTGTCTTCCTCGATGAAATCGACAAAATTGCGGGGAGCAAGTCCCAAAGCTCGGGTCCTGACGTTTCGCGTGAAGGCGTACAGCGCGACCTCCTTCCTATCGTCGAAGGCTCCAACGTAACAACCAAGTACGGTGTGGTGAAGACGGATCATGTGCTTTTTATTGCTTCCGGGGCTTTCCACGTTTCCAAACCGTCCGACTTGATACCGGAGCTTCAGGGAAGATTTCCGATTCGAGTGGAACTTAGTAGTCTGACGGAAGAGGACTTCGTCAAGATACTCACGATGCCGCAGAACGCGCTGATCAAACAGTACGCCGCATTGTTGGAGACCGAGGGAGTGACCGTGGAGTTTACAAAGGACGGAATCGAAGAGATTGCCAAGATTGCCGCCGAAGTGAATGAACAAGTGGAGAATATCGGCGCTCGCAGACTTCACACGATCATGACGACGCTGCTGGAAGAAATTCTCTTTGACGCACCCGATGAAATAAAAACACCTGCCATTACTGTGAATCGGGAGATGGTACAAGGCAAACTCGCATCCATCGTGAAGAATCGGGATCTGAGCAGATATATACTCTGATGACACTGGTGGGAGTGATGGGGTTCCTTTGAAAGCACCGATTGGAGTATTGGAGTAGTTGGTGAGATGATCTGAATTACCGCATAATGAACCCCAGCTACTTCATCAATATCATTTTCCTTTGTTCAACGAATTTCCCGGCTTCAAGGCGATAGAAATACACACCACTCCCCAGTCTGCCTCCATTGAACTCCACCCGATAGTTGCCTGCATTCTGTTTCCCATCAACAAGTGTCGCGACCTCGCGGCCAAGAATGTCATACACTTTCAATGAAACAACATCGCTTGTGAACAGCCGGTAATCGCCTATATTCAAGGAGAAAGGAGCGCGGGGGTGACGACAAAGAGTGACCCTTGTAGATTCGTTACGTAGTCGGATGGGGGGTCAACAGGTGGCGAACGGACATGGGAGACAAAATCCCCCTTCACAACAAAAAAGCCCATCGCTCAACAGACGACGGGCTTGATGACGATCGTTGAACTCTACAAGCGGAACCGCGTCCCTATCGCAATGGAGCCGTGTGAGAAACTTCCCGGCTCTGTCAGCCAGGAGATATTCTCCGAAGCCAATTCCAATTCGAAGAAATCAAAATTCAAACCGAAACCGAGAGCAACATTGATGTTGTCCGTTCCGCCAAAAGAAATACCACTGCGGAGTGGCAGCCAATCAACGAGTTTGTACTCGACACCAAGAGAGACACGGGGATTAGTGGTGGAGCTTGGTGAAGTTACCAATCCTTGATTGTAATCGAGTGCCAGAAGAAGCTCGCTACCAAAATCCTCGATCATTTCATGCACCGCCAATGCGCACCCCATTCTCAGAGTTGTCGGCAATGGACTTCTGAATGCACTCCCATCACGCTGCTTTCCCCGGACGACATTCTCGATTGCGTCGCGCTGCTCAGACTGTAATGGATCATCAACCACGAGTGTTGTGTCTGCAAAGTTCTCGCGGATATTCTTGTTCCATTTTATGTTGCCGATGTCCGTGACGCTGAGACCTACAACAAGATACTTCGACACGTACCCGGTAAACCCGAGATCAACGCCCCAGCCTGTTCCTGCCGGCGACGGAAAGAATGCATAGCCTTCGTCGAATGGTAATGTCCCAGTATGGCGCGAGAGGAAGTCCACCGAACCGGTAAGGACTCCATCCTCGGCGGTATGCAGGGATGTATTGAACCGCTGGACTTCGTAGTATCCGAACCCATGCACGAGCTTTATGGAGGCACCTCCGGCAAGGGATTTCAAGAAGGCCACGCCGGGAATTGCGCCGCCGAATGAAAGAGCGTAGTCACGCGACCAGGATGCCATTGCAGTCGTGGATTGAAAATCATATCCGGATCCCACCGGATTACCCTGAAGCAAAAACTCCACATAGTCGCGTGGTACTTCCACAAACCCGGTTGCATTTTCGCTCACAGTAAACGCGAACCCACCAACATCAGGCAACCGCAGCGTCACACCGAAAAGCCTGCTGTCAAGATCGATACGCGAATGCGGCAACTCATCCTCCAATGATGAGAGCAGTCGATCCTTATCACTGTCGTTGAGGTAACGGGCAACCCGCCCGCTGTCCGTCTCTGCGCCCGTGAAGTACGATGTATAAATTTCATAGTCAAGGAAATCGCTGCCGATATGAAATCCCACCGGCAGGATACTGAATGTCACGGTTCCCTCATCAGGCAAGGCAAGGTTCGCGGGATTGATCCCCACAGCATCAAGTCCTCGTGAGGCCGCAACAAACGTCCTGGCCATGCTCATTCCTCGCACGTTCGCACGTTCACCGGCAACAGCGACGAAGAGAAAGAATAATTGGATGCCGAGTATTGTGGGCAGCAGTCGTTGGAACATCTTTGGCCTTTTCATCAGTTCACCCTGTAGGAAAGTGTGGACCACACACGAATGCGTATGTAGTCCGTCGTCTTAAATCGCACGGCCGGACTCCCCGGTGTGGTGATCAACGACAGGGCGTATGTCATGAATTCGGACGGATCGAATTGCCGGACATCATGTGCACTCAGTTCGATTGTCGATGTGCTGCGTGCTGCGAGCGTGACGTTGCCATCGTTGTCCACCGCAGCAGCGTTTACCAGTACCGGTGAACCACTCTGTGGAATCGACAACAGGGATTGTCTCGTGTTGTTCAGGAGAGCGAGGTTCACACCCACCTGGAGCGGCATGCCGTTCTGCACTTCGATGAATATCTTTCCGAAATTCACGTCTCTGATCCGCGATTTGTTCACCGTATAGTCGGTCTGTCCATCGCCCGTCGTATCACCGATGGCAAGAGTGTCGCGGTACGCGCCGTCGACAATGCCGAGCATCAACGGAACCTCAAGGTGTACCGTACCGCCAAACGAGCTGTTGCTGCCGAAACTGCCGACACCGGCAAGTGTTGGGTTGTACACTTCGGGCGGATTGACCAGTACCTGTCCCATAACGTACAGGGTATCAGGAAGTTGGTTTGTGAACTGACTCAGAAAGTATCCGACTTCATTTTGATTGAAGTTGACGGCATTGGTTCCCGGTTGAATACGTTTCTGCGAAGCGGGAATTTGCAAATACACCCAATCGCCGGATGGATACCTCCGGGCCCCGATGCTGACATACAGATCCAGCGGGAATCCGAAACTGACGCTCGTGGCGAGCCCGAGTGTTGCCGACGGAATGGATATTTGGCCCGAGAACCTCGTCGGCAGATCACCGAAGTTGATCGCAATCGGAGCGTTCACATCAACCCACGTCGGCTTAACGACTGCAACGGCTGTGTCGACGATAAGCGGTGTGGAACTGAGCATGATGTCCACTTTATCAGTGTCATTCACTGTCACCGGGGCGACCGACCCTGATGGAAGCACGATGTTACTTATTACCTGAAGCGAGCGTACAAGGTCACCCGTTGATGATTGGATCTTGTACTGCGCAAGGTTCAATGAGAATGAACCGGTGCCTCGTGCAGGCAGATAGATACTGTCTTCGTATGGAATGGAAACACTCTGCACACTGCGAAGTTCATTCATCCGAAATTTGAACAAGATATCAAGGTCCACTCTGCTCGTGAACGTGAAATCGAGTGTCCCACTACGGAAGCCGACTTCTTTGACGAGAGTCGAATCATCGAGAGAGAACATGGTTGTGTCGTCACTTGCGAGCCGTTGGGGCGGGATTTGTGCAAAGGTCGCCCGACGGGCCTGCACATTTGAAGTGTGCAGGGTTGCAACAATGATATCACCTTGCGGTATCTCCACCGGTGTTGCACTCCCCGGCGTGTGAAATGCGAGACCCGTTATCCTGATGTTGTTGCCGGTTGTTCGCTCCGCCAGTCCGTCCGATGCTGAACGACTTGAATATGGTGGGATGACTGATGGAGTGAAGATGAACGAAGCAACGAGTCGCTGCTGCGCGTCAAACACTTCGACAGGTGCATTGACCTCCAGGGGCACCGGCATATTGTTCTGAAGCGTCAGCGTGATTGTACCGTTCGCAAACGTCACAGACTGGAATGTCGGAATGGTGTATGCAATATCTGCAAAGACGATGTTCGTGTCAGGAATCGGAGTGATGGCTCCGCCAGGAAGCCATGGAACCTGCAGCCCTGTTTGCAACGGTGGTGTTGTGACAGCAAAGGTTCCGAACTCGACCTCCGCGGTGGTATCCGGTGGGTCGATCGCAATCAGGTCACCGATGAACGTTGGTGGAGCGCCGGCAGATGTGGCGTAGATTATTTGTCCGCCTGTTCCGACACGAAGAAGACTGGTATCTTTCCGGACGATTTCGAGAAGTGAATATTCGCGGTTCGCCAAAGGTAGGGTGAGATTAACATCCCAACTTGGCATCACCGGTTCGAGCGGTTTATCGAAGCAGTTGAATGAAAAAAAAGCGGTACACATACCAAGACATAGTATGCATCCGCGTTTTACACTCAGCTTCAATGAAGCAAAGTGACAATCCATAATCCCCCCCATGTTGATATGGACTCAATATTCTCCTCTGCACTACAAAGCTGGACAAACCCCATCGCCTGAGTTTGCGCCGCGCCTTCCTGAATGCAGCACAGAAGAGTATCGCTGTGAATTCCTTCCTTTCTCCCCCACCTCGTATCATGTCCACTATCGCTGGTGGACACATCCGGCTGCACGCATCAGAATTCGTAATCGCACGACTTCTGAAGCCTGTGGCCGGTTTCCGGTAAAGCTTCCTCTTTAATGAACCTTTTCGTCCTTCACCATCGGCTGAAACCCGAAACCACCGCCCTGGGCCTCCCCATGGATTTTTATCTCTCCAAATTTATGCTCGAACTTGGCAATATTATCTTCCAATGCGCGCAGCAGGAGCTTCGCATGTTGAGCAGTCATAATCAGCCGCGACAACACCTTTGCCTTTGGTACACCGGGAAGCACACGTGTAAAATCAATCACAAACTCTGCCGGCGAATGGGTAATGATCGCCAGATTCGAATAAATTCCCTCCGCCTCTTTCTCTCCCAATTCAACATTGATCTGTTGTCCAGGCTGTTGTTGGTCAGCCATAATCATCACCTCTGTAAAAGACGCCACACCAAGTGTGGAGTCGTGAGAATCGAAACAACAGTTATTTATTCAGCTCGTCATATTTCTTGTATGCAGCCTCGGCTTCTTTAGGCATATTCAAATTCGCGTAAAGCCTTCCCAGTTGCTGCCAAATAAATGGATCATCCTTTTTCAACTCTGCGGACTTCTCGAAGTATGCGACGGCTGATTTGAATTTTTCCTTGTACGTCATGTCTTCCTTAAAGCCTTTTTTCTTCGCTTTCACAGCTTCATCAGCTTTTTGATCAGAGTCCTTTTTTAGAGCAACACCCCAGTTGAGGTATGCAACGCCGAGGTTATACAGGCTATTGGTGTGGATGAGGTCCACGGTGTCAGCCTTTTGTGACTCGACCACTGCAAATTGCTCGATAGCCTCCGGTGTTTTCTCTTGTTTCAAGAGGTAGACGCCATAGGCATACCGAAGTGTACGGTTATTGGGATCAGCCGTAACAGCATCACGAGTCATTGCGAGGGCCTTGTCTTGCATTCCAAGGAGTTCATATAAATCAATCAGACTCAAACTATAATCGGCGTTCGTACGATCCAAGACAAGAAGCTTTTCAAAAGCAGCCGCTGATGCCAGGTAGTTTTCTTTCGATCCGACCGAATCCTTTGCGGCAGCCTTTTCCTGAGCAAGCTGAGAATATAGCTTTGCAAGCAAGTCAAGCTCGCTCTGCTGGTTGGGCTTCTTCTCCAAACTGGCGTTCAGAATTTTGATCGCTTCGGCAATTTCCTTCTTACCGTAATGCGCGAGTGCATACACAAAGTACGTTTGGGTGCTTTCCGGTGCAGCACGCACTCCGGTTTTCAGCGCAGCGATTGCCAAATCAAAATACGAGGCTGTATCTCTCCCGGAATTGTAGTACTTGACTCCGTCATTATGGGAAACGGCCCATCCCTTCAGTCTGAAGTCTTCAATATCGATCTTGTGTTCTTCAGGATCCAAGGCAATGGCCTTGTCAAAAGCGTCCAGCATTTCCGGATACTTCTTTAATGCAAAACGGGACTGGCCCAACACGAACCAAGCTTCCTCGTCTTCAGGATCCTTTTCAGCGGCCCTTACGGCGCTGGCTTCAGCTTTTTCATATTGCCCCAATTTCAAGTATAACTTTGCAGAAGTCAGAGCCTGGGCATGAACGAACTGGAACGAAAACATCATCCCCAGAAACAGCATAATCAAAACAAGGCGTTTCATGAACTCTCCAGAATCAAATCCATCGTATATATGAAAATTGTGGGGAAAAATATATGCACTCTAATTGAAAAAAGCAAGACAGGAAAAATGGGTAGTCTCGGGCATTGATCAAAGATTTGCATTCACTGGTTACACGTAACAGACTGATTGCATTGACATTAGCGTACGTATTTTGTAGTTTTGATTGTTGCTGACGACCAACACTATTAAATTTCAACGCAATGAATCAGGAAATGCCTCTTCATGGTTCTACGACTCCGAAAATTCCCCATTGGTTGAATGGATTGTCCCTTTTGTAAAATAGTAAGACGTGAACTACCCGCTGAAGTACTATTTGAGACCAGTCGGGTAATTGCCATCCTCGACATCAATCCTATTCACTACGGTCACGCTCTCATAGTTCCAAAGACCCATTGCACAGACTTCCTCTCGGTTTCCGAGAGTGACCTGCACGATGTGCTCCATGCGTCCCAGGTCGTGGCACGAGCCATGGTGAGCAGCCTGAACCTCAAGGGCTTCAACGTGTTTTCGAACAACGGCACTGTGGCGGGACAATCTGTCTTCCATTTCCACATGCACGTTACGCCACGGTATGAAGACGACAATATCAAATTCGTTCTTGAACTAAAATCTTACGGTCAGGGTGTGATGGGTGAATATGCCAATCGCATTCGTGAACACATTCACCAGAAATAGAACCAAGGAGCAGTCTGAATATGCCAGCGTACGCAAAACTTGTACCACCGGTAGGTGGCGGAACAATCAGCATTCAGGGAAAAAAACTGAATGTCCCGGATAATCCCATCATCCCCTTTATCGAAGGTGATGGCACGGGACCCGATATCTGGCGCGCATCGCAACGCGTGCTTGATGCTGCAATTGCCAAGGCATACGGCGGCAAAAAGAAAATCGTTTGGTTTGAAGTGTACGCCGGCGAAAAAGCAAACGTTATGTACGGCGAGGGTACCTGGCTCCCGGAAGACACTCTTGAAGCGATCAAACAGTACATCGTTGCGATTAAGGGTCCGCTAACCACACCCGTTGGGGGCGGCATTCGCTCCATTAATGTTGCTCTCCGGCAAATGCTGGATCTCTATGTCTGTCTGAGGCCGGTACAATACTTCGCTGGTGTTCCTTCCCCGGTCAAGCATCCCGAGGCTATTGATATGGTGATCTTCCGTGAGAACACTGAAGACATTTACGCGGGGATTGAATGGAAAGCCGGTACACCTGAAGCGCAAAAAGTGATTGCATGGTTGCAGAAGGAAATGGGCGTGAAGAAAATCCGTTTTCCGCAGACATCGAGCATCGGGATCAAGCCGGTTTCGATTGAAGGAACGGAACGACTCGTGCGCGCGGCAATACTGTATGCCATAGCGAACAAGCGAAAATCGGTAACCGTTGTGCATAAAGGGAACATTATGAAATTCACTGAAGGCGGGTTTCGGGATTGGGGATATGAACTGGCGAAGCGGGAATTCCGTGATCAGATTGTCACGTGGGATGAATGCGGAGGAAATGCGCCGACTGGTAAAATATTGATCAAAGATGCGATTGCCGATGCATTTCTTCAGCAAATACTCACCCGACCGGCTGAGTATGAAGTGATCGCAACATTGAACCTCAATGGAGACTATATCTCGGATGCACTGGCCGCACAGGTTGGCGGTATCGGGATCGCACCGGGTGGCAATATCAATTACGAAACCGGTTACGCAGTCTTTGAAGCCACGCACGGAACCGCACCCAAGTACTCCGGTTTGGATAAAGTCAATCCGGGTTCAGTCATTCTCAGCGGCGAGATGATGTTGCGATATATGGGATGGACAGAAGCTGCCGACCTCATTGTCAGCGCTCTCAACAAGACCATTCAATCAAAAACTGTTACGTACGATTTTGCCCGATTGATGGAGGGAGCAAAAGAAGTGAAGTGTTCGGAGTTCGGAGATGCCCTCATAAAGAACATGTAGGACATACGTTTCACCGGCGAAACCAAGAGCGTTCTCAACAGGACGCTCTTTTGTTTTTGTTTGGCAATCTCGTTCAGACAGATCGCCACAGACGTGGTCTCCCGTTACCTTGATGACCTTGTAAAGGTCGGAGTAAAATGGAAATGACGGTAGTGCTAAAATTTCATAGGTCGGGTTACGCGCGGCGGACAAACGCGGACGTTGATCTGAGGAGTAGGTCAAGCCCGCCTCGCCGAAGGCGGGTGTCCCGCTTGACCGAATGGCTCGAACTTTAGCTCTCGTGAATGCTTGCGCTTGCGCTTCGTTTCTATTAGATTATTTGCGATCAATTTCGTGACACATCTACACCATTCACCTCACAACATTTCCCATGAACCACGACAAGTTTCTTGTTCCTCCCGGTCAGAAAATATCTCTCAAAGACTACGATCCAGATGACACTGGAAAATTCAAGGACAAGCAGGACGCAGAGGAGGCGCTTGATGAGGACATCAAGAGTCTTGCCGCACACCAGGATGTGTTGTACGCCCAAGACACGTATGCGCTTCTGCTGATTTTTCAGGCGATGGACGCCGCGGGAAAAGATGGTGCCATCAAATACGTCATGTCCGGAATCAATCCGCAGGGATGCCAGGTATTCAGCTTCAAAGCTCCTTCCACTGAAGAACT
This sequence comes from Bacteroidota bacterium, assembly GCA_046160825.1. Lineage (GTDB taxonomy): Bacteria > Bacteroidota > Ignavibacteria > UBA10030 > UBA6906 > JBJXHC01. The sequence goes on along the minus strand of JBJXHC010000126.1, from coordinate 51,012 downwards.
CGACCATGATTACCTCTGGCGCTGTATGAAGTGCATACCGGAACGCGGACGGATCGGCATCTTTAACAGATCATACTACGAGGAAGCCCTCGTCGTGCGTGTACATCCGGAATTCCTCGACGCCCAGCACCTTCCCCCTTCCGCAAAACACGATGATATCTGGAATGACCGCTTCGAAGACATAAACAACTACGAACGCTATCTTGTCCGTAACGGCATCATCGTCATGAAGTTCTTCCTTCATGTCTCAAAGAAGGAACAAAAGGAGCGCTTCCTCGCCCGCATTGACACACCGGAGAAGAACTGGAAGTTCTCTGCGAGAGATGTGAAGGAGCGACAACACTGGGATGACTACATGCATGCCTACGAAGATGTGTTCAGCCATACAAGCACGGAATGGGCACCGTGGTATATCATTCCAGCCGACCACAAGTGGTTTACCCGTGCCGCGGTTGCCGACATCATCAACGCCAAACTGGAATCACTTCATCTCAAGTATCCAGACCTTTCGCCCAAAGACAAAGAAGAACTCAAGATGGTGCGAGAGATACTCGTGAACGAAGGCTCAAAAAAAGCATAAGCATGCCACAACAGTCATTCAAAGCACTTGTCGTCTCTCAGACACCGGAGAAGCAATTCCTTCGAGAGATAAAGGAACTGGTTGTAGTCGATTTGCCCGAGGGCGATGTTCTTATCCGCGTACGTTACTCATCTCTCAATTACAAAGACGGACTCTCTGCCAGCGGCAATAAGGGCGTCACAAGAACATATCCGCACATCCCCGGCGTGGATGCCGCGGGTGTTGTCGAAGAATCTGCCTCTCCCCTCTTTCGCGTCGGCGATGAAGTTATCGTCCACGGCTATGAGCTTGGTGCAAATCATTTCGGAGGATTTTCTGAATATATCCGTGTTCCTGCCAATTGGGTTGTCAGACTTCCACACGGAATGACATTGCGCGAATCCATGGTGATCGGAACAGCGGGCTTTACTGCGGCGCTGGGGATTGATCGCATGCTGCATCATGGTCTCGATAAAGACGATGGGTCGGTGGTTATCAGCGGTGCAAGTGGCGGCGTAGGAAGTGTTGGAGTGGTGATTCTCGCGAAGCTCGGGTATCATGTCACCGCCGCAACACGAAAGATGGATGAACAACAGTTTCTCGCGAACCTCGGGGCCGGGGAAGTTGTTCCGGTTGAGAGCATCAAGGACACCAGTGGTAAACCACTCATCAATGGAAGATGGGCGGGTGCATTGGACTCAGTCGGCGGCGATGTCCTCGATTCGATCATACGCGCAACGAAGTTCTGGGGACCCGTGGCAACATGCGGGAATGTCATTTCGGGCGAGCTTCATACGAGCATTTATCCATTCATACTGAGGGGAGTGGCGCTGATTGGGATCAACTCGGCTTTCACGCCAATGCCGCTGCGACTCGAGGTCTGGCGCAAGTTGGCCGAAGAATGGAGACTGGACAACCTCGACTCCCTTACCACGGAAGTCTCGCTGGAGGAATTGAACGAGAAATACCTCGACCTGATCCTCAAGGGGGGCGTCAAGGGAAGAGTATTGGTAAAGCTCCCTTGATCCTGAATTTCTTTCGCCTCAATGAAACTCTCTGTCCTTAAGGTGTGTTAGAATATTCGTACTACCACACCATCGTTTAAACCAGTCAATTCTGTCTTTACTTATCAATATCGGAGGATGTACTATGAAGCGAACCGCTTGGGCCCTTGTTGGGACCTTTCTCCTCGCTGCAATAATCAATGCAAACGTTATGGCAAAGAACGCCAAGGTGGACGAGCCTGCGCCTGACTTCTCGCTGACCGATGCGACCGGCAAATCCCACAAGCTTTCCGACTTCAAGGGAAAGTATGTGGTACTTGAGTGGGTGAACTACGATTGCCCCTTCGTGCGCAAACACTACCGCAGCGGCAACATGCAGTCGCTCCAGAAGGAATACACCGGCAAGGACGTTGTGTGGCTCTCCATCTGTTCATCTGCCGATGGCAAGCAAGGACATTTTGAGAGAGAGGAATTGACCGAACGTATCAAGGAGGAGAACGTTTCCGCAACAGCATATCTGATTGATGCTGACGGAAGTGTTGGAAAAACCTATGAAGCAAAGACCACCCCGCATATGTTCGTTATCGACCCGAAGGGCACGCTGATTTATGCTGGTGGCATTGACAACAAGCCTTCCACCGACAAGGATGATATTGCTGAAGCGACGAATTATGTACGCACAACACTCGACGCAGCAATGGCGGGCAAGGCTATCGCAGTCAAAGGCAGCAAGCCGTACGGCTGCTCAGTGAAGTACAAGTAACACTTTCAAGGAAGATTGATTGAAAAGGCACCAGGGTTTTCGTGGTGCCTTTTCTTTTTCTTTGACCAAATACATTTCACACCGATCGTCACTGGTGATTGCTCATTGCAAATTGATTCCGTAGATTCTCCTCATTAATCATGACTTCTCCCATTTCCAATACGCTTCGTGCCTGGGTCTTCTCCGCCGAGATGGGCTATGGCCATCACCGTGCTGTTCATCCATTGAAGGACATTGCAGAAGATGGCATCATGGATGTCCGCAAGAGCGGCGCAACCACGCCCAAGGAGGAAAAGCAATGGAAACGGTTGCTCGGCGCGTATGAGTTCTTTTCACGTTCGCTCGCGATTCCGGTGGTTGGCAAGCCGCTCTTCAATATCATTGACGGACTGGGGCACATCCCTTCGTTTTATCCCATCCGGGATCTTTCCGGCAACACCGTCCAGGTGGACATGCTTGCCTCCAGCATCAAAGGCGGCATGTGCAAGGGGATGCTGCAAACCATCAACACCAAGCAACTGCCGCTTATCACTTCATTCTACGCTCCGGCCATTGCAGCGGACATGGCCGGCTATCATCAGGTATACTGCATCATCTGCGACGCTGATCTGAATCGCGTGTGGGTGGCAAAGGAGCCGTGGGAGAGCCGGATAAACTACTTTGCACCATGTGGCAAGGCCGCCCAACGACTGAAGTCCTATGGCGTACCGGAAGAGCGAATTTTTCTCACGGGCTTCCCTCTCTCAGATGAACTGCTCGGCGGTCCCGATCTGACTATCCTCAAGGCCGACCTCGGTCAACGACTACATTACCTTGATCCCAACAACCGCTTCTGGCCGATGCACGGAAGGAGTGTTGAACACTTTCTCGGGGCCGACAATTGTCGTCCTGCCAGGCAGCGTGTCCTTACCATTTCGTATGCAGTCGGTGGTGCGGGAGCGCAAAAGGAGATGGGCGGAAAAATTGTCCGAAGCCTGAAGAAGTACATACAGAATGGAGAACTCCACATCAATCTGATTTCCGGCATCAGGAAGGAAGTCCGGGATTATTTCTTGAAGATAAAAGAAGAGATCGCCCCCGATTCTGACGGCATTCGCGTTCTTTATTCACCGACACTACAGGAGTATTTCTCTCAGTTCGATAACATCATGCACGAGACGGATATTCTCTGGACCAAACCGAGCGAGTTATCGTTCTATGTCGGACTCGGCATCCCGATTATCATGACGCCGACCATCGGCTCGCAGGAAAAATTCAACCGGCAGTGGCTCTTCGAAATCCAGGCGGGCATCAAGCAGGAGAATCCGGACCATGCAGACCAGTGGCTGTTTGACTGGTTGAGCAATGGTCGGCTTGCCGAGGCAGCGTGGTCGGGGTTTCTGAAGGCCCGCAAATTGGGAGTATATAAGATCAAGGAAGTGCTGGAGACCGGCAAGATGACAAAGAGTGATTCCCCTGTACTGCGGTAAGTGTGCCACTTTCTTTGCTTGTCCAAAGAAAGTGGCGGAAAGAAAGGACATCGAAACTGCAACGCACAAGCCGACTGAAAGCAATCTCGGGTGGAAGACGATTTCGGCAACCGAGAAATGGCGTTTTCAAAACGCCGAAATCGCAAAGCGCTTGCTGAGTTCCTCCCCACACAGCCTGCAGTTTCGTTGCGCTGACTGGATGAGAATTTCTCAAATATCCATGATCACTGAGAGAAGGTCTTGACTATATTCTTCCTCTATCTCCGCACGGGCGGTGGACATCTTGCACCGGCAAAGGCCATCAGCTCGTACATTGAGAACAAGTACTCCGGTTCACATGAAACCGTTCTGGTGGATGGACTCGAAGGTGCAAGTCCGTTTGCACGCTATTTTCTCGAAGACGGCTATCGCATCCTCCAATCTCGCGCAAAGTGGTACTTTGAATTTGTCTATGCATTGAATAAAATCATTCCTGTCGCCCGACTCAACACGTGGCTTGCATCGCTTTTCATCAAACCCATTCTGAAGAAGCGCATTCTTGCTGAACAACCGGAGAAGATCGTTGTCCTTCACTTCCTGCTCATCAAACCAACGTACGCAGTTCTGAAGGAATGCGGACTCGATATTCCCGTCATTACGATCGTCACTGATCCTTACACCGCTCACCCGATGTGGTTCCTCAACAAGTACCAACAGTTTGTGGTATTCAGCGAGCGGCTGAAGCAGCATTGTCTCAAGCTTGGTATTCCGGAAGAGCGGATACAGGTGTTCCCGTTCATTCTCGCTGAGAAGTTTTCCTCTCCGCTTCCGCCGACTGAGGTTGTTGAAACGAAGCGCCGTCTTGGCTTCTCAGTGGAGAAGAAACTGGTGCTCATTCTTGGCGGAGGTGATGGCATCCCACGAGGAGAGGCGATACTCAGTCACCTGCTTCCGGCGGTCGCAAATGCGGAGATTGCTATTGTGTGTGGAAAGAACCAGTCGCTCAAGCACGCGGCAGAGCATTCCAGGCAGAACGCTAACGCGCATCTCAAAGTCCTCGGATATGTGGACTACATCTACGATCTCATTAACTGTGCGGATGTTGTTGTCACCAAGTGTGGCGCGTCGACGTTCATGGAAATCCTGATGCTGGGAAAAATTCCGGTGGTAACAGATTTTATTTGGGAACAGGAAAAAGGAAATGTGGAATTCATTGAGGAAAATGAACTGGGGTTCTATGAGCACGATCTCCAAAAACTACCGGGGCTTGTGAACCGACTGCTTACAGATGAGCAATTCTACCGGAAGTACAAATCAAATATTGAAAAAGCGAACTTGAGGATCGGCACGATTGAAGTAGCCGAATGGATATTGAACGCGAGCCGTAGCAACATAGAGAATTAAGGTAGAGATGGACACGACATTCCGGCTTGTATGCACCCGATAATCATCTGGCTCCGCCGCGATCTCCGCATCGATGACAATACCGCGCTGTATCATGCCTCGAAAACCGGTGCGCCCATCATTCCCCTTTTCATATTTGATACGGAACTCATCAAGCGACTTCCATCAGACGGTGCGGTGTTCGATTTCCAGGCTCAAGCGTTGCGTGAGTTGCAGTCGAGCATCTCCTCCCTGGGTGGGAACCTCATTGTACGGCATGGTAGAGTACTGGATGTCCACAAACAGTTGATTGGAGAATGCCAGCCATCGGCCCTCTATTTCAATCGTGACTACGAGCCATACGCAACTCAGCGGGATGCGGATGTGCGGAAGTTGTATGAATCGCATGGAGTCGCAGTCAAGACATTCAAGGATATGGTTCTCCACGAACCGCACGAGGTGCTTACGGGTGATGGTAAACCTTACGTTGTCTTTACACCATTCGCGAACACATGGAAACGGCTGCCACAAATAACGCCACTGGGAAACCCTGCCCGGTTCACCACTCCACCGCTTCGCTCGGATGGTATTCCCGGTGCCAGTGAACTCAAAAGAAAGACGCTCATTCCGGAACCGGCTTTCAGGGGTGGTGAGACAGAAGCAGGAAAGCAATGGAAGTCATTTCTGCATGAGATTATTGAAGGCTATCAACGTAGCCGGGATATTCCTGGTATCACGGGCACAAGCAGAATGTCTCCGTTCCTTCGCTTTGGTTGTATTTCGATCAGGAAGATGGTTGATGACTTTCGTGCACTTGAGAAAGAACAGAGTGGCAACCAACAGTTGAGTATTGGCAAGTACGTTGATGAACTGATCTGGCGGGAATTTTATCAGGCCGTGTTGTTTCACTTTCCACGGTTGCTGGGATCGAACTACAGACAGGAATTCGACCGACTGCCGTGGAAGTTCGATGAAAAACAATTTGCTGCGTGGAAGGAAGGCCGTACGGGATATCCCATCGTCGATGCGGGAATGCGCGAGTTAAACCAGACCGGCTGGATGCACAACCGTGTGCGGATGGTGGTAGCTTCGTTCCTTACCAAAGACATGATGCACGACTGGCGGCTCGGTGCTCAATACTTTGAACAGAAGTTGATGGATATAGAAACCGCGTCCAATAACGGCGGATGGCAATGGTCGGCTTCAACGGGAGTTGATCCCCGTCCGTTACGCATCTTCAATCCACGACTTCAATCAGAGCGGTTTGATCCTGAGGGAGTATACATCAAACAATATGTGCCGGAGTTGCGGAACGTACCGACAAAGTTCATTCATGCCCCTCACGAGATGACTCCACTGGAACAAGCTGAATGTGGGATAGAGATTGGAAAAGATTATCCTCTCCCGATTGTGGATCACAAAAGGGCGGCGGCGGAGTACAAGGAGATGTTTGCGAGAATCAAATTGGGGTTGGACTGAAGAGAGAAAGATTACTTCCGTAAATCAATTGAGCGTTGGAGATTCACCAATAACTCATCGGCTTTGCCGCCTTCCTCCGGTCGAACGAGTTCCTTGTATTTCCGAAGGGAGGAAATTGCTGCAATGAAGTTCTGGTTCATCGCATGAACAAGTCCGAGATTGAAATAGAGGTTGGGGAACGCCGGTTCTATTTCGGCTGCAAGCTCGAAGTGCATTTTTGCCAGACGGAGGTTTCCCTCATCGAAGTACAGGTTGCCCAGATTGTAATGTGATTCGAAATGCCTGGGATCGTGTTCAAGAGATCGGGTGAAGCAGTCAAATGCCTTGGGAGTCTGGCCTGCTTGTGATTCAATGATGCCGAGATTGCAATACGCATCGGCAACGCCATCCCCCGCCACGATCGCCTGAAGATACGCCTGCTCTGCCCAACCGTCGCCTCGCTCATCCAAAAGCAGCGCTTCTTCAAAAGGACTCAGGTTCGTCGGCAACTTGAGTACCTGCGTGCCACCACCGGCAAACAGGTTCAACTGCCCCTTCTTCTCGGGACTATCCTTTTTCTTTTTCTTAACTCTCTCAAATCCGAATTTCGTCGGCGGCTTGGGAGAGAACTGGAGTACCTTGCCCATCTGGTTACGCTACCTTCGATTTCTTTGTCTTCACAGACTTCGCCGCAACAGCCTTCTTCTCGCCCTTTGCCTTTTCCATCGGCTTTTTCTGTGACTTTGCCTGCTCAATACTCTGCTTCAAGGCTGTCATAATATCAACCGTCGGCTTCTCTTCCTCCTCCACGCTCACAATCTGCTTCCCTTCGATCTTCGCCTCAATCATCTCCCTCAACGCATCCGCATACTTGTCGGTCATGTCAATCTTATCCAAACTCGTCGCCATCGAATCAATGAGACTCTTGGCCAGCTTCAGTTGGTCTTTGTCAACTCCCTTGCCGTCCACTTGCGGAACCTCGCTCACTGATCGAACCTCTTTCGGGTTGCGCAACTTGTACAACGCGACAGCATTCTCCGCGGGAGCAATAAGCACGATATCTTCACGGTCACGCAACACTACCTTGCCGATACCAACCTTGCCGCTGTCCTTCAACGCCGCGGCGAGGAGCGAATATGCTTTCACGGCCACAGGCCCGTCCGGACCGGCGTAGTAAGGGGATTCATACAATGCGGGGTGAACTTCTTTCGCGTCGATGAAACCGGCGATCTCGATGATCTTTGTGCTCTTCAGTTTGACCTTGTCGATGTCTTCTTTCTCGACAATCACAAAGCGTTCCGGCTCGTACGGGTATCCTTTCACGATGTCTTCGGAGGTAACAACCTTGTTGCACTTCTTGCAACGCTTGTCGTATCCGATCGGACCGTTGTCCTCTTTGTGGAGCTGGTTGAAACTGATCTTCTGATCGGTGTCAACGGCGTTATATATCCGCACAGGGATCGTTACCAATGAGAACCGGATATGGCCTTTCCAAATTGCTCGCATCTTCTACCTCCTATGACTAAAGAACACCGCTGGACGCTGAGTCGCAGAGGAATCATTCTTCTTGAAATTTATCAATAAGCCAGGACTTATTCCAGTTCATTCATTTTCTCTGCGTCTTCGCGGTGTGCTTTGTCTTAGAAATCAAGCCGAAACTTTACAAAAACCGGCTCTCTCAGCATTTTATCCTTGGTCAACGATGCGAATTGTACTTCGCACATCAGTTTTGGTTCTACCCAGACGGTACTTGCCTCGTCGAGAGGCTTCTCTTTCACGGGTCGTTTAATCACTTTGAGTTTCTTTAACTCGGCAAGAATCTCCTTCATCAGCTTTGTATCGAATCCCGTTCCCACCTTACCGACATATCTCAAAGCATCACCGTCGCGTTCGGCGATTTGCAGTGCGCCGAAGAGCGACTCCCTGTCTCCTTTGCCTTTCGTGTAGCCAATGATGACGCAATCGGTGGTTTGCCGGGTTTTTATCTTGATCCAATGCGCCGAGCGTTTCCCCGGCTGATAAACACTGTTGCGTTCCTTTGCGATGATCCCTTCCAGTCCCATTACTGAGGCGGCAGCGAAGAGTTCAACACCATCCTCCACCGTTTCGCTGAACCTATACGGCGTGTCGCGCTTGATGGCATCTTTCAGCCAAGCCCTTCGACGCACCAGTGGCTCGTTGGTAATTGGACGACCATCAAGATAAAGACAATCGAAGAGATAGCACACAACCGGGTACTTGGCTTTCGCCCGTTCAATGGCGCCATCAGTTGTTTGTTGAAGTCGATGGATGGCATTCTTGAACACCGGCCTTCCACCTTCATCCAACACCACAATCTCAGCATCGAACAGTGCAGACGTCGCTCTGAATGCCTCATTGGGAATCAGCAGCTCCGGAAACTTCTGCGTGATGTCGTGCTGATTGCGACTGCGAATTGTAACCTGTCCTTCATCAACGGAGATCATCGCACGGATGCCGTCCCATTTCACTTCATAAAGATAATCGCCGGAGTCGGGTGGCTTCTCCGCACTCTGTGCAAGCATCGGCTCAATCGGGTCTCGCAGCCAATCCACCTGCGGTTTGTCTACACGCTGAAGGATCCATTCATTCTCTTTCGTGCGATGAGTACTGTACTCGGCATTCAACTCGCGGCTTTGCAACCGGACGTAGAATCCTTCTTTCTTTTCCTTCGTGATCGTATACTTCCCACGCGCAAAAATCCACATGTCGCCGCCGCCGTATTGCCCCTTGGGAATCGTCCCTTCAAAATTGATGTACTCCAGCGGATGGTCTTCCGTTGCCATAGCGAGCCGAATAATACCTGGTCGCGGCGGCAAACCCTTGGGCACAGCCCACGATTTCAGTACGCCGTCCTGTTCAAGCCGCAGATCGTAGTGGAGACGCGAGGCATGATGGCGGTGAACGATGAACGCGTTCCCTTCGCCGATGGTGACTGCCGGTGGCGGCTCCGGTGTTCGATCAAAGCTCCGCTTCTCTGCGTATTTCTCCAGCGTCTCCGGCGTCTTGTGCCTGCGCGACGGAGCCAGCGTTGTTTTCTTCAGCGACTTCCGTTCTGTGTGCAGGGGCTCAGTGAACGCGGCAATCGCTTCCCACGGATCACCATCCGACAGCACACGCTCCAATGTCGATTGAATCGTGAGTTCAGACGGCGAACCGAGGGATTCCAATTCCTCCCAATTCAAGGGTGTGGAAACGGTAGCGCCCGGGAGTCCGCGCACACTATACGCAGAGACGATCGTCTGGGAATGATGGTTCCGATAAATATCCACCAGTACCCGACCTTTGCGATGTTCCTTCTTGATGTGCAACGTGGTTGTCTTCTCGTGCGCTTCGACGAAAGGAGTTGCTATTGCTTTCGCTGCCTCAAAGACTTTGTCAAACTCCCACTTCGGCTCAATCGGAACAACAATGTGCAGTCCTTTTCTACCCGTTGTCTTGACGAAGGGATGATAGCCGAAGTTCTCAATATGCTCTTTGAGTTCCAGCGCCAGTTCAGCAACTTGGGAGAATTTGAAATTCTCCGGCGGGTCGAGATCGAAGACGAAGTAATCCGGTTTCTTAAATTCCGGTGCGCGTGAATGCATCTGATGTATTTCAATACAGGCAAGGTTCGCAAGCCAGACGAGCGAAGCCTCCTCGGTTGCAAGGACGTAATCCTTCTTCTCTTCCCCCTGTCCCAATGGCACGCATTGAATCCAATCCGGCGCCCACTCCGGTCTGTTCTTCTGGAAGAACTTCTCACCCGTTATGCCGTCAGGAAATCGGACGAGTGAAAGAGGCCGGCCTTTGATGTGGGCGAGAATCGTAGGGGCGATCTTGAGATAATACTGAATGAGTTCCGCTTTGAGGATATTATCGTCGGGATAAAGAACCTTGGTAAGATTGGAAAGTTCAATCCTACGCTTACCGACCTGCGCTATCTGAGAAGTACGAGCCATGAGTGGTTATCCGAGTCCAATAGTACAGTAGCACTATTCGGAATGGTTGTCAAATGAAGACGTCTGCAGGACCGGAACATTCCGGTTGACCTCAGGTTTAATCTCTGAAATCGGAAACACACGAAGGAAAGGAGCCGCATTCCTTGTGTAAGCCGTCTATTAACCCAGCATTAAAAGACGTTCATAGTTGAGTTTACCCTTGCTTGATGCGTGTGATGATTGTACCTTTGCACCGGAAACGATAGGCAATCCAGGAACGAAAAAGTTACTTTTCACAAACAACTAGTGAGGCCCCCATGAAGATTACCCTTGGTGTTGTTGCATTGTGCAGCGTGCTGGTACTCGGCTGCAATAACCAGGAAGAGGAGCTGCAAAAACAGATCGGTCAGCTTCAGACCGAGAAGGCAACTCTTGAACAAGGCATCGTCGAGCGGAACAAGGAGTTCGACGAAATAATGCTTGCAGTGAACGACGTGTACAGCAACCTCGAAGACGTACGTACCAAAGAAGCAAAGCTTGTTGAGAAGACCGAAGGAGCTGAAGGCGCGGCGCAGTTGACAACCGTTGACTCACGACAGAAGCTGATGCAGAACATCAGCGCAATTGGCGTGACGCTGAAAGAGAATAAGAAGACCATTGCATCATTGCAAAGCAAAATCAAGACGTACCGTGGCGAGTTCGCAAGCCTGAACAAGGTTATTGAAGACCTGAAGTTAAGCGTTCAGCAGCGCGAACAATCCATCGCATTGTTTGAAGCAAAGGTGCAAGGATTGGAAGCAACGGTTGCCGAGAAGATTCAGGTGATCAATGAGAAGGATGGCATCATCGAGAACCAGAAATCTTCGATGAACACCGCGTATTACATCATCGGCACTCGCGATGAGTTGGAAGCAAAAGGGATTATCCAGGATGTCGGCGGAATCCTCGGCATCGGATCAACGACCATCATGGCCAGCAGTGTTGATCGATCCCTGTTCACGCCGGTTGACAGAACGACGGATCAAACAATTCACGTTACCGGACAGATTGATGAGATTGTCCCCCGTCGCAGCGAAGAGCTCTTCGCAACGGCATCGCCCGACGAGCAGGCATCAGATCTGATGATTACTCATCCGGGACAATTCTGGCAGGAGAACTACCTCGTTATCGTGGTAGACTAAGAGGTTTCCAGAAGTTATTAGGCCCGACCGGCAGTACTGGTCGGGCTTTTTTATGACCCTCTTTTGTCCCAACCATCCCTCCCTTTTCCAAGAGAGGGACCGAGGAGGGTCATTAAACTGACTATTCAACGCACCCTTTGTAAAACACCATCATCGGATGTACCTCTGCGGTGAATGTTCCCTCTATGACCGCGCTATCTGCATTAACGATGCCTTGGCAGCCTCGAGTGAAACCGCCTGAAGGAGAAGCATTCCTTTATCCGCATACCGTGCACCGAACTTTATGCGTTGTTCCTTCCTCAGTGCCCCGAGTCGCTTCGAATGCGATCCAAAGTGTAGTTGTTCATGAGGCGGTTTGTTCACATCCCATCCGGCACCCGGAGTATAAAGAACCACGAACAAACTCTCGTCGGCTATTGGCTTCTGTTCTTTCACTGTCGTGCTATCATTCTCACCGAATAAAAAACCCAGCATCAACAGCATTTGAATTATCGACATGCCATCCTCCGTTTTGTTGGCGTCCAGTGTACGTATTCATTCGCACTCATGCAAACACTCCGTACAATCTATGACGAACAGGCTCATCAATCAGGGACACTCCGCTCTTTACTCTCCACCTTTTATTTTTGCATTTTGCCTTGTCTTCATATATCTTTACCCAACCATTTTTTACCGCTTCCGCAACAGGAGACTTCCATGTTCTGGTTGACCATCATCAAAGACATTATCAAGATTTTCCGAGCAGGACAGAACCCCGCGCAGGTCGCAGGCGGGTTTGCTCTCGGCGCAATCCTTGGCTTCTCGCCCATGCTGACACTGCAAGGAGTGCTGGTCTGGCTCGTTCTTCTCATCATCAACGTCAACTTGGGAGCTGCCTTCCTCGCCATTACGCTTTGTACGTTGTTCGCGTACTTGCTTGATCCGTTCTTCCATTGGCTCGGATATTCCATACTTGTCAACATCGACGGGCTGCGCGCACTCTGGACTTCGCTCTACAGCGCTCCAATTGCACCGCTCACCCGATTCAATAACAGTGTGGTGATGGGGAGCTTCGTGTTTGCTCTGGTGGCACTCGTGCCGATCTATTTTGGAATGAAGAAGGCAGTCGTGGCCTACCGTACACACGTCGGCGAGAAGATGGAAAAATGGAAGATCTTCCAGGTACTCAAGCAAAGCGCCCTCGTGAAGTGGTACGAGAAAGTGCGAAGTCTGGGAGGAGAATAGACCATGCGTAAGAACTTCGTCTATTTCGTTCTCATCCCCTTTATCATCATGTGTGTAGTGGTGTATTTCTTTATTGACGGTTGGGTGGAATCGGGACTTGAGGCGGCGGGAGATGAAATCGTCGGTGCAAAAGTGGAGATCGATAATCTCTCCGTCAACTTCTCCCCTATCGGCATCACATGGCAACGCATGCAGGTAACAAACCCGAACGACACATGGCGGAACATGTTCGAGACCGGCAAGGTCGGCTTTGCGATGAACTTCGGTCAACTCTTGCGCGGTAAGTACATTATCGAAACGATGGAAGTGAATGAACTGATCCTCGATACCAAACGGACAACGGATGGATTCATTCCGGGAGCGAAGGAAGAGAAGACATCCGGTGGTACATTCACTGCGCTGGCCGAGGAAGCGCTTGCCAAAACCGTCGAGCAAACACCTGTCTTTAATATCGACAACCTGCGCAAGGGCATCAATGTTGATAGTCTTGTCAAAGCGCTCGACCCGCAAACGCTGAAACACATTGATTCACTGCGTCGCGTGGTGAGGGAAGCATCCGGTCAGTGGCAGGCATCGCTGGCGGATTTCGAGACAAGCAAGCAGCGACTCGCTGAGATTGAGACGAGTATCAAGGCCATCAATCCTTCCGAACTCAAGAGTATCGACAAGATCACCTCCGCCATCTCGACAGTTGACAACTCAATAAAAACCGTGAACGAAATCAACAAGACGTTCAATGATCGAAAGGCGTCCATCACTTCGGACGTCCAACGTGTGTCTGGTGCAGTCGGTTCGATTGATGATGTGGTGAAAAGGGATTTCCAGAAACTCATGGAGATGGCACGGCTCCCCAATCTCAATACCGAAGGACTTGCCCACCTGCTCGTCGGCCAGGAGTTATACAAGCGTGCAATGACCTATCTCTCGTGGGTGGATTTCGCACGAGACAATATCAAGAAGTACTCGCCTGAACCGGACTACGAGAAACCACCGCGTATGAAAGGCCAGGACATCCATTTCCCGGTTGGACAGGCATATCCAAAACTCTGGATCAAGAATGTACTTGTCTCTGGCGGCACGGCGAAGCCAGAGAATGCCGAGTATGTTTATCTCAAAGGACAGGTCAAGAATATCACCAACGACCAGACGGTGACCGGAGCGCCACTCACTGCCGACCTCGAAGCTGCTGAGGGCGGCGGACGGCACCTGACACTTGGCGCACTGATCGACCGCACCAAGGACGAGCCGTTTGATGAGTTCCGCGCACGATTAGCCGGTGTGCCGCTCGCTGAGTTTACCCTTGGTAACGCCGATTTCCTCCAAGGCACCATCAAAGACGCGAAGCTCACCTCGGCTGTGAAGATCACGGTTCCCGGCAACCGGTTCGATGCAACGGCGACGTTTGATCTGAACAACATCAAGCTCACGTTTGCAGGCGATGCGAAGAACACCATTGAGCGTCTTGTGCGCGAAGTGTTGCAAGGTGTTTCCGGATTCGATGCCTCTCTCCGGCTTTGGAATACCGGCGGCAACTTCGACGTGGCATTTCGCACCAACCTCGCCGCCCAGATTGCTGGACGTGTACAAGCCGTGCTCGGGGCCGAGTTTGCCAAGCTGCAAAACGAACTGCGCGCTAAGTTCGACAAGGAGATTGCCGCCAAGCGACAGGAGTTTGAGAAGTTCTACGCTGCGAAGAAACAGGAGATCGATTCCCAACTCAACGCCTACCAGTCTCTGGTAACCGACAAGCTGGCAATGGTCGAAGCAAAGAAAAAGGAACTCACCGACCAGCAAAAGAAAGGCGGACTGGATAATTTGTTGAAGGGGATTGGGAAGTAAGAACCTGGAGGTGCGACTTTTCTACTGACCCACCGTGCTCATCGTCTTTTCCCAGGCAGTTGTGTTTCGAACCGCTTGCGAGATTTCTCCAACGCTGATACGAGCTTTTTCTCATCGGGGAGGGCCAGCTTGTATTCCGAGGTGAGAACTTTGTTCGGCAAACCCTCCAGAGCATAGCGTGCAACAGTCTCATCCTTACGGCTGCACAGGATTAGCCCCACTGGCGGGTTTTCTCCGGGCAACGCCCAGTGTTCGCGTGCATAGTTGAGGTACATATGCATCTGTCCCGCATCGGCGTGCGTAAACTTGCCGAGCTTCAAGTCCACCACCACAAGACACCGGAGCTTGCGGTTGTAAAACAGCAGATCAACGCGGTACCACTCATCGCCGATTCTCAATCGGCGTTGTCGCGCTATAAAGGCAAACTCACTTCCCAACTCCAAGAGTGTTTGCTCAAGCATGCGCACAAGCGCTTCTTCAAGGTCGTTTTCCGAGTACTCGTCCTTCAGTCCAAGGAACTCCAGTACAAATGGATCTTTGATCTCTTCTTCCGGTGTAAGGGTGTCGCCTGGCTGTGGCTTCGATTCTTTCCTCAGCAACGCGGCCTTGTTACGAGAGAGAAGCGCTCGCTCGTAGAACTGTGAACTGATCTGCCGATCAAGTTGTCGCACCGACCAGCCCCCTCGTAGTGCTTCTGCCTCATAAAAGGCACGAGATTCAATCCTCTCAACGGAAAGAAGTCTGACGTAGTGTGACCACGGAAGCTGGAATACACGTATCAGATCTTCAAGCGTATCCTGCACTGAAGCCGGTGACAATGTTCCAGACGACGTCTGGAATTTCTTTCCGCCTCTTCCCTTTCTGAATTTTCCAGACACTGTCTGGAAAATGTTGGCGTAGGCTGAATAGAAAGCCCGCATCTGAAACAAGTTACTTTTCTTGAAGCCGCGCTTGTAGCGCATAGTCAGGTCGCCTGCCAGTCGTTCCATCAGCCGCTCGCCGTACGCGGCACGTGCCTTCCCCTTCTGCTCATATTCAACAATCCTTCTACCGATGAACCAGTACGTCGCTGTCATGAACGTGTTGGTTGTACGCGCAGCCGCGCCTCGGGCAGACTCCAGTAGAGCAACGATTTCAGAAAGGATCGCATGGTATTCCCTATCCGGGATATCACTCAACGGCACGGGTCGTGAGAGGAAATGTTTCATGAATTGATACCTTCAGGGCGGCGGAAGAAGTTTGATGAAAACGTACCCAATCACGGCAGCAAAGTCAACGAACCATTGCTCCTATCAAGTACATCTCGTATCTTTTTGTCATACACCATCTACTTCCCTTGAAATACGATGGCAGGGCTAAACCAAGGAGAAAATGCACGCAATAAGCTTCATACAAGATCTTGCTGTAGTTATGCTGGTCGCCGGGATTGTCACCGTGCTGTTCCACCGGTTCAAGCAGCCGGTGGTGCTGGGGTATATCATTGCCGGCGTCATTCTTGGGCCGTACACGCCTCCGTTCCAGCTCATTCAGGACGAACTGACGATCAAGACGCTTGCCGAGTTGGGCATGCTGTTTCTCATGTTCTCCCTCGGGTTGGAGTTCAGCATGAAGAAGCTTGCACGCGTTGGCGGCACGGCGCTCATCGCCGCCCTTTCAGAAATCGCCTTGATGATATGGATCGGGTACGAGATCGGCGGGTTCTTCGGCTGGTCCACAATGGACTCCCTCTTCCTCGGTGCGATACTGGCCATCTCCTCAACCACAATTATAATCAAAGCTCTTGATGAACTCGGGATGAAGCGCGAGCGGTTTGCCCAGATGATCTTCGGTATTCTGATCGTCGAAGACATTCTTGCCATCGGTATTATTGCATTGCTGTCGGCCATTGCTACGAGCGGTTCGGTCACTGCCGGAACAGTGTTCGGCACCATCGGGCAGCTCTCGCTCTTCATGGTTGTTGCTCTCGTGCTCGGTATTCTTATTGTCCCGCGACTCCTGGCGTTTGTGGCAAAATTCGAGAGCAAGGAAATGTTGCTGGTTACCGTACTGGGAATTCTCTTCGGGTTCTGCCTGCTGGTCACCAAACTGGACTACAGTATCGCGCTGGGAGCATTCGTTATCGGCGCCGTGATGGCGGAATCGAGACAACTCCTCACGATCGAAACATTGATCGAGCCAATCAGGGATATGTTCAGCGCAATCTTCTTCGTCACGATCGGTCTGCTGTTGGATCCGCAGGTATTGGTGACGTATGCCGTTCCTGTCGCCGTGATTACCGTCGCTGTTGTCATCGGCAAGGTATTCTCGTGCAGCCTCGGGACATTCCTCAGCGGCAACGACGGTCGCACCTCGATGCGTGTCGGCATGGGGCTTGCGCAGATCGGCGAGTTCTCGTTCATCATCGCGTCACTGGGCGTAACGTTGAACGTCACAAGCAACTTCCTCTATCCGATTGCGGTCGCGGTATCCGCCGTGACAACTCTTCTGACTCCCTATCTTATCAAACTGGCCGACCCGCTCACTATCAAGCTTGGCAAGGTAATGCCAAAATCCGTAACACGGGTATCCGGACAATACACTGCATGGTTGGAAAACATGAAGCCCAAGGGGGACAAGCAAAAGGTTGCGAGGATAATTCAACGCATTGTGTTTCAGGTGCTTGTCAATTGCGCGCTGGTTGCTGCTGTGTTCCTTGCAGGTGCCTACGTTGGCAGCAACGTTAGTCACCGTATCGTTCCCATCGCAAGCGAGGATATCCAAAACACAGTCATTCTCGCTATGGCGCTGCTTGTCTCGTTGCCGTTCCTGATTGCAGCGTATCGAAAACTTCAGGCGTTGAGTATGCTACTTGAGGAACTGGCAATAAAGCTCCCCGGTGGGAAGCAAAGCAAAGCGCGCCGTGTCATCTCTGAAGTAATCCCCGTAGCGTCGATCCTCGGGATCGCTTTACTTATTACATTCCTGAGCGCAACGATTCTTCCGCCTGTAGAGCTCCTTGTTCCTGTCCTGTTAGCTGCGGCTTTTGTTGCCGTTGTGCTGTGGAAGTGGTTCGTGAAGCTGCATTCCAAACTTCAGGGTGCGTTGATCAAGACACTTCAAGACAAGACTCAGACCGAAATATGAAACAGCGGGCTTTTGTGATGCGGATGGAACCCCTCCCTCGCCCTCGCTTAGTAAGGGGAGGGTTGGCCTCTCCGCTGGACCTCTTCTTTTCAGATTCTTCGACCCGACAAAAACAAACATCGGGTCTCAGAATGACCTCTATAGCAGAGAGTAAGAAGCTATGGATGCGCGGACAGCTTGCTTTTGTAACTCTCTCCTGCTAACATTCAAGCAGTTTCACCTACCGTTTTATGTGTTCAAGTCATCTCTTAACACTATCATTCAACCGAAAGAAACATCATGATACGCGTACCGTCATTATCTATCCTTGTATCGCTCGTGCTGCTCGCGTCAAGTCTCTCCGCCGCTCCCACGGTTGTCTCAACGAGCCCGCTACGCAATACACGCTCGGCGCTTCCGTCAACGGATATTGTCGTGGGCTTCAATACCGCGGTTGACGTGACATCCTTCAACAGCATGACCTTCAAGGTGTTCGGACATTGGTCGGGCGTTGCTCAGGGATCACTCACATTTGAAAGCGGCAATACACAGGTGCGCTTTACACCGAATCGTCCCTTCTCTGCCGGCGAGTACGTCACGGTTAACCTCTCCAAAGGGATCCGTGACTTGGCGAGTGATTCGATGGACTTCGGCTATGCGTGGATGTTCTGGGTAAAACCATCACCCGGCAATCTGGATTTTACGGAGATTGCACAAGTGCCCGTACGCATGACGGGCGAGGGACATATTCAAACCTATGGTGCGTATGGTGGTGACTTCAACGGCGATGGGTGGCTCGACCTTGCCACAGTGAATGAAATCACGGTGGATGTGCGCATCTTCCTGAATGACAGCACAGGAATGTATGACACCTCGGAGGTTTTCGATCTGCCGAACGGAAGCGTCCCAAGTCCGAATGACGGCACCGACCTTAACAACGACGGCAAGATTGATCTCGTTGTGGGAAATGCGGGGAACGATCAGGTAACACTGATGTATGGCGATGGTGCAGGTGGTTTTGATTCTCTTATCAGCAGGGAATCGGGAGACGGCCCACGGGCGGTGACCATGCTGGACCTCGACGGTGATGGAGATATGGACATCGTTACCGCAAACCGGACACAGGGCAACGCAACGATATTCAAGAACAATGGCGACGGATCGTTTGCGCCGAGTACAAATTTTGACGCAGGTGGAAGCGGAGAAACCGCCGCGGCTGCCGCCGATGCGAACAATGACGGCATCATGGATGTGTTTATCGGATCATACAACAGTCAGGAGATGGCCTTGTTTCTCGGCGACGGAAATGGCGGCTTGACATTCTCGAGCGAGGTTGCGGTGGGAGGAAATCCGTGGATGATCGCCGTGGGTGATATGAATGGCGACGGCAATATGGATGTCGTCTCTGCAAACTCGGGCTGGAATACTGCATCAGTGATCTTCGGGAACGGGGCAGGAGGAATGTCGGCAGCAACGACATATCCGGTGGGAAGTTTCTCCATCGCAATCGACGTTGGCGATATTGACGGCGATGGTGACCTGGATCTGGTGACAAGCAATTTTTCCGGCAGTGATTGGACTCTTTATGAAAACAATGGCAGTGGCGTGTTAATCAACCAACGATCCTTTGATGCTTCCACTGCCGGGTCATGTGCAACGCTCCATGACCGCGATAACGATGGCGATCTCGACATGACCGGAATTGATGAGATGGATGATATCATATTCCTGTTTGAAAACACGGGGGCACTAATCCCTCCGGCAATTCCCACACTCGTCAATCCGCTTGATGAAGCCACAATTCCACCAATCGACATTGACCTTATTTGGAACCCCTCCAGCGGAACGGGCACGTACCACGTTCAGGTCTCAACTGATTCACTGTTCGGTTCGACTGTCGTCAATGACTCAACGGTGACGGATACATCGAGGACCGTCGGAGCAATACCTGCAGACGTGACATACTTCTGGAGAGTGAGCGCGAAGAATGGCGTTGGTGGAAGCGGCTGGTCGGTTGTGCGTAGATTTACCACGACGAGCCAGGTGACACAAGCATATTTCTTTGAATCAGCCTGGAACCTGGTCTCCGTCCCATTATCGGTTGTCGATGCCGCTACAGATACACTTTTTCCGACGGCAAGTTCGGAAGCCTATGCGTATGTGAGCGGATACGTCCAGCGAGACACACTGGACAACGGTACCGGCTACTGGCTGAAGTTCCCGACTGGAGGAAATGTGAGCATTACCGGTTCACCCATCACGAGCGACACCATTGCTGTCGTCGTGGGCTGGAATATTATCGGCACAATTACCGACACAGTCTCAACATCATCGATACTCCAGATTCCATCGGGAATTGTTCAATCAAGTTTCTACGGGTTCGGGAGTACCGGATATGCACCAAGTAACCTCCTTATTCCATCAAGAGGCTATTGGGTGAAGGTGTCTCAGGCGGGGCAGTTGGTGTTGGATGCGGGTAGTGCTGCGATCGCAACAAAACCTCGTTAGCTACAGGCTTAGCCAATACGTTGCCTTCAAGAGCAGGACATTTGATGGCGGGAGACGAAACGTGTCGTTGATGTCGTCGGAGAATGAATCGGAGTATATTCCCTTGCTTCCCTGACGCGCTTGTGACCAAACGAAAAACAGTGTGCTGCCGGGGAGATATTCCCAACGAAGAACGAAGTTGGAATTGAATTCCTGTGCGGTAAAATTATGTGCCGAAGCAGCATACGATGATGGAACGAAATCCGTTGTACCGATGAGCTGACGGGCAAGCCCGTGCCTCGCTTTGGCAGAAAAGATTTGAGTATAGACTTGCAGCGTTAAGTCGCGTGTGAAGGTGATCGTACTGCGGAGAGTCATGTCGAACCTGTCTGTGCTGCGGTCTGCGAAGATGCTGCCGGAAGAATGAGTAACCCACGCCTCTTGATTCAACACCCGTTCATATTCACCGCTCAACTCCCATTGCATCCATGTTGTTGGTTTCAGCGTCAGGCCAAGGAGTGACGCCCACTGGGATCTCAGTTTGCTGTCCCAGCCATAGCGACTGGTGAATCTTCCAATCAGGTCTTCCCTTCCATCACTACTGAGAGTCAAACTGGTGTTATAAAATTCCGGCTTCTGATACAGACCATTGCCCCGCGTCTCGCGGTCGTCGTATCTTCCTATATCCGCTGATGCAGAGGCAGATGCACTCCAGTAGTTGCTGAAAAGAGTCGAGGCGTCCAATCTCCCCTCCCGCTGTAGCCCCACTCCATGCATATTGTGGAACTCCGTGAATGAAAACGTCACTGAATAATTCCGATAAAGACCGGCAGGCGTATTTTCTTTATAGGTCAGTGAGAATAGTCCCGTAAATCCATCGGGCCGGAAGAAGAATCCAAGGTCGTTGATATTGTAGCGCTGTGTTGCGTATCGCCCACCGAAACTCCAGAGCCAGTGTTCCGCCGCGGTTCGAGTAAAACCAAATCGACCTCCACTTCCATGAATCCGTTTTCCTGTTCCATCATTGGTATGTGTGTGCGCGAAAAATCCCTCGCACAAGTACGTGTTGTCTGCAAGTTTGATGAACCAATCATAGCCGTTGGTAATCGCAGGAGCCCGATCAGGTTTCGCAACGGTCGTGAGAACAAGTCCGACGTTGGAGTTGCCAAGCACATCCTGTTTGAGTCGGACGACATTGTAGTGCCCAAACGGCTCCAGAACCTGCGAAGAGCGTGCGCCCGTCGCATCCGACACCTCGGCTTCTTCCTCTTCCGTAAATGCCTGGAGCACACCGACTGAGAGGCCGCCATTGGTCTTCCCGTTCACCTTCGCGGCGCCAAGAATCGTCACGGCTTGAGGCAGTTCTTCGATTTTTCCGCCAGTCGGTACCGCAACTTCAAATGGAGAGATAGCCCTGCCGATACGCCGGGGATAAAACATCCCCGGCCCCAGCGCGCCACCGAACGTCGTGAATCTGAGAATCTGCGTTCCCTCAATGAAGAACGGTCGTTTCTCCGGATAGAATGTCTCGAACGTCGAGAGATTCAACACCTCGGGATCGGCCTCTACCTGTCCGAAATCCGGATTTATGGTTGCATCAAGTGTAAAGTTATTGGAGATGCTGTATTTGAAATCCATCCCTGCATCTGTTGAAAACTCAGCAAGACGGTCTTGGTTGGGGCGCTGAGGCTGCCAACGCTGCTTCCCAACAACGAACGGCAGCAACTCAAGCTGACGCGGCGATGGAAGTGCACGGAGTCCACGCAAATGCCCGAAGCGCGAAACAAAACCGCTTTCCTTCTTTGGAGTGAATGCCCATCGGTCCTCCTCTTGCTTGCGACTGATAGTCCTGATGAAGTTCATCCCCCATTCATACTCACTCGTATCATTGTCTGCAAGTTGATATCGAAGAACCCGGAAAGGGATTCTCACTTCGGCAGACCAACCATTGGGCAGGATGCGCGTCTCCACTTCCCACACTGCGTCCCAGGAATTATCCTCAATGTCCCCATCATTGTAAATCAGTATGTCGGACTTTACGCCGGCCGGGTTGAAACCGAACTCGTAACAGGTCTGGTGGTCATGGAATGCATCAATATAAATGGACATACCGTCCGATTCGACAACATTGTCGCGTCGTGTGAGCGGAGCAACGATATTGCCCGGCTCGGAATCGAATAACATGAAGCCGAAGTATAACGCGTCGTCATCATACAGTACGCGCACCTCGGTACGTTCCGAGGCAGGTTGGCCTTCACTTGGATCCCGTTGAAGAAAGTCGGTTGCGGGAGAGGCCTGCTGCCATATCTGCTCATCGAGAAGACCGTCAATTCGCGGAGACGTCTCAATCTTGACAGCACGGATTGCATTGATATTTTCCCCCGCAACAAGCGGAAAAAATGCAATAACGGTAAGAAGTATGAGTGAAGAAATGATTCGGTGCATGGTCAAAGGTTGGTGAGCACTACGGCGTTGACATGATAAAGATTCATGAACGAAGTTGCAACCGTTGACCCTGTCGGGAACAACTCATATATTCATTCTGGAAATCGACAGTTCACATCCCCTATCTCAAGAGGTCTCCAATGCGTTCAATGGCAATTCTGGCATTCCTTCTTCTCTCCATCACCACCTCTTTAGCTTCGCTTAAGAGCGAAGAGGTGACGTATAAGGCTGACGGGCTGACAATGAAGGGATGGCTGGTATATGACGATGCCGTAAAAGGTAAACGCCCCGGCGTGCTTGTTGTCCACGAATGGTGGGGCCACAATGAATACGCACGCACTCGCGCCAAAATGCTTGCTGAGATGGGCTACACTGCACTCGCTGTTGACATGTTCGGCAATGGGAAAACCGCCAAACATCCTGATGACGCTGGAAAGTTTGCAAGTGAAGCCGGTGGTAAGTTGCCGGTCGCCAAGGCTCGCTTCCTCGCAGGATGGGAACTGCTGCGCAAACATGAAACCGTTGATGCGGCCAACATCGCGGCAATCGGGTATTGTTTTGGTGGAGGCGTTGTGCTGAACATGGCCCGCGCAGGAGTTGACCTGAAGGGCGTTGTGAGTTTCCACGGCATGCTCGGCACAGGCACTCCGGCAAAAGCAGGAGAAGTGAAAGGAAAGGTACTGGTGTGTCACGGTGCGGATGACAGCTTTATCCCGAAGGAACAGATCGAAGCGTTCAAGAAGGAAATGAAAGATGCGAAGGTGGACATGACGTTCAAATCATACCCCAACGCAAAGCACGGGTTTACAAATCCCGCCGCAGATAAGGCAGGGAAGGAATTCGGTATACCCATTGCGTACAACGAAAAAGCAGACAAGGACTCGTGGAAGGACATGACGGAGTTTCTGAAGAAGATATTAAAGAAAAGCTAATTTGTAATAGCACTTGCTCAATAACAACCGGACGAACATGCAACTTCACGTCGGAACAAGCGGCTACAGCTACAAGGAATGGAAAGGACATTTTTATCCGGAGGATATGTCCGACAAGGATTTCCTGAAGTACTACGGTACACAGCTTACTGCCGTTGAAATCAATAACACGTTCTACCGTATGCCGAAGGAAAGCGTCGTGCAGGGGTGGGCTGATCAGGTACCGAAGGGATTCTGCTTTTCGATAAAGGCCTCGCAAAAGATCACTCACTTCAAGCGACTCAAGGAAGCGGGTGAAGAAACCGAGTACCTCATGCGAACGGTGCGCTCAATTGGGGACAAACTTGGTGTGGTGCTCTTCCAACTCCCACCCAATCTCAAGAAAGACATTGACCGGTTAGGTGAATTCCTCAAGCTGCTGCCCGGTGATATTCCCGCAGCATTCGAGTTCCGGCATGCAACATGGTTCTCTAATGATGTTTATGACCTCCTGCGTTCGTACAAATGTGCCTTATGCTGTGCTGATGTGGATGAAGACCTTGAGTTCCCTTTCGTCAGTACAGCCAACTGGGGGTACTTGCGTTTGCGCCGGGAGGCATATTCAACTGCAGATCTGAAGTCGTGGTTGAAAAAGATTGAAGATCAGAATTGGAAGAAAGCCTTCGTGTTCTTCAAGCATGAAGATGAAGGAACCGGACCTAAACTTGCAAAGCAGTTTATTGGTCTGGCGGAAAAAACGAAGAAGTAGCTCTGCTTTTATATCAGTCCAATGCCTACCAAGTCTCTTACTTTTATTGCAACCAAAAGCAGCGGGCGTGTCAGTGCGCTGCTCATGAAGCCACGCGATGCGCAGTGTCTCCTCGTCCTTGCCCACGGCGCCGGTGCGGGGATGAAGCATCCGTTCATGGAGTCGATCTGTAGTCTGCTTGGCGAGAATCACGTGGCAACGTTCCGGTATCAGTTTCCTTATATGGAGAACGGAACCAAACGCCCCGACCCGAAGCCGGTTCTTCATGCAACCGTTCGCTCGGCCGTAGAACAAGCAACGAAGCTCGCGGATGGCCTCCCGATATTCGCGGGGGGCAAATCCATGGGAGGCCGCATGACATCGGCCGCAGCCTCGGATTCTCCATTGGAGGGAGTGAAGGGAATAATCTTCTTTGGATTTCCGCTTCATCCGGCCGGCGCACCATCCACTTCTCGCGCAGATCACCTCTCGTCCGTTAGAGTCCCGATGTTGTTTCTCCAGGGGACACGCGACACACTGGCTGATCTTTCATTACTCAAACCAGTTTGTCATGGCTTGGGAAAGAAGGCAACGCTGCACGTGATCGACGGGGGCCGACCATTCATTCCATGTGTTGAAAAGGTCAGGGAAGACAGATGCGGAGGTTCTGGCCGGGCTTGCTCAAGTGAGTTCCACATGGGCACTGTCTCTCCTCTGACGCATTATCTGCTGTTGCCTACTCCACGATTTACTTTCTCGCTTCAATCGCCGCCGACACGATAAACTGGTCGATGGACATTCCCGGCACCCACTCTTTGATAAACTCGCGGCTATCATCCTTCGTCGTGATGCGGACATCAATAAAGCCTGCGACAATCAACATCTCTCTTACTTCCGTAATAGATGAAGCACCGGCGACGCAGCCGCACAGCAAAGACATGTCTCCCGAAATCTCTTTTGGCATCGGCGCTCTTGTGACAATATCAGAGATGGCGAGTCTGCCACCCAGCTTTAATATGCGGTAGGCTTCATTGAAGACCGCTTGCTTATCGGGAGAGAGATTGATCACGCAATTGGAAATGATAACATCCACTGTCGCATCTGCGACGGGCAAGCGTTCGATTTCGCCCAACCGGAACTCCACATTGGTGTAGTTCGCTTTCGCTGCATTCTGGCGGGCTCTGGAAATCATCGACGGTGTCATGTCAACACCGATGACCTTGCCTGTCCCACCGACTTGTCTCGATGCAAGAAAGGCATCGAACCCTGCACCACTTCCGAGATCGAGCACGACCTCGCCGTCTTTCAACTCTGCAATTGCTTGTGGATTGCCGCAGCCGAGACCGAGATTCGAGCCATCGGGAACGGCGTTGAGGTCATCCTCGGTGTAACCGAGTTTCAATCCCTCAACTGTGGTGACTGCAACCTCAGGTTCCGTCGAGCAGCACGAAGAGGCTGATTCTGTTGCCGGGCCGCAGCCGCAGCCATGTGTTCCGCTTTTGGCGATTGCGCCGTAGTATGCCCGTACTGCATCTCGGACTTCATCTTGGTTGGTCTTTTCCATTGCTTCCTCCAAATGAGAGAATGTCAGAATTTGATCTTCTACTCAATAGACGATGGAGGAGGAAAAAAGACGCAGGAAGAGCGGAGTTTGTAGAGTTATAGAGTGTTAGAGTAAAGAGTCTGCTGGATGGGGGGCGTTGGCTTTGGGGTTGGATCAACCGGATTTCAGCACCGACTGGAGGAGCAGGATTTACAGGACCGGGGGTAGTAGTCGATCACCTTCCCATAATGATCAAGTTCAAAGTGACAGCACTCGAGCAACATGTCTTTTAACATCTTTCGGGCCCTCTGTATGCGGGATTTTGCACCTGACAATGAAATACCGAGTCGGTCGGCAAACTCCTTTTGCGATAGGCCTCTGAAGTCTGTAAGGATGAGCGCTTCCTTGAAATCCGGAGGAAGCTGATTGACCATGGTGAGCAGGCTTGACCTCAATCGCTCTGCAACGGCATCGGGTTCCTTCTCTTCGGGAATATTCAGATGCGATTCGTTGAGTTCATCACTACTTTTGACGGTACGATAGTGGTCGATGATGGCGTTGCGGGCAATCTGGTAGATCCAGCTCTCGATGCGTGAACCGTCACGCAACCCATCAATCTTTCCATGGACTTTCAGAAAGACATCCTGTAGAATATCATCGGCAACGGCGTGTGAGTTTACCTTGCTCTGAATAAACAACCGAAGCTGGTCAGAGAAGCGGTTGTAGATCTCGCCAACGTTCGTTTCACCTGGCGACATGGTCACTCCCGAGTTTCGATTGCAAGGCCAACTTCACGGCAGGCCATTCCGCTGCAAGAATACTGTAGTAGACCGAATCCCGAACGCGCCCGGTTGCAGTCACCATGTGGCTTCGCAGTATGCCTTCCTCTTTCGCTCCGATGCGTAGAATTGCTGCGCGAGATCTGGTATTCAAGGCATCTGTTTTCAATTCCACCCTGTTACAACCAAGGGTTTCAAACGCGTGTTGCAGAAGGAGGAGCTTGCATTCCGTATTCACCGAACTCCGTTGCCATCGCCTTGCCACCCACGTCCATCCAATCTCCAATTTCTTATTCTCCATATCAATATTGCCAAACCTTGTACTCCCCGCAACCATATTGTCTGCCTTGGACTGAATCACAAACGGTACTCCTGTGCCTTCCTCCAGCGCACGCACGCCGCTCCTGATATACGAAGCCATCAATTCCTTGGTGGAGATATTTGATGTCGTCCATTGCCAAAGGTCCGGATCATTGCCGACTTCCCAAAGAGCGTCGAGATGGCCGATTGTCATAGGCTCAAGCCGGACGTGCGTTCCTTCCAATATGACAGGTTTGACGACCATGTTAGTGGTGAATGCGAACCGAGAGCGCCCTATGAACTACATCAAAGAATGCAGCGAGTTTCTCAGCATCAAGTTTTCCGTGCGTCCGCACACCGCTACACACGTCCACCGCGAATGGCCCTACCGCCTCGATTGCAGTCCGTACGTTTACGGCATTGAGTCCGCCAGCGAGGAAAACAGGTACATCCACAGCTTCGCGTATTCTCCGGCTTATGGTCCAGTCGTGTGTGCGGCCAGTGCCCCCAAGTTCCTTCACTGTCAGAGATTGATTCCCGGAATCGAGAAGAATTGCATCGACATACGGGGCGATTGCTTCTGCTTCGCGGAGCGACTCTTCCTCGCTCACGTGAATGACCTGGACAATTTTGACACCTGGAAGTGCATTCCGCAAATCGGCATGAGTTCCTCTTTCAAGCCGATCGACTATTTGGATTGTATTGGCACCAAGCCTCCGCTGCTGGTCGATGATCGAAGCGATATCCTGTTTACTGGTGAGCAGAAAGGTTGCTACCGGCGGCGGAACTACCGTTACGATCCCGGAGATTATCTCCTCTGCAATTGGACCGGGACCACTTGGCATAGCGGAAACAAGTCCGAGCGCCGACGCACCGTGAGTAATCGCGAGCTGTGCCTCTTCAATGCTGCTGATGCAGCATATCTTCACCCGGACATTCTGAGAGGGATGCACGGAGTCTATGGCTTGGGCTTCGGGAGTTCTAGTGTGTACGCCTGACATTCAGAAGCAAAGCCCGACGCTCGATGGGACCCATCGCAGAAAGGTTTCTTGTTGCTCTGCCCACAACGGCAGAGAGAGATTGTTGTGCGTCCGGCGAGGTCATACTTGTTGCCTGCTGCGTCGAACAGATCGAATTCTCCTTCGATGCGGAGGTTGCCGTTGTTATTCACAGTGATCTTTGCTGCCATGATAATTCCTCGAGATGTATGGATGGGAAGAATATATTCAAGATTGGTGAAGTGAGCAAGGATCATCTTGAGTAGAAAGAAATTATGCTGGCAATCGATCGGGCGGACTTCCGATCCGGGCATAAAAAATCCCGATCCGCTTGCGCGAACCGGGACGTGTGGATCAGGAGATCGTGTTAGATCTTGCTGACGTTGGCGGCCTGGAAGCCCTTGGGGCCACGTTCTACTTCGAACTGAACCTGGTCACCTTCGTTCAGGTTCTTGTATCCATCACCGACAATGGCGCGATAGTGTACAAACACATCTTCGCCACCCGGACGGGAAATGAAGCCGAAACCTTTTGCTCCGTTGAACCACTTCACTGTACCCTTTTCCATGGGACAGCTCCTTTCTGTTTTACAAATCCGCAACCGGCGGACACGGCGATGTACGACCTTGTATGTGCCATAAAATGAACAATCGCAGCCACGGCATGAAGCACCACAGTTGCGATTCGGCGTTTTGCTACGGGTTTGTAAAACAGAACTCTAGCGAAACTGCCTCCCGGAGGGACCGGAAGTCTTAGCCCAACAACGGTGTACTGTTCGTTGACAGCATAAATATATGCATCCCAGTCAAAATTTGCAAGTGGAATTTCGATTGTGCCGCAGTAATTTGCACTATGTTATTTCCAATCAATGAGTTGGAGGCTTCATGGACTACATGACAATCAATTTGTCTATGAAATAGAGGATGCTTTCTTGGAAATAAAAACTGTTGAATTAAGCCCAATATTGGCTAAAATGAACAATTTTGCCATGTCAGTATTTGACAGTTGACAAAAATCACACTTTTCTTGTTGTCTCCGGTATATCTTGTTGGAGAATTAAACGACAGGAATATGAACCCAATCAATGTGATAATAGGCAATAGCGTAAGCACCGTCGCCCTGCGGGCGCAGCTTACAAAATTGTCAGTGGGTCGAAAGAACATACTCCTGATCGGAGAACCGGGAACCGGAAAGAGTATGATTGCTTCTACCCTGGGTGAAATCGACTCGAGTATGACGACGATGAACCTCTCACCCGTCAAGGAATACAAAGTTGCAACGCTTCTCGGCAACATTGGATCCGGTACCGTCATTCTTGAGGGTCTGGATGAGAGCAGCTTTGCAGTTCAATCCGAGGTTGTAAAAATCATGGGCCGTCACAATGGCGATCTTCGCTACATCGTGACTCTGCGTGAGAAGGCGGCAGATCTGTCTGCCAAAAGACGACTGATTGACGAAATCTACACCAAGTTACTTGAGTTTGAATCTGTGGAAATTCTTCCGCTACGCAAACGTCCGGAGGACATTCCCCATTTGGTCCGCTATTTTGCCGAGGACATGATTGTTGATATCAACGCCCTTGAAACGTTAACACGGCAGGTTTGGAAGGACAATGTCCGCGAATTGAAAACTGTGGTTCAGATGTGTCTTGACGAGACAAAGGACGGAGCGTTTTTCCTTCCCAAGCAGTATGTCGAAGACAGATCTGAAATTGCACAGGTTGTCAATACCATGCTTTCGGGCAATGCGCAGGGACTTGACGCTTCGTTGGATGAAATGGAAAAGAATATCATTCAGCGAGCGTTGCATCGGTTTGGATTCAATACTTCAAAAGCGGCAGAGTTTCTTGGAATGTCCGACCACACCCTTGCGGACAAGCTCCAGCGCCTCGCATTGGTGGAATCCAAAAGATAGCAATCCGGTTAAACTTGGAAGACTCACCTCTGCTTTCTTTCAGCAACACCTAAGACCCAATTTCCCCTCTGGTCACCTCATCCATTAAACGAAGTCGCGCAACCAATACCTTCATCACTTCAATCGCGAAGCTTGGTTTCTCGTGAACGAGTGCAAGAAACCGCTCTTCATCGATGACGACAAGTTCGCAATCGCTTTTCGCACACGCCGTCGCGCTCCGGGGGCCAGCGTCGATGAGTGCCATTTCTCCAAGAATCCCACCCCTTGCTACACCGGCAATAACCTTGCCCCGCACCGACAATTCCACATCGCCCTTGAGAATAACATACATCTTCTCTCCCTGCTCGCCTTCCTGGAAAATCTTCGCACCCTGGAGAAAACGCTCCACCCGAATGGGATACTCTTTCTTAACTTCTGTCATTGGCTGAATTGCCCTCAACATTTTGAACGGGATGCCCACATGAGGCACTTGACATGAAAATACCTGCGCAACCTACAGAAGGAAAAGGGGAAAGTCAAGCGAGCGGGAATACAGCGTGTAGAGAGTAACGATCCCTCGCCTTGATTTTTCCATAGATGTTGGGTAGAATTCAGAAGAATGGACAACCAAAGAGGATCTCGAATGGTTCACGAGCTGGCCTATAAAATCACTTCCGAAATCAGCCTTTCCCTCAATGCAGTTGAGGAAAACAAGATTGCAGAGCTTGTCCAATCCATTCTGAAGGCGAACCGGATTGTTGTGTGTGGTGCCGGCAGAGTGGGATTGGCCTGCAAAGGGTTCGCAATGCGACTCGGACATCTTGGGAAAACTGCCTTCGCACCGGGAGATTCAACGATTCCGCGTATTGGTGAGGGGGATTTGTTAATTCTGGGATCAAGTTCGGGCGAAACCCAAACCGTGTACGATGTTGCAGTGTTGGCAAAAAAAAACGGGGCACACGTTGTGTTGATTACCGCCAACCAAGACTCAAGGATGGGTGAAATTGCCCACTCGATTATTTTTCTGAAGACACCAACGAAATTTGGCCCGATGGACGGGAATCACTCCGTACAACCGATGGCTACATTGTTTGAACAATGTCTCCAAATATTATTTGATATTGTTGTGCTGTTGCTTATGAAGGATACCCGACAGACTCACGACGACCTCTGGGCCCGACACTCAAATGTGGATTGATTCCGCGGTTTGAGTGCGATTCCTCGACAGGGACGGTTCACGAACCGCCCCTACCTCACCACATATTTCATTCTCTGCAACTCTGCGGCTACCCGCACACGCTGGTCACCCTGGAGTTCGATATGGGCATCCTTCACGGTTCCACCGGTACCGCAATGCTCCTTCAGCATCCGTGCAATGCCCTTCATTGTGGCGGGATTGTGTTGCAGACCCGAGACAATGGTGACCGACTTCCCTTTGCGGCCTTTGGTTTCAAGAGAGATGCGTACCACCTTTCCCATGCCATCATGCGTGACCTTGGCCGCACCGTGCTCGAGTGGTGTAGAGTCGGGGAGTATCTGATGAAGGTCTGAGAGAGATTTGAGTTTCATTTGGCGTACATGCGTTCGAAAAGATATTTGACCATACGCAAAATCCGGTTACAGACTGAATCATCCCCCAGTGCGCATTTTCTCCAGCTCATGCCACCGTGCATAGAGGCGCGTGACTTTTTCCTTCGCAGCAGCGAGATCGTTGGTTAGTCCGACAGTTTTGTCGCCATGTTTTTCATAGAAATCGTCCGCAGAAAAGACTGCTTCGATGCGATGCACTTCCGACTCCGCTCGCAGGATATCCTGCTCAATGGTCTCCAGTTCCTTTGCTTCTTTCCATTTCAATTTCTTTGTAGAGGGTTTCGTCTTTGTATCGGAAGAACCTGATCCTTCACCCGCATCCACCAATGCGGCAGCAGCAAACCGTGCGTTCCTCTTCTCGATGTAATAGTCATAGTCGCCTTCGCTGAAATGGACGTAGCCCGTCCCTTCGGGGCCGTCCCCCTCGAAGGCGAGTATACCGTTGCAAACACGGTTAAGGAAATACCTGTCGTGGCTCACCGCAATGACACATCCGTCGAATGCCACGATCGCTTCTTCCAGGACGCGCAATGTCGCAAGGTCCAGGTCGTTCGTCGGCTCGTCGAGGATCAGGAAGTTACCGCCGTTCTTCAATATCTTTGCAAGCAGCAGCCGGCTGCGTTCACCGCCGGAGAGCTTTCCGACTTTCGTGTTCATCCTGTCGTCGGCGAACAGGAACCGCTGCAGGTACTTCCACACCGTCAACCGCTCCTCGCCGAACATCAGCCACTCCCTCCCTTCGCCGATTTCCTGGAGAACCGTATTCGCATCGTTCAGCATCACACGTGATTGGTCCACATAGTTGAAGAGCGTTCTGTCGCCTACTTCAGTGTGACCTTCGGTGGGCTGCATCTCTCCGAGGATGATCTTCAGCAGTGTTGTTTTACCCAGACCGTTGCGCCCGATAATGCCGAGCTTCCTCTTCTTATCGAAGTCAAGATTGATTCCGCCAAAGAGCTTCCTTCCACCAAGTTCCATCCCGACATCTTTCATGTTCAAAATCTTGGATCCCAGTGTTGCAGCAGGCGGAATAATCAACTCAACTTCTCCCTCCGGCTCATGTCCCTTCTTTTCCACTTCCTCAAAATACTTGGCGAGTCTGCTTTTCGATTTGGTCCTTCGTGCGCGTGGCCCTTTGCGCACCCATTCAAGTTCATGAACCAGGAAACGGTTTCTCTTGCGTTCTTCCGTCTCCATTTGTGTTTCCCGTTCCGCCTTGTCAAGCAGGAATTCCGTGTAATTGCCGGTATGCGTGTGGCACATGCCGTTTGCAATTTCAACGATTCGGGTGGCAATCGAATCAAGGAAATATCTGTCGTGAGTAACAAAGAGACACGCACCTGAGTAATTCGCAAGGAAAAGCTCCGTCCACTCTATTGACTGAGTATCGAGGTGATTTGTCGGCTCATCGAGGATCAGAAGGTCAGGACGGGAAATAATTGCTTTGCATAACGCCACACGTCTCTTCTCTCCGCCGGAGAGGGTCGTAATATCCCGGTCTTTCTCGGGGGCATTCAACGAATGCATCGCCGCTTCAATTCTATTTTCGAGGTTCCATCCATCCCGGTGATGAATTTGGTTTTCAAGAATATGGCGACGATCTGACGTGTACGGAAGAGACTCGTATTCTCTGAGAATCGCGATAATGTCATGTGCCCCTTCCACGATATTCTCATACACAGAAAGTGCGGGGTCAAGCTGAAATTCCTGGGAGAGATACCCCACACCGATATCCTTCCGGCGGGAGACCGTTCCGGAATCCGGCTGCATGATGCCTGCAATAATCTTGAGCAGCGTCGACTTGCCGGAACCGTTGTTACCGATCAATCCGATTCTATCGTCTTCATGCACGGTGAGCGACGCATCTTCCAGAACAACCTGTTCTCCGAAACGAATGCCGATCTCGTGAGCAGTAGCAATGACGGGACTTATGGATTTGGACATGGCTGGCTTTTGTTATATAAAAAACACAAGCCCGCCTTGTAGACGGGCTGTCGTTCAGTTCTTCTCCCACCAAACAACGGCGGGATCAAATGACACACAATATCACACCTGTTCTTTGTCCGGCTCGTACACTTTCTTTGGCCGGGACTTCTTGCGGATGAATTTTTTTTCCACCATCGGGGTGACGGGCTTCGGTTCTTCTTCCACATCCGGGTACGTATAAATGTCGTACTTATAGTTGCGGAGAATGATCTGATTGGCGTTTCGTCCAAGAACGTATTGTGGCAACAAAGGAATCTTTCCGCCACCACCGGGAGCATCAATCACGAAATGTGGAATAGCGAGACCGGATGTATGGCCACGCAGCTTGTCCATAATATCGAGCCCTACGCTCACTGGCGTCCGGAAATGGTTCGCGCCCTTGGTGATATCAGCCTGGTAGAGGTAATACGGCCGGACGCGCATAGTGAGAAGCTTGCGCATCAGTTCCAGCATCACGTCAGGGTTGTCATTCACGCCTTTCATCAATACAGCCTGGTTGCCGACGGGGATGCCGGCATCAGCGAGCATTTCACAGGAACGCTTGGCTTCGGGTGTGCATTCCCAGGGATGATTAAAGTGTGTGTTCACATAAATTGGGTGGTACTTGCGTAGCATCTTGCAGAGCTTGGGTGTCACACGTTGTGGAAGAACACATGGCATTTTGGTGCCAAGACGAATAATCTCCACGTGAGGTATCGCTCGCAGTCCGGAGACAATTCTTTCCAACATAAAGTCCGTCAGCATCAACGGGTCGCCACCGGAGAGAATAATATCCCGGATCTCAGGATGCGCTGCAATATAGTCAATGCCGTCCTGGATGAACTTCATGTTGATCTTGGTGGAGTCGCCAACCTTCCGCTTGCGCGTGCAAAATCGGCAGTACATTGAACACTGGCTTGTGGTCAGGAACAGCACACGGTCCGGGTAACGGTGGACAATGCTCGGCACGGGACTGTGTGAGTCTTCCGCGAGCGGGTCTTCGGGAAATCCGTCTTCCTCCAGTTCCTTTCCGTCCGGTATGCATTGCAGCCAAATGGGATCACCCGGATAACGAATGAGACTGAGATAGTAGGGGTTAATCCGGATGTGGAACAGCTTGTTCAGTCTGTCCGCGAGTTCCGAATCAAATCCAAACCGCTCTACAAGGTCCTTCCCACTGTCCACACTCTGTCGTAACATCTCCTGCCAGAGTTCCATGTGTGTTTATCTTCCTCCGTTCAACGTGTGAGGTACTTCCCGTAAACGACGAGATCGTCTCCGATTTTGTAATAGTCCTTTATCCGGGAAAGCTCGGAGTACCCGTGTGTAACATAGAACTTCCGCGTCTTATCATATTTTGGCTGGGATGAGGTCTCAGCGATCACCAATCTTCCACCCATCGAACAGATAGTCTCTTCTGCATGAGAGTTCAGCATGCCGCCTATTCCCCTGCCATGCATATCGGGCTTGACTGCTATCCAGTAGAGATCAAATGTTCCGCTCGTTGCGGGTGTCGGACCGATGCAATAATAGCCCAGAACGGATTCCCCATCATCATAAACATGGATGATATAGTCTTTTTGATCAGAGCGAAGAAGTACAGCATCGATCAGTTCAATCGCTATTCCAACCTCGTCTCCGCTGAAGACTTCCGTTTCGACAAGAAGAGTGCGGAGGGGTTCCCTATCGGCTGGCTGCACCGGACGAATCAGGGCCAGGCCGGTGCGTGAGCGGGACGATTGTTCGTGGATCGAGGTTACTGACATCGTTCTGCCGCATATTCAACGATTTTCCCAACGATTTGCGGGAAGTTGAGTCCATACGCCTTGGCGGATCGAGCGAAACCTGCATCGTCCGAGATATCCGGATTAGGATTCACCTCCAAGACGTACGGTGTTCCATCCTTCGCAAGACGAAAATCGACGCGGGCATAATCACGGCAGCCAATTATTTGGTAGCAGCGAAGAGCAATCTCTCTGAGCCGGGCATCGACGGCCGCGGGAATATCCGCCGGACACACGCCACGGGTCCCATCGAACGCAACAGTTCCGTGCATCCATTTGGCATCATAACTGACGATCTTGTGCATGTCCGCTGTCAGTCCGGAGAAATCAATTTCCGATATTGGCATCGCTATCGGCTTTTTGTTGCCGATAATTGCCACGTTGAATTCACGTCCTTCAATGTATTCCTCCACGAGCGCCGGCTGCTCAAACTCCTGATGGATAAACCGGACCCGTTTGCGCAACTCGCCGATGTTGTACACCACGGATTTGTCACTGATCCCAACACTCGCGTCCTCGTGAGAAGGCTTGACGATCATGGGGTACCCCATATCTTCCCGGGCGATAATCTTATCGGTGAGATGGAATACCTGGAACTTTGGTGTCTTGATACCGTGGTACGTGAGGATTTCCTTTACCCGCGGCTTGTGAAGGGCAATACCGAGCGCAAGCGCCGGCGCACCAGTGTAAGGTATGTTGAGCAACTCATAGATACCCGCGACATTCATCTCCTGCAATGCCTCGTTCTCGACACACTCCACAAGGTTGAAGATGAGATCAGGTCGTTCGCTCTTCAAATAGTCTATCAGCCGGAAGATGTTGCTATCCACATTGAGAATGGAGGGACGATATCCGAGGGCACTCAGTGCAGTCTTTATATCCTCCATTTCCTCTATCACTCCTATTTCGGAGAGATCCACCGAAGGAAGCTGACCGTGCCCAGCGGTACCGTTTCCAGCACCGGCATCGGTCTTTGCGTTTCGGGCTGAAACGGTTTGGAGTTGACCGTTCTCTGCAACGTACTTCCTCTCCTCTTCCGTACCGGCAACCGGCTGGTTATAGAGGATGGCAACTCGTAGCTTTTTGGCCATGAAGACCCTGTTGATGGTGGTAGGACTTGCCTATATCAAACAACTTCAGCAACAACCCGCTCAACATCCCTGCCAACCAAAATGTTTCTGGTCAGCGCATGATCGAGCACGGCGTTGATGAGCTGGTTGTAGTTCATCCCTGCTGCGCGAGCAGCTTTCGGGAAGCACGAGTTGTCCTCTGGCCGCGGAAGAATACCGGGGAGAGGATTGATCTCTATAATATTTGACGTCCCGTTGGCGTCCAACCGGACATCGATACGAGCCCAGTCCCTGCAGTTAAGCACCCGATACGCCCGAAGACAGACTTCTTCGATCCGGGACCGGAGAGCACTGTCGATTTTGGCGGGACATTCAAAGATGTTCAGCGGATTGTCCGACTGATCCCAGACCCACTTGGCTTCATAAGAGTAGATCGGGTTCATGCCGGGGGGCAGTGCGTCAAACTTTATCTCGACGATAGGCAGTGTCCGGGCCTGGTCGCCATTGCCGAGGACGGCGACGGTGAACTCACGACCGGGGAGGAATTCTTCGACAAGAGCCGGCTGATGATAGACAGTGAGTATGTGTCCCACTTCCTTTTCCAGTTCTTCGGTATTGTGTACGACGCAAGAGTTATAGATGCCCTTGCTCGATCCTTCATGGAGCGGCTTGACCATTGCCGGGAACTTCACGCGCGCATCTTCATACTCTTCCATTGAGTGAATGACAGAGAACGCTGCGTTAGGAATTTTGTGATACGACAGAATCTCCTTGGTCCGGGATTTATCCAAACAAAGAGAAAGCGTGAGCGGGTCCGAACCGAGGTATGGTATCTGAAGCATTTCCAGGATTGCAGGAATCTGCGCTTCGCGGGAAACTCCGTGCATTCCTTCAGACATGTTAAACACG
Organism: Bacteroidota bacterium; assembly: GCA_046160825.1. GTDB lineage: Bacteria > Bacteroidota > Ignavibacteria > UBA10030 > UBA6906 > JBJXHC01. The sequence goes on along the minus strand of JBJXHC010000126.1, from coordinate 13,691 downwards.
AAATCCGGACGAATTTCAAGGAATTTCTGGACAGCGGCCTCATTCGCATCTATGAGAACAACATTGTGCCTCTCTTCAATAGCATCCTTCACGGCATTGACGGTATCCATCGTATCCCATTCAGCATACATATCGTTGACTCGACGATCAACGACTGGTGGCTGTGAGACTGATCCCAAGGTGCGATGGCCGTTTGAAGGATTGCTGTTCTGTTGAGTCGGGGAATTCTGATCTTGGCCGGCAGTGAGAGGTGCTTGAGGTGAGGCTTCCGCTTTGACATTGAAGACGAGTGCGATCGTCATCGGAGATTGCGGAAGCGTTGTTGTTGTCTTATCCAGAACCTCTCCAAGCAGTAGTACATACAATGAACTTGTGTGCAATATAATCTTTTTGCTTTGCTTGTCAAGAAAAAAATGCAATTTGCGCGCGAAAAATGACAGTGATGGTTCATCGCATGACGACGCGCGAGTGAGTCTCACGCGATGTCGCGACATCATCCGACTTCGAGTAGTGCCATCGTCTCCTGGTGGAAGGTGCGAAGATGGCCGGCGAGGGTTCGGTGCTCTGACAAACCAAGGCGAGGGTCACGAGCGACGAGATCGAACGCGTCCTTGCGTGCGGCTTCGAGTACACTGCCGTCAAAGAGAATGTTGGCGATGCGGAATTCCGGTACCCCGCTCTGCCGCGTGCCGAAGAAGTCTCCCGGCCCTCGTATCTGCAGATCAACCTCTGCTATCCTGAAGCCATCGGTGCTTCCTGCAATGGTGGCAAGCCGCACGGCAGCCAGGTCTTTGGGATCCAGGGCACGCAGGGTCGCCGGATCTGAGACGGCTACGCGTTCAGAGCGGCCGACAAGCCACTTGGGAGCCATCAGAATGCAATAGGACTGCTCGGCCCCTCTTCCCACCCTGCCCCGCAGTTGATGGAGCTGTGCGAGGCCGAACCGTTCTGCGTTCTCAATCACCATCACCGAGGCGTTCGGCACGTCAATACCGACTTCGATCACAGTCGTGGCAACCAGGATGTCCAATTCCCGCGCTTTGAATGCGAGCATGATGGCATCCTTCTCCCCACTCTCAAGCCGACCATGAATCAATCCGACACGAAGATCGGCAAAGACATGCTTCCGCAGATGTTCGTAGTGTTCGGTGGCTGCTTTGAGGTCCAGCTTCTCCGATTCTTCAATAAGAGGATAGACGAAGTACGCTTGTCTCTCCTCTCGAATCTGTCCACGAACAAATTCAAACACCTGTTCCTTCTCCACATCCGACCTGAGCAGTGTCTTGATGGGCTTCCGCTCCCGTGGGAGTTCGTCGATCACCGAAACGTCCAAGTCGCCAAACACCGTTAGCGAGAGCGTCCTTGGGATCGGCGTCGCCGTCATCACGAGAACGTCGGGGTTGGCTCCCTTCTGCCGCAATTCAGCCCGTTGCATTACGCCGAAACGATGTTGTTCATCGATCACCACAAACCCGAGGTTACCGAACTCAACCTTCTTCTCAAACAACGCATGGGTGCCAACAACAATATTGGCTGAGCCCCGACGAATGTCCTCCAGAATGTCTTTGCGCAACCGCGTCTTCTGTCCGCCTATCATCAATCTGACATTGATGGGAATGTCCTTCAACAGACCTGAGAGTGTTCGGAAATGCTGTTCGGCAAGAATCTCCGTCGGAGCCATGAACACCCCCTGGTAGCCGTTATCCACAGCAATGAGAAGACATATAAGAGCTACGATGGTCTTCCCGCTTCCCACATCACCCTGAAGAAGTCGATTGAGGGGTCGCGAGGCTTTCATGTCGGCAGTAATCTCGTTGACTGCGCGAACCTGTGCCTTCGTGAGTTTGAAAGGAAGCGCGTCGACAAGTTGGCGCGCAAGCTTGCTTTCAACCTTGAACGATAGCCCGCTTTCTTCCTGCATTGCACGCCGTTTAAGCGCCAGCTTGATCTGAAAGAAGAATAGCTCCTCATACTTTAATCTTCTGATTGACGCATCGAGTTCATCCTGATCCTTCGGGAAATGCACAGAACGAATAGCCAGGTCGAGTGGCAGAAGGTGATGCGACTCAATAATGGATGCGGGAAGGCTCTCGCTGATGGAATCACCTGCTGCCTTCAGTGCTGACGCAATGGCGCGCCGGAAACCTGCGCTATCAAGCCCGATGCGCTCCAGGTCCTGCCCCGAAGGATATAGAGGTACAAGACCTCCTGTGTTGAGTGCGGCACTCCAATCCACTGGAGCGACTTCGACATCCTCATCGGCATCGTGGGATGGACCGCGCAGTCTGTCAATTGCAGGATGAACGAACTGCAAAACGCCGCCGAAGAATGTCGGCTGACCCGACACGGCAAGTATTTGTCCGATGGCAAAGGCGCTTTTCCAATACTGAACCCCGCCAAACCAGACACATTGCATCGAACCTGTTGCATCAGCAAGAATGAGAACGAAGCGCGACCTCCTCCCGCCACCAACAAGGCGGAAGGACTTTACTTCCCCGATAACGGTGACGTCCTTTCGCACGTCAGCGCCTGAAGGGGGCGTCTCGTCTGGAAGTTTCACCGAGTCTGCTCTGAGTTGGGCAACTGTGGTGATAGTCGTTCGGTCAAGATAGCGGCGGGGAACATAAAACAACAGGTCGCGAACGGTCAGGATGCCGAGTTTGGCAAGGGCGGCAGACTTCCTCGGACCAATTCCTTTCAGGAACTGGATCGGTTGAGCCAGCGGATCTGTTGCATGAATTGGGCGGGCGTTCATAACAACCCGAAGGTACTTCGGTCAGGAAGAAGAGTCAAGATACGGGAACCGCCTATGCTTTCTTGCGCAGCTTGCTGTTCCAGTAACCATAAACAAAATACAACGCAAGGCCGATGAGGAGCCAAATACCAAAGCGAATCCATGTTACCGCCGGGAGACCCAGCATAAGATAAACACACATGCCTGCACCGAGAAGCGGAACGACAGGAACCCACGGCGTCCGGAATACCCGTGGTCGATTGGGATCGGTCACCCGGAGAATAATTATTCCAACGCAGACAAGAACGAATGCGAAGAGCGTACCGATGTTCGTCAATTCGACGATTTCGTTAATGTTGGCCACAGCGGAAAGACCGGCAACAACCACACCTGTCCAGATAGTGGTAATATGAGGTGTCCGATACTTCGGATGAACACGTGCGAAGTACTTGGGGAGCAGACCATCACGTGACATCGAGAAGAAAATGCGAGGCTGGCCAAGTTGAAAGACCAGGAGCACAGCGGTCATTGATACTACTGCACCGAACGCGATAATCCCGGCAGCCCAATCAAGACCGATGTTGGCAAAGACGTGCGCCAATGGATCAGCCACACCAAGTTGATCCGAGCGCTCCATACCGGTCAGAACTGTAGCTGTCGCCACATACACCACCGTACACACCACCAATGAACCGATGATGCCGATCGGAATATCACGTCCCGGGTTCTTGCATTCCTCCGCTGCTGTCGAGACTGCGTCGAACCCGATGAACGCGAAGAAGATCAGGCTCGCCCCTGTCCACACGCCGGCAAATCCGTTTGGCATGAAAGGCGACCAGTTCTCCGGCTTCACGTAGAACGCTCCCACAGCAATAAAGAACAGGAGGATTCCGACCTTTATGATGACCATGACATTGTTCGCGCGTATCGATTCCTTTATTCCAATCACGAGCAGCCATGTAATAAGAAGAACGATCGCCGCGGCAAGAAGGTTGATAATCACCGGCACTCCAAACACCGTCGGGTGACTCGTCCATGCTTCATACGGGAGTGCAAGTGCCGGTGTGATCCCACCAGCTTGGACTGCGTCTGCTGCTTGCGCTGCCGAACGATAGTCCACCGAGATCCAGGCCGGTATGTGAACACCAAATCCCTCAAAGAGTTGGTGGAAGTATGCAGCCCACGAAATGGCAACGGCAACATTCCCGACCGCGTATTCGATAATCAAATCCCAACCGATGATCCACGCGACCAGCTCGCCGAGCGTGGCGTACGAATATGTGTACGCGCTTCCGGAGATTGGGACAAGCGATGCGAATTCCGCATAACAGAGAGCACAAAATGCACAAGCAACCGCCGTGAGAATGAACGACAGCGTAACGGCCGGTCCGGCACCCGCGTGGCCCGCTCCGCCTGCTGCCGCTGTACCAATGACAGCGAAAATCCCGGTACCAATAATCGCCCCGATGCCGAGCGCCATCAGGTCCATTGCCCCGAGCGTTCGCTTCAGTCCCTTCCCTTCATTCAATCCCGCGTCGCTGGCAATCCTGTCGAGGTTCTTTCGTTGGAAGAGTTGATTCAGCATGAGGTCACCTTGCCCAGTTAAGAATCCATGTAATGATAAGAGAGTTGACAAAGTCGATGAAGAACGCCCCGACCATCGGGACGACGAGGAATGCCTGCGGCGATGGACCAAACTTGTTCACCACAGTTTTCATGTTGGCCATGGCGTTTGCAGTCGTTCCAAGAACAAACCCGATGAAACCACCGGCCATAACTGCCGCGTCATAGTTCTTTCCCATGATCCGGAACATCGGACTCACGGCAAAAAGAAGTGCCAGAACTACTTGTGCAAAAAGGATCAACAGCAGGGGAAATGCAATACTCAGAAGATTCCATACCTTCAGGTTCATCAACACTACCACGAGAAAGATATTGAGGGAGATACTCCCGATCAACTCCATAGTACGCTGGTCGATTCTCTGCCGCTGAAATGAATCATCAATGTTGCGAAAGAGAGAACCCACGAGCATTGCACCGATCGTCGATGGAAGCGTAAAGCCGACATTCTCAAAGAACATGCTGACGAGTCCGCCGAGTGCCATGGCAACCGCTGCGATGATCATGTTGGTAATCAAGGACGAGTCTTCAGCATCTACATCAACCATGAGGCCGGAAGCAGAGGCATCCTCCTGTTGTTCAGGCCCCGCAGTTGAATATCCCCGAGCAAGATGAAATTTCTCTATCAACCACGTCGCCGCAGGTCCGCCAATCATTCCTCCTGAAACAATGCCGAATGTCGCCGCAGTGATTGCGAGTGTCTCTGCTCCAACAAGCCCTGCCTGCTCGAACAACGGCGCAAATGCAAGTCCCGTTGCCGGCCCTCCGACCAGTGTTACCGATCCGGCCATCACTCCAACAAGAGGATGAACACCGGTCAACTGTGCTACTCCCATCCCGACCAGGTTCTGTGCGAAACAAAAGACTATGGAGATGATGAGAAAAATAAGCACCGGAAGTCCACCAGACTTCAGCAGTCGTACACTTGCACTCATCCCAACGGTCGTGAAGAACAGGAGCATGAAGAGGGATTGTGTCGTCGTGTTGCATTCCACGTTGAAGAACCGGTTACGTGCGAACATGACAATCCCCACGAAGACCAATCCACCTACAACAGCCGCAGGAATATTGAATCGATCAAGAACCGCGATACGGCGCTTCAGCAACAAACCGAGAGCATAAAGTACCGCGCCTATCCCAAGGGTCTGAATGAGATCCAACTTGATCAAGGGTACGATACTTTCATCGATGGGCATGCACACACTGGATTGTGAAGTGAGACGACCGAAAAACTTGACCCCAAGATAGACGTTTTTCTCTCATGTGCAAGCCATCTTGATTGCCTTTCATGGAGAACGGATGTATATTTGGTTCATGTTCTCAAGACTCCGGCCCATAATATGCATGGTAACTGTTGCATTGACTTTGTTATCATCACACTCGCCCCTTTGGTCCCAAAATGAACTCATACCGGTCAGCTCAGAGATTCATTCCCTTGTTGCACAACATGTATTTCACACCAGCACCGGCCTGAACATTCGCTGCAACACGATAGAGAACCCGTCTACGGTAGAGGCATTCCTCGAAACCGGAGCTGTGTTCCCGTGCTCGCACATCCTCAAAATTGACTTTATTTGTTGCTCTTTTTCCAATGACTTTCCCTCCCACCTCATGTACACACAAACCACGTCTTCGGCCCTCTAACTCCTATGCATCTCATCCAGGAGATTCATACTCATTACTTACTTCAACATGGAGTTAGCATGCCAAACGAACAAGACAAACCACAGTCAGGAAAAAGGGCTTTATTGGGAATTCTTTTGTTCATGGGAGGGACCATTCTCATCATCGTCATACTTAAATTGATCCTGGGGTAAAGGAACAACATGTCAATCGGTGACTTTCAACTACCTACACTTGAAGAGATTGTCCTGTGGGGCGGATACATAGGACTCTTTGCGATCATCTTTGCTGAAACGGGTCTTCTCATTGGGTTCTTTCTGCCCGGCGACTCGTTGCTTGTAACAGCCGGACTTCTTGCATCCCAAGGGTTCCTGGACATAACATGGCTGAACATTCTGCTGTGCATTGCGGCAATCACAGGTGATGCGGTCGGCTATTACATCGGTCTACGAGCCGGTCATTCTTTGTTCAACAGGCCGGAGTCGAGGTTCTTCAAGCGAAGCCACTTGCTGAAAACAAAGGAGTTCTACGACAAGTATGGCGGCATAACGATCGTGCTTGCGCGCTTCATGCCGTTTGCAAGAACCTTCGCTCCCGTCGTGGCCGGGATTGCGGAAATGAAGTACCGCCGGTTTGCAATGTTCAATATCTTTGGAGGGATCGGCTGGATCACGAGTATGACCCTGCTCGGCTACTTCCTGGGGAGGTCTATTCCGGGAATAGAAAAGAAGATTGAATACGTTATTGCGGTTGTGATTTTTCTATCGATTCTTCCCCTCATCATCAAATACCTTCAACACAAATTCAAGAAATCGCCGGCTGAATGATGTGGCGGTTTCCCTGTTTTTGAAATGAATATAGCTCGATCCGAGGTTTGGGTGTTGTTGAAGGTCGTTGCCTTTATCACCAAATGACTATATATTGGGGCTGCTCTTTATAGAATGAAGACTGCCCACAAACACACCAGGGCATTTCGACCACGAACCGGATCATTTTTGTTCTCTCGTACCTTTCTCACTTGTCGATTGCTGCCAGTTTCAAATAGTCATAACGAGCCCATAAATACAACGAAAGGTCTATAATGACAACTCATCGTGAAGGCTGGGGATCGAGGGTCGGGCTTGTCCTTGCAATGGCAGGCAATGCCGTCGGACTTGGAAACTTCCTTCGCTTCCCCGTCCAGGCAGTAAACAACGGCGGAGGCGCGTTCATTATTCCTTACCTGGTGTCGTTTCTTGTCATGGGTATTCCCCTTCTCTGGATTGAGTGGTCGATGGGAAGGTTTGGGGGGAAATTTGGCAACCATTCCACGCCCTACATCTTTGATAATATGGACAAGCGCCGACTCTGGAAATATTTCGGAGTGTTCGGTATCTGGACAAACATTGCGGTGGCAGCATACTATTGTTATATCGAATCATGGACAATGTCTTATGTCATCCATTCCATTGCACGCACCTTCGATGGCATGACGCAACTTGAAGTGGCAAACTTCTTCACGAATTACGTCGACATAAATACTACAACAACCGGCATTCCATATGAAGCGGTTATCTTCTACTTCCTTTGCCTCTTTTTGAATACATGGATTCTCTCCAAGGGGTTGTCAGGTGGCGTGGAAAAAACAGCGAAAATCGGTATGCCGATACTCATTCTCTTTGGTATATTCCTCGCAATCCGGGGAGCCACCCTTGGAACTTCTGGAGCAAGCCCGGAACATCCCGATGCTGATGCACTGGCGGGAATCAACTTCCTCTGGAATCCCCAGTTTGATTCATTGTGGGATCCAAAGGTATGGCTTGCGGCAGCGGGACAGATTTTCTTCACCCTCTCTGTTGGAATGGGTACTATTCATTGTTACGCTGCCTATGTCAAGGCAAAGGATGACATTGCGCTCAACGCGATGTCTGCGGGATGGATGAACGAGTTCGTGGAAGTGGTGCTGGGAAGCATGATTGTTATCCCGATCGCAGCCGGTTATCTCGGACTGGATTGGGTAAAGGAAAATGCGGGGTTCGGAATGGCATTTCAGACAATGCCTTTCCTCTTCGAGAATTGGGGCCCGGCCCTCGCTGCGCTGGCAGGAGTAGCTTGGTTCGGGCTTTTGTTCTTCGCGGGAATTACATCTTCCCTTGCTATGGGAACACCCTGGATGGGATTCATGCAGGATGAGTTCAAATGGTCACGCCAGAAATCTGCCTGGTCGTTCGGTACCATAACTCTTGTCCTGGGTCTTCCAACCGTTTTCTTCTACAATTATGGAGTCTTTGGAGAGTATGACTACTGGGCAGGCACAGTTTCTCTTGTCATCTTTGCCCTCGTAGAATCGATATTGTTCGCGTGGGTCTTTGGCATCGACAAGGGATGGAGGGAGATTACCTCAGGAGCGGACATGCATGTACCGAACGTATACAAGTTCATAATCAAGTATATCACTCCTGTTTTTCTCCTCTTCGTATTTATCGGCTCGGTGATTTCTCCAATGAATGGCGATTGGGGCGGGGCAATTTCAAGCCTGATGAGCGGAAACGGGTGGGTGCTTGACAACGGATCCCTTATCAAACAGGTTCTCAACACAGGCATCAGGGAACAAATACTCGCGGCAACCGACCCGGGACAAAAAGCGGCGCTTGAAGAACAGTTATTCTATGTGAACGCGTCCAGGTTCCTGCTCATGGCCGTATTCCTCGGTATTTGTTATCTCGTGTACTATGCACAGAAACTACGCAAACTGGAAGGGAAAACAGCATGACAACCGCCGCGTTAGTAACGATGATACTCACCATGGGGATAGTGACTGCATTCACCATATATTTTTTTATAAAAGTCCTGAAGACACCAAATAAAGATTGATATGATCTCGCCAACCATCATACATCAAGGAGTATTCTCTGCATGGAAATGTTGACTTCTCTCTCTCCACTATTTGGTGTATTGGGGCTTCTCGTTGCCTTCATCATTTATTTCTCACTGAAGCGTCAGGCAGCAGGTAATGAACTGATGCAAAGCATCGCCGAACAAATTCAAGAGGGTGCAATGGCCTTCTTGAAGCGGGAGTATACAGTGTTGACGTTCTTTGTCATCGTTGTGTCCATACTCCTTGCGGTTTTCCTTGATTGGCAAACGGCCTCTGCATTTGTCAGTGGGGCTATTTGCTCGGTGCTCGCCGGCTTCTTCGGCATGAAAGCCGCCACCAAGGCGAATGTTCGCACCGCTGCCGCGGCAAAAGACCATGGTCAGGGCAAAGCCCTGCTTACTGCATTCAACGGCGGCGCCGTGATGGGGGTGAGCGTTGCCAGTCTGGGGCTTATTGGTGTCGGTGTTTTCTTCTGGTACTTTGGAAAACCCGAAACCGCTCAGATCATCAACGGGTTTGCGATGGGAGCCAGTTCCATAGCGCTTTTTGCCCGTGTGGGCGGAGGAATCTATACCAAGGCCGCCGATGTTGGTGCAGACCTAGTCGGAAAAGTCGAAGCGAACATTCCCGAAGATGATCCGCGCAACCCGGGTGTTATTGCAGACAATGTGGGAGACAATGTGGGAGATGTCGCGGGCATGGGTGCCGATATTTTTGAATCTTATGTCGGCTCAATTGTGGCAACCATTGCCATCGCTGCAACACTCTTGCCGGAAAGTCTTGGGCTGCTCAAAGCTGCACCGGAAGTCGCAGACGCATCAATCAAAGCCATGCTCATGTCTCTTCCCATCGTTCTCTCGGTCATTGGACTGGTGGCTTCATTTGTTGGGATTGGTTCAATGAGGATCCTCAAGCAATACTCTCCTGCGGCAGCGTTGCGATATTCGACTTTCATTGCAGCCGGACTTTTCCTCGCCGGCAGCTATTGGCTGGTAGCGACATACGACGTCAGCAATAACGTTTTCTGGGCTATCTTCTTTGGCACGGTTGCAGGTATTTTAATCGGACTCATCACCGAGTATTACACATCGGCCGGTCCTGTAAAGCGGATATGCGCTGCTAGTAAGACGGGTGCGGCAACAAATATCATCAGTGGTCTCGCTGTCGGACTCGAATCGACTGCACTACCTGTGATAGCGATTTGCGTGGCAATCTTCGTTTCGAATGACGTGGCCGGCCTCTATGGAATCGGTATCGCAGCAGTCGGTATGCTCGCCACGGTCGGCATTACCATGTCGGTCGATGCGTACGGCCCGATTGCCGACAATGCAGGAGGGATCTCCGAGATGTCCGGGCTCGGACCGGAGGTTCGCAAGATTACGGACGGACTTGACGCGTTGGGCAACACGACGGCCGCCATCGGAAAAGGGTTTGCCATTGGCTCCGCAGCATTGACAGCGCTGGCTCTCTTCGCCGCGTACTCACAGGCGGTCTCAGCTTCAATTGTCACAAAGCTCAATGAACTGGTTGCCAGCGGTATTGCACCCGTCGGTGAATGGAAAAGATACGCCACACTCCTGGCTGAGGGTGAAAGTCCGCTTCAAATAGTCGTGACAAATCCAGGCGTTGTTATCGGTCTCTTCATTGGGGGCGTACTTCCCTTCTTCATCGGTGCACTCACAATGACCTCGGTCGGCCGGGCAGCAGGAAAAATGGTGGATGAGATCAGACGGCAATTCCGCGAGATCCCCGGCCTGCTCGAAGGCAGACCTGGTGTCAAACCAGACGCAGCCAGGTGCGTTGACATATCAACAACCGCTGCATTGCGCGAGATGATTCTCCCCGGTATTACGGCTGTCATTGCACCGGTTGCCGTGGGATTCCTGCTCGGCCCGGCGGCTCTGGGCGGAATGCTCGCGGGCGCGACTGTGACAGGTGTTCTCCTCGCACTCATGATGGCAAATGCAGGCGGTGCGTGGGACAATGCCAAGAAGGCAATTGAGAAGGGTGAAGTCGAAGGCGAGAAAAAGGGATCGGATGCCCACAAGGCTGCCGTTGTCGGCGATACGGTTGGCGATCCCTTCAAAGACACTTCCGGCCCGGCTATGAATATCCTGATCAAGCTCATGTCGGTTGTTTCTCTTGTTATTGCCCCATTGCTCGTTTAGTCTTAAAAAACCCGATAATTCAAGCCGCTTCTTTAATAGAAGCGGCTTTTTATTTTCTATCTGAAATCTGGAAAAGGAACCCCGTTTTCCCTATATTGAAACCCGTTCAATTCATTCCTCACTGAAAGTAACCCCTGAACGAAGGAAAAGAGATGTCAGAAGTTCGACCATTGGAAATTAACACCATCAGCCATAAGTTCGACTCATAGAAAGGAGCTTTCACCAACCACATGGAACTCAACCTCATCATAGGCATCAGCGTCATCGGACTACTGTTTGCCCTGTATCTTATCCGCGACGTCATGAAGCGGGATACGGGCACAGAAAAGATGCGGGAAATCTCGGATGCCATCAAGGCAGGGGCCGAGGCATTCCTGAAGCGTCAAAACAGGACGATCCTGTACCTCGCAACCGCACTTGCAGCAATCATTTATATCCTTTATGCATTCGTTCGGGCACACAATGAACACGATCCCGCAAGCGCAAGCGATCTCGCATTGTGGACGACGCTTTCGTTTGTTCTCGGCGCTTTGTGCTCGGTGGCTGCCGGATATATGGGAATGTGGGTCGCCATCCGATCCAATATCCGTACTGCCGCCGGTGCAACAAGAAACATGAATGATGCACTTCAGCCAGCTCTTCGTGGCGGAGCAGTCTCCGGTTTCTTCGTTGTTGCAATGAGCCTTCTCGGTGTGGCCGGACTCTTTGCGCTCGCCAAAGCATCCGGCGTGACTGAAGATGTTACCAAGATTCCTCTGTTGATTGTGGGCTACGGATTCGGAGCGAGCTTTGTAGCGCTGTTTGCGCAGCTTGGTGGCGGTATCTACACCAAGGCAGCAGACGTTGGTGCCGACCTCGTCGGCAAAGTGGAAGCCGGAATTCCTGAGGACGATCCACGCAACCCGGCAGTTATCGCCGATCTCGTGGGTGACAACGTGGGCGACTGCGCTGGCCGTGGCGCCGATTTGTTTGAGTCAACAGCCGCTGAGAATATCGGCGCAATGATTCTCGCAGCCGGACTCTATCGCGCAAATACTGCCGTGTTCGAAACAGAGGGGCTGACGCTTCTTGGCGTCCTCCTCTTCCCTCTCGTTGCCCGTGCATTCGGTATCCTCGCTTCAATCGTCGGCATTCTGTCGGTGAAGGCAAATGAAAAAGAAGACCCGATGAAGGCATTGAACAGAGGCTACTATATCACTTCCGTCCTTGCCATTGTTGGTTTCTATTTTTCCTCACATTGGCTGCTTGGCGAAAACTACTATTTCAATTTCTTCCTTTGTGGTCTCATCGGCGTCCTCACATCCCTCGCTTTTGTGTTCATCACGCAATACTACACCGAGTACAAATACCGTCCGGTGCAGTCCATTGCTGAAGCCTCACAAACCGGACCTGCAACGAATATCATCAGCGGTATCGCGGTGGGTATGGAGTCAACCGGTTTCCCGGTGTTGGTGATCGCTATTGCAATTATCAGCGCCTACTTCCTCGGCGAAAGCTCGGGACTGGCACACGCTGGCCTCTTCGGAACAGCCGTCGCAACAATGGGCATGCTCGGAACTGCTGCATACATTCTCGCAATGGATACATTCGGCCCGATTACGGATAATGCCGGCGGTATTGTGGAAATGAGCCAGCAGCCAAAGGAAATCCGTGATCGCACGGATCGTCTTGACTCGGTCGGTAACACCACCAAAGCACTCACCAAGGGATACGCTGTTGGTTCTGCGGCACTTGCTGCATTCCTGCTCTTCAGCGCCTACATTGATGAAGTGAAGATTTACATGCCAAGTTTCACCGGCGTCATCAACCTGAACAAACCCGAGGTGTTTGTCGGGGCGATGTTTGGTGCGGTGTTGGTATTTCTTTTTTCCTCCATGGCAATCAAGGCCGTGGGTCGCGCCGCATACGCAATCATCAACAACGTGCGAGAGCAATTCAAGAACAACCCCGGAATCATGGCGGGAACATCCAAACCCGATTACGGCCAGTGCGTGGACATCGCCACGAAGGCGGCTCTTCGCGAAATGGTCATGCCCGGCCTGTTGGTGGTGGGTATGCCAGTTGCGGTCGGACTCCTCTTCAAGTGGTTGTACGTTTCCACCGGATCGCCAGTTACCGGCGCAAGCGGCGCAGAAGTTGTCGGCGGATTTTTGATGGTGGGAACAATCGTCGGCATTTTGATGGCGCTCTTCCTCAACAACGGTGGCGGCGCTTGGGATAATGCCAAGAAGTATATTGAAACCGGAGCCTACGGCGGAAAGAAATCAGAGCCGCACAAGGCAGCAGTCGTTGGCGATACCGTTGGCGATCCATTCAAGGATACCGCCGGTCCATCGCTGCACGTTCTCATTAAGTTGCTGAGCACGATTACACTGGTGCTTGCACCGTTGTTTATATAAATTTTTCAAGTCGGGGTTGAATATCCCGCTTCTCCGCGCTTCCACAATTAGGCGGGATTCGAAAAACGGAATATTCAACCCTAACAGAGAAGGTTTTCTTGAATCCCGCTCCAACCTCTGGGGCGGGATTTTCTATTCTCCTCCCTCTTCCGCTCTCGACTATCTCCCTGTCTCGTCCGTCCATAGGTTGACAGTGTGAGTTAGAAAGTTAAGCTGCATAACGCATTTCCGGTGTCATCATTCCCAAGCTGAGATGCGGGCGCTCAGTGTTGTAGATGGAGACTGCTTCC
>JBJXHC010000125.1:0-17839 GCA_046160825.1 Bacteroidota bacterium | reverse complement strand
TTTCCCCCGACTGGCGAAGGTTCCTCATGCACTGCGGCGGGCTGGGATCCGCCTCCACCGCCACTCTCCGCCCCACCCTTGCCATCAAGCATGATCATATTATCTGCGACGATCTCGGTGATATACTTCTTGGTGCCGGTGTTCTTATCATCATAACTCCGGGTTTGCAACCGGCCTTCAATGTACACTTTCTTGCCTTTCTTCAGCCACTCACCACAGATTTCTGCAAGCTTTCGCCATGCCACAATATTGTGCCACTCGGTACGCTCCTGCAAGTTACCATCCTGGTCCTTCCAACTCTCGTTGGTGGCAATGGTGAACGTCGCCACTGCAACACCCGCCGTGGTGTAGCGAAGTTCCGGGTCCTTGCCCAGGTTTCCTATGAGCTGAACTTTATTCAGACTGCGAGCCATGATTCCTCTCCTTCATTATTCACGATGTTGATGCTACTGAGTTTTTCTCACTTTGTCAAGCGCTTGTCAAGCTCTATGCGCGGGTTTGCCGAGATCTCCAATCCTGTGTCCGTCAAGAAATACATGTGTGATTGCGACAGTGAAACAGCATGCACCATCCATGCAGCCGTACCCTCCTCATGCGGTACACCTGCCGTCGTCACCAAGCGATCATTGTCATCAAAGAGGTAGATGTTATTGTCACTGACGACCACCAAACCCATCTCATCCGCAAAAATCACGGCGTTGCCGGGAAATTCCCTGCCAATCGCCTGAATGAAATTCCCAAATGTGTCGAAGACCAACACACGCACACCATCAAGAACATATATCCGGTCGTGCGGACCGATCTCGAGTTGCCGGGGTGCGAGCAAACGGCCCTTCCCCGCATCAAAACCGCCAAACACCAGGGCTTCCCGGCTTTGGCTGTTGATTTTCATGATTCGTGTATTTTCCGTATCACAGATGAACAGGTCACCGAGTCGCGATACCGCCACATCAACCGGATACCCGAACCTTAGATCAGTATCAATGAATTCGCGTGTGGTGAATGTCGAAACATAATTCAGGTTCCGGTCGAACCGTTGGATGCGGTGGTTACCGTAGTCGGCCACAAACACATCAATGCCGTTGCGCGCCCAAACGGCGGTCGGTGAATCGAATTGGTCGTTCTCCCACCCGGGCCCGCCAATCTCATTCACCAATGTGTCCGTTGCGGAGAATTTGCGCAGAGTATTTTGTGTCCGATCGACGACATACCGATTGCCGTACAAATCCACGTCAAGGCCTGTACCGGTAACTGTCCGAGGGGCCTGCAAGTCGCCGGGAATTGCAAGGAGGACGAGTATGACCGAAAGAAAATACACTGTGTCTGTATTTGTTGAAGGGTGAATAAAACAAAAACGTGGGCACAGTGGCCCACGCTTGAGTCAGTGCTGATTTCGCTGCTGTACCTCAGCAGTTATTTCACAAGGATCATCTTCTTGAAGTCGGAGAATTTGCCTGCTCTGAGGGAATAGAAATACACCCCACTCGGCAAGTCCTTGCCAGAGAAATCCACTTCGTAGGCTCCTGCTGAACGGTAACCGTCGACCAACGTCGCCACTTCCTGGCCGAGGGTATTGTGTACAGACAACCTTACGTCCGTGCTGTTTGGAATTCTGAACGCAATTTTTGTTGAAGGATTGAATGGATTGGGATAGTTCTGACGCAGGGCAAAGTTCTTTGCGATCCCCTCTTCTTCATCAACATCAGTCGAAAGCTGTACTTTCATAAAAACCTGTGACGCGCGAGAAACCGGTGCCAGGGTAAATCCGCCGTTGAAGGCAAACGGACCAGGCTGGGTATCCTCTTGCCACACAATATTCACCTCACCTGGAGCGTTCCACTTTGAAACGGAGGGATAACGTTCATCGAGATCAGGTGTGTTCGTCAGATTCGACGGGGTTGACCATGTAGCGCCGCCGTCCGTCGAGTGTACAAGCCACACATCGGAGAAGTTGAATCCGCCTGCTGCGGTATCGGTCTGCACTCTGTTGTATGCGATCACGATTGTTGATCCGGACATTCCAATGGAGGATGTTCCAAGTGTTGGATAGTTTACCCAACCAAGGTTCAGATCGGCCGCGCCGGGCGTGTTGGTCTTGGTAGCAGCAACCACATATCCTGTTGCCTGGCTCCAGAATGTCGCCTGAGCGCCATCGGTCGGCTCATTGACTCCGACGTTCAACTCTTCAAACACGAATAGCGGGGTTTCCCCGTTGTAGACAAAATCGACGCCGACAAAATTCTGGAACGTATCGGGCCCTTCGATTCTCGTTGGTGGATGAATTTGTGTAGCAGTTGATGGCCAAGTTGCGCCGTTGTCGGTTGACTCCAGGAAGAAAACTCCGCTTGCGACGGCATTATAGATCGTTCCGACTTTTCCTCCCGCGGAACCGAGAGTAGTACTTCGCCCTCCATTACCTGTTGCTCCTACGAGCGGGAATTGTTGCCATGATGACCAACTCAGGAAGTCTGTTGTGCGCTGAAGATAGTTCACGTCGGTGCCGGCCGTTGTGTTGATGGAGGAATGCGTGATGACCGATCCGTCTGCGGCCCCTGCGACATACGGCCAGATCGGTTCACCTGTAGCAAAGTTTCCCTGTGTACCCAATTCTGCGAAGACACCACTTCCCGGGGGATAGTCGACACTGACAATAGTCTTTACCGGAGTGCCAACAACGGCATGGTTTGCTATGAGGACACCACCTGCAAACGGCCCTTTGGCAAGATCCAATGTCGGGAATCCGGATCTGCGATCACTCGGCACACGGATATCACCAAGGTTATTCCATGAAACACCGCCGTCTGTACTGAAAGCATAGGCGGTTCTCCGGGCATTGTTATAATCACTAGAATCGTCACCCACCATAAAGACAACATGAATCCAACCGCTTGCCGGATCAACGCGGATGTGCTGTACGCCGCCCCCATTGCTCTGATAATCATAGAACCCGGTCAGGCTTGTGTAGGTGCCGACGCGTGCGGTTGCGCCAATCGGTAACGTGCTTGGCGCGAACTGTTGCTCGAGACCTCCGGTCGAATTCTCCGGATTTGTGGCTGCAACGGTCTTCATCGGCTTGTCGGCTTGCGCGAAGGAAACCACAAGAAGTGTTGATACCAATAAAAGAACAAAACCTCTCATCGTTCTGAGTCCTTTCTGAAAATCTGTTGTTGGGATGATTTGGAGGATTGTTAGCACCGGCTCTTGACCAGCAACTATGGGGCGAATTGTTACTCAATTAACTAACCACGGCAGGACTGACGGTGACCAACCATCGTTCCTGCCGTGTGTTGTTTTTCGTTTCAGCGCGGCGTTACGTATCCGCGAATACCACATACAGCCAACCCGGGGGTTTTTCTAGAACCCGAGCTTCAGCGAGAAAATGTGGTTGTTATCAAGAAACTCGACGGCACGGTAGGCGTAGTCCACTGACAAATCCAACGATCCCATTGCATAGTGAATACCTGCACCGGCGGTAAAGCCGAAAATATAGGACGTCTGGTCTGACAGTGCAATCTGACTGTTTTCCTTGCTTTCGGCCACATCGTATCCACCGCGAAGGAAGAACATATCCTCATAACCATATTCCACGCCGAGCTTGTATTCATCGGACGAAAAGTTATTGTTCTGGAAAACACCAGCAACATTGAGCGAATTTTGTTCGCCAACATTGATCTCATAACCGAGTCCCAGCTCAATCGTGGACGGAAGTTCAAAGGAAGCAGCCGTTACTCGATAAAACGAACCGGGGCGGAGAACATCGTTCACATTACCCTGACGCAAGAGACCATCTCCCTCGAATTTCATTTGAGGGCCGATGTGCTTGACCGCGACACCAAGGCTCAATCCATTGACGCCGCCGATACCGGTATACTGAACACCGGCACTGAAGGAGAACCCGTTTGCCGCAACACGGTCAAACCTGTTGGAGATCAGTGTGAGTGTGGACCCCACTGAAATCTGATCCGTCAACAGGCGCGAATAGGTGAGACCAACGTTCACCACCGTGGGGCTCATCAATTGGCCGTTGCCATCGGGTGAATCTTCGGTTGTCACGTTGATATCGCCGATGGAAAGAGATTTCAAACTGAAGCCGAGTGTACCAAATCCTTCAAACGCTGCACTCACGGCGACATATTCGACGCCAATGTCGGCAATGTAATTCATATGGGAAAACATTGCGTTCGTGCTTCGTTCTGCCCGGGCAAGTCCTGCCGGATTCCAGAAGATGGCTTCGATACCACTCGTTGTTGCTATGGATGATCCGCCCATCGCTATTTCCCGTGCACCGACCGGGATCAACAGTTCCGAGGCGGCATTTGTGCCGACGCGATTCTCGCCTCCTGCATACGCCGTCGTATAGACAGTCGATACAAGGACAAGAAACGCCAAGGCGATGATGCTCATCGTACGTGCTGGCTGTTTCATTTCCTGCTCCTTTTTCAAAGATTGTGTCGATTCAGTTCGTGACTGATGCATGACGCGATTAGAAATTGTCCAGGTATTGTTGTTCCTGGATGATCACCAGTTTCAGTGTCTTCGTTCCCAAGTCAACTCCCGCGGCATCCTTCAAGGTCAAGTACGCAATGTACAGACCGCTTGCCACCGGAAGTCCACCATGGTTCGAAAGATCCCAATTCAAGAACTGAGTCCCATCATCCTTGGCAATCGACTTGACAAGTGCGCCGGCAAGATTGAAGATACGCACCTCTGCCTTCTGCGGCAGATGATTGAACGTTACGAAACGTTGGAAACGTGTGGTCTCTGCCCGATTGAATCCATAGTACGGGTTCGGGAACACATTAATCGCACTAATGTCGGCTTTTGCGACCTCAGCGCTGTATGTCGCAGCGTAACTGGCGGTGTTAATTGTGAACGTATCGCCGCCGCCGCCGGGTTGGTTGGGCTTTGTGCTGAAGATCCGAATGATGTTGCCAGTTCCAGGCATGATGGAGTTCGCATTTGCGGGCCAGCTTGGATCACTGACGCTTCCACCATTCCAGTTCGCAAGAACCACTCTTGCCATAACCTCGTGATGATCATTCCCTGCACCGTCTGTACCATCATAGCCTGCCCCAAAAGCGACAAACTCTGTTTGGTAGCCGCCCGAGCCGGGTGCCGTGTTAGTTGGCTGATACCAGTAGATCCAATCCGTGTACGGATCATTATTGCCACCGGAGAGAGCATGGTCGACCTGTTGAAGGTTGAATGCCTCATTCCCATCCGCATCATTAAGCCACGGAATCATCTGATAGTCATCGGAGGGGTCATTCGGTGTGTTGATTCCAATATTCCAAATCTCAAATGGAACATCAATCACGTTTTCAGATGTAAACGCCAGCCAGGCTCTTCCACCCGCCGCCGTAAACCGGAGTTCAAAATCAAATGGAACGAACCGGTCAAAGTTGTCGCCGCGGAAAACGCGTGGGACAAATCTTCCCAGATACGACTCGTCTCCAGCTGCACCCGCTCCACCCGTGTGTATGCCCCACTGTCCGCCACCCCAATCTGCTTCGGGACGATCAACAAGTGCATTGGGATTGTTTGGACCTGTTGGACCGACGAGAGTGGTTGGGAAACCCCAGCCGTTGAAAGCAAATGCTCCATACGTTGGAGGATCAATTGCACCTGTCGGCCCCGCCACGTGCTGCAGGTCCTTAAGATCATTGGGTGCCCCAAAGACTTTAATCTGCATTCCGTCCACGGTATGGTAGCTTTCGTCCCCCGATTGGTTTGCCTGCGCCGAAAGCTTTACTTCACCAGCTGTTACGTCATCCACTTTCCAAAAGGTTTCGCCACTGGTTGTGTCAAGATCAAAGGTCACGGTGTATGTGTGTCCTGAGATTCTCTGCGGGTCAACCACGATCGGTACAACAAATCCATCGCTCGGGCCGTCATGGACGACTGTTGTGATGGTGTCGCCAAAAACCGACTGCTGCCGGATACCTGGGTTGGCAGACCGTGGAATGACTGTGATTATCGCTGGTGTTGATTCCAAGGCATGGGTAAGAGCCTGATCGCTTGGATTATACCCATAGGCGGTGACCGCAAAATAATATCGCTGTCCGTTTACAAGTGGGGCTTGACGAATAGCATCCTGTTCAATCTCCACAATACGCCGGACACCGGAGTCTGTACCTCTTTGCCGTACAATCTGCACAACAATGCCAAGACCCGGATCAAAAGAATTATCAACAATTGTCCGGATCGCGTCCACCCTATCATACGTAGCAAGCAATTTCACATCCGCAAGGCCATCCAAATCGCGCTTGTCAGACGCAAGAGGAATCTGTGTGGATGGGGATTGCACTTGATAGAGATTGTAGCCTTGGAATGTATATCCCTTTGCATCAAAGAGCTCTGTAGCATTCACATCGTTTGGACTAAAAGACCAGTCCAACACGATCTGTTCGTCTCCCTCAACGATACGAACCACGGGCGCAGGTGGCGCCTTGGGAAGGTCAAACAAAGCATCGTACGCGCTCTGCACGGCGATGTCATTGTTCTTCATTGAGGTGATGCTGGAAAATCTGTCTGAGCCAATCCCGGCAACCACGCCAATAACGATTTCCTGTGTGTCACCGAGGGCCATCGTAAACGGACCCGAACACACACCGAGACGTCGATCTCCCGGCGCATCTATGAATCCGTCAATCCTACCGCTCCCAGTCGTCGGATCACCATCAAGCCAGAACCGCGACGGTTCGCCAGGGGTTTGTGGGTGTATAAACTCCGTTCCGTCAATCGGCGTCAATCCGCGGAGAAGATTGTACCACTGGATGCTGCCTTGTCGGGAAAATGGCGGATCGCTAAACGTCCCACCAGCAGCAAAATAGAAGGCAGCCGTCATGGGAAGGTTGCGCTTTCCATACACACGTTTCAATCCAAACACGGCGCTGTCTGTGGGCGCACCATCAACAATCGGTCCCTGGAGGAAGTCATAGCCAACTGCCGGAGGAACAAGCCCGAACGCCGCATAGTCATTATCTGAAGCGTCACCATTATACACGTAGCCCAAGCTCAAGGTGGTATCGCATCCCGAGTAGTCATCACCTGCATCGCCCATGTCGGGGTCTGACCACTGACCTACGTACATGTCGGTTATGGTTGCATTCGGCGGTGTTGTTGCCGTTCCCTTGTAGATGAAGGTGAATTTTTTGAAATACACATTCGCCAGAGGGTCTGTCCGATCATATCCCCAAAGGGTTACCTGAAGTTCAAAGCCGATGGGATTCGAACCATAGAGTGCGTTTGTAAGGCCGGCGTTGAGATCGTTGCACACGAACCAAATCACTTGATCGGCATCCGCAACCCCGGGCTCATCAACTGCCGGATTGTATGATCCGTCAAGATCACGATCATAATACGGAGCGCCCTGATCTGCAGGCCATTCATTCCAATCAGTTTGATACTGGGCTCTCAAACCGGCGATGTCGCCATCGGAAACGGCGTTGAGGCCTTTCTCGAGTACCTCAGCGGCATCACGCCGGAGATCCGCTGTTGCATAGTCGCGACGGATACGATAGATGCGGACGTCGGGGGCGTTGGGGTCAGCAGCAACACCGGGGGAAATAATTCTTCCTCCAATGGTTCCAATCTGATAGGTCTGCCCACCAACACGAAGAACCTGTGAGCCGCCATCGTTCACGTTACCGCCCCACACGATGCCGTCCTGAAAAATTGCAGCGGCGGTACCTCGGGGGAAAAAGACACCGGAATTCCCGGAGGAGGGAATTCTGGCCGACCACCCGTCATTCCTGATCCACCCTGCGACGTTATTGGTGTTGATGAGTGTGGAAATCGGAGTCCCGTCTATCTTGTACAAGCCAGTGGGTTGGTGACTCACCCCCTGCCTCCGGTCTGCCGACCACGCCAAGTCACTCAGCGTGGCGAGCAGGACTAAAAAAATGCCGAACAGAAAGATTATTTTTTTCATGGCATGCGTCCGAATAGTGTGTAGAGAATGTTGAATTCGTGTCACGATAACTGATTCCTAGTACACGATGTTGAGACCGACCCTGATCTGGCGCGGTGTATTGAAAAGATCGCCTCCCTGCAACGGGTTGGCATTATTCAATTGATTCTGCCAGTAGTGCTGCCTGTTGTTCAGGTTGATTGCACGATAGAGCTCGACGTACTGTGGTCCGTTCGCAGCAACAATGTTTTGGCTCAGTGACGGATTTGAAAGGAATCCATCATCGTATGCGCTGCCTGACCGGGAATACACATTCAAAACATTCTGCGTGTTCAGCAGATTTAGAACATACACGTACACGTTTACATCGAACATATCCGCTATGGAGAAGGTCTTGTCAACTTTCAGATCGACTTGGAACACCCAAGGCGTGGTTTCGGAGTTGACCGAGCCTTCCGGCCTGCGCGTACGCGGATCATCGTCTGCAAGTATGCCGCCTTCTTCCGGTCCACGCTGACCTCCAGCGCTGTTAGACTGGGCTTTTGTGAACGCATGACCACTGTTGAAGGTGAACAACATGTTGGCACCGAGCCGCTCCAGAACCGGTCCGCCATCATTCTCGGCAAACCGATAGTCGAGATTAACTGTGCCGCGATGAGTCTGATTAAACGTCAGAGGCGCAATAAGTAGAGGACGGATGGGACCGGCTTCGACCGATGACACGGCCGATGTCAGGCTTGATCCTGTTCCCTGGGCATCAGAGAGAGTGTAATTCACAAAAGCCTGTACGCGGTTTGTGCGTCGGATCCTAAGGCTTAATTCAACACCCTTCGTCGTGGCATAATCGCCGTTCTGAAGAACATTGTAGGATGCGGGCAGCGCCGTCACTTTATCGATTTGAATTTGTCCCTTGATGTCCTTGTAGAATGCCGTAATATCAAAGGCCGCAAAATCCGTAAACTGCTGTGTAAATCCGATCTCATATTGCGTTGTTCGCTCAGGCTCCAAACCGGTGCCAACAGGAACGGAGATGAAATTGCGACCGGAGAATGCAAGCGCATACTGCGACGCGCTTTGGTAGATGGCATTGAGCTGTGGCGCCTGTACGAACTTTCCATATTGAACATGGAACACTGTTCGATCTGTTACAGGGAATGAGAAGCCCAACCGTGGACTGACAGTCTTAAACGGCTCGGTCTTCTTTACGCCGGACTCAAGAATATTAAAAGTCTGCTGATCAAATGGCGGATTCGCATCGTCGACGAATTCGAAGTCGTCGTTATCAAACGAATCGAACCTCAGTCCGAAATTCACCACGAGGTCGTTGAGCTCAAACTTGTCCTGCAGGTATGCCGAGATGTACGTTGGTTTTCTCGGACCATCCACTCCATCGCCATCAACTTCGTTGCCGTAGACGTCATAACCGTAGTTATTCGGGAGGCCTCCAATGCGGAAGAAGGCATCAAGCTCATCGCCACCGTTGCGGGCGGCATCAGGATTTGAGTACAGCGTGCCGAACAATGCCTCAAGACGTCCGATGCTGTAGTTACGGATCGTGTACTGTTGGTAGGAGAAGCCACCCTTGAACTCATGACTCTGCATCTGGTGTGTGATATCCAATGCACCACTCATGTAGTTCTGTTTCCGCTTTTGATAATTTACCGTCGCACCACCATTGAGATTCAAGCTTCCCGGCCGCGTGAAAGGAAAACCGCTGACGCGCACATCTTGCGGAGAAAGAAAACGCTCAAAGAATTGTATTCCCATCCCATAGTTGGCGACACTATCGCCGTACGCAAGATAGTCATCCTCGAAGTATGGATCGTATCTTTTGAAACGATTATCCTGATAGCTCAAAGTTAAATCATAAAAAGTTGTGGGTTGGACGAAATGCGTCATCTTCGCACTGAACAATCCGCTACTCTCATCCTGTTTCGGAATGCGAGAAGTATTCAGGATGTTGCGGATCGGTGTCGTGTTGAACAGCGTTTTCGTGAGATTCATGGATGCGCTGAGACGAACGATGATCGGATTGTAGTCAAATGTCACGGTTCCATTTCCTGCCCAGTACTCCAACTTGCGGCCAGGAACCTTGCCACCAGGTATGTTAATGTTGATCGTATCGGGTACCCCTGTGTTGGGGTTGAAATTGCTGCCTGCTGCATCTTCTGCAAGATTATTAAATATCACCGGATCCCACCATGCAGCGGTCGGATCTCCCTGGAAGGTATTCTGACCTGCAAGGAAGAACTTTATCTTGTCTCCAACAATCGGTCCGCCGAATGTTGCAGCATAGTCACTGTAACCATAGGAATATCCTCCGAGGAATTCTTCTCCCCCGGCGGCAAAGTTATCCGTTTCAACTCGAAGCGACGCTCGATAGTCGCTCGTTCCTGTTCTCAACTGCTGGCGAACAATACCTGCATTCGCTCCTCCATACTCCGCGTTGTACCCGCCGGCCTGGACCTGAAATTCTTCCAAGGCTTCAGGAACAATGGCAACGAGGGATCGACCATTTCTTGCATCACGTGAGTCGGCACCATCAATGTAATACCCGACCTCATCCTGACGTCCGCCACGAATGAAGATCTGGCCTCCCTGCTCGACAATACCAGCCTGCAAAGCAACAACCGATGCAATGCCACGCACCGGAATGTTGGCGAGGTCATCACCACTCACCAGGCGCACAGCATTGGTCGCGCTTTTGTTGACAAGCGGCCGCTCTGCAATAATATCAATGCCTCCAATAGTTACCGCCTCCGAAGAGAGCGTGAAATTCAACTCCGTCGTAAGGTCATTACTGACGCGGACATTGGAGACCGTCACCGTACCATATCCAATAAATGTTGCCTTTACAGTGTGTGTCCCGGCCGGAGCATTGAGGATGAGATACTCTCCATCCACGTCTGTTGCTGCACCGAAACTTGTTCCTTCCACTGCGACGTTTGCACCTACGAGAGCTTCTTTGCTCTCCTTATCCACTACCTTTCCCTTGATCTTTCCGGCGGCCAGCAGCAAGCCTGGCAGAAGGAGAAGAGCAATGAGAAGAATAATCGGTTTTGCACGCATGACATCCTCCTGTGATTGAGGCGTGTTGTTCGATGTTGTAGCATCAAGTACATTCATTATTTTCTCGCTCCCACGGTCGTTGTCTTGCCAACCGGAGGACCGGCAATCTGGCGGTCCGGCAATGCGAGAACCTGCATGCCCGAACCCTCGCCCGCCACAACGAAGGTATAGACCTTCCCGTCTTCATATGCTGCCGACGGGACCGATGCAACCCCGTGCAAGGGAGACTCAGCAAAAATCTGGAATGTGGCGGGGTCCACCTCAATATATCCGGATGCAACACCGAAAGCGGCGGTGGCAAGCAGCGGACCTGTAGCGGAATCGCTGTGAATGGCTACACCTTCAATGGAAGCGTCGGACACATTGATGAACCTTAACAGAGCCACTCCGGCTCTTCCGTTGTTCTTGTCCTTATCGCCCTCATACAGGGTCAAGTAAGTCAAAGCGCCTGCCGCAGGATAAAACACAAGGCTGGCCTGCTTTTCAGAGACGAACGAAACCGTCTGTACTGGTGATCCTCCAAGGGCCACGGACCGGGTGCCCGAAGCAACATTGGCGTATGCCGTGCTTGCGAGGAACCCGATACTGCCGACGGACGAACCGTCGACTATGACATTATCGCCGGCGCTGGCAGGCATTGCGTTAATGAATCGGACCTCTGATCGAAAATCCGGGTTGGTATTCGTCGACGGTCCGTCCGGAATGTCAACACACGCCCCCCAGACCATGCCGATCATCAACAGGCCGATTGGCAGAAAAATTTTCTTGAAATACATTGATGAGTCTCCTTGCTTTGTTGTTAGACGCGGGTGGACACCCGACAAATCGTTCGGCCGGGCAGATACAATATATTCGGTGCAAGCATCATTGGAGTACTTTGGTGCAACCAGATACATACGCATAACCTGTCGGACAGTAAATGCATCGCGTTGCTAATGGACTACTCACACACTGATGTAATCGAAACAAGAGTGTTACCTCTTCTTCTAGGCGTAACGCCTACCTTACTCAGGTGCTCGAAATTGATGGTGAGTATACGTGAGACTTGAGTTGGAAGCAGAACCGACTGCTAATGTCTGCAAGCCGACTCGCATTTTTGGTATGGTGTTTTTGGAAAGCCGTATCAATTACCCCCGGGGATCATCACCTCCTTACAATGGCAGTGTGGTTGAGGTATCAAAACTCAGGATGAATATAAATATCAAGGTGCTCTTTGTCAAGTAATCTATCAGAAATAATGAGTTCGGTCGGTTCAACGGAAGGAATCCACTAACCCAACCGGACAAGTCGGAGATCCGCTACACCCTCAAGACTGCGAAGTTCCTGGGTGGCACTTGAGGGAATCTCATTGTCTATGTTCATAACAGTAAGTGCGTTAGCGCCTATAGCGGTCCGGCCCAGCGAGACGCCGGCGATGTTTACACCATGCTTCGCGAGGACGGCACCAACTTTTGCCAGCATACCGGGCCTGTCGGTATTGTAATAGACGAGAAGATCGCCTTCTGGCCTTACCTCGAATCGAAATCCATCCAATTGAACAAAACGGGGTGTGGATGACCCGAACACCGTCCCTGAGATTGTTCGTGGTGCCCCGCTGCCTGAATAACTGATCCGCAGAACATTCGAGAAGTCTTCCTTTTCCGTTGTATGGGATTCGCCTACTGTCAATCCGATTTCCTCGGCAAGGAACGGTGCATTGATAATGTTCACCGGCTCGGACATGACGTGTGAGAGCACGCCTTTGATCACTGAGGCCTTAAGAAGAGGCAGTGACGAAGAAACCGTTTCACCGTATCCGGAGATGGTCAGTGCGGTGAGCTTGCCGGCAATCGTTTGCGCGATAAAACTTCCCATTTTTTCCGCGAGCGCAACGAAGGGCTTCACTTCATCCCTCAACGTCATCTGAATCGCTGCGCTGTTAACAACGCCGGAGTATCCACGTGACTTCAATGCATCAACAATCTGATGCGCGATCTGGATGGCAACCTTCTCCTGCGCTTCTTCGGTGGATGCGCCAAGGTGAGGAGTTGCGACAACGCCCGCATGGGAAAGCAGTGGATTGTCCTTGGGCGGTTCCACTTCAAAAACATCGAGAGCGACACCGGCAACATGTCCTGTTGTGAGCGCCTCCAGGAGCGCACGTTCTTCAATAATGCCTCCACGAGCACAGTTGATCAGTCGTACCCCGCGTTTGCACATCGCCATGGTTTCCTTATTCAGGAGTGCCTTTGTTTCGGCGGTCAGTGGAGTGTGAACGGTGATAAAATCACTCCGCCTGTAAAGCTCCTCCAGCGAGACAAATTCGATATTCGACTTGTTTGCCACATCGGCGCTGAGGACAGGGTCAAAACCGATGACGCGCATACCCAGTCCCTGACAACGCTGGGCAACTTCGCGACCAATTTTGCCCAAACCGATAACCCCAATTGTTTTTTCGAAGACCTCCGTGCCGGTAAACTTTTTCCGATCCCATTTTCCCTGCACCAAAGTCATGTGGGCTTGGGGAATGTTGCGAGCCAGAGCCAGCATCATGGAAACTGTGTGTTCGGCAGTGGAAACAGTGTTTCCGCCGGGCGTATTCATGACAAGGATGCCGCGGCGCGTGGCTGCTTCGACGTCGATATTGTCAACCCCTGTACCAGCCCGCCCGATAACCTTGAGCGTCGTCGCAAGAGAGATAATTTCTTCCGTCACTTTCGTGGCACTTCTAACAACCAGACCGTCATATTCGGGAATGATCTTTTTCAGCTCATCGACAGAGATACCAGGCTTATTGTCAACGAGGTATCCTTCGGCCGAAAGGATATCAATACAACTCTGCTCCAAACTATCACTCACAAGTATTTTCATGATCATTCCTTATTCAGCAAGGGCTTTATGTGTTGCCGCTATCCCCGATCCCACGGTAAAGGCAAAGCCCTGCTTCATCAGTGTTCGTTCGATTGCTGCTATCACAGTGATCATATCAAGATCATCATAATAGCCGAGGTGCGATACACGGAAAATCTTCCCCGTGTACTCATCCTGTCCTCCGGCTATTGTAATCCCATTGTCCATCTTCAATGTCTTGTTGAATGCCTTCCACTCTACACCCTCCGGCACCCAGACAGGCGTTACGGCATACGAGGGAGAATCAGAGAACATTTTCATTCCCATCGCTTCGAATCCGTGGCGCAATGCGGTGGCAAGTCGTTTGTGTCTCACCCAAATATTTTCGATCCCCTCGGCTCTGATCATCTGTAAAGCCACATCCAACCCGATGATCAGCGAGACGGCGGGAGTCCATGGGGTATCATTTTTTTCATGAGACTTGAGCGCTTTGCGCAGGTCAAAATAGTACTTGGGCAATTTTGCGGTTTCCATTGCCTTGATTGCGCGAGCACTCACGGCAACGAATGCAAGTCCAGGAGGAATCATCAATCCCTTCTGTGATCCGGTCACACACACATCAATGCCCCATTCGTCGAAGCGCATCTCGTGTGCACCCACGGCCGTAATGCCATCCACACACACAAGCGCATCTGAGTGTTGACGGATAATTTGCGCCATCGTCTTTACGTCGGTTGCCGTTCCGGTGGAGGTTTCGCTGTGTGTCAGGTAGACAGCTTTTGCGGTGGGCGTTTTTTTCAGCACCTCCTGCAATTGATCTGCTTGAATCGACTTGCCCCAGGGTACCTTTACTTCAACCACATTCAGCCCAAACGCTTGCGGCATCTTCACCCATCGTTCACCGAATTTTCCACCGTTGACCGCAATGATTGTATCACCCGGTGAAAACAGGCTCACGAACGTTGCTTCAACACCACCAGTTCCTGAGCAGGTCAGTGTCAACACAGGCTGCGTGGTTTGAAATACGTATTTCAGATCCTGGTGGACGCGTGTGAGAATTTCCTGGAACTCGGGGTTCCGGTGATGGATAATCGGTTCAGCCATTCTCAGCATAACGCTTTCCGGAACCGGAGTGGGGCCCGGCGTGAAGAGTCGCTTTTTCATTGAGTTCTGCTCACTTTCAAGGGAATATGGGAATACGATTTACGGGAATGACACCCTCCTGTTGCTTGAGGATGATTAACTGATATGAGAGGAAATCACACGCCACACTTCTGATTTGCCGTCGCCGGTTATCGAAGAGAATGGGACGACATCCTTGCAGTGGGAGTTCGCAACGAAGTACGTCTTCGCGACACTCAGGTACGATGCGATCTTGCTTTGGGGAAGTTTGTCTGCCTTTGTCAGGGCAACAACAAACGGAATCTCGTAGTAGTCCAGCCACCCTACCATCATCATGTCGAGGGCTGTCGGCTCGTGGCGTGCATCGATCAATTGTACAACGAGGGCGAGTTGTTCCCTGTTTTTTAGATATTGTTCGATCAGCGTTCCCCAACTTGAACGGATCTGTTCGGGGACCTTCGCATAACCATAACCAGGGAGATCGACAAAGTAGAATGCGTCGTTGATGAGGTAGTAATTAAGTTCGCGGGTTTTACCGGGTTCGGATGAGGAGCGAGCAAGAGCCTTGCGCCCGCAAAGTTTATTGATAAGTGAGGATTTGCCGACGTTGGAACGTCCGAGGAACGCCACCTCCTTCTTCGATTCTTTCGGGAGTTGGCGCAACGATGCAGCACCGATAACAAATTCTGCTGAGGTCACTTTCATACACCTGAATCCACTACAAATGAGCCGCCCGGGAAGGCAGGTTTCTCATTGCCCCGGATGCACACCTTCAACAACCCGGCGGGCGTTGAAGGAAAAGAAAAAGTCCCGATTAACGGGACTCTTTCTTGGTAGAGTCTTCGTCAGCGCCCTTCTTCTTGGACTTTGATTCGCCTGCGGCGGCCTGCGGCTTCTTCGGTGAGGCTGCCTTCTTGGGCTTCGCGGACTTTGTTTCCTTTTCGGCAGGCTTCTCGGCTTGATCCTGACCTGTGTTGAAATCCACCAATTCAATCACAGCCATCTCCGCACCATCTCCCTGACGCTGTCCGAGTTTTACGATGCGGGTATATCCGCCTGAACGCTGAGCAACCTTCTCTACGATCGCCGAGAAGAGTTCCTTGATCACGGCGCGATCTTTAATCAGCCGGCCAACTTCGCGGCGCGCATGCAGAGCAACGGCGGGAGCATCGGTGTTACCGATGGCGTTCTTCGCACGCGTAATGATCTTTTCGACCACCATACGCGTTTCCTTTGCCTTGATCACTGTCGTGGTGATGCGCTTGTGCCGAAGCAATTCCGTGGAGAGTGCTGCAAGAAGTGCCCGCCGATGACTTGACGTCCGCTTGAGTTTTCTACCTGCTTTGCGATGTCGCATGATAACGTTCCAGTATTACTGAAATAAACCGGTTGGAGGCGCTTATTCGCCGTCCTTCAAATACTTGCTCACATCCATACCGAATGAGAGCTTCTCCGCTTCGATGATCTCCGACAACTCGGCGAGCGATTTGCGGCCAAAGTTGCGGAACTTCAGCAACTCTGCTTCATCGCGGCGCACAAGATCGGCAATAGTTTTGATGTTCGCTGCACGCAAACAGTTATGGGAGCGGACGGACAGTTCCAGCTCTTCGACCGGCGTCAACAACACTTTGCGGACACGCTGGAATTCAACATCTTGCTCTGCTTCGAATTTTTCCGCTTCCGGCTCAAGATCAAAATTGATGAACAACTGAATGTGGTCTCGAAGAATCTTCCCGGCATACGCGAGAGCGTCATCCGGGGTAATGGAGCCATCGGTGTCAATCTCAATGGTCAGCTTCTCATAGTCTGTCTGCTGACCGACACGTGTTGTTTCCACAAAATAGCGCACATTCCTGACGGGACTGAAAATCGAGTCGATAACAATTACACCAAGAGTTTGATCCGCCGTTTTGTTCTCTTCCGCGACGACATATCCAATGCCGCGGCCGATACGCAGATCAAGTTCGAAGTTCGCATCTGTATTCAATGTAGCGATATGCAGAGACGGATTGAGTATTTCAACGTCCGGTGAGGCCTTCTGGATTTCACCGGCGGTAAGAGTCATTGGACCCTTGAGCGGTATGAGGATGCGTGTGGTCTTCTTATTGACCATTTTCATCCTTACCTGTTTCAGGTTTAATATCATATCCGGAACATCTTCTACAACACCGGGAATTGTGGAAAATTCATGTTGTACACCCTCCACCCGGAAGGCCGTAATGGCGTAGCCCGGCAGAGAGGAGAGCAATACACGACGCATTGCGTTCCCGATGGTTACACCAAAGCCTTTTTCGAGCGGCTGCACGATGAACTTGCCGAACGTATTGGAATACGTTGCGTCATCGAGATGTACCTTCTCCGGCATCTGTATGGTTGCTGTAGTCATAGTCACCTTATCCTCTTCTCCTGCAAAGTCTGTTCTACGGCGCCGCTTATTTCGAGTAAAGCTCGACGATAAGCTGTTCGTTTGCGTTGAGCGGAATATCCGCCCGCTCGGGCACATTCAAAAATGTCCCGGACATGGAAGCCTTGTCAAGGCTCAACCACGGTAACATCGACGCATCCTTCATTCTCTTCATTGATGAATGAAGAACATCCATGCGCTTGCTCTTTTCCCGCACCTGGACAAGATCGCCGGCACGCAAGAGATACGATGGCACATCAACCGGCTTGTTGTTGATCATAAAATGGCCGTGTGTGATCAACTGTCGAGCCGCCTTCCTTGATGGAGCAAAGCCCATGCGATAGACGACATTGTCGAAGCGCCGTTCGAGCATCTTCACCAGTGTCTCACCCGTGCGACCCGTTTGCTGGAGGGCCTTGGAAAAGTAGTTACGGAACTGCGTTTCCATCAGTCCGTACATACGACGGACCTTCTGCTTCTCGCGCAACTGTGGACCGTATTCT
>JBJXHC010000124.1:0-86123 GCA_046160825.1 Bacteroidota bacterium | reverse complement strand
CGAACGACTGACATCCCATATCCGAAGTTCGTCAAGGATACCGCTTAGAAATGTACTATGCAACGCGTGATTATTGTAGCTATAAGCACCAATTGAGATGTTCTCATCATATTGAGAACTGTTTATGGCACCAGAAGATGAGAATGATGTATCGACAATACCATTGATTAAAATAGATTCAATCGAACCGTTATAAGTGAAAGCGACATGGTACCAAGTGCTCAATCCCAGCACTGTTTTCCCTATGAATTCGTGATTAGCCTGAGGATTGATAAACACCATGGTAACGGCTAACCTGCCATCTGACTTCACAGCAAGGGCATATTCATTCTCATTTCCTGACGCAATTATCTGCCCTCCACTTCCATAGGATACAATTTGTACCCAGGTTTCGATTGTAATTTGATTGGAAAATGAAGTTAACGATGCCGATGATGGGAGTCTGACATAGTCAGTTGATCCATTGAATTGTAGAGCCTGCACGGTTCTATTGACAGTAACATTTACCGTCGCAGATGAACCGACATTTTGGGCAGCGTCATACGCCTTCGCAAGAATAGTGTGGATAGAATTCCCTGATAGGTCTTGCACAACCCAGTTGTATTGCCAAGGAACAGTTGATCGAGTGCTTCTGAGTTCGCCATCAATATAAAACTCAACTTTCTCTACACCAACATTATCTGATGCGATTGCCGATACTAGTATGGAGTCCGTAACAGTTGAATTGTTTGTCGGTATCGGAATCGATACTGTTGGTGGTACCGTGTCTGGAGGGGCCGGATCAGTCGAATCTGATTTGCAGCCTATAATGATGGTCAAGGATATAGCAAGTGGGATAAGATCCTTGTTCAATGCCTTCATTGATATTGCGTTACGCGTCATGCACACCTCTATGGAAGCGTTAGAATGAATACAAATAGCATAATACACTCAGCAACAATCAGGACCTGCGCAATTCGAGTACGTCCCTTTCGCCATTTTGATTGCGACACCATTTTTTGCCTGCGCTGATTCTTATCGTCTTGGGTAGATTTGGATGGTCTCTTCAAATAGTACTCTTTAATCTCTCCATACAAATTACCAAGACTGATAAAATTCCAAATTATCAAAAAGGATGATAGAATCGAACAAGCAAGAAGAGATAACAGTACCAACTTGTTCCCTTTTCCTACAACACCAATCAACGAAAATGCAGCCAACAGTATCCCATTAAAAGTCAACAAAGCATTCCAGTGAGAGTACCAAGATTCTTTTTCTGCGTCTTGAAGTCTATGAAGGTAGTCCATATCAATATTTGCTAAGGGGTTTGCTTTAGGAACATCCATAACCAGTATCCGTGTTTATGTGATTTCTGAGACGCTGTCTCGGATTTTTGAGCAACAAACAATCCCTTTCCCCTCTCAATCAGATTCTTCCTGCCCGCCTCGACGAATACATAGAGGCAGGCGGGCGACCCTGAAAACAAGAGCAGGTCTCAGGATAACATCCCTGGAGGCCATTGGGCAGCTTTTTTTGCGATCTACCACCCTCCCCCCGCTCCACCACCGCCAAATTCTCCTCCTCCGCCTTCAAATTTCTTCTCCACAGGCTGAACCTGAGGAGAAGCGCCGAGCGAATGAGCAACCAGCAGTGCTTCGGCATCGAGACCTTTGAGTTTCTCATGCAACAGATGTTTGTCGGTGTAACCATCGCGCCGGGTCCGCAAATGCCGCGTTGCCGCAATCGCCAACACGAAGAGCACAACTCCGGCGACTGTGAGTGCAACCTCCGGCGGTACGACATGGAAATAATATCTGAACGTCAGCACGGAGAGCACCGCGGCAATCAAGCCGGTGCGCAGCAGGAGATGATCACGGATCATCAACCCTCGCACAATGTACGCAACAGGCGTGAGGGCGGTGAGCGCATAGAACAGGAACGCCAGGGGAATATCCTCACCCTCAGCAATCGTTGTATTCATCAACACCTGGTTCAGCTCGCGAACAACGTAGTAATTCCCCGCGGCATAGAATGTTGCAAGAGCGAGAAGCTCCACGATGTACAGACAATCCTCGTATGGATGCAACGGTTCCTGGTCTTTATACTTGCGGGCGAGAACGTAAGCAATGATAGCTACAGCCATCGCGGAAAACGGCAGGATTGACTTCCCGACCGGGCCACCCTCAAGCAACGGTGTGAAGACAATTCCCAGCACACAGATGTACGCGGCAGCGGCTACCAGACGGTCGGTAAACCGCACAACGCCCCAGACGAGGAACGGGAAAGCTATGAGCCATGGAATAACCCAGAGCGTTGTTCCTGCAACCATGTCCAGGTAAAGCCACACCGCACCACCGATGGTAAACCCGAGCGATGCGTACAGCAGCGCATCGTCAATACCGGCCTTGTACAAATGACGGTGCTTGACGAGGAGTTCGAGAACCACGGACAACGCAATTCCCACAAGAATACCGACGACGCCAAGCCCGCGTTCGCCAATCAGGGTAACGAACAGAAATACCATGCCGGAAAACCCGCTCAGGGCGATATACGAGAAAATGAACAGAGCAATCCGGATGAAGAGATTGGGCGTGTAGAGCGGTGTGGTGAATTTCGCCTTGATGGCGGCATACTGGCCGTCGGATATGATGCTGCTTGCGCGCCATTGCTTTGCTTCGCGCGAGGTCTTAAGGGCATCGAGCCATTCTGTGTTGTAAGCGATCACGGCCGTCCCAGGAACTTCTTATAATTGAAAACGAAATAGATAATCGCTCCGCACGACGCAATGAAATAGAAGTACAGACCAAACGCCGCCAGGAAGAAATCTCTGAACATGTAGGTAAGGCCGATGTATCCATACACGGTGGAGATGAGGAGGAACATGAATGATTGTTCTCTCCGCGCATACACGATTCCGGCAGCGCAGCAAGCCACAAGTAGAATGAAGTAAATCCAATCCTGGCCGAATGTAAACAGTGCAGCAAGACAGGCAATGAACAGGATGTGCGAGCCGATGTTCAGTGCGGTGAATGTGAAGTGCTTTTTAATGCCGTAACGATCAAGGATAAGCGCGGCCGCGCATATGAAAGCGCCAAAACCGAGACCGGTCACGATCAGCGGGTCCGTGGCAAAGATATTCTCTTTCATCAACTCGACGGGCGAGATCGAGAGCCCAAGCCACGAAGCAAGTCCGGCAATGCCCAGCGAGAGCACGCCGCGATGATCGTAGGAATACGCGACGAAGAGAAACACCAACGCCGGAACCAGGGCGCTCAATCCCCACTGCTGACCGAAGATTGAATACTGATACTGCACGTATCCGATGACGGTGGCAAACAAGAGACAGCCAAGCAACAGGATATAATCGTAGAGTATTCCCGGACTTTTGACTTCCGCATGCGAGTAAGGCGGCTTTTGTCGTGTTGCATGCCAGAAGCAGACACACGTCAGCAGCGAGAGAAAGCCGATGATTGCCTGATGGCCGATGGAATCAATGTTCTGGTACACCAGTATCCCGACGCCCGTCGTAAAGAACAGCACGCCGAAGTAGAGCATCGTTTTCAGTTCGTAGTAGAGGGAGAACAATGAGCGATCGTAGATGCGCGTGAGGTGTGCGCGTTGCTCACCGGTAATCAGTCCCTCAGCTTCGAGCTTATGGATCGTGTCAGTGCGCATGGAATGCTAGCCGGAGTGATGGAGTAATGGAGTATTGGAGAGAAGAGGTCATCGTTCCTCCGGAAACTTCCCATGGTTGGTGTCGTGCCAGAACTTCAAGAGCAGGTTCCTCGCCGCAACGCGCCTGAACTCCGCCCCACTGCGCGCATCAGAGATCGGTGTGAACTCGGTGTCGACCAGCGGCATCGCTTGCTCAATCGATTCCCGCTCCCACTTCTTGCCAATCAGGAACTGCTCGACTTTCCGCGCACGTTTCGTCGTCTCGGCCATCCCGCCGTAGGCAAGTCGGATCGACTCGACGACATTGTTCCTCGGGTTGATCTGGAGACGAAAACCGGCACTCACGGTGGAGATGTCGAGGTCCTTGCGTTTGGAGACTTTGTACGATCGGACAAGTGTATTGGGTGGAAGTTTGGGGATGATGACCCCTGTGATCAACTCATCAGCGCGGCGTTCCGTCTGGCGGTATCCCTTGAAGTAATCATTGACCGGAACCTCACGGTTGCCTGCTGTGCCCGCCAACATCACCCGCGCATTGTACGCCATCAACACGGGAAGAGTATCACCAATCGGCGACGAAGTACCGAGGTTGCCGCCGAGTGTTGCAAGATTGCGGATCTGCTGTGAACCAAAGACCGCGAGCATGGAATGCAATGCGGGAAACGGCTCACGAGCCTTTTCAGAAACTTCGGTCAATGTCAGTCCCGCACCAAGCGTCATTGCCTGAGCGTCATCGGCATAGTGTCGCAATTCATCGAGCGCTGAGAGATCAAGTACCGTCTTCAACAGCTCGTGACGCTTCGTTACGCGCAGCGCAACATCGGTCGCACCAGCGATAACAACTGCATCCGGATGCTGTTGCTTGAATACAAGCGCCTCGCTCAACGTGACCGGCTGGAAATATTCCTGTTGCGTGGCCTTTCCATGGAATGACGTTGCGGGAATCAACTTCAGCATCTCAGCAACGTGGTCTTCTTGTTCATTCAAATGATCCATGCCGCCGTGGACACAGGATTTTGCTGCGGCTTCCACGATGGGTTTGTAGCCGGTACAGCGACACAGGTTGCCGGTCAGCGCATCGTCTATCTCGGCACGATCGGGATGGTTGGAATTCTTGTAGAGGGAGAAGAGCGACATGATGATACCAGGTGTGCAAAAGCCGCACTGACTTCCACCCGTTTCCACCATTGCCTGCTGTACAGGGTGCAGCGCGCCGTCAGCCGATGAGAGATTTTCAACAGTAACAAGGTGTTGACCGTGGATCATTGGAAGAAAGACTAGACAGGAATCGATTGACTTGTAGTGGATGCGATTTTCGGAACCGACATCACCTACCACTACAGTACATGCGCCACAGTCTCCTTCAGCACAACCTTCCTTCACGCCTTTGTGGTCCGGAAGACTGCGGAGATAGTTCAAGACTGTCGTGGTTGGCTGGTAGGGCGAATCGCTGAAATCAATATTCACCAAACGGCCATCCAGAACAAACGAAACCACGGACATACGCTGACTCAAGACTGTGACGAGGAGGAAACGCACGACTCTTTTGTGTGCCTATGGTAGCGATTCAATGTTGAAGTTTCAAGCGTGGTAGTAGATCAGCCTGCTCAGCGGACAACCGGGGACGGTTGTCCTACTCCGGGGTTTAGACTATTGCCCCCTTTGCATTCTCCCCGCTTCTGCATATCTTGAAAAGGGGAAATCCTATCCCTCTACTGAATCCACTTACCCATCAATAGCTTTTCGTCCATGAGCACTTGTATTACCAGACTTCGTGGCATTATTGCATTGCTGTGCTTCGCGAGCATTCTCGCAATCGCCCAAACTCCTCCCATCACTCCCACTATTACTGAGCCGTTGACAAACGGACAGATCGTCAACCCGGCCGACGTACACATGGAGACGTTGCCGATGGTGGATCCGGATGCAGGGAACACGCACTTCTGCACCGACTGGGAAATATGGACTGTCTCGCCATCCGAACGCGTGTGGATCACTGCATGCATTCAGGGAGTTGAAAGGCTGCACACGCATCTTGGCGACGGTGTGTTCGGGGGATCCCATGCGGGAAGAACCGAATTTTTTTATGACACAAACTATGAATTGCGTGTACGGCATCGCGACAACACGATGCTCTGGAGTCCGTACGCAACGCGCAGCTTTGTCACCGGCTCGCAATCGCAAACATATGCACTGGAGATCGACGACGTCAGCAATACACCAACACCTGAACTCACCGATGAAAACAGTTCCCCCATCATCCTCACGCCCGGAAGTCCGGCAGCATCAGTGAGACTGGAATCCGGCAGTAGCGAACTAATGTTGCAGATCAGTGGACTTGATGGTGTGAGCAACGCCATTACAAACCCCGGACCTCTTGCCAATCACCGTCCGGTGCGTGTCGTTGTCAGCGGGGGAAGCGCGGGCGCGATACTTTCTCCATCACACATCCTCTTCACCGACGATGCGGGGCAGGACCAGACGATCTATCTTCCCTCCCTCAACCTCGGCGCATCGCAGCAGGCGTTTTTTTGGGTGTCGAGAAATGGGAGTTCCTACAACGGCAACTCATCGCAGACCGAACCGGACTTCTCTGATCTTGCACAAGGCGCGCCGGTACCGTGGGTGTCTTTGCAAGCAGGATTCAAAGTGGAGATTGTCGCCACTGGATTTCAATTGCCGGTCAACATTGCGTTCGTCCCCAATCCGGGCAACCAACCCAACGACCCATATTTTTATGTGAGTGAACTCTACGGCATCATCAAAGTCGTGCGGCGCAATGGCGTGGTGAGTGACTATGCGGACAGTCTGTTAAACTTTGATCCGGGCGGTGCGTTTCCGGGTTCAGGTGAGCAGGGACTTTCCGGCATCGTGGTCGATTCACTCACCGGCGATGTGTATGCTGCGCTTCTGTATGATGCGACACCGCCGAGTGGGCCTCACTATCCGAAAGTCGTCCGATTCACGAGCACGGATGGCGGACTTACTGCCGCAACACAAACGACGATACTCAATATGCCTGGAGAGAGTCAGGGACAGTCACACTTCATCTCCAATCTCACCATCGGACCGGACGGAAAGCTCTACGTGCATATGGGTGATGGGTTCGACGCCTCCACTGCGCTCAATCTGAATTCATTCCGTGGCAAAATCCTTCGCGTGAACCTCAACGGCACGGCACCGGCCAACAATCCGTTCTATAACGCGGGCAACGGCATCACTGCAACAGACTACGTGTACGCGTATGGCGTGCGGAATCCATTCGGCGGAACATGGCGCGCATCGGATGGACAGCACTACGAGGTTGAGAACGGTCCAAGCGTTGATCGGTTTGCGAAGATCACATCAGGATCGAGTTATGGTTGGAACGGCAGCGACGGAAGCATGGCCATCAATGCAATTTACAATTGGAATCCCTCCACTGCACCGGTCAACATCGCATTTATCCAGTCATCAACATTCGGAGGAAGCGAATTCCCTGCGGCCAAAATGGATCATGCGTTCGTGACTGAATCCGGGCCGACCTGGGCGTCAGGCCCTCAATCGCTCGGCAAGCGGATATCCGAGTTCGTGCTGGGGCCGACGGGGACACTCATCAGTGGACCGACGACGCTCATCGAGTACAATGGTTCAGGAAAGGCCACGGCTTCAGGACTCGCGGCAGGGCCGGACGGATTGTACTTCGCCGATCTCTATAAGGACATTGATTATATGACGCCAATTGACCGGGGAGCAAATGTTCTTCGCATCAAATTTGTCGGCAGCGCGGATTTTGAGGCGGATGAAACCTACGGGGCTGCACCTCTTACTGTTAATTTCACTGATCTCTCCAATGTCCCGTCACCCGGCGCGTGGCATTGGGAATTCGGCGATAGTACAACAAGCACTGCACAACATCCATCCCATACATACACGGCTGATGGAGTTTACACTGTCCGACTTGTCGTCACCGGCGCAAATGGCAACGCTGTGAAGCAGAGAAATGCGTACATCATTGTTGGAGATGCGCCCATAGGGTTGAAGGCGGAATATTACGACGACATCAACCTGAACGGTACGCTGCTCACGCGTATCGACCCTGCGGTGGATTTCGATTGGGGAAACGGATCGCCCGACCCGTCAATGGGAAGCGATGATTTTTCGGTGCGATGGACGGGACAGGTGATGCCCGAGTTCTCGCAGACGTATAGATTTTATGTCGTTGTGGATGATGGGGTGCGGCTCTGGGTAAACAACGATCTCTTGATTGATCGATGGATTGACCAACCGCCAACGGAATGGAGCGATACGATTTCCCTCAGTTCTGGACAACGCTACGACATCAAGATGGAATATTATGAGAATGGCGGAGGCGCTGTGGCAAGACTCTCATGGCAAAGTCCAAGTCAACCCTGGCAAATCATCCCGCAGAACCGATTGTATCCTTTCGCACCAACCACCAACGTGCATGTTGGCAATGGATGGAATATTATTTCACTGCCTCGCGTCCCGGGCAACGACTCGCTGAATGTTTTATTTCCTTCCGCCGTGTCTCCTGCGTTCAAGTACACAGGAACTGGTGGCTATCAGAGTACCGCCACCCTCAACGAAGGCACTGGGTATTGGCTGAGATTTGCTACGGAAGAGAGTATTCCCGTTGCCGGTTCCACACTCGACAGCATCATCGTTCCAGTCCTTACGGGATGGAATCTCATCGGTGCTATCGGATCTCCTGTCTCTGCGAATGACATTGCGCAAACTCCCGCCGGCAATGTTGTCTCCGACTACTATGTTTTCACACCATCGGGGTATGCCAAGTCCGACACGTTACATCCTGGGATAGGCTATTGGGTGAAGGTCGCCCAGAATGGACAACTGGAGTTACAGCGATGAGTGTGTCACTGAAAATGAGCTGTCCCGAAATCGATGGCAGTGTGGGAGGAAAAACAAACAGGATTTGCGGTTTCAGCGTTTACTGTTTTGGGCTGTTGTGCTGAAACCGTATGCAGCCAGGAACGAATACTATCAGCAAGTGGGATTCGATTTCGGCGTCCTTTTCTTTTCGTCCATTTTCTTTTGGACGGGCAAAAGAAAATGGACATGAATCTTGATCCACATTGGTTTTTCTGATGCTCTTTGATGTTTGGTTAGAAAGGGATAGCTTGGGCTATATCAATGAAAGTGCAGACGAAGAACGTATTCCCTTCACATCCACTACCCTCGCCCCTGAAGGCGGATTCTCAACTGCGTGAATCAGGGTATTGATCATTTGTTGTAGCGTTACCAATCCGTAGTGTGTTGCCTTCTCGCATGTCGCCGGTATTCTCTCCATCACCCAGTATGCCGGAAGCAGAAGATACGGCCACCGGTGTCCCGGCCCGAGTACATACCACGGCCTCACGAACGTGGCGTTCATTCCACTCTCACGAATCAACCGCTCTCCTTCCACACGAACATCAACGTACGCCTTCAGGAAATCCGCCGGTTGGGTAACACTGAGATATATGAAATGTGAGACTGCCGCGTCCTTTGCCGCGATCACCGACTCACGGATGGAGACCAGATCGATTTCCCGAAACTGTTTTGATTTTCCCGGACCAGGATGGGCGACGCCGACGAGGTGAATGAACGTGTCCGCCGGATGAACGCCATAAGCAAAACTGGACCGGTCCAACGCGTTCCCGACTGCTATGGAACAGCCTGCGGGCACTTTGCTCTCGGATCCTTTTCGCACAAGAGCTTTCACTTCGTGACCACGGTTGATAAGTATCGGGATAAGGCGTCGACCGATATAGCCCGTACCGCCTGTGATATACACGTTGCGGCGGTTCATCATTCCGAAGCCCGGTGGTCGTTCTCTGTGTCATCGAGCGCAAGCAGCAATCCCAGAATCTTCTCGCCGGTAATCTCTCCCGGAATCAGAACTTCGTCAGCACCGCGTTGCATCAGTTCGTCTTGATCAATTTTCTCCTCACCAACCATAACGACGCGTGCCGATGGGGCAAGTCGTCTGATATTGGCAAGAAGTCTTCGCGAATCAATTCCCTTGAGGAACGTGTCAGAAATAGTGACAACAATCAGGCGGGCGTTCTCAATGCCGACATGCTCAAGCGAATCAGGATGTGCGAGATCGCCATACTCCCAATGGAATCCCCGATCCAGTACTCCCTTCCCCCGCTGCGCGTGGTAGTCCACCAGCGTTATTCGATCCTTGAGCTGCGGTGCGCGTTGCTCCACAAGATCCAACACCGCCTGAGCGATACGGAAATGCCCGAGGAGCAAAATCTCGCGGTCGTGGATGTGTGGCACCTGATCATGCCGGATCACGTCATTCTCCCTGATGCCGATGCGTGTAAGAATATTCACCATGAAGCGCGCGATATTACCATTGTATTGGATGATGTACGTGGAGAGGAGCGACGTGATGATCATGGAAGTGAGCACGAGTGAGGACAGGTCTCCCCCAACATGCCCATAACCGACGCCAAGTGCGAGAATGACAAGCGAGAACTCGCTGATCTGAGACAGGTTGAGTGCGGTGATAATGCCAACACGCAGTCCGTCTTTTAGTGCGTACACCATGGGGACAATGGACATAAACCGACTTGCGAACACGAAGAGGACGATGAGCATGGATTGACCAAGCACATCCAATGTGGGAAGCGGGACTTTCATGCCGAGCGAAACGAAGAACAACGTCACAAAGAAATCACGCAGACCGGTGATCTTCGAGATAACGTCTGCGCCATACGGGAACACGGAAATACTCATCCCCGCGATCAACGCACCCATCTCGCGTGACAATCCAAGAAACTCCGCCCCGCCTGCAACGATAAAACACCACGCTACTGACGAAAGCAACACCAGTTCAGGCCTTCGCGCCGATGCCTCAAAGAGCCGTGAGAGGATAAACCGGCTGGCTGCAAACGCGACAACAATAAGCAGGATGCCACCCCCGACCGATCTCGCAATTCCCAGCAGACCCGGATCGGCGAGGTTTGGTTGTAACGCCATGAACAGGATTGCCCAGACATCCTGAAAGATCAGCACGCCGAGTGT
Organism: Bacteroidota bacterium; assembly: GCA_046160825.1. Classification (GTDB taxonomy): domain Bacteria; phylum Bacteroidota; class Ignavibacteria; order UBA10030; family UBA6906; genus JBJXHC01. Next base: position 75,431 of record JBJXHC010000124.1, on the reverse strand, counting down.
GAGTCTGCCGGAGACGGACTTCAATTCAAACTTATCGCGCAACAGCTTCACCACGATCAGCGTGGAACTGAGCGACATGACAATCGCGAGGTAGAGCAGATCGAAATCCCCGCCGCCAATGTGGTAGCCGATCTGCATAAAAAAGAGAATGCCGATGCCCGTATTGATGAGAAACTGACTGATACCGAGAATGAACATCGACTTGCCGAGGCGGGCAAGTTCGCGGAGATTGATCTCCAGTCCGATAATAAACAAGAGGAGAATCAGTCCGATCTCCGAGATCAGCTCGATACTCGCTTCATCCGTAACAAGGCCGAAGCCGAGCTGGCCGCTGAGGAGTATCCCACCGACAATATAGCCGAGTATCAGCGGCTGGCGGAATACACGCGCAACATGCGCTGCAACCACAGCGAAGATAATGCCTAGGCCGATATCACGGAGAAGAGTAATGTCGTGCATGGAAGATCAATACGATTGGGATGAAGATGGGATTACTGTTTCAGTGCCAGCAATGTAGAAACGGCGGGGATAAGAAGCAACCGGCTTGCATTTCGCATAGACAGTGGATAAATTACATTTGATTCATTGTGTTAGACTTGTCGAGGGAGTCTCATGATCAATGTCCTCAGTGTAACTGCTTGCGATGATCATACACTCATTCTTCGTTTCTCCAATGGTGAAGAGCGGGTATTCGATGCATCTCCATATCTCGACAAAGGGATATTCACTGAACTGAGCGATATTACTTACTTCAAGCAGGCCCGGTCGCCTTCGGGACAGTGCAGTGGCCACACGAACAGGACTTCGCACCGGAAACCCTCTATGCCGAATCCCGGTCACTTACAGAAGCAAGGTGAAAGAGACGCAATTGCAAACCCAAATTTTCGTTCATCCACAACCATCCGCAAGGGAGCCCGTTATGCTCAGCAAGACAATTCAGAATGCGTTCAACGATCAGATCAGCAAGGAGTTTTACTCCGCATATCTTTATCTCTCGATGTCGTCCTATTTCCAGGCGATGAATCTACCCGGGTGCGCGCATTGGATGCGTCTCCAGTATTCCGAGGAAGTCGCGCACGCCCTACGCCTCTTCGATTACGTCCATGACCGTGAAGGAAAAGTGACGCTGCAAGCCATCGAGCAACCGGGAGCGAAATTCAAAGCGCCGCTGGATGTGTTTCAGCAGGCCCTTGAACACGAGCGCGAAGTCACCGGCATGATCAACAAGCTCTATGCGCTGACACAAAAAGAGAACGACTATGCGGCGCAGATCGAATTACAGTGGTTCATCACCGAGCAGGTCGAAGAAGAGAAATCCGCAGGCGCTATTGTGGAGCAACTGAAGATGGTCGGCGACAACAAGAGCACGCTCTTGTATCTCGACCGCCAGCTTGCATTGCGGGCGGCAGGAAAGTAAAATTTCACTCGAACCCTGATCATCTTTCGACTACGCTCAAGATGACAGCGAAGCTCGAAGTTATATCACGGGCTGCCGGAACAAGGCGGCCCGTTTTATTGGTGGACGTTTGATGTATAAGAAACTGATTGCTGAGTAGATGGAAACACGAGATCGAGGCCGACAACAATAATGCAAACTCCAAATAACCAAATAATAATTCCGTATAGAATGTCGCGACCTGATTGCATTACTACAGCCCACATGAAGCCAGAACCAACAAGCACCGCTCCAACAACGCAACATAAAATTCCACCAACATGAGATACGGTGAAGTCCTTGCAGAAAAATGGAGAGAATTTTACTGCAACGTTAAAAGGCTTGAATTCAGATTCAAATTGGAGTTTGGAATTGGTGTCGCCATTGCGGTATTCACATGCGTGATGATGGTTGCCAACATAAAGGCGGTTAGTGATACGTCGGAAGCTTTGAAGCTCGCACGAGAGGAACGTGAAGCGGCGAAAGAGCAAGAGCGCAGGAATTTTGAAATGTATCTTCAGAGCCGACGCGCAAAACTCCGACTTCAATTCCAACTTGTACAGTTTGAAGAAGGCAAACCAATCCGAGCCCAAATAGAATTTACCAATGAGTCCACGCGGCGAACCGCTACGATGGTTCACGCTATTTTCAATGGGGTGTTCACCAAATTCAGAGAGCTTCCGGTCAAAGCACCAACCCATCAAATGTTGACGGAATGTAAATCGACAGCATTGAAAGCCAGAATCCCGCTATTGATTATGTTGAATTCGATTTCAGGCCTACGAAAGCGATTGTTGATTCCATCAAGAAGGGAAGGGAATATTTCTATATTTTTGGAGTAGTCACATTTCACGACGGATACGGTTACATCTCTACCACGGAGTTCTGTTCGCGTAATTCCCATATCAACAAAGAACTTTCCGAGGCAAGACCATCTTCCATGCAACAATGTAGAAGCCATAAGGCAATTCAATACCATGAACAAACCAAAAACAAAAACTAAGCGCCCAAGCGCTCCGTCCCAAACGAGAAGCCGCTAAAGACCGATCTGACTTTCGCCCAGCTTCTTGCACTCGCGGTGAAGACTCCATCGCCAACCGCGCGTAGCTCCCGCCACAAATAACCCACCAATCGCGATAGTCTATTCATCGCGCACCCCCGTCGCCCGCGGGTTTGGTAACCCCAAGTATATAATCACCCAAAATAAATGTAAAGGATACTTGACAACCGACTTTTGGCGTTGTATATTGGTCGTGTCAAGTATGCTTTACACTCACATGGAGGCCTTATGGAAGAAACAATTAAACCGGCAAAATGGCCGTTGGTATCGGCAATCGGGTTCGTGGTTGCCTATTTCGTTGCGCGGGGCGGACTGGAGATGTCCGAGTTGAGCACTTGGATGCGTGTGGCGCTCGCTTTGCTGCCCGTGGTTCCGTTCGTGTTTATGCTGATCGGGTTTGCACGGGGAATACGGGAAATGGATGAATTGGAACGACGTATCCAACTCGAGGCGCTGGCATTTGCTTTCCCGATGGCAATGTTGCTGATCCTCACGCTCGGGCTCCTGGAACTCGCAATCGACCTGTCGCCGGACGACTGGAGCTATCGCCATGTCTGGGCAATGTTGCCCATGCTCTACTTCGGCGGACTTGTACTTGCAAAGAGGCGATACCAGTGAAAAACCAGGTGAGGGAATTGCGCAGCGCAAAGGAGTTGTCGCAGGGCGACCTTGCCGATCGGCTCGGCGTCTCCCGGCAAACCGTTAACGCTATTGAGACTGAGAAGTACGACCCGAGTTTGCCACTGGCGTTCAAGATTGCAAAGCTGTTCGGGAAAAAAATTGAGGACATCTTTGAAGTGTAGGAATACAGTGTAGGTCGGATCGGCGATCCGACCTACATGAAAAGAACGGCCTACTTTGTCATCACCAGTTTATTTGTGTTGGTGTAAACTACTTGTCCGAGCGGGTTGGTTACTGTGAGGCGGGTGAAGTAGAGCCCGCTGGAGAGTCTCATGCCAGACGCGTTTGTTCCATCCCATGTTGCCAGATGATATCCAGCGGATTGATTGCCGCGCATCAATGATCTCACCTCTCGGCCAAGTACATCGAAAATACCCAGCGACACGAATCCATCCTGCATCAATCCGTAACGCATTTGCGTGCTGGGATTGAAGGGGTTCGGATAATTTGGCTCGAGCACATACTCCACAGGAAGCGACAGTGGCCATGCGTGCTGCCGTCCTTTCCCGCGTAGCTGTATGCGATTCACTACATTTGCGACTCTCAACTGACCTCTCGCTGAAATCGTTACTGCTTTGCCGAGACCTCCACCATCAGGTGGAATGAGCAGGTAGTCAATCTCGTTGTCCGGATCCAGTTCCCACGTCAATGTGATCGGGAATGCTGCTTGGTTCACGTCAATCGGCAACTCAATCGGTCCATTATCAGGATCCACTGCAAGCCCTATGTCACCGGAACCCCAGCGAACATCAAAGCCAGCCTCATCAAACGCCGGTGGCATCTCAATGTCCTCCGTTCCCTCCACCACTTCGGTGTTTTCCACAAAGAGTTCCTGCTGGTTCCCTTCTGCATCAGTAATTGTAAATTTATCTTTCGGCGGTGGGGTCCCGGAGCCGCCACCCGAAGGACACATTGCTGCATTCTTCAAATGGAGATAACCTGCCTGATTGGATTTCACCCAGTAACCAAGTCCTGGATGTAACTTGTCTGTTAGGACATAACCATTTTGGTACTTGAAGAATTGCGACGAACGAATTCCCTGTGGTGTTGAAGTTACTGTTGAAGTGTCAACAGGGACGGAGATAGAGCTGATGATATTCCAACCAGTTGAAACCGGCATAGCCATAGAGTCGATTCGAGTACCGGCATAACCCATCGCCGGTTGGGTTGATCCGAATTTGATCCACCAGCCATAGTTGCTGCTCAATGGATCGGTGGCAATATAGGAGCCATTCACGTATTTGTAAGCCGGTGAAATCGCCGTAGGATAAACAGCCGCCTTGGAGTAGTTCGGAACGAGAAGTGAGATGCCGGCCATATTCCATCCCAGACTAAAGACCTGTGCGGGCGCCGGAGAAACCTCGAGAAAGCCAATAGTGTATGGCGACGAGGCACTCGACACGTAAGCTATTCTTCCTGTCGCTCCATCTGTGTGCCCGGCCAAGGTTGCCGGTTGTCCAGAAGAAACTCCAAGTTGACTGACGATCCATGATTGTGACTGTCCAAGATAACGCGCCGAGCGAAGCGTGTTATCGCTCGCCCGCCAGGTTACCAGCATATTATCCAGACCAAATTGATTGTCGCTTCCAAGTCCACGGATGACAGGAGTGTAGTAACTCTGGGGCGGCGTACAGGAGCCAAAGCTTTTGAATTCTGAACTCCACGAGCCTGCGTACTTCCTCACAACGATTTCATTCTGATTGCTTGATGTGTGCCAGCCATGCCATGCGGCGTAGAAGACACCTTCGTTCTGGTCAGACCACGCTATGCTTGGTGACCCGTTTGCGGTGCGACCGGAACCCGTGCTGATGTCAGTTGTGGTACTCCAGGTAAACGTGTCGCCGTTTCGTTGCACTTTGTTGTACTTGATAGCCCCGGACTCCTCGCACACTACCCAGCAGCTTGATGCATCAGAAATGATTGATGGAAACTTGGAAAGTTGTGTTGTTGCGGGCATAGTTGTTTCTCGCCACACACCGGAATAGTCCCGATGAAAAACCCTGATACTACCGTTGGCTCCTGCACCATAATATCGATTGAAGACGACCCACCCATGAGCACCGACAACAGGAGTCCAAGTTTGTGGGGCGTGGCCGGACGGAGATGCGATAGGTACCGTTTCAATTGTGCCCCAACTTTCGCCGGGCCCTGGTGGGACACTTGTCCATTCACGATACAGCACAGTACCTGTTCCAGAAGAGTTTGCCCACACTATTCGGACATACGTTTGGTCGTTTTCACGCGAGACAGACATTGACGGATTCATATTCTGGCCCGTTCCATCGCTTACCCGATACTCGGAAGACCAACTCGTGCCGTCTGTTGATTTTGCATACCAGATTTCTCCAATACTCTCATATACAAGGTGATACATTCCATCGAGGATTGAGCGGATCAGTCGCTGCTGGTTGTTGGGTCCTACGGCCGATGCGATATTCGACGCCAGGTGAGGCTGAGCCTGAATCGAGACCTCACTCGAAAAAGAGGAGAACGAGGTCCCACTAAATGATCGAACCCGATAGTAGTGACGGGTAAACGGTTGGAGATTAGCAATAGGTTCAGAAAAGCTGGCTGAGTTTGGCGGCAAGGTTGCTATCTCTTGCCAGTTTCCTCCCTCCGCCTTGCGATCAATCTTGAAGCCCTGCTCGTGTGCCGCCTCATCCACAAACCGGATTGTCACAGTATTCACTGTTGCTTCGGCAGTCGGGTTGCTTGGACGTCCAAGATATGGATTCAGTCTATTGTTGTTCAACCAGTTCATGACTTGCACTTTGCTGTCATTTGTAAGCTCCTCATGCCGGTAAGAAGCATTCTGCTCCAGAGTTGCATCGAACCAGCTTGTGCCACCGACGAGTGACCCATTTGCTGTTCTGGTATACCCAGCCAGATCCAAAGCACTTTCAGTTGGAGTGTAGCTCGGGTTGAAGTTTACAGAAAAGCGCCAAGCGGCATCGGCACGATAGAAAAGGGGACCAAACCAACCTGTACCAAAGTGTTGCGAGCCTGAGCTGTGCAATGTCGTCAAGTCGTGCGGGAATGTGGATCCCGCCCAGAGATCTCTTGGTTGAGCATATATGTGCTGCTCCACTTGGGTTGCCGGGAGAGTGATGAGATTGAGCGGATTGATGTAAAGATGAATCCGAAGTGTTGCAAGTGGTGTTGATGTGGTAAGGCCTGGATACACCGCGTTGTGATTGCCATTGGAAACGGTGAAATTTTTGCAGCGACGCGGATAGCCGTTGGTGTAACCCGCAGGCCCATTGTTATTTAACGAAGCTAGTGTGGAATAAAACTGTTGACTAACAGATCCATAAACGTTCTCATATAACATTTGCTTGGCCGCCGCCGATTGTAGAACCAATTGTTGATTGGGATTGCCATTCTCTTGAACGAACTCTTGGAATCCCATATTTAGGTGAGCGCCTTGTTGAGGTGAGTCGAAAGAGATGAAAGTATTGACATAGTGTTCGGTGTATGCAGCAGAGCCCACAGCCGCAGGCCACTCTGCGACTGCAAGCCCATACCTCGCAACTGCTCCTCCCATACTGATCCCGACGACTTGAATTGCGGCTTCGGTAGTGCCTAGTTTTGAGTGCAGAAACTTACATGCACCCAGAAACACTTCTTTGTTGCTTGCCAAGTCTGCACCACCATCAGCCCATTCCATAATGAAAATATCGTACCCCTGACTTCTTGCTTGTTCGATCAGGTCAAATCCGAGAGCATAGTTCACCTGTGGGAGGTTTGCATTGTCCGGATCAAATCCCTCGACAAGAAAGGTTGGTTTGTTGTAAACATTGTCGGCACCAACAAAATAAAAAAGCTTATTGTTATTTAGGTCCCGATACACTGCGGTCGGCATCGGGGCAACGTATAAATCATAACGCTTTTGACGATAGTAACTTTGGCCAAGTGAATTAGAGAGCTTGACCTCAAACGTAACGGTGTATTTGCCTGGTGCCACAAAATTGGCGCTGACATCCCGAAAGTATCCCGAACTCTGATCGGTCTCCCAATTGCTCCAGGAGATCCCGTTGCTTGCATTGAGGTCGGTGTCCCATCGGATGTTCATGTACACAGAAGAGTTAGACCAGTTGGGTTGTCTCAAATGAAACCGAAGGGTAACCGGTTGGTTTGCAAAAAGTCCCCGGATAGAGGGTTCATAGTTGTTGACGTCCAGATGCACCAAAGGCTGTGTCATCTTGAATTCGACGAAATTGGGCGGTGTGAAAGAAATTGGTGTAGGGCTAAAGTTCTGACTTTGAACTTTGTTCAACCCAAGGAGTGAAGTAACCAACAGACAACAGATGAACGATCTCATAGATCCTCCATGACAGAAAAATGTGGAAGGTTAGTTGAAGAAATCGTACATTATAAAAGCAAACGAAAAGGCAGTATGCAGCCGACCAAGCTGCAGAAAGATTCCAATCCGATACCTTTGGTTTGCTTTTCTTGCCGTCCACGTGGTACGAACACGTGGACGGTTTTTGTTTTCTTTTTGCCGGCCCGATCCTCCAGTAAATTATGGCTTTGTAATAGCGAGCTTTTTGATGCTTCCCGTGACTAGGTCATATCTAAAAAAGGCAATGGATCCGTCTTGACGATCCGAAGCTTGAAAAATAAGGTGCGCTGAATCTGGAGACCATGGGTTGCTGAATAGATAGACAAACATGTTTTGTGTTATCTGTCGCATATTCGCACCATTCCCATCGATCAGAAAGAGATCATTTGTTTGGGCCGTGGTTCGAAGAACAAAAGCAATTAAGTCTCCAGCTGGCGACCATTGGGCCAGGTTTAGGTAAATTTCTGGCCGTCTCCTGACGAATGAATTTGGTTCAGACGGAAATACCGTTATACCAAGATCGACTGAATATGTACCGGCGTCAGATTCGCCTCCCAGCCCCCAACCAAACTGTATTTCGTTTGTAGTAGGAGATGGCCTCGGGTATGTACTTGCAGTGGACGTGGTATCTATCGGGACGGCCCCGGTTCCATCAGCGTTCATCTTCCAAACCTTTCCACCATACTCCGTTTGCGTTCGCCCCGAGGTGTAAACGATATGCCGACCGTCAAATGTATATGACGCATCCAAGTTTCCATAGTTGCCGCTTGTTAGTGTGGCAATGGCACCGGTTGCAATTTCAGATCTTACAATTTGATAATTGATTGATCCAGAATCCTCGACCGGACCACTGAAGATTAGAAATCGACTATCTGGAGACCATCTGGGTTGCTCCCACTTGCTAAAGAATGGGGTCAGGTCTCTCGCATTTGTCCCATCTGAATTCATTACCCACACATGGGCGCAGCACTGAAGTCTTCCGACCACTGCCGCAAGAAATGCAATCTTTGATCCATCGGGTGAGAGTCTAGGCCAGCTCTTTGCAAGCGAGTCTCTGTTCATGATTTGTGCTTGACCACCCGTAGAATCAACTCTATATAAATCGTATCCCTCCCGACCGAAAACATTACCAAAGAAAACTATATATCTTCCATCTGAAGACCAAAACGGACTGTGGATCGAGAACGCACTATCACTCGGCGATGGCGGGTCAATAACCACTTGTCCCAAATCGTCCACGCAATTGAGCGACGTTATAAGCGTGATTGTTAATACCGCTACGGTTCTTCGGACGTTCATTGGTGCCATGAGACCTCCCTGGAAGCATGATTGAACTTACTTAGGGCGTACTATGAAGAGGTGGGGGACCGAACGCCCGTGTCTTGTGGCTCGCGATAAGCCGGCATGAAACCGAGGGGGAATATAATCACGCGAAAGTCTTTTGTCAAGATGTTTCGTAAATTTTTATTTAGTGGGGCGGTCGCGGAATTCGGGCGAACGTTGACACAACCCCTGTTGGCCCTTCTTGAAACTAAAGCATATCAAGCAATCAGAAATCTGAGTGCGACAGCGTGAACTCGTGCAACCACGCTAGATGCGTCGCTGGTAGTGACTCAGTTTGGTGGTTTCTATTTTTTTGTACGAACTCTCCCTCGGTGAGCTTTTCCCTCCCTTCCGCCACAATGACGGCGGACAGATACAAAGGGAGGGGACGCCACGTTTGAACAGAGGAAGGGGAGAGTTGTCAGGATCATCATGGTTGATGTTCAAAATGAGTCACTGCCGCGTCACCCTCTTTCTTGCAACTCACATCCTTTTTGCGCATTTTTCCATCAGTTGGGAAGAAAGTCTGGGTGGTGCATTAACGAGGGTCCGTTCGATGTTGTTGCTTATTCCGGCTGTGGAGATCAAGGGTGGCCGCTGCGTACAGATGGTGCAGGGCGTGGAGGGGTTCGGCTATTCGGACAGTCCCGTGGAGATGGCGAAGCTCTGGCGCAAGGAAAATGCAAAGTCGCTGCACGTCACGGATGTGGATGGCGCCATGCAGGGACGCCTGGTGAACACGGAAGTGCTGAAACAGATGGTGAGCACCGTGGACATCCCGATTGAACTGGGGGGCGGGTTGCGCACGTTTGAAGATGTGCAGCAGGCATTCGATCTCGGCATGTACCGTGTCCTCGTCAGCACGATGGTGATCGCAAATCCGGATGTGGCAAAACAAGTGATTGAAAAATGGGGACCAAGCAAGATCGTGCTCGGCATCGACGCGATGGACGGCATTGTTGCCACACACGGTTGGGCGGAGTCTTCCGGACTGACAGCACTCACGGTTGCCCTGAACGCAAAAGCCATCGGCTTCCGTCGCATCGTGTACACGGATATTCGTCTGGACGGCACGCTGCGCGGTGTGAACCTGAAGATCCTGCGCGAACTTGCCGAAAAAACCGGTATGCGGGTGACGGCGGCAGGCGGCATTGCCGGACTCGATGATCTTCTCAAGGTTCAGGAGTTGCAACCGTTCGGCGTGGATTCAGCAGTCGTCGGGCGTGCGTTGTACGAGAACAAGTTTTCGTGTCAGGGATTGTGGCGTCGTTGCGAGGCCGGGAATTACCCGTATACAGCCAAGGTGTAGGCGAGCCATCATCTCCAATCTGTCATCCGAATCAGCCATCATTCTTCCTCCTCCATGAACTTCCTCGTTATCGGTCATCTCTGCAAGGACGTTATCCATCTCCCGGACGGGACGGAAGTCCGCAGTTACGGCGGCATCTATTACGCGGTTGCGGCACTGGCAACATTGCTCGGTCCCTCCGACAGTGTGGTACCGGTCTTCGGTGTGAATAAGACCGACCACGCAGATATCATCAAACAGCTTGCGGCTTTCCCGAACGTCGAGACTTCCGGTATTTTCAAGTTCGATGACCCGACGAACGAGGTACACTTGTTCTACAAAGACGCACAGGCCCGCATTGAGTGCTCAAAGCACATCTCCAAGCCCATCCCGTTCGAGAAAATCAGGCGCCACCTTTCGGTCGAGGGAATTCTTGTCAACATGATCTCCGGCTCGGACATCACACTCGAAACGCTGGACAATATCCGGATGGCAATCCGCTCGCACGAGGTTCCCATCCACTTCGACTATCACAGTCTCACGCTCGGCATCAATGAGAAGTTCGAGCGGTTCCGCCGGCCTTTGGTGGACTGGAGACGGTGGGCATTCATGACGGATACAATCCAATTGAATGAAGAAGAGATTGCCGGACTCGACGGTCAGAACATGACTGAAGAGCAGACCATCAAACATCTGTTGACCCTCAGCGTCAAAGGAGTGCTTGTGACGCGTGGAGAAAAAGGCGTGACACTCTACGAGAATGATAAGAAGAAAGTCGTTCGCCACGACATCCCCGGCGAGCCGGTGAAGAGACCGCAAGACGCGACAGGTTGCGGGGATGTATTCGGGGCGGCATTTCTGATGCAATATGTGAAGACGAAAGACATGAAGACCGCTGCGGAGTTCGCCAATAGAATCGCCGCTCGTAAGGCAGGCCTCACCGGTACCGAACAACTCCGGTTACTCACATCCACCACTACGGCCTGAAAGGACAACGATTGAACATTGCGTTGATCGGCTACGGCAGGATGGGGAAGGAAGTGGAAGTCGTAGCAAAGGAAAAAGGCCTGAACGTTGTGCGGACGTTCACCACGGCAAACAACAAAAGCGGCGAAGCCCTCAACCCCGAGTCGTTGAAGGATGTGGATGTCTGCATTGATTTTTCCTCGCCGTCGGCGGCAGTGGCAAATATCGAAGCCGTGGTCAAGTGCGGGAAGAATATGGTTATGGGAACGACAGGTTGGTACGATCGAATGGAATATGTGAAGGGGTTGGTCACGGAGAAGAAGATCGGATTTCTTTATGCAGCCAACTTTTCACCCGGCGTGAATATCTTCTCCCGGATTGTGGAGGATGCCTCCCTGCTCTTTGACAAGCACACAGAGTACGATGTTGCCATCCATGAGATTCACCACAAGGAAAAGGCCGATAGTCCCGGCGGTACTGCACTCTCCCTCGCTTCGCTGCTCCTCAACAATCTGAAGCGCAAAACAGAATTACTGACTGAACCATCGAAGGGAAAGATCAAGCCACACCAATTGCATGTGACTTCGGCGCGGGTTGGGCACACCACCGGACAACATACCATCACGTTCGATTCGGACAATGATACCATTGAATTGATTCATACCGCAAGGAGCCGGCGAGGATATGCGGTCGGTGCAGTCCTTGCCGCCCAATGGCTGCAGGGAAAAACCGGCTTTCATACCATGCAGGACGTGATTTCATGAAGGACACCGATTGATGAAATCCAGGACTTCCAAACGTAAGCTGCTCTTCAAGGGCACCGCAACAGCTATGGTAACCCCCTTCAAGAAGGGCGGATCGGTTGATGAGACGGCGTTACGCGACCTCGTTGATCTTCAAATCAAAGGAGGCGTTGAAGCACTCGTGCCCGTGGGCAGCACTGGTGAAGGCGCGACTCTTTCGAGTACCGAGCAAGCGTCAGTAATCGAAGTTGTGGTGGATCAGGTACGCGGCAGGGTTCCGGTAATCGCGGGGGCAAGCAGTAATGACACGGCGAGAGCCGTTACCCTTGCAAAGAAAGCAAAGGAATGTGGAGCAGACGCGATTCTCTCTGTTGCGCCGTTCTACAACAAGCCAACTCAGGAAGGGATATTCCGACATTTTAGCGCCATCGCCGATGCGGTGGATATTCCTATTGTCATTTATAATGTCCCGGGACGCACAGCGTCCAACATTGAGGCAACGACAGTGTGCAGACTCGCCGGGGAGATTCCTCACCTCGCGGGAGTCAAAGAGGCCTCCGCAAACCTCCCGCAGATCATGGAGATTATCGAACAACGACCCGAAGGGTTCGGCGTTTGGTCAGGCGACGACAACCTCGCTCTTCCACTTATTGCACTCGGTGCCAATGGTATTATTTCTGTCGTCTCCAATGAAGTCCCAAAGCTCTTCTCGGACATGGTGCGTTACGCATTGAAGGGAAAGTACGACAAAGCCCGTGAGTTACACTATCGTCTTCTCCCCTTCATGAATATCAACTTCATCGAATCGAATCCCATTCCCGTGAAAGCGGCAATGGCAATGATGGGATTATTGGAAGAGGAATACCGTCTGCCATTGGTGCATCTCAGTGAATCGGCACGGCCAAAGTTGGAAAAGTGCCTGCGCGACCTGAAATTGATCAAGTGATGTCCATACAGACTGACATAGAAGAATTCTTCGCACGTGACATTGCCCTGATTGATCGGACACGTGCAATGCAGGTGTTCGGAGAGTTCAAAGACCTCCTCAACCGTGGCGCCGTCCGTGCTGCCGAAAAGACAAATGGCACCTGGCGCGTCAACCACTGGGTAAAAAAAGGAATCCTCCTCGGGTTCAGGCTCGGCAGTCTCGTGGATGTCTCGATCAATAATGAGTTCCGGTATTTTGACAAGAGCACGTATCCGTTGAAGAAATTGACGCTCGACGATGGTGTGCGCGAAGTTCCCGGTGGGTCAGCCATACGCGATGGCGCGTTTGTTGCCCGTGGCGTGGTGTGCATGCCGCCGATGTATATCAATGTCGGCGCATACGTGGACGAGAACACGATGGTTGACTCCCATGCACTGGTCGGGTCGTGTGCGCAGATCGGCAAGCGCGTGCATCTCAGCGCGGCATCGCAAATCGGCGGAGTATTGGAGCCTATAGGCGCGATGCCTGTCATCATCGAGGATGATGTGTTCGTTGGCGGGAATTGCGGCGTGTACGAAGGCACCATCGTCAAGCAACGAGCGGTTCTTGCCGCCGGGGTCATCCTTACCGGAGGCACGGCGATCTATGACATCGTACGGCAACAGATTTATCGGCGGGATGGAGACTTACCACTCACCGTCCCGGAAGGCGCGGTCGTCATTGCCGGTAGCAGGCCACTCAACACGGCCTGGGCGGAGGAACATCATCTCCACATCGCCAGTCCGGTCATCATCAAGTACAGGGATGAGAAGACCGGTGCATCGACGGCTTTGGAAGAGAGCCTGCGATGAGCGTTAAGCGTATTCTCCTTGTCGGCAGCAACGGTTTGCTCGGACAAAAGTTGACGGAAGTTCTAACGCGTGGCTCAGCGTACTATCTTGTGCTTGCTTCGCGGTCCGAGAAATCCGTACGCCCGCTTCTCTCGGCAGAGTATGTCCAGCTTGACGTCACTTCCCGCAAGGACGTCAAACACCTCGTCTGGAACGCAGAACCCGACATCATTATTAACGCCTCGGCAATGACCAACGTGGATGCGTGCGAGCTGGAACGGGAACTTGCATGGAAGATCAACGTGGACGGTATGGACAATATTATCGACGGAGCAAAACGGAATGACACGCGCATCATTCATGTCTCCACCGATTATATCTTTGACGGCAAATCCGGGCCGTACTCCGAGAATGACCGTCCGGAACCGCTGAACTACTACGGCAAGAGCAAACTCGCAAGCGAGAACTCCCTCCGCACCTCCGGTCTTCCCCATATGATCGCACGAACGATTGTGCTCTATGGCTACGGCAGCGGTGTGAAATCAAATTTTGCGCTTTGGCTTATCGGCCAACTTGAACAGAAGCTTCCCGTCCGGGTGGTGGATGACCAGTTCGGCAACCCGACCCTCGTGGATGATCTTGCGTACGGCATTGTGAGCGCGATTGAGCTTGGTCGCACCGGCGTCTATAATATTGCGGGACGGGAGATCATCAGTCGATATGAGTTTGCTCTCCGGCTTGCGCGTGTGTTCGACTTCGACGAACGGCTGATTACACCCATTCAGACATCCCAACTGAAACAACCGGCTGTCCGGCCTCTCAAATCGGGATTGATCACCTTGAAAGCTGAACTGGAGCTCGGCATCAAGCCCTCCACAGTGGAAGACGGACTGAAAATTTTGAAGAACCAGTTGCAACGCACGGCACGGCGCGCGGCGGATAGTCCACCGGCTCCATCTGCAACGCCATCACGACCAACCAAACGATGACGCTCTATGCTTGATATTAAATTTATTCGCGAACAACCCGATACCGTAAAGACCGGCGTACAGAAGAAAGGCGAGGATCCTGCGCGTGTGGATGAAGCCCTGCGGCTTGATGAGCAGCGGCGGCAGCTTTTGCAGAAAGGCGAATCGCTCAAAAGTCGGAAGAACACCGTCTCCGCCGAAGTGGCAAAGATGAAATCAAAGGGTGAAGACGCCTCGGCGGTCATCGCAGAAATGAAATCCGTAGCGGATGAGATCAAAAAGATCGACGACGACCTCAAGGTGATAGAAGATCAGCTTCGCATGGTTCTTCTGCAAATCCCCAACATCCCCCACCCTTCCGTTCCGGTCGGCAAAACTCCGGCCGAGAACCAGGTGATTTTTTCGTGGGGTGAACAGGTGACGACTGATTTCCCGCTCAAGCCTCACTGGGAATTGGTGGAGAAACTGAACATCATCGACTTTGCACGTGGTGTGAAGATTACGGGAGCCGGTTTCCCTGTCTACATCGGCAAAGGCGCTCAGCTTGAGCGGGCACTCATCAATTTCTTCCTTGATCAGGCAACGGAAAACGGCTACACGGAAATCCTTCCTCCCTTTATGGTGAACACAGCAAGCGCCACAGGAACCGGTCAATTGCCCGACAAGGAAGACCAGATGTACGTCGCTACAAAAGATGAATTCTATCTCGTTCCGACTGCAGAAGTGCCAGTGACAAATTATTATCGTGATGAAATTCTGAATGATAAACAGCTCCCCGTCAAATTCGCGGCCTACACACCATGCTTCCGGCGGGAAGCCGGATCGTACGGCAAGGATGTGCGCGGATTGAACCGGGTCCATCAGTTCAATAAAGTAGAATTGGTGAAGCTCGTTCATCCTGACAAATCGTACGATGAACTGGAGAGTCTCCGCCAGGACGCTGAACGATTATTGCAGAAACTTGGTTTACAATATCACGTATTGCTGATGTGCTCGGGCGATCTCGGATTTACACAGACAAAGAAATACGATCTTGAAGTCTGGGCTGCCGGACAGCAAAAGTGGCTGGAAGTCTCGTCGGTCAGTAATTTTGAAACATATCAGGCGCGACGTATGAATATCCGGTACAGGCCGGAGGGCGGAAAACCGGAGATTATCCACACGCTCAACGGTTCCGGACTTGCGTTGCCGCGCATTGTCGCCGCTTTACTAGAGAATAACCAAACGCCGGAAGGCAAAGTCATCATTCCGAAAGTCCTCCACGAATACACCGGCTTCGAAGTCATCGGATAATGTGATTCACAGGAGAGTATGAAGCCGTTACTTCGGCTGAGGCCGTACCTTGCGCGGCATAAGAGAACACTGTTCTGGGGTTTGCTGACCGTTGTCGGCAGCAATATCTTCACAGTCGCACAGCCGCATTTTATTGGGCGGGCCATCGATTCGCTGAAGGCGGGCATCGAATCCGGACAGCTCAATGAATCCGGACTGCTGTACTACGCGCTGGCCATCGTCGGGTTCTCGATTGTTGCGGGAACGTTCACATTCCTCACACGTCAGACCATTATCGTCGTATCGCGCAAGATCGAATACGACTTACGCAACGACTTCCTCGCCCATATTCAAAAGCTCCCGCTCTCGTATTTTCAGAACACACCAACGGGCGACCTGATGGCGCATGCAACGAACGACATCAGCGCCGTGCGCAACTGCCTCGGTCCCGGCATCATGTATCCCACGGACACCATGATGACATTCGTCATGGTACTGAGCGTCATGTTGTACCAGGATTGGCAACTGACACTCCTCGCACTTATTCCCCTTCCACTCGTGTCGTATGCCGTGTATTATCTCGGGAAAATCGTCCACGTCAAATTTGAGGAACGGCAGGAACAATACGCAAGGCTCACCACGCGTGCGCAGGAGAATCTCTCTGGTATTCGCGTGGTGAAGGCCTATGTGCGAGAGGCGTATGAGATCGGACTCTTCCGCGCATTGAGCTGGGAGTATCTCAAGAAGAATCTCGTCCTCGCCCGGGTCCAGTCGTTGATGTGGCCGTTGATGTTCCTCCTCGTCGGGTTATCGTTGGTGATCGTGCTGTATGTGGGCGGCATGAGAGTGATAGAAGGACAGCTTACCATTGGTACGCTGACGGCCTTCTTCGGCTATCTGCTGCTGCTCATCTGGCCAATGATTGCATTCGGCTGGGTCATCAATATTCTCCAACAGGGAGCCGCCTCGATGGCGCGTCTTGCAAGGATATTCGATACTGAGCCGGAGGTAAGAGACACAGCGGACACCAACCATGGTATCACAAGTATTGATGGAACCATCGAGCTTCGGAACGTCTCATTCCAGCATAAGAATGCCAACCGCCCGGCGCTCGACAACATCAATCTCACCATTCCTCAGGGAACAACTCTTGCCATTGTCGGTTACACAGGGTCCGGAAAAAGCACGTTGGTGAATCTCATCCCGCGCATGTATGACGCTACAGCAGGCGAAGTCTTGGTTGATGGCGTGAATATCAGGAAGATTCCACTGACGGTCCTTCGCTCGGCGATCGGTTATGTACCACAGGAGACATTTCTTTTCTCGGATTCCATTGCAGAGAATATCAGCTACGGCACGGACAACGGGACCGACGACCATATCCGGGAAACGGCAGAGATATCGCAGATTGCCCGCGACGTGCAGGACTTCCCGGCCAGATTCCAGACCATGCTCGGTGAACGGGGCATTACGCTTTCCGGCGGACAAAAACAGCGCACAAGCATTGCCCGCGCTGTTATGCGCAAGCCAAAGATCCTCATTCTTGATGACGCACTTTCAGCCGTTGACACATATACGGAAGAGGAGATTCTCAATCGGTTGCGCAGAGTGATGAAGGATCGGACGAGTATCATCATCAGTCATCGCATCTCCACCGTAAAAGATGCTGACATGATTATTGTATTGAATGAAGGCAGAATCATTGAGCAAGGAACGCATGATGCCCTGGTGAAGCAAAGCGGAATCTATTCTGAACTCCATCGGAAACAGTTGCTTGAGAAGGAGCTGGAAAACCTCTAACCAAGGCAAAAGGAAAAAGAGTCCAAGGCAAAAGTGTAAGGTAAAAGATACAATGGCGAAGCCACGGGATATTCGAGAGCGGACATTTGAATTTGCAGTTGATGTTATCAGAATGTCGAGACTGCTGCCACGTACAACAGACGCTCACATTCTTGGGAAACAGGTTTTGCGATCCGCAACGTCTATCGGCGCAAACCTTGAGGAGGCACAAGCTGGGTACACAAAGCCCGATTTCACATACAAGAATGGAATTGCACTCAAAGAAGCAAGGGAAACTCACTACTGGCTCCGTCTCATTCTTGCGGCCGGTTTGGTTAAGCCCAACCA
The DNA here is from genome assembly GCA_046160825.1 of Bacteroidota bacterium. Lineage (GTDB taxonomy): Bacteria > Bacteroidota > Ignavibacteria > UBA10030 > UBA6906 > JBJXHC01. The sequence continues at coordinate 57,468 of JBJXHC010000124.1, read as the reverse complement.
AGTTGAACCATTAATCATTGAGGCAGACGAGATTACCCGGATCCTTGGTGCAATCGTAAGTAAATCCAGAAAGACGTAGGAATAAATCCAGGCACTTTTCAATTTTTGCCTTTTTCCTTTTGCCTTTTATTTGTCATGACCTAAATGCACGAAGAAGAATCACTCGGTAAAGCATACGATGCGCGGTTGATGCGCAGGCTGCTCAAGTACCTGCGGCCCTATCGCTGGCATGTGGTGCTGGGTATCCTGCTCAGCATTGTCGTGTCAGGCATGGAAGCCGTGCGCCCGTTCTTCATCAAAGTGGCTGTCGATGAAAACATCGCGCAGGGAGACAGTCACGGGCTGTTGATCACTACACTGCTCTTTCTCGGATTGATGGTCTTTCGCGGGGTTGTCCAGTATTTTAATACCTATCTCACGCAGTGGGTGGGCCAGCGCACGATATTCGATCTGCGGATGGAACTGTTCGAGCACCTCCAGAAGCGCGGATTGAAGTTCTTCGACCGCAATCCCATTGGCCGGCTTATTACGCGTGTCACCAATGACATCGAAGTCCTGAACGAAATGTTTTCCTCGGGAATCGTGATGGTGTTCAGTGACGTCTTCACCATCATCGGCATTCTGTATTTCATGTTCTCGATGAATTGGGAACTTGCCCTTGTGTCGCTCAGCGTATTGCCGCTGTTGTTTTACGGGACATTCCTGTTCAGGAAGAAAGCACGCGAAGCGTATCGCGATGTCCGGCTCCAGATTGCACGCATCAATACCTTCATGCAGGAACACATTACGGGCATGATGGTGGATCAGGTGTTCAATCGGGAGAAGAAATCGTTTGCAAAGTTCGACAGCATCAATGCCCTCCACCGTGACGCCAACATCAAGTCGATCTTCTATTACGCATTGTTTTATCCCGGCGTTGATCTCATTGGCGCACTGGCCGTGGGACTTATCATCTGGTACGCTGGGGTCGATGCACTGAGCGGTACACTCACCATCGGCACTGTGATTGCATTCCTGCAGTTCAATGAAATGTTCTGGCGGCCGATTCGTGACCTCTCTGAAAAATACAACATCATGCAGACGGCGATGGCATCGTCGGAACGCGTATTTAATCTGCTGGATGACACGACGTTTATTCCTGACCCGGCACATCCGGTTGCGTTGCCGGAAGTCCGTGGAGATATCGAATTCCGCAACGTCTGGTTTGCATACGACCCGACACCCGATGCCGACGGGAAAGTCGAATGGATACTCAAGGATGTATCGTTCTCAATAAAAGCCGGGGAAACAGCGGCGTTCGTTGGCCACACCGGCGCGGGCAAAACAACTATCATCAGTTTGCTGGCAAGGTTTTATGATATTCAGAAAGGCGGGATTCTCGTCGATGGAGTAAACATCCAGCATGTTCGTCAGGCCGACCTCCGGAAACACATCGCCGTTGTGTTGCAGGATGTCTTCCTGTTTTCAGGCGACATCAGTTCGAACATCAGTCTTGGGGAGGAGTCGATATCTGAGGATCGGATCAAAGCCGCTGCACGCGTTGTCGGAGCCAACAGGTTCATTGAACGTTTGCCCAGACAATATGCCGAGGAAGTCAAAGAGCGGGGCGCCACACTTTCTGTCGGGCAAAAGCAGCTCATCTCCTTTGCGCGAGCAATCGCATTCCATCCACGGGTTCTCATACTCGACGAAGCAACATCCAGCGTTGACACCGAAACTGAGCTGTTGATCCAGAGTGCAATCAAAAAACTGCTGCACGGGCGCACATCCATTGTCATTGCCCATCGTCTCTCCACAATCCAGAATGCGCACAAAATTATCGTCATGCACAAAGGCGAAGTGCGTGAAATGGGGACGCATCAGCAACTTCTCTCGCTCGGTGGCATCTACCACAAGCTTTACCAGTTACAGTACAAAGAGCAGGAAACCATTCAGCGCGCCTCTTAAAATGAATCGGAAGCGCGACGATGTCATCGTCAGGGCGCTCTCATTTGTTTTGGCTTTGCTTTCATCTTCATTCAGCCATCTGCTTGATTTTCTATCACCTTCCCCCTATGTTGTCAGCGTTATCATTTCCCACTCTCGACCGAAAACGCCATGCCAACGCATATCAAGTCGCCGACACAGATAAAAGCGGCGGGTAACAAACCCAAAATCATCGACGAATTCGTCGGGCGTGTCAACTCCAACACCCCGGCGCTGAGTATCGCACGGATGCAGAGTCCTGCGGGTTGGGTGGAGCCCGGTCAAACGCCGGAGTTCGACGAGTACACCATCGTGCTCAGGGGAATGCTTCGTGTCCAGTACAAGGGGGGCTCGATGGATGTTCGCACCGGACAGGCGATTATTGTGTGTGCGGGCGAGTGGGTACAGTATGGTTCTCCGGAAGCCGAAGGTGCCGAGTACATCGCCGTCTGTTTGCCGGCATTCTCAATGGATACTGTACATCGTGATGGAGAGTAACACATCGCCAACAAAGATCGACGGCATGGCCGCGATCCGGGGATCCGTTCCCCTTGCCCAATACACTACTCTTGGACTCGGTGGCAACGCGCGCTACTTTACCGAATGTACGTCTGTTGAAGAACTTCGTTCCACCCTTCTCCACGCAAAGTATGAAAAGCTTCGCGTTTTTGTGTTGGGTGGCGGCAGTAACATCATTTTCCCTGATAAGGGATATGACGGACTCGTTGTACGTCCCACAATGCACGGAATGGTTGTTCAAGACGATGGAGATGACGTCCTGATCACCGTCGGTGCGGGAGAGGAATGGGATGCTTTTGTTCAGTATTGTGTGGAGAAGGGCTTTGCAGGGGTTGAATGTCTCTCAGGTATTCCCGGACTTGTTGGTGCAACACCTATTCAGAACGTGGGAGCGTACGGACAAGAAGTGCGGGAAACCATCGTGTCACTCAAATCAATGGATCGATTTACTCTTGTACACATGGAGTTTAGTGGAGAGGAATGCAGATTCGGATACAGGCAGAGTCGGTTCAAGTCGGAAGATATGAATCGATACATCATTACACACGTGACATTCCGGCTTCGGCGAAATGCTGAGCCGGTAATCAAGTACCCCGAACTGCGGAAACACATTGAAAGCAGCGTGAACCTTGCGACTCTTGAAGTTGGCAGATCTCAACTTGAAGCAATACGCAATGCCGTCATCGCATTACGAAAAAAGAAGTCCATGGTGATTGATCCGAGCGATCCCAACTCAAGGTCGGTCGGTTCCTTCTTTATGAATCCCGTCATATCTACAGAACAATTTCAACAGATCCAACAGCATTGGACGACAGATGGAAACACATCGTTGGTTCCATCATTCCCGGCTGACGGGGGGATTAAAATCCCTGCTGCGTGGCTTGTCGAGCAGTCGGGTTTTGCCAGAGGATACACCAAAGGCGGAGTCGGGATATCTTCCAATCATGCTCTCGCCCTGATCAACCGAGGCGGAACGGCAACGGAGTTGCTTGCCCTGGCAGCCGACATTCAATCAACCGTGTTGGAGCGGTTCGGTATCCGGTTGGAGCGCGAACCCGTGGTGGTAGCTGAAGGATCATGATCAAAGCCGTTATCTTCGACTTCGGTAATGTTATCTGCGCTTTCGATCCACGTATCTTCATTCGGAGTATTGCTCCCTATTCAGCTCTGCCCAAATCGGAGATCAGTGAACGGCTGAAAGCTGGTTCCGATCTTTTTGTGGGATATGAAACCGGAGCGATGACCTCACAAGAGTTCTTCTCAGTGATGTGTTCCCGACTTGCGTTGACGATACGACAAAATGAGTTTGTTCGGGTATTCAATTCCATCTTTACTCCCATCCCGACCACCTCTGCATTGATTCGCCAACTGAAGGGACACTACAACATCGGGTTGCTCTCGAATACAAGTGAGTGGCACTTTGAGCGTACCATTGAGCAACACGAGACATACCCGCTTTTCGACACTGTCACGCTCTCCTACCGGGTCGGCGCGATGAAGCCTGCCGAAGCAATCTACCACGACGCCCTGAAGAAGCTAAAACTGCCGCCGGAATCGTGCGTGTACATCGATGATATCAAGGAATACGCCGATGTGGCAACACGGCTTGGGATTCATGGCATTCATTACACGTCTCATGAGGATCTCATCAGAGAACTTCAACACCTCAATGTTCCAGTTTCCCAATCATTGTGAGTCTCTACGCAGATATTGCCCTTCCTCTTGCGGTCGACAAAACATTCACGTACCAGATTCCACCTGAGTTACGTGACGCGGCGGGTGTGGGTGTTCGCGTGGTCATTCCATTTGGGCGCAAGTATGTCGTCGGAGTAATCGTCGCCCTCCCGGAAAGTACATCGCTCTCATCGCTCAAACCGATTCATGACGTCCTCGACTCGTCTCCGGTTCTCTCAACAGAGTTACTCCAGCTCTGCACGTGGATCGCGGAGTATTACCTCGCTCCGCTTGGTGAAGTCCTGAAGGCCGCGATCCCACACGGGTTTGCACGCGGGAAGCGCTTCGTTCATCCCATGCAATCAACGCCCGATGCGAAACTCAGCCCACAGCGCGAACAAATACTTTCTTTGCTTCGGGAAAGGGGGTCGCTGCCGGCAGGCGAGTTGCAGAAAAAGACCGGCCTCAAGAGTATCAACGCTGTATTGAATGACCTCGAGCGCGAAGGGTTCGTGCGGACAGAGGAAATGCTTCCCCTCCAAAAATCAAAACCGAAAATCATCCATGTGCTTCCATTGTCTGAAGTACATGAGGACGTTTTGCTGCAAGCACGCAGTTCGGTCTCCGCACGAAAAAAGAAAGCCCTGGCGCTCCTTGATGCGATACTCTGGCTCAAGCAACGAGGGACGAGCGAGATTCCGGTCACCGATCTGCTAAAGAAGGCAGGCGCAAGTACAGCAACACTCAACGAATTCGTCGCGGCAGGCGTGTTCTCGATTGCCGAACGGGAAGTCTCGCGCCAGCAAGAATTTGGAACGGAGGAACAGACACTCGGTATTCGATTGAACAACATTCAAGAAACTGTTCTTGGATCCATTACGGCAGGTATCGAATCAGGGCCACATAAGACGTTCCTCTTGCATGGCGTCACAGGAAGCGGGAAGACACAGGTCTATATCGAAGCTATCCGGTTCTGCCTCCAACAGGATAAGTCAGCAATTGTGCTTGTGCCGGAGATTGCCCTGACTCCGCAGATTGTGCGAAGGTTCAAATCACACTTTGGCGAACGGGTTGCGGTGGTTCACAGCCGCATGTCCCCGAGCGAACGACACGATGTGTGGCGACTCGCATTGCGTGGCGATTACCGTGTCGTTATCGGTCCACGATCAGCTGTGTTTGCGCCGCTTCAACACCTCGGCCTGATAGTTGTTGACGAAGAACATGAAGCGTCGTACAAACAGTTCGACTCAACACCACGGTATAATGCACGGGATTGCGCCATCGTGCGCGGGTCGTTCTGTAATGCAGTTGTCGTCCTCGGGTCAGCAACGCCTTCTGCTGAATCCTTCCACAATGCCACGAGCAATAAATATCAATTGCTTGAAATGCCCGACCGCATCGACCACGTCCCCATGCCTCCGATTGTGATTGTGAATATGGCCGAGGAACGAAAGCGTGAGTATGGAACGATGAAGGAATCGCTCCCATATGAAAAGCGAAAGGTGTTGAAGGAATACCAGCAATCATCCATCTCCACCCTTCTGAAAGAGAAGATAGAAGACCGACTCGACAAAGGCGAAGGTATTATCTTGTTGCAGAACCGCCGCGGCTTCGCGCCATTTGTCGGATGTATGGACTGCGACTACTCGGAGTCGTGCGAGAACTGCAATGTCACCATGACGTATCATCTCGCGAAGAAACATCTCCGGTGTCATTATTGTGGATTAATACGGCCGTCGAAAGCAACATGTCCGCAGTGCGGTGGCCCCAACCTGCAGTTGCGCGGCATCGGCACACAACGAGTGGAAGAAGAACTTACCGCCCGGTTCCCCAGGGCACGTGTTCTGCGCATGGACCTCGATACCACTTCACACAAAGGGGCACATGATCGGATTCTCAGGAAATTCGCTGAGGGCGAAGCGGACATTCTTCTGGGAACACAAATGGTTGCAAAGGGGCTGGACTTTGCGCGCGTCACGCTCGTGGGGGTGATCTCCGCTGACACGCAGATGTTATTGCCGGACTTCCGTTCTTCCGAACGAACATTCCAGCTCCTTACACAGGTGGCAGGTCGTGCGGGAAGAAGCACGTTGCAGGGTGAGGTCATCATCCAGACGCATCAACCCGACCATTACAGCCTGAAGCACGTGGTGACACATGATTTTCATTCGTTCTATGCGCAGGAACTTGAAGCGCGTCGCGAGCTGGATTACCCGCCATTCTCGCGGCTGGTATTGGTAGAGGCAAAAGGAGTAGTTGAAAGCAGTGTTCAGTCGGCAGCGGAGCGGTTTGCGGAATCAATAAAGAGAGTGAACGGGGGATTCACTGTGTTGGGTCCAGCCCCTGCTGTAATCTCAAAAATAAAAAACCAGTTTCGCTGGCATATCATCATCAAGAATCCAAAAACCGCCGATCCGTCGGGCGCCATACTACGATCGGTTCTACGCAAAAGCTGGCAGGCGTTTCATCAAAAGCCACAACAGAATATCAAGATCACCATCGACGTCGATCCAGTGGGGTTACTATAGATCAATGAGCAATTGAACAACAAGCAATGAACAATAGGGGAAAGCCCCATTTTGTTTGTAATGTTTCCTTTTTTGAATTATTATTTCCTATCCCCGCTCACCACTAGCTTGTAACCTTTGCCGTGAACATTGAGCAGTTCGATACCCTTATCCTCTTGCAAGTACTTCCGCAGCTTTGAAACGAACACGTCCATACTTCTCCCATTGAAGTAGCTGTCATCTCCCCAGATCGTCTTCAGGGCAACATCACGCTCAAGCGTACGGTTCATATGCACGCACAACATACGCAGCAATTCAGCTTCCTTGCCGGTGAGTTTTTGTTCTGCTCCGTTACGCCCGAGCACCTGCCGATCTGAATCGAATGTGTACATTCCGAGCTGGAAGACCGTCTGGTTTTCATCGGGAGAATCCGTACTGACTGAGCGTTTCAATACGGCGGTGATGCGGAGAATCAATTCCTCCATGCTGAACGGTTTGGTCACATAATCATCCGCGCCAATTCTGAGGCCTTCGATGCGGTCTTCTTTCAACGACTTCGCCGTCAGGAAGATGATCGGCGTCTGCTGATCCTTCGCACGCACTTCACGCGCAAATGTGAAGCCGTCCTTCTTCGGCATCATCACGTCTACAAGACACAGGAGATAGCTCTGCTTATAGTACTGCGCAAGTCCATCAACACCATTGGTGCAGAGCGACACCACGTAGCCGTGCAACTCCAGATGCTCCTTCAGCACAAATCCCAGGTTCGGGTCATCCTCAAGGAGAAGAATGTGTTTCATGCCGTTTCCTCTTTTCCATTCTCCTTCAGTCCATGCGGAAACCACAGCCGCACATTGGTTCCGGCACCGCGAGTACTCCGGATCGTCACCGAGCCGCTATGCGCGTCCACCATCAGCTTGACGTAACTGAGTCCGAGACCAAAGCCCTTCACGTCGTGTGTGTTGCCTGTCGGAACGCGGTAATATTTCTCGAACACACGCCCCACCTCCTCCGGTGTCATGCCAATACCACTATCTTGAATACTCACCTCGACGCCATTCTCCACTGCTCGTGTTTCCACCATGATCTGTGGCTGGTCCGGGGAATACTTGTTTGCATTGTCGAGTATGTTATGAATGATGTTGGCAATATGCACCGCATCGCCTTGAATAACGGGGGCATCTGCGTGCAACCGACAATTGATATTTCCTCCTCTTCCCTCCACTTGCAGCGCAATATTTTCCACAGCTTTCCGGATAACAGCATGGAGATCGATGCTCTCCACGTGGAGCTCATAGTCTCCTTCCTCAAGCACCGCCATCTGCAGGATTTTATCCACCTGATGCCGCATCCGCACATTCTCGTCCTGAATAATCGTGTTGTACCGGATGACTTTGTCGCTTTGCAACAAGATCTCCGGACGGCCAATTGCTTCGCTCGCAAGTGCTATCGTGGAAATGGGAGTCTTGAATTCGTGTGTCATGTTGTTGATAAAATCAACGAGCAGTCCATGGAAATGCTTTTGCTTGAATATCGTTCTGATCGTATATATGAAACAGACAATGATGATCCCGAGGAACAACACCGTCAATCCAAGCAACAATCCGATCTCCTTCAACAAATACATGTTGTGGCCCGGAAAGAAGAGCGCGAGATCGCTGCGCGCCGAGAATATGTCAAGGGGGAAAAGTCTGGTCTTGAAAGGCGTTGATTTTAATTCTCCTTCGTACTGACTCGCGTTCGCCATCCTGATAGAATCGCCGGGTTGCGAAAGAACCCCATACACATAGTCCATGTTGATTCCAGCTTCATGGAGCGTGACAGCAAGAAGGGAATCAAGAAGCTCCGGTTTGATACGGCGTTCAACAGGCTCCCTCTCCGCCAAAGCAAGCTTGTCCAATACAATGCTCACCATCTGTCGACGATCGGCGTCGGTGGCACTGGGATGAATAACGTTGTTGAACTTGCCGTTCTCCACCTGCATGACAAACGAGGCACTGTCGGTTGAATACCTATAGAAATACGCGCCGTCCCCAAATTTTGATGAGTCGAGTGTGGCCTCGTATTCACCACTCCATTTGAACGTATCGACAATGACGGTATCTTCACGCCCAATCATGTCATACGCGCTGATCCTGACATGTTGTGGGGAACTGACCGTGTATGAAAGACGGTTGCCCGTTACTTTAAGTGGCGCGGAGTGCATACGACGCTTCGTGAATGAAACCGCGAGGCTGTCGTTCTTCACGACATTCTCCTCGTGAAGTTCCAGCAAACCAAGAGAAGCCGGATCAGGGACACGAACAGCAAGCCCCACCATTTTGGAAACAGTCTCCCCGGTCTCCAGTCTTGCTGCAACTGACGACAGTACGTTGGTAACGGTGCGCTCGAACGCTTCTTCTTTTTGTTGAGCGGCATTGCGCAACAACTGCACCTGAACAGAGACAAGCCCCATTACGGCAACCGCGCTCAGAACAATAACGATCGTGATGATTTTCTTTTGTCTGTTCATGGAACAATGTACGACATGACGGGGACTTTTTCTTCCTTCTTTACATCTCTTAACACTCGCTAACACAGATTAACTATGAATGCCGCAACCCTTCAGCTATCTTGTCGTTCATGCAACAATAATCACCTCAAGTTCCATGGAGACCCATATGAAATCCCGGTTTGCTTTGCTTGTCGTTACACTCGCTGTTATTGCAGCGGTCATCAATTCCTATTCACAAGTTCGCATTGTACGCGGCGATTCAACGGGGACAATGATGCAACACGTGGTGGAAATATTCCAGTTGCGTGAGTTGGGTGCGCTCATCTCTTCAGACAAGGACCATCTTCGCGTTGATCACATCATGCCGCCAGAGAAACGCCCGAAGGGATATGCCGACGTCGACCTGAAAGAGGGGGACATTATTCTCATGGCAAACGCAAAGAAAGTGAAGGATGTCGCTGCACTGAAGGAATTGTATGAGGGGATGAAGGTCGGCGAAGTATTCAAGATGGGCATCAGACGTGATGAGGCTATGATGCTTGTGTCGTTCACCATAGCCGACTCGAACAATCTTCCAAAGATGCAAATGCGAATGATCACCGCTGGAGATGGTGGTGATGTCGAAGCTCTTCCGGCCCTCGGACTCATCATCAGTATGAAGGGAAAAGCCGTTGAGGTTCTCGATATTCTACCTGATGGGGCCGCTCCAAAAGCGGGGGCGATGAAGGGAGATATAGTCCTCGAACTCAACGGGAAGAAAGCGGCGACGGTGAAAGCATTTGTCGACACATACGATTCCCTTCCGGTCGGCAGTAACGTCACACTGAAACTCGACCGAGACGGGAAGCCGGTGACATTCTCGTTCAGCAAACCCGTGCCGGGTGGCGGTGTCATCAAGAAAGAAATAAAGTGAATCGACACTTGACGGACTTTCGTCTGTTTGTCATCGTTTTGCTGACAATTCTCTGTGTGTCATCGATTCTTGCGCAGGTGAACTATAACCAGCGCGACGACAAATACCGACTTCTCGGTTTGAAGCGGGCAAAAGAGGCGTATGAAGCTGCCCAGAAAGAGCATGATCGCTACCGTGAACTGCATTCAAAAGGATTGATCTCACAGGCCGAGTTGGATCGGCAACGGAGCATGTTTGCCGATGCCGAAGTGAATTACCAGCAGTCGCTCCTGGCAGTTCTCTTCGAGGCACAATACGTATCAGTTGCACAGGCAGTGAAATACAATTCGAAGGACGGTGGCAAGCATGTCCGATTGCGCCTGGCGAATACCTCGGGTGGCGGCGCTGAGTTTCAGAAAGTGTTAGGCATTGACGATGCCCTGTTTCGTACACTCCAGCCGGAGGTCATCAACAATGTCTACGTTTCCATTCTCAATGATCAGGGCGCAATTATCAGTCAGCCGTATGAAGCAAAGGTAGACGCGTTGAAATATGGCCAGCCGGCGGAGCTGGACTTCACACTATTGCAAGACCTTGATGCCATCACGGTTAATCTGATCTACGGTAACGGCACACAGCGCACCATGAAGATTTTCCTCCAAAAGGACGCCTCACTCAACAAGGTAGTCGTTCAATCAGAGCAATTCTCACAGGAAGTAGACCTCGGCAAATCCGCTTCGTTCGACCTTACTCTGGAATTATTCAGCGGGGTGAACAATACATTCAGTCTCGAAGTAGTGAATCTCCCCAAACAGATAAATAGATTCTTTAAGGATCCTTCCGGACAAGCGCGGCTAAGCCAGTTCAAGTTCACTGAGAGCACCAATACACGCAAAGCCGCACTTGAGATTTCACTCCCGGACAGGCCCATGGATGAGGTCGCGATGGATCGCCCGATTTCATTCTATGTCCTTGTTATTCCACGCGACAAGGCAGCAGAAGTCACCACATTGCACACTAGAAACTGGTCACAAGCGGAAATCGAGAAACTCAACATCGGGTTTGTGAAGCTTGAGCTGGTGCCAAAAGGAAAAGGCGAACTGCTCGTTCGCGCACCGCAACTCTTCCATTCCATCCATGAAGATGGTACAGCGGAAATGGTCATCGATCTTGTAAACGAGGGATCGCGACGTCTCGATAATATTGAAGTGAAGGTTGACCAGCCTCTCCATTGGTCCAAGGCGATTGATCCGTCAACGATCTCATCTCTCGACATCGGTGAGGAGAAGCAGGTGAGGTTGACCTTCACTCCTCCCGCCGGCGTCAGTGTGGGAAGATATGAAATGCGGGCTCGCACTTCCGCCCTCTCGGACAATCAACCGGTAAATGGTGAGGACAAAAGTGTGACTGTGGAAATCCAGGCGGAAGCGAATGTGTTGGGGACAGCCTTGATAGTACTGCTGATTCTCGGGCTGGTGGGTGGAATTGTTGTCTATGGAATGAAACTCGCAAAGAGATAGACTGAATAACCGGAGAACTCTATGGAACCAATGTTTGAAGCAGTCAACCTGACTAAACAATACGAAGACGGCGTCTTGGCACTTGACCACGTGACATTCTCCATCCCACCAGGACACGTCTATGCGATGCTCGGTGGCAATGGGGCGGGGAAGACAACTACGATCAACCTCTTTCTCAATTTTATCGATCCGACTGAGGGCGAGGCAAGGATTAATGGCATCGTAACACACAAGGAACCACTCAAGGCAAAGGCGAGCGTGGCTTTTGTCTCGGAAAACGTAATGCTGTATCCCAACTTCACGGCCATCCAGAACCTTGACTACTTCACGCGCCTCGCGGGAAAACACCGGCACTCGAAAGACGAATATCGTGAGGTCCTGTTGCGTGTCGGGTTGCAGGAAGAAGCGCACAACAAACGTCTCAAGGAGTTCTCCAAAGGGATGCGACAGAAGTGCGGTATTGCCATAGCGATTCTGAAGGATGCGCCGGCGATACTGCTGGATGAGCCGACGTCCGGACTGGATCCGCAGGCAGGATACGAATTCATTAAGCTGCTTGCATCACTACGCGATCAGGGGAAATCCATCCTCATGTCCACGCACGACATCTTCCGCGCGAAGGAAATCGCCGACACAATTGGCATCATGAACAAAGGCAGGCTCGTCATGCAGAAGCCTGTGAGTGAACTCGCCGGAAAGGATATGGAGGAATTGTACATGAAATATATCGCAGGTCATCTACAGAATGCAGCATGATCATTTCACGAGAGGAACACATGCTCAAGTTGTTAATCGAAAAAGAAATCCGTGAAATCGTTGGATCGACCAAGTTCTCCGTCACGTTCGGGGTCTGTTCGTTGCTGATCGTCCTGGCGTTTTATGTGGGCGGTCGAAGCTACCAATTGAATCTCGCCCGATACGAAGCGGCAAAGGCCGAGAACATGCGGAAATTGGAAGGCATCACGGATTGGATGTCGGTACGTGATTTCCGGATATTCCTTCCCCCGCAACCTCTCTCCGCTCTTGTGAATGGAATCTCCAACGACATTGGTCGGACGACAGAAGTTTCGGGCCGGGGCGAACTCACAACCCATGACAGTCGGTATAGCGAAGACCCGCTCTTTGCCGTGTTTCGCTTTCTCGATCTCGAATTCATTTTCATGGTTGTTCTTTCGCTCTTTGCGATTGTGTTCGGCTACGATGCTATTAATGGGGAAAAGGAACGAGGAACGCTCCGTCTTACGTTTGCCAATGCGATGCCACGGTCAACATACATTCTCGGCAAACTCGGTGGCACACTGTTCGCACTGGCACTTCCACTCCTTCTCCCCATGCTCATTGGTGCTTCTCTCTTTCTCATCCTGGGCATCTCACTTTCCGGTGATGAATGGGCCAAAATAGCCCTGGTCGCCCTGACGGGGCTTCTGTACTTTGGCGTATTTCTCACACTCTCAGTATTCATTTCGTCCGTCACTCACCGCTCGGCGCACTCGTTTCTCCTCCTGCTGGTGATATGGATTCTCGCGGTATTGATCGTGCCACGTAGCGCCGTACTGTTGGCGGGGCGGGCGGTTGAGGTGCCATCTGTGGATGACATTGCCTCCAAGAAGTCCCGGCTCAATGCACAACTCTGGCAGGAGGACCGGACGAAGATGTCCGGTTTCAAGCCTGCGAATACCGTCGACCCGGAGCAAATGATGACCTCGTTCAACAAGTTCATGCAAACACTTGCCGATGAGCGAGACAAGAAAATGTCTGAACTTGCAGCACAACTGAACGAGGATAGAACGAACCGCGAAAATGTACAGCGCCGTTTTGCGTTTGGCCTGGCGCGTATTTCACCCGCGGCGTCGTTGTCATTTGCGGCATCTGCATTGGCCGGTTCCTCGCTCAGACTCAGAGAACACTACAAAGAGGCCGTTGCTGCTTACCAGAAAGAGTATGCGAAGTTCATGTTCGAGAAAACAGGAATGAACCCCGGCGGCAACGTGATCATGTGGCGCACTGTGAACGATGGTGACGAGAAACCAAAAGCAATCGACGCTAAGGAAATTCCAGCGTTCGCATACACATCCTTCCAGCTTGCCGAGGTGTTGCCTGAGACTCTCTTTGACATGGGCTTGCTCATACTCTGGAATCTCATTTTTCTTGCGGCAGCATTCGTCGCGTTTCTCCGTTACGATCTCAGATAAGGCAAAAAACAATGATCACCACAATTATTGAAAAGGAGTTGAGGGGAATTCTCCTCAGTCCGAAGTTCACAGCGACGTTTGCCGTTTGCTCGGCGCTTATCTTGTTGAGTGTATACGCCGGCGTCAAAGAGTATAACGCATTCTCACGGCAGTATGAAGCGGCCATTCGGCTAACGGATCAGGAGATGCGCGAAGAAACATCGATCGGGAGCCTGCGGAACCGGCAATACCGTCCTCCCGATCCAATGCAGATATTTGTCGCAGGCGTCCACAATGACGTCGGCAGACTTACCCGCGTCCATGAACTTCAGCCGGTCAAGCTGACCAACAGTGTGTACGCGGATGAGCCAATCTACGCCGTCTTCCGGTTTGTTGACTTCGCATTTATCGTGCAAGTGATCCTGTCATTGTTTGCAATACTGTTCACGTACGACGCAATAGCGGGTGAGCGAGAGAACGGAACGCTTCAACTGACATTTGCCAATGGTATCCCGCGAGTCAAGTATCTTCTGGGGAAAATCGCCGGGCTTTGGATCGGTCTTGCCATATCGATCATCATTCCGATTCTCCTGGGAATATTCCTCGTTGTGCTCTTCAACGTTCCGTTGACGGCAACACATTGGGCCCGCGTTGTGCTGCTGATTGGAGTATCTCTTCTCTACTTCACGTTCTTCGTCGTGTTTGGAGTAATGGTCTCAGCCATAATCAAACGAACGAACGTGGCCTTCCTCGTAGCCCTTGTCGCATGGGTGGCGTTCATCCTCATTATTCCCCGCGCCGGGGTGATGGCCGCGGCACAGGTGGTTCATGTTCCATCAATTGCTGAAATCGAAGGACAACGTGATGCGTTCGCCCGTGATAGCTGGGCGAGACATTGGGATGAAATGGAGGGCCGATGGAAGGTGCGGAACCAACCGACGGAGAACATGAATGAGAATGACCGTGGAGCGTATCGCGACGAGCATATGTGGGAATGGATGGAGGAAGATGAGAAGGCGCGCAAGCAGGCGCAACGCAATATCGACGAGTTTGGAGAGACATTGAATGAAGACTTGCGGAATCGCAAACTCGCGCAGGAGCGTCTTGCGTATACCATGTCGCGCCTCTCTCCGGCTTCGGCATTTCAACTTGTTGCAATGAAACTTGCGGGAACGGATGTGGACATGAAAACACGGTTCGAGGATGCGTTACGTCGGTATCGCGGTTCCTACCTTGAGTTCGTTGAGAAGAAGCAGAAGGAATCCGGCGGGGGTGGCGGCATCCGGATTACCATGGACTCCGATCGGGGGTTTTCATTCCAGGCACCACGAGAAGCTGGCACCATAGACCTGAGCGAGCTTCCGCGTCTTCACTACTCTACGCCGACCCTGGCAGAAAGTGTATCGGGATCAGTCGCTGATCTCGGCGTCGTGGCGTTTTTTGTTATTCTCTCCGTGGGCTTTGCGTTTGCAGGCTTCTTGCGGTCTGATCTCAGGTAACACTTTTCGGTAACCAGCCTTTTCCTGCCTCGCTTCCATAAAATGGAAGTGCCCGGCTCGGCCTCCGGATCCACCATCTAAACCCGAAAGCCGAATTGCCACTCATGGCAATACCGGGCACATCACTGAAATTATCCCACCAATAGCGCAGGTCTTTGGATTACGCAGACTCAACGCTGAATGTTTCATTTATTCTTCCACAGTTGCATCTCGCCGGATGATTTTCCTACATTGCTATCACTTTTAAATGATGCAAGGGAACAGAATTGAATACACGACCACTTGGAACGGACGGCCCCCTCATTACAGAGATCGGTTTCGGGGCATGGGCCATCGGCGGCGCCTGGGAATTTGGCTGGGGGGCTACGGATGACAACGAGTCCATCATGGCAATTCACAAGGCATTGGATCTTGGCATCAATTGGATCGACACCGCGGCAGTATACGGACTCGGGCATTCGGAAGAAGTGGTTGGTAAAGCGCTACAAGGCCGGCGAGACAAGGTGTTTGTTGCAACAAAATGCAGTCAGGTGTGGGACACACAGGGAAGGGTAAAGACATTCGCTGGAGCCCAAAGTATCAGAAATGAGATGGAGGAGAGTCTTGCGAGACTCAAAACAGATTATGTCGATCTTTACCAAATACATTGGCCCGACCACAGTACACCGGTTGAGGAATCGTGGCAAGAAATGGTACGACTGAAGCAGGAGGGCAAAGCGCGCCATATTGGCGTGTGCAACTTCGGGGTTGATTTATTGGAGCGATGTGAAACGATTGCACCCGTACAATCACTTCAACCCATTTATAATCTGCTTGAACGCGACATCGAGCGTGAAATTCTCCCCTACTGTAAGGCACAGGGTATCGGCATCGTCGCGTACAGCCCGATGCAATCGGGACTATTGACGGGATCGTTCGATATGAAGAAGCTCGCCGCCGATGATTGGAGGGTGGTACACAGCGAGAAATTTCGCGAGCCGAAATATTCCCGCGGCTTAAAATTGGTGGAGTTTCTCCGTCCGTTCGCCTCGAAGTATGGCAGGACCGTCGGACAGCTTGCAGTAGCCTGGGTATTGACGAACAACGCGATCACCTCTTCCATCGTGGGTGCGAGGAATGCTGATCAGGTACTACAGAATATCGGCAGTACGGGGTGGCAAATCGAGCCGAGGGATATGGTGGCTGTTGAAGAGTTCCTTGCACAAAATCCGTTGACAAACTGAGTCTCAATTTTGAATCCACTGTCAGTATTCATTCCCATACTGTGAGTCTTTTCTATGCGCCCATATCTCATGTACGCGATGGTTGCCGGCATCTGCTGGGGTGTCGGAGGGTACTTTGAAAAAACAGGCCTGCGCGAACTCGGTCTGCCCCCCATTGCCGGAATAACTCTGCGCACAGCGGTCGCGCTTGTTATCCTCGGACTCATTTCCATTCCGGCATGGAGTTCAATTACCAACAGCACAAACATTCCCGCCTGGCTCATGATCATTATCGGCGGGGGAATCGTTGCCGGAAGTCTCGGCATGTGGAGTTTTTACTCTTCATTGGCCACCACCGAAAACCTGGGCGTCACTCTTGCCATTGCTTTTTCATTCTCGCCAATCGCCGGAACCGTCATGGGACTGTTCAAGGGTAACCAGGCGATGGATCTGAAGATGGGACTCGGATTTGCGGCCATCGTGGTGGGAATTGTTCTGCTCCAGCTTTCACACAAACCACAATCCTAGTTCTTCGCAGAAAGCATATGGCCGATCGACACCAACTCCCTTTTCTTCTCAAGCTCCTGGATGACGATTCATCAGTGGTCCGGGAAAGCGTCCTTCATGAATTGAAGGGGTTTGGACTGGAATTAGAGGAAGAGGTTGCCCTGCTGCACTATGAGCAAACGCCCGAACAGCGTTCGCTTCTCAATCCGCTGTACGAGCGTAATCGTGCAATGCTGCTCACCACGGCATGGCCCGAATGGTTCGATCTCGAAGATGACAAACTGCAACTGGAATCCGCGATGAGCTTGATTGCGGAGTATCAGCTTGGGCATCGGTTCACGGGAATTCTCACTGAGAGACTCGACACGCTCGCTGAAAGATGCGGTACTGCCCGGGCAACCGGCAATGTACTTGCTCTCTCCCGTTTTTTATTTGAAGAAATGGCGTTGCATGGCGCCCCCGAGAGTTCGTACTACAATCCGTTGAACAGTAATCTGATTGTTGTGTTGGATGAAAAACAGGGGATCCCGCTGAGTCTTTGCTGTATCTATGTATTGGTTGCAGATCGGGTGGGCTTGATGGTGGAAGGATGTAATTTCCCGGGGCATTTTCTGGCCATTGCATTTCAAAACGAACAACGATTCGTGATCGATTGCTTTAACAAGGGGCGAATTCTTGAAGATTCCCATCTCGACAAGATCAAAGCATCCATTACCATGGAAGATATCTTTCGTCTCCAATGCCGGGCACCGGTGATCATCACCCGTACACTACGCAACCTGATTGCGGCCTATCAGCAGGCTGGGGACGATCAGGCAGCGGACCTGATGACCGGCATATTACAACTCACAACAAGTGCGCTTCACTTGGAATAGCGTCCACCGCCTCAGTGTCCCCTTCCGGGTTTCACCTCATTGAAACATCAAGAGGAACACTGCGCAGAACCTTTCCTTCATGGGTCCCCGCAAAAACTCTCCCTTGCATGCCCGCACTGAGACATCGGATACTTGAGATCTGCTGATTACATTGCACTTTGCTCCAGCTCTTGCCCCCGTTGATCGAATGGTATACGCCCTTGGATGTCCCGACCAGCAATTCATCGTGTTGTGTCAATGCGAATGTTCCGGCGAATAAGTCCGTGAGGCCTACATTCACCTCCATCCATACCCTCCCTCCATCAATGGAACGAAGAACGCCCCGACCGTTCGAGGCAAGGAAGATATAACCTTCCGAGTTCACGGCAATATCCAGAACATCGTTGCGTAATTTCCCCTGGTACACACACTCCCAAATGTTTTCGCGTAACACAAACACACCATTGCCCGATGCCGCGGCAATGACATCGCCGGACGGCATTACCACGAGACTGTTGATGAACATGCCGGCAAGTCCCACCGGCGTCCACCACTCTCCCATATCTTCTGAACGGAACACCCCACCTTGTGCTGTCCCTGCGTACATCGCGTCATCAGAACCTGTCGCAAGAGCGGTGACCTCGCGATTTGTCAAACCGTTATTTGCTTCCCACCAACTGACACCACCGTCAGCCGTGCGAAACACTCCACCCCCGAATGTTCCCGCGAAGACATCGCCGGTGCGCGCTCCCACTAATGCGAGAACATTGGTATTCGTCAATCCGTTGGACGCCGTCTCCCATGATGCAGCCTGATCAACTGACGTGAAAACCCCTTCTCCGAAAACGCCGGAGAACAGCGTACCTCCAGATGATGTTGCAAAGCACTGAATAATGCCAAGCGATGGACCAGCAGCAGGTTGCAGCGCGGTAATCTGGGCGGATGATATCTGAAAGAGAGTGACAACTCCCACAAGAACGTACATATGCCTCTTCATAGCTTCCTCCACGAATGATGACAAAGTATTCACAATCATGACCGTGGACCAGTGCTCACTCTCTCTGCAAGATGTAACGGAAGTGTCGAAGAAAAGTTGCTTGCTACGACCACATATTCATGTGAGACATCCGGCGATACTTGCGCTGGTTAGACTGCGGCAAATGGGGAATGGTTGACACGACAGAGGCAGGAACAACAAAAAAGCGCTGCCTTCCGGATAAAAGGCAGCGCTGGCTGACAACAACTTCTGTGACTATGGATTCGCGACGGTTTGCTTCTTTTCCTGATACGTTCCGAACACAAAATCCCATAACGGTGAACTTACACCATAGTTAAAATCGTCGGTCTGATAGTGGTGGCGCATATGGTGTTGCTTCACCCAGAGACTTATCGAGCTTTTCATGGCAAAGTGGTGTGTGGCATAGTGGATCATATCATAACACAAATACCCGAGCAGGAAACCCGCAAAAAATGGAGAGGTGAATGTCTTGCCGAGTACGACGACAAAAGCTCCGTAGAACAACGCTGCCAACGGGATGCTCACAGCCGGCGGCATTACCAGCCGGAGTGAATCATTCGGATAGTCATGATGGATACCGTGCATCAGGAAATGCAGTTTCTTTCCCCACCCGCTCTTCGGTTCATAGTGAAACACGAACCTGTGGAGAATATACTCCGTAAACGTCCAGAAGAGCAGCCCGGCGAGGAAGAAAAGAACCATCTGAAAGCCCGAGAGAAGATTCCAGTCGGTATACATGAAGTACCCAATCGCGGGAAGATAAATGGCCAAAGGAATGGTGGGATGAACATGCGTGAATATTTCCAGAAAATCACTCTGAAACAGTCTCGCTGATTCGTCTTTATTGGAAACGTAGTTTCTTGCCATATGGCCTCCTCAGAATCTCCTTCGTTATTATTTTCATCAAAACTCCGGCACAAAGATAATGAAATTGAACAGAAGGAGCAACCATGCACTTTCTTAACAATTCAATAACTTGTTTTTCATACCTATCCTGCCAATATTTGTAGCAGTTATGACACCAAAAGACCCAACAAACGGATCGGCACACGAACCGGAAAAAGCAGCTGAGTTGCCAGCCGGCCCCAAGAAGAAGCCTCGCTCGGCGAAACCGAAGAAACGTCGGAGTCGCCCAGCAGACGAAGGGATCGCACGCGGTCCCCTTTCACTCGACCCATCACTGTACATTAACCGCGAGTTAAGCTGGCTGGAATTCAACAATCGCGTCCTTGAGGAAGCTCTCGATCAACGGCATCCGTTGTTGGAGCGGGTGAAATTCCTTTCCATTGTCAGTTCCAATCTTGATGAGTTCTTCATGATACGCGTCGCGGCCATCAAGGAGCAGATTCTTGCAGACGTGGCGGAATACTCCCCCGATGGCCGTGTACCACTCCAACAAATCAAGGCAATCCACGAACGCGCTGAAGCGATGATGCGTCAGATGAGTGTGTGCTTTTGGGATGATCTTCATCCGAAGCTGACCGCGTCCGGAATTCATTTGCTGAGGCTGAATGAGCTGACGCCTGACGACCGCCAGAAGCTTGCCGCGATGTTCGCAAAGGATATCTTCCCGGTCCTCACACCGCTCGCATTCGACCCCGGGCACCCTTTCCCGTATATTTCCAACTTGAGCCTCAGTCTCGCGGTCGTCGTCACTGCACCCACTGGCGAAGAACGCTTTGCCCGCGTCAAGGTTCCTGATGTGCTCCCCCGACTTGTTCAAATTCCGGACGGAAGCGAAACAATATCTCGTTTTGTTTGGTTGGAAGACATGATTGCCGACAACCTGGAGATTCTCTTCCCAGGAATGAACGTCAAGGAGTCGTACGCCTTCCGCGTCACGCGTAATGCTGATATTGAAATAGAGGAGGACGAGGCCGGCGATCTCATCAGTTCGATTGCCGAGTCCATCCGGCAGCGGAGGTTCGGATCGGTGGTGCGTGTCGGCATCCAGGATACGATGCCTGCACGCATCAAGGATATCCTCGTCGAGAATCTGGAGGTAACTTCAGACGATGTCTATCTCTTGAGGCCACCTCTCGGCCTTGGCCATCTCATGGCTTTGCACAAGTTGCCCAGACCGGAATTGAAAGATCCGCCGTTTGTGCCACGGGGAATTTCAAGTGAAGAGGAGAATGAGGACATCTTCACCACCATACGTCGGGGCGACGTCATTCTCCATCATCCCTATGACTCATTTACCCCCGTTGTGCAGTTCATCAAAGCCGCGGCCGAGGATCCGAACGTTCTTGCCATCAAACAAACCCTTTACCGTATCGGCAAGGAATCTCCGCTGATACCGCTTCTGATCCGCGCAGCGGAAACCGGAAAGCAAGTAGCGGTTCTCGTGGAACTCAAAGCACGTTTTGATGAAGAGAACAACATCATATGGGCGACACAACTTGAACGTGCAGGTATTCATGTCGTGTACGGTTTGGTGGGATTAAAGACGCACGCAAAAATGGCGCTGATCGTGCGTAAGGACAATGACGGGATCCGCCGTTACGTCCATCTCGGCACAGGAAACTACAACCCTCTCACCGCACGGACCTATACCGATCTCAGTTTCTTCACGTGCCGTGAAGACATTACCGCAGATGCCTCAGAAGTGTTTAACTACTTGACAGGATATTCGAAACGGGATGCTTACCAAAAGCTGATCGTTGCGCCGGTCAACCTGCGCCAGCGCATGCACGACCTCATTCGCAGAGAAACGGCATACGCGTTGAGTGGTAAAGAGGCCCGACTCATCTTCAAAATAAACTCGCTCACCGATGTGAATATGATCGAAACATTGTACGAAGCATCAAAAGCGGGTGTTCGGGTGGATCTTATTGTGCGCGGCATCTGTTCTCTTCGACCGGGGGTAAAGGGAATGAGCGACAACATTCGGATTATCAGCATCGTGGGAAGATTTCTTGAACACAGCAGGGTATTCTATTTTGCCAACGACGCCCAGCCGGAGATCTATCTCAGTAGTGCCGACCTGATGGGACGAAACCTTGACCGTCGTGTGGAATTGATGTTCCCGATTGAAGACAATAACCTCAAAGAGCAGATAAAACGCGAGGTCCTCGATTTTGCATTGCAAGACAATGTGAGTGCGCGAACCTTGAACCCTGACTGCACGTATTCCCGGATCTCCAGCATGAATGGAGACCAACTCATGGAGTATCAGC
Source organism: Bacteroidota bacterium (assembly GCA_046160825.1). Classification (GTDB taxonomy): domain Bacteria; phylum Bacteroidota; class Ignavibacteria; order UBA10030; family UBA6906; genus JBJXHC01. The sequence continues at coordinate 35,467 of JBJXHC010000124.1, read as the reverse complement.
AGTATATTCTCCAGACCAGAGCAAAAGCCTCAACGGCGAAACCTGCTCAACCGCGAGAAACTCCACCTCAACCACAGTCGTAGCCGAATACAAATTGGCTGTACTGGCTGGATGATTGTGGTCAACTTTCAGGAAATAAAAAAGGGCACTCAAAAAAGAGTGCCCTTCGTAGGATGTCGATATTCAGCGTTCAATGAAAACTTGGTACCCTGTAACTCTCCCACCAGTTTGCAATGGCAAGGGTTTTGACGAGAAAACCCGGAAAGAATGGTGGTCTCACCTGAGCATCGGCCAGCCTTGTGTCATATCTGTAGCGCTTGGAGAAACCCGATGTTATCGTACTCCCGCTGAATGTCCCAACCGGACCACGTATGTTCTGGACGATTGACCCGGTGAGGCGCAATTCTCCGGCTACGCCCCTTGTGCTGTAGTTTTCTGCAGTAAAGGAAGATGTGCGAGAAAAAATGCTTGCCTGAATCTGGCAGTGACTGTTGTTCGCCGCATTGTTTGCAACGACAACGTTACTCTCAGCAACAATACCAAGCATGTCATTGCTCGTTGCTGTGTTTTGATTTGCATAGACGACGTCATTCTGGATATAGACATCCGTCAACGACCCGATCGTCAGCCTTCCATCAAGCGTTCCCTGGATGTTTACACGGCTATTTCCAACAATAGCCCCATTAAACATGGGGTCATTAAGCTGGATGGAATCGATGATGGGTCCTGATGATGTTGACCGCACATACACCTTTCCATCATCATCGGCTCCCGTGCCCGCTGAGATGGTCAGCCAAACCGTGCCCGGATATCTGCGTCCACCGGAAGTCGATGCGGTAATCAACTCGTTAAGATTGGTGGGAAAATCAATCTTGGAAACTCCGGTTTCATATCCCTTCTTGAATATCGCGTTGTTCGGCGATTTTCCGACCTTTGGGTTGAAGTTCTTTGTCGTGGTAACTTTTTCATAGAACGTTGGCTTGCCATTGATGGTGAGTGTACTGTTTGAATGTACTCTTCCCCAGACAGTGTCCCCGTTAATCCAATTGACGCCATTTTCATCGTTGGTCATCCAGGCAAACATCGAGAAGCTCTGCTCCTTTGTCCGACTGAAGAATACTTCAACGGTATCGTGTAGAGACGTCGACGGATCCGGTTCATACGTCGATACACTCCGCAGTCGTACCAGGTTGCCAGGTAAAGCCGTCGTGGAAACCGTGAACTTCCCACGGAACGGTCCACTCGTGAATGTCTGGGTCATACTGCCATACCACGATGTATCCTGGTAGAACTTGGACAACCCGACATTTGCCCCCGCTGATGCGAGGTCGTGAGAAGCCGTTGCGTGATTGTACATGGCCATGTTGCCCACGGTTTGTGTCGCCATGCTGTTCAGGTTCAGCGATACATAACTGAGAATAAACCCAAATCCCATCACAAAGATCAATGCTGCTTTGCCGCCCATACTTCCTCCTTATTTGGAAAGTGTGAAATCATCGTCGGGAGTTTTGTGAAGCCAAACGTGTTTGTTGCCAGAGTGAGATGGAATAGAGTGCATCTCGTTCACCTTGTTCGATCTCGCCCTCTCGACGTGCAATGGCATGGGGGTTCTGCACTTCCATTGTTACTTCCACCGTATGGATCTCCGACAGTCTGTCCGAAGCCACCGGGGTAGTCAGTTGCTCGCCAGAGCGCGCAAAGTACCTGAGCCGGAAAATTGTCACCACGCCAACTGAGCCGGTCTTCACGCCATTCACATACCGGTGAAGGTAACGGTCGAGCTCATTCATGGTCTTTTTCAGTTCGCTGGTTGGCCCGAGACGATACTCGATGCTATCAATTGTTCCGCCATCCCTGCCAAGATCGCTAAGAAACTTGATCTTTGATGTATCAGCGAGCATGACGCTGGCATCCTCCTGTGCGACTCCAAATCCCATATTGCGGAACTCTCCTTCAATGAGTTGAGCCGTGGAAACCAGCAGTTCCTGCACGAGCATGTTGCCATTGTAGACGGTTTGATTCTCGCTGGCGATTTCATTCGCCGAAAGCACCGATACGAGAATCGCCGCCCCGATAATCATCGAATACATCAAATCAAGAACGAACGCCATAGATCCTCCGGTTAGTCAAAGTGGAAATATCCGAGTACCGTGGACATTTTCACGGTATCAAGCTGGGCACCACCGGTAGCAGGTGGTGCAATGCGCCATGTCTTAAGATCTAATCGCTTGAGAAATGTTCTGGACGTGGAATTCTGTCCTACGCTGGTTGCATTTGCATAATACACCTTGAACATGGTTCTGTAGCGCCTTCCCGTTCCAGGCGCTTCTTTGTCTGCCGTGAAACCATGAAAATCATCAAAGTCATCGAAGTTGTGCAAGCTGTCTTCGCTGACATGATCACGCCCGAGAGAGGCCGGCGCAGTCAAGACAGAAACATTATTGATGGCAATGTCCGATGAATCGGTTACCGTGTCAAAGGCTAGACCATGAGCGACTTCCATGTAGGACGTGCTGATCGTTGTTGCAAGAATGCCGTCCTGTCCACTGGAAATATCATCTCCAGTACCCGCAAGCAGGCGATAGAAACCCAACAATATTGTTGAGAGAAACATCATCGCAGCCATCGACAACAAAGTTTGACTGGTGGACATCATGACCTCCTATAGTGTTGTGATGTAACTGTAAACAACTGGGGAGACCGGGGGAGATGTTCGGTACCCGGAAAACTGCTCTTGCGTCGGTAACTTGTCGCATAGCGCATGTAGTGTTTCTCCTTTTCTCTCATTTTTGCAAAACTCTAACGCCCGGTACCTTGCAAGATACCGGGCAAAGACCATGGTATGTCTGATTTCTATTTCAACAGGAGAAACTTTCTGACATCTGAGAACTTCCCGGCAGTCAGCCGATAAAAATAGACCCCGGACGCCAATCTTCTTCCTGATGCATTCACTGCATCAAACCCCACCTCATATATCCCCGGGGGTTTTTGCTCATTCACCAATGTGGTCACTTCCTGGCCCGCAATGGTATAGACCTTCAATGTCACCATGCCGTCATCCGGAATGGCGTAACGAATCATTGTCGTCGGGTTGAACGGATTGGGATAATTCTGTTCCAACGCGTACGCTGTCGGAACACCGCTATTCACCGGTTGAAATCCGAATCCAACACCCACCTGCTTCATCCACAGTTGTGATATGATTGCCGTCCCCTCACCAAGCCTGTTGATACTGACTGTCACTTCTCCCTCTGCGTATGATTCCTTTGGGAGGCGGATAAATCCTGTATGATGTGCTTCGCCGGCAACACTCACCGTCGGATGAAGAACACTTCCATCCGCACTCATATTCTGCAAACGGGATGTACCATCATGCGCGATGTATTCCGCGGCAACTTCATATTCGCTTTCAGGATCCAAACCGGAAAATCTGTACCGAACCGCTTCGCTATGTTCATCGGCTGTCTGCGTTGGTGCCGTTCCCCACCTCACTGCGTTCCCCTGAACCATGTGCAGGTTATCGTTCGAATTGCTGCTGCCACCATCCTCCCAATAATACATGGGGAGAGAAAGCTCCGTTGTTGACCGGATCACGTCCTGCCGATATGCCGAGGTCGCAGCGATCTCGTATTGATAAACGCCTGCGGGAACCAACAACCCGGAGTTATCGCGTCTGTCCCAAACGATATTTTTTTGACCAGATACCATCCACGATGAATTCACGGTGCGAACGGGATTCTTCCGGGAGTCAAGTACGCGTACGGTGACGTTGGCAAAATCCGTCATGAGAAATGCATTGCTTATCTGACTGATATCCTTGTCCGCGCTAAAGTCGATGCTATTCAAGCGAAGTCCAAGGATGCGGCGTTGTGCTCCGGTCTCATCGCTCCATCGCTCGACGGCAAACAACTGGTCGAACCCCGCCCAATACGTTCCCTCTCCTTCAACCACAATCTTGCCGAACGGAATATCTACGGTTCCAAGTGCAGCAAATGTCTCATCGCCTCCTTGCACATCGAGTAACTGCAGGTCGGCGGTGTATTTCAATACCTGCGAATGCACGTTGTCAACGAGATAGACATGACCGAAGTGATCGGACTTCATGGACCGGAAATATTGCCGGTTGTTACCGCGCATTTCGTTCACTTGAAGCAATTCGTTTCCACGGTCTTCAAACGAACGCACCCTCTTTCCGATCTTGTCAACGACATAGAGAACCCCATTGCCAGCACCATTCCATTTGCCTGCAAGAATGGCCGTCGGCGAGTCGAACCCGCCGAATTCTGTTTCCCGAACTGCTCCATTCGCGCCAAGAGAGAACTTCACAACAACATTTGCAGGCGCATCGGCTACGTACAGGTGATCGTCAGACACATCAAGTGGCGTTCCCCCATCCGACCAGGCAATATCGGTTGGATTGATATTCTGGATGGTGAAGAAATGTTGCAATTGAGTTTCTGCGCCCTCACCGACAAGTTTCAATACGGAGATTTGCTGTTTACCCGTTTCACCGACGAACACCCGTCCCTCAGCGTCAACTGCGATGGCGGATGGCCCGGCAACATTGTCGTATGCCTTGATCCAGTGATTCATATTGCCGTACACGATGCGGTTCCATTCCGGGTCGGTGACAAGCTGGACATACGTCGCAGTAACGAATGGTGCCCGGTTGGTGTATCGTGCAAAGTAGTATGATGCGGTCTTGTCGGCCGAACCGAACAATGCGCGGTTGAGCTTTGAATGAGTCACGCTTCTGCTCAACCGGTCAATATCATGGTCACGGCTCAAAGGGGTTTCGATAAATGTACTTCCGACCGACACGCCGGATGCCGAACGCAATGGTGCTTCTGCAAGAGCTGATACCGGTGCGGGCAGTGTCCCACCGGTAACGCGCCACCCTTGCGGCGTTTTTCGCAGTTGCATCGCGCTTCCGTTGGCGAACTCAACATTGGCAACAGCACCTTCAAGATGAATGTTGTCCTTCGATGTGACGGAAACAAAGAACGCCGACGCTCTTGAGGGCGCTGGTGTTTGCACAAAACCTGGGGCAACGTGCTTCCGCACAATCCCATCTCTGCCTCGTTCCGTGGCAGAACGCAACTCATCAACGATAAGCTGGATCTGCGCTCGATCGGAAACACGCGCCCAGTGAGCTCCAAATTGCCCAGACGATGCACCATCACCCGCAACAAGATTCACAAGAGGGAATACCCAAACCGCCACCAGACCGAAAAACCCTTTCATACGTCCTCCCCTGTTAGATCGAAAACTTGATGCTTGCCTGAACGATATCCGCTGAAAAATCCAAATCATTAAAATATCTGAAATACGTGAACTCCAACGCCGAATTCTGCAGGAATTGCAGGTCCGGGCTCGACTTTGCCAATCCGCGCATAAGATATGTCACGCTGAGGCCGAAGTTGTTTGACGTAAATTTTTTCAGTTTGTAGTCGGCGGTTCGCAACGAGCCATCCAGAAATTCCTGGCCCGTATATCGCTCCTTGTGGAACGCGGCCGCAGTTTGCATATAGTATCTGTAGTCCACGCCGAAGATCAAGTCATTCAAAATGTACTTGTTGAGTTTGACTTCAGCCGTGTGGGACTTGACTTTCCATGTATCGAAGTAGTACCTGTAGCTGCCGATAAGAGACGCCTTGATTGACGGGATGAGTTGACTTATCTTTGCCGACCCGGCATGTCGCGTGCGCTCGGCTGGATGAAGCTCATCAGTAAAGCTGGATGTTCCATCCAACGCAAACACTTTCACCTGGCGATACGGATCGCTCAGATACCCCCACGTGTGGACGATGTCGTATGAGAGATCGAACACGGTCGTTGGGGACAAGAGTTGGCTCACGCTTGCCGCACCCGTTAAGAGTTTCTTCCTTTGATGAAGAAGCTCGCCACTCTCCAGAAGTTTCCCCACCAGGTCCGCATTGTACTGTCCGCGCAGTGTTACTGTCGTGTTCCGGTCAAACAATTCCTGACTGAATGTTCCGATCACAGCGTTGGAAACATAATCCACTTCCTGACTGCGATAGAAATTGCCCGCCATGGTGGTGGTGGAACCAAGACCTTGTTCGATGCCAACGATGATCTGACCGCGGCTCTTTTCAAAGGGTTCGCTCTTGCGTCGTTGCGGACGCGTTGCACCGGTGACAGCAGTAACTGCCGGTACCGTGACATTATCCAGTTCAATGTCTATCAAGAAAACAGTCTTCTCCAATAGCATCTTTGCAAGCTTGAACGAAGTTGTTATGACGCTGTTGTCACCGCTGTCGGAAAAATAATATGTCGTAAAGCCCATTTGGTCCCCGCCCTCTGCCCATGCGGGAGCCGCCGTTGACAACGTAAGCCACGGAAGAAGTGCCCAGGTGACTATGTTCAAATGTTTACGCATGTGCCTTCGTGTCTTTCAATACGAATTTGATTGATCATTACTTTGCGCAACCACATCCCCCACCGATGCCATTAGCCCCGCCGATGCTTCCCTCACGAGTGGAAAAGAACTTCTGTTCGAGCGATTGCTTGGCAAACTGATCCTGTCGCTCCATAATCGGGTCTGCGAGTTTCTCGCGCTCAAATGACTTCACAGATGCACAGCCGGTGAACGCTATGCCTGCCAAGACAGCCGTAACAACCAATGAGATACCTCTGTTCATACTATGCCTCACAGTAGTCCCTGAATCTGCTTCTTGATCTCTTGAATATCCCCGTCGGTGTAACCTGCATGAATGAATCGTACAATGCCACGTTTGTCGAGCACGAGCGCTGAAGGCATGGCGGGAACGTCGTATGCTGTTGCAACGTCCTTTCCCTCATCGTGCAGTGCCGTGATCTGAATGCGATGTTGCTTCAGAAACTCCATGCCGTTGCGGCGTTCATCGTCAACATTGACGGCAAGTATTACAACATTCTTCATGCTCGTTTCCATCGCATCAAGTTGCGGCAGAGAACGTTTGCACGGGGCACACCAACTTGCCCAGAAATCAATCACCACCACCTGCCCGCGGAAGTCGCTCAGTGAAACAGAGCGTTTCCCGTCGAGTGTTTTTAACGTGAACTCCGGCGCAGTCTTCCCCACCCACTCAGGATCCAGTGCAAGCCCCGAAGCGGTTGCGCAAAAGTGCCAAGCCAGTATAAAAATGAATCGTCTCATAGTCTTCCTACTGCGATATCGTATTCGAATACTGTGCACCAGCATCCATCCATTCAATCATCATCAACAAGTCCCTGTTTGCCGGAAGGAACGGATCAATTCTGTTATGCTGATCCCGCGCCCAGAGTTGAGTATGATCAAACGAAAGCGGTCGATACTCGGCATTGTTGGAGTTGTTGAGTTGTCGCCCATGCATCACCCACATTAAAGGGCTCCTTCGTGCGCCATAAGGTGACACATGATCAACCATGTTGTTGGTGGCCGTGCGGTAACGTCCATCCATCAACGAATCGTACACGCTTGTGGTACCGTCCATACCCGAGTTCGGTGGCAACGGAGTCTTATCTGCGGCAAGTGCTTCCAAACGCAATCCACCAGCAACTCCACCGGGAGTCGCCTGACCATGACAACTGATACAGTTCCGGTCGAACGCGGCCTGGACGGTATTCGAGCGCAGTGGGTTGCCACGATCAAAAAAGTCCATCGTATCTGTACGGGCCGCCGGGTGACTTGCAACGCTGAATGCATTGTGGAATCCGGAATCATAGACACGTCCCTGTGCTCTGTTGCGCACTTCCTGCGTTTGCAGCACTTCAAGATCATTGATGATCTTGTCGCGGTCATGCGAATCGTGACAGCCTGTACACAGGCGACGTTCGCCGGGCATCACCTGAACCCATGTCATCTGGTTTACCAACATCATCCCGTTCTGATCAAGTGTCTGCATATGCAACGATCGGTTTGCAGGAACTTCGACAGAAAAGGAACCATCGGATCGGATGGGGGCATATCCCACAACACGCTGTTTCTCAAAGTTGGTGTTGCCGATCGGGCCGCCGCGCCTGTTACCATCGCGCGGAAGTGGAACAGCTTCAAGAACCCGGAGATATTTTGCTTGTCCTACCGTGCCGTCGTCATTCACAAATGTTGCCGATGGGCGCGTTTGACCGTCGTTTGTTGCACGATCGTATACATTGCCATCGAAAAATGTCCCAGTCGTTGCACCCGAAGCAAGTCCGTTGGCAACATTCGGATCTATCGGAATAACCTGTGGCACCCCGCCGGGAATGCGCTCGCGCGGCATCACGGGTACTGGATCGTATTCATTGTATGCGGGGTCGTTATAGATCAACTGGACGTTGTTGCCATCCTTGTCCATCACATAGATACCGTAGTCCACCTCACCCTCCATACCATTCTCAAGGGGAATGGGTGACATGGCAAGGAGGATTTTCTCACGCCGCGTAGCGGGAGCATTCTTGTCGATGATCGGATGCGGTGTTTTGAACAGAGCACTCGTTGGGCGATTCGTGTTATTGAACGGCACCGTTGCAGGCGTAATGAATGTCAGGTTGTCATCGGATTTTGAGATGTCAACAATAGCGATGGCGCCTCCTTCGAAGGGAGAATTCCGTTCCATCACCGAACAGATAATGCCACCGTCGGAAAGCTCACGCGGCTCGAGAAAAACGCGACTCCCGCTGGCTTGCGGTGAATGGTTGCCATACAGCACAAACGTGCGCGTGCCATCCGGATTCATGACGAAGAGGGGGAATTTGTTCGGATCGCCGAGATGTTCCCAGCGGCTATAGAATATCTTCCCGCTGGAGTGTACCATGGGGTTGGTATCGTGACTCTGGTTGAAGGACACCTGACGGAGATTAATCAAACGACCATCCGGCCCTCTGTCCGCAACGTGGAGAAGGGGTGAACTGCGGCGTTCATACTCATCCACAATGCCGGAGCGCGTTGAAGCAAACATGATTTGGCCATTCGGGAGGTATATCGGATCCATGTCATCCCCGGAGGTCTGGTCTGTCAATTGCACAAGGTTACTGCCGTCAGCATTCATTTCATAGAGGTGCCACCGGCGTTGACGATTCTCCTTCATCGCAAAGAGTATCCTCTTGCCATCGAATGAAACTTCGGGATCGGAGGCCGCGCCATAATTGTTGGAGTTTGTCTGATTCCGACGCGTGTACTGTCCGGTGAGATTGACCAACTCTCCCTGACTCGAGATCGGACTCAATAGATACAGATCGCTTCCCGGATAGTACTCATCGACATTGCTCTCCATCGGGCCACTACCGTTGTTCTGCTGGCTTCGCTCCATTACGAATACCACAGCGGACTGCCCCGACCTCTGGAGAATATCGTCGGGTGGCGACGACTGACAAGCCGCAAGCAGTATGACGACTGATGCGATCGCAATACCCGAATAGAAACGGTTTCCCCTCAACACAAACGATTTCATAGTCCCCCCAACTAATCTATGTTCTGTTGAATCCTGGTCTAGAAATACAGTTGCAACCCGACAGTGAACACAATATTGTGTGATATGAATGGATCACTGTTATTGATTGACTGCGAGAATATCTGATCCCGTACATCATATCGGACTCCGAGCTGATTCGTCCCGAATAGTCCGGTGAGAGGGATACGTTTTCCCAGCCCCACCACACCTGCAAAGGTTGATTGACCACCCTGATTGATGCCCGCGACACCAAGGGCTATGTAGGGAAAGTAGCCAGCGGGAGCGGGGTCGTATGCGCCGATGAACTCATACGCGTACAGACGTTCCGATTCGAACACCTGAGCCTTTGCAACATTTTCAAGCACACGCGAGCGCAAACTCCCGAACCCAAGCGAGCCCTCAACGAAATACTGTCCACCCAGGAAAAAATAATTGTAGCGTACACCGAGATAGGTATTCGTTCCGAAACCGCTTGCTGCGTAAGCCCCAATGTTGAAGCTCAGGCTGTTTTGGTATCTGGACTGTGCCCCCGCAGAGGAAGAACACATCGCAGTGGCAACGACGACCAGTAACACTGTGGCTATTCTACGCATACTCTCTCCGCTGTTTATCGGAACATGAACGCAACGCCAACCGTGAATTCCTGAAAGAAAAGAAGCTCGTCATTCTGGTCGCGTTGGTTTTTCACGTTGGTAACGTATTGCTTTGCTTCTGCACGGATCCCAAAGTTCCTTGTGAGATAATACCGGGCGCCACCACCGAAGTTGAATCCAATACTGGAAACCGTCTCATCGCCAATCGAAGTGGTAGGCACGGTAAGCAACAGACCAACGCCGACTGCACCATACGGGATGAGGTTACTGCGTGTCGAGAGGTTCAAGATGGCATTGACAGAAATAGGATAGAGGTTCGCCGTCTTTCCAATCACTTGTTCACCCGCAAGCTCGAGGTGGAACGAGCTGTAATTCATTCCCAACCTGAGGCCAAATGTGCCGCTCCCTCCCATCAGGCCAGTGTGGGGAGAAACTTCAAAGAGAACGCCGTTGTTCAGATTCACTAGTGATGTCGATACCTCTCTTGGCATCTCAACAGGCGAGTCTGATGTTTGAGTACGGCTGCGTGTCGTCAATCCCACGAGCAGAACTGACACAAGCAGTACCCTCTGTACATGTTCAGAGACCAAAGGAAATTCCTCCTGCAATCAGATATTGTGGATTCGAGAATTCCTCGTTTGCGATCATGAGTGCAGAAGGTCGTACCTCGAATGTTACACGATCCCAGCGATGCGACATGACAACACCCGCTGAGTATGCCGGATTTGTTTCGCTCCGATCGGGAACGCTGGTCTGGCCCAATGCCCCAAGGGAAACCGTTTGGGCGTTCGTGGTGATGTGAGCAGCACCTGCGGACGCCGAGCCTTTGATCTGGATGACATTGCCAAGTTCCACAATCAGATAGCGCACTTCAATCATTGCGGTGAACACATCCACGCCAATTTCTCCGGTTCCGCCGATCATGTCGTACTGCCTCGCGGTCCTCAGTGAAGTTCCCGAGAGGAGAACAGTCAGGCGGTCACTCATATTGTACCCTATCGAGCCGCCGATGCCTAGCGAAGCATCCATCGACATAGCTGGATGAAAGTGTATGCGAACACCACTAAGTGCCAATTCAATCCTGTGATCTTGGGAATTGGATGTCGCGGGGGGGAGAATAAGGATGAAGGCCGCGAATACTATGCGCCATTCTTGCTTCGTCTTGTTCACCAAAAGCCCCCCACTTTTGTGACCAGAGTCTACGCATGCTATATTACGTAGAATAAGTAAATAAAGAACACTGGCTAATATACGTGTCCGACGGCGCCTTGTCAAGCGCTAAATAATATCACACTGCAACTGGCTATAGAATAATAAGTTATGAGGCTCTATTTACCGGGCCGCTTATGTGATATTCAGCCCTGATTATTTATATTGTAGCATGGGCTCAAGAAGAAAGGCATTTATTGCAGCAGGCTGTCTATTGGCGGTTGGCTTAGCGTACTGGATGAGTGGATTAGGGAAGGTCGACATAAACTACTTGCGGGAACTGGGCGAGAGCTCCTGGACCCCGATTATCTTGATCGCTTCCATGGCACTGGCATGGGCTCTTGCACTCCCTGCCTCGGCGTTTTTTTTTATCGTTCCGGTTTTCTATGAACCGTTGGCATCAACGTTTATCATGACGATCGGTAACTTGATTGGCGGCATCATCGGGTATATCTTTGCGCGATACATCGGTGGCGCATGGATCGAGAATCATCGAGATCATAAGATCACACGATTCCTTGAGCGCAACGCGGGATTCTTCACAATGTTTGCAATCCGTGTCGCTCCAAGTTCGCCACACGGACTCATCAACTATGGGGCCGGCCTGGTTCAAATGCCGATGTTGACATTCCTCTCGGCGGCAGCAGGAGCCTGCGCCATTAAAGCCTTTGTCTATGCATCTGTTGTCGATGCTGCGGTTGATGCCACCTCAATCGGCGATGTCCTGACATGGAATGCTTTTGCAATTCTGGTTGGATGCGCAGCCCTTGCAATGATTGGTCGGTGGGTGCGGATGAAATGGAAATCCAAGCCTACAATATAAGCATGCGATGAAACCATGGTCGATCTAACACGCATTCTTTACATAGCATTCTTCCCATGACTATTCCTCCTCATGTACAGCAGAGACGATGCACCAGTCCACCCAAATTGTCGCCAGGAAATGCAATCTTGCGGGGATTCCCGCCTTCTCAACACGTTGGTTCATTCGTCGATAACTAACCATCCTCATGTCAGCCTCGTTCAATATCTTGCAAACGTGTTTCTCGAACTCCTGGGGAGGGTTGGAAATTCAAGCACTGGAAGTGTCACTCCAGCTTGCGCGACGTGGACACCGCGTGTGGCTTGCGTGTCGCCCCGGGAGCCGACTTTCCGCAGAAGCGAGAGCGCATCAATTGGACACACTCGAACTTGAGGTTAAAGGCTACTTCCATCCTGTAGCAATCTGGCAATTGCGCACCGTGATGCGCCGTCAGTCCATCGACATTATCCATTGTCAACACTCCAGGGATATTGCCACGATTGTCCCGGCTACGAGACTCTCCGGTCGCCCGATTCCCATCGTGTTGAGCAAGCGAGTAGGCTCGTACGTGATGAAGAAAGATCTCTTCCATCAATTCACCTATGCGCGTGTCAGCAAGGTTCTTGCAGTATCCGAGGTGATTCGCCGCAACGTGCTCAATACAACGCCCATGACGCCCGAACGCGTCATCACATTGCATGATGCCATTGATACTTCTACGTTTTCACTCGAACGAGTGGAGAGGCGCCGGGTGCGAGACGAGTTCTCGATTTCGGACCAAACCGTTCTCATTGGCATTGTTGGCCGATTCTCGCCCGGGAAGGGGCATGAAGAACTGCTGGAAGCTGCTTCCATCCTTCGGAAAAGGCATTCCAACGTCCATTTCATGATTGTCGGAGAAGCAAGTCATGGCGAGGAAGCGTATATGCACGGAATCCGCAATCTATGCACAACTCTTCGCCTCGATGATATCATCACGTTCACGGGTTTCAGAAAGGATGTGCCGAATGTGATGGCGGCATTCGATATCTTTGCGTTCCCTTCTCATGCCGAATCATTTGGCGTCGTCCTGATTGAAGCCATGGCGCTCGAACGGCCGGTTGTTTCCACGAACTGTGATGGTGTACTCGACATTGTCGTTGATGGAGAAACAGGATTACATGTCAACCCTAAGAGTGGCAATGAGTTGGCAGACGCCCTGGAGAGATTGATCAAATACCAAACCCTTCGAGAAGAGATGGGAAAGAGGGGGAGAAAGCGCGTTGAGGAAATGTTCAATCAAACAAAACAGATGGACAAGCTGGAAGAAATTTACTCAGAGCTACTTCCAACACAATGAAAGTTTATTACCTCATAAACGGTGTATCTTCCACGATTCTTTTGGCAAGAAGCGTGACGCAGGATTCCCAATTCCAGCGGTTGAGTTGGAAGACCGACACTTGCGTTTCTGCCAACACTTGACCGTAAGCCACCATTTTTCCTTTGGCATTATCCCATATCGCATAGTCCACCGTTTGACTGAGAGAGCCTGACGATCCACCCGTAACACCGCGACCCACGTCGTACGCAGGCTCAGGGTCGTTCCGTCGAATAGTGAACCTCCCGATCAACAAAACGAAATCTGTTTGTATTGAATCGAAAGTGAGACGACTGTTTTCCGGAGGTAGCATGAGTTTGAGGCGGCGACCATCATCCAACGTCGTAGACTGCCAGTGTAGCGGTGCCGAGCTGTTTTGACTTGAAAAGAAAATGTCCTTGAATGTGGATGAAACATGCATCGCCTTTACAAATTCAGTATGGAAGAAATTCAGAAACACGTCCATCGGAATCCCGTCTCCCAGGTTTGTTGTCACATCCTCCGGGTTCAACAGTGTGGGCATGACAGTTGCAATCACCAGGCTACGCCCGGACATGGTGCTATCCGCATAATCTCTCTCAACAAATGTCGACCGTGACGCACAACCGATACCAAGGATAAGCATGGCAACAACAATGACGGAATGTTTCATGGAAACCTTTGTCGAACTTACGGATGAAATATTCGTCTTCAACGGAGAACTCCTTGTGACGAGCTACTGAATTGAGGCGCTACACACATTTCATTATACGAACCATGGGCGCGAACTGCAATAATCTCTTTCGCTCAACCCGATTATCTTACCCAGACGATAGTCAGTCCCGCATTTGCGGCATCGATATCCGTGTCTTCAAACTGCCCCACCTCAATCCGCATATCCTGTACATCCGTGTTCTCCAATCCATACTCCTCACCGTTGATGATTGCACGGAATTTCCCCCGATTATTGAAGACCCAGTTTCGCACTGTTTCCCTGGTTGCACCTCCCTTGCCCGCACTACCATAGCCGTGGATAATCTTGATGATGCGGAGAGACGGTGTGTTGCGTATCAGGTTCCACGTTCGCACCAACTCATCCTCGACATCTGCTGGACGACGCGGAGGGTGTGCAACATCAATCGTAAGAAGAGGTGAGATCATGCGCGTCATCTATGGAACAACAGGATTGAACCGTTTCAGCCTTAGCGAATTCCCGACCACACTCACCGAACTGAACGCCATCGCAGCCGCAGCAACCATTGGATTGAGCAGGCCGAATGCCGCAAGTGGGATTCCAATAACATTGTAGATGAACGCCCAAAACAGATTTTGCCTGATTGTTCTCAGCGTCGCCGATGAAAGCCTGATCGCATGAACAACGCCCGACAGATCACCACGCATCAGTGTAATATCGGCTGCTTCCATCGCCACATCCGTTCCGGTACCGATGGCAATTCCTACATCAGCTTGTGCCAAAGCCGGAGCGTCATTAATTCCATCTCCCACCATTGCTACCACTTTACCTTCCGACTGAATTGCCTTTACATGTATCGCTTTGTCTTGCGGAAGAACTCCGCTAATGACTCGCTCAATCCCTGCCTGCACTGCTATTGCGTCCGCCGTTTGCTGATTGTCGCCGGTGATCATGATAACATCAAGTCCCATGGCCTTCATTGCCGAAATAGCGTTGCGGGAAGTTGGTTTCATGGTGTCTGCTACGGCAATAATTCCGGCAATCTTTGCATCAATGGCAACCAGTATCGGCGTCTTCCCCTCGGACGCAAGTCGTTTCACACTATCAATTTCAGAAACCTGATGGATTACATATTCCTTCATAAGCTCAAACTTACCAACGACGATGGGAAGAGCATCAACTACGCCTGCGATACCAAATCCGGGCAACGACTGGAATGCTTCGGGTTCCGGTACTTCGATTCCTCTTTTCCGGGCATACTCTACAATTCCATGGCCAAGCGGATGCTCCGATTTATGTTCGAGTGCGGCGGCATATTTCAGAACAGCAGCTTCATCGTACCCATTGAAAACCAGAAAGTCCGTGACTGACGGTTTCCCTTCAGTGATGGTACCGGTCTTGTCAAGTATAATAGTTTGAACTCTGTGTACGCGTTCGAGGCTTTCCGCGTTCTTGATAAGAATTCCAAGATTGGCTCCTCTACCCGTCCCCACCATAATCGCAGTAGGAGTTGCGAGCCCGAGCGCGCAAGGGCAGGCGATAATCAGCACTGCGATAAAATTGATAAGGGACGATGTGAAGCCGACATCGCCAACCACGTACCAGAGTACAAACGTCAGCACGGCCAGTCCCATAACCACCGGAACAAACACTGCGGCAATGCTGTCCGCCAGGTTCTGAATCGGCGCTTTGGATCCCTGCGCGTCTTCCACCAGCTTTGCGATCTGTGCGAGAAGCGTATCTTTCCCAACCGCCGTTGCGCGAAATGTAATGCTGCCGTTCCCATTGATCGTCCCTCCTACCACCTTCCCATCAATATTTTTCTCCACCGGCATGCTCTCTCCCGTGACCATCGATTCATCCACGGTTGTGGAACCAGTAACAACAACACCATCAACCGGAATTTTCCCGCCTGGTCGGATAACAATATGGTCACCGGCAATCACGTTTTCAACAGCAATCTCACGTTCAGTACCATCGCGAACTACCCATGCTGTCTTTGGTTGAAGTCCCATCAGCTTTGTTATTGCATCGGAGGCACGACGTTTTGCCTTTGTTTCAAGAAGCTTGCCAAGCAAGATGAGCGTAATGATCGTGGCCGACGTATCAAAGTACACATGCGGCATTGCCCCAAGCTGCAACCATTCAGGAAATAGCACCGCCACCATGCTGTAGAGATACGCAGAACCCGTACCGACAGCAACAAGTGTGTTCATATCGGCGGTGAAATGCGTAAGCGATCCCCAGAGACCCTTGAAGAACCGTCTGCCGGAAATAAATATGACGGGAGTCGTAAGGATCAAGAGAACTCTGTTCGTTGCGTCCATAGAGAGCGGCGACCATTCCATGTAGGAATCCATCATGCTCAGCATACTCAACGCCATCACGGGAATCGTGAGGGATATACTGAGGATAAACTCCTGCCGTAGCTTCCTGTAGGCTGTTTCCTTATGCGACTTGCCAGCTGATTGTTCACTGGCCGTGGGAATGACAAGCGTATAACCGGCCTCACCGACTGCAGCCGTCAGCGTGTCAATCGATGCAACTGCCGGATTGAATTCGACAGTTGCCTTCTCCGTCGCGAGATTCACCGAGGCATTCTGAACCCCATCGACCTTTTTCAAAGCCTTTTCCACTCGCGCAACACAGCTTGCGCAAGTCATGCCTTCCACGGTGAGACTGACAGTTTGGATATTATCGTTTGTCCTCACCTTTTTCCTGCTCTCCTTCCCGCATTTCAACAAGTACATACCCTGCTTCATCAATTGCGTTGGCCAGATCTGCCTGGTTCACCTTACTTTCATCGTACTCCACCCGTGCACTGCCGATTTGCACGTCCATCACCATCACACCCGCAAGCTTCGAGAGTTCATTCTTCACCCTCATCACACAGTGTCCGCAGGTCATGCCTTCGATCTTGAGTTCCATGGCTTTCATGGTTTTGTTATCCTTCCTTATCAATGACAATACAAATATACAACACGGGTATGGGGCGATGTGTTACAGAATTGAGGGATAATGTTATAGCGCGAGGCGTTGAGTAACAGGAACAGGTGGGGATGAAATAAAGGACCCTTTAACAAGAATACAGAAATCTACTCGCTTATCCTAAACCTCACCCTCAACACCCCATTCTCATGAGACGTGGAGATGATGGTGAACCCGCCGATCTCCTTCGTGGAATGCACGTGCTGTCCGCGACAGGGACACGCATCATAGTCGCCAATCCGAATGATGCGTAGCGTATCGCCGGCGTCATCGGGCAGGCGTGAGAGGTTGAAGAGTTTGTCGGCTTCTTCGCGAGACATGACTGCTTCACTCACCGGCATATCGGCTGCAATCACCTCGTTCACGCGGCGCTGGATCTCCTGCACCTCCGCAACAGTCAGGCTGCGGTCGAAGTGGTAGTCGCACTTGGATTTCTTTTTCTCAATGTGCGCACTGAATGAACGACCACAGTCGAACATCCGCACCATGGTCTGGTTGAGGATGTGTTCGGCGCTGTGCATGTGTGGAGGATAGTCTTTGGGCATATTCACTCGTTGTTCAGTGAAATCTTCAATGTCCATTTTCTTTTGTCCGTCACGCCAGAGGCGTGCCGAGATCTCGATCCGATTTCGGGTCGGACTCGTCCAAAAGAAAATGGACGAAAAGAAAAGGACGCCCGAATCGCAACGCTCAGGCATGTATGACACTATTCTTGGATCATGCGGTTTCAGCACAGTACCAAGAAGCAGTAAGCGCTGAAACCGCAAACCTGTCTGGTCGGCCAGCCCACCCTGCCTGGCGATTCGGACGGACCCGGATTCCGAGATACCGAACCCGTCAGCCGCGTGCGGTGGGTGAACAACGCAAACCGTTAGCGATTCCGCCGAAGTCAAATAAACCGACGGGAAAGCAAATCATTTCACAGGCGGAATCGCCAGTATGAGCTGCGACCTTTACCTTTGAGAGCGTTACGGTTTCGGGAACGCTTTCTTTCGTCCATTTCTTTGGCGCACAAAGAAATGGACAACAGGGCTTGTCATCGTACCTTATCCAACGACTTGCGCGTCTCTCCCACCATCTTCTTAAAGTTCGTGGGTGTCATACCGGTGACGGACTTGAACTGGTTGGAAAGGTGTTGCAGACTGCTGTATCCAATCCGGTAGGAGATCTCACTCAACGTCAACTCACCATACTTGATCAGTTCCTTCACCCGCTCGATCTTTTGCAGGATCAGGTAATGCTCAATGGTCATTCCCTCCATTGAGGAGAAGAGCGAGCTGAGTGCGTGGTATTCCTGCCCGACCTCCCGTACAAGAAACTGCGATGCTGGCGCGGTGATGGGGTTCTTCGTCCGGTCGGTCTGTACGAACTTGAGGATTGCGTGTTTGATTTTTTCGATGGTCTTCACGCGACGATCCTCAATCAGCTCGAAGCCGTTCTTCTCCATCGCAGCCACAATCTCCCCTCGTTGCGATTCGCTCAACTGGCCGTTCACAATCGCTTCGCCGAGGGTGATGTTCCGGATGTCGATGCCGAGATGCGCAAGCTCATCGCCTACAACCTTGATGCAACGGCTGCATACCATGTTCTTGATGTGAAGGATGGTCCTACGGGTCGAGCGTTGCCGCTGCGTCATCGCATCAACGTCAGCTTCTTCGTCTGTGTAAAGGAACCGAGTTGGAGTCTGTAGAAATACACGCCGCTGGCAAGATTGCCCGCGTTGAACTCCACGACGTGTGCCCCGGCAGATTGGTTTCCTTGCGCAAGGGTGGCTACTTCCTGTCCGCCGAGTGTAAAGACTTTCAGTGACACCGTGCCGCCGACAGGAAGATCGTACGAAATGCGTGTTGCCGGGTTGAAGGGGTTGGGAAAATTTTGGTGCAAACGGAAATCGGCAACCATAGTTGGAGGAGGATCGATACTGGTGATCAATCCGGCATCCACCCAGGCGGAATACCAAAGACTCGCGAGGTTGAGCGTACCGCGCTGCATCTGGTCAAGCGTTATATTTCGTGTTCTTTGCCATAGAGCATTATAATATGATGCAGGCGCCGTACCGGAACCATTCCATCCCGAAACGCCTTTGGCATACGTGTCCGCCTGCAACACAGTGTCCACCCGGCTGTTGGTGTGAAGAATGTAATCGAAAACAAAGTTGATGCGGTCGGCGACGTATTCGACGGAGTCCGGCGTGATGAACAACGAGTTAAGGTAATATGTGGAGTTCAGCATCGTTGTTTCATAGCGGGAATGGATGCCGTAATTGTTCGAATACTGTCCGTTGTAGTTGCGCGTGTTGTGGAGCGGCTGGTGCGCATCGCCCACATAGTGACCGATGTCGCTGGCGGTGAGTTTCGCTTTGCTCCAGTCGCCGCGACTCAACTGGTTGACGAGTGAATCGTAGTTCCATACTGTCGCCCACGGGTTGATGCCGTTCTCCTTGACGCGTTCCCATCCATACAGCAAAATCATACTATCGAGAGATCGGGGTAGAAAATGAAAATTCGGGTAGTCATCGATATCCATGAAATGCCGGGGCGCTTCGGCATAGAAACTGGTGTCACCGCTGATCCGTCTCTGGTCGGCATCCACTGAATGCAGCGAGAAGAATGCACTGTCCTGGATGAACAACAACATCTGGTTCGGGAGATGATAGACCGTTTTGCGGTTGATAAAACGATGCGCGTCCCATCCCCATGAATAGGCCACGAATGTTGCGCCCGTGACCAGCAGAACAAATATTGCGAGCGAAAGTGTTTTTGCGAATGAGAGATGCTTTGGCAGTCGGAGGTTCATGGCTCAATATAATTATGTTGCGTTAGACATCCAAACCGGAGAATGGGGGTGACGTTGCACCTTCCGCCCGTCTTCAATATCTTGTGTTCATGAAAGCAATTGTCGAACTAAAGCGCCGGCTTGATGTCTTACCGGGGAACGTGTTGCAGGATCACATTTCCATTGAAGGATTCTCCCGTGCCGGGGTTCTCGTACCGCTTGTGGCAAACGGCCAAGACCTGGAAATCCTCTTCACGAAACGCACCGAGACGGTGGAAACCCATAAAGGACAGATTGCATTTCCCGGCGGCATGGTGGATATCTGTGACAAGGATATCGTGGGGACAGCGTTACGGGAAGCAGAAGAGGAAATTGGACTTGAAAGAGATTCTGTTTCCATTCTCGGAACGCTGGACGACATTGCAACTCCGACGCGGTTCGTCATCACTCCGGTGGTCGGCTTCATCAAGCAACTCCCGCCCCTCACGCCGAATCCTGATGAAGTCGCAGATGTGTTCCGGGTCCCGCTTGCGTTCTTTGCCGATGAAGAGAATGGAAGGAAGGAACTGCGCGAATTTCGTGGGGGGATTCACGAAGTATGGTTCTATGATGTTAGCGGACACCTTGTTTGGGGCGCAACTGCGCGAATCATCCGATCACTCTTGAAGCACATCAGGGCGGACTACCCCGCCAAAGCGTAGTCCGTGTTGACGAAGCTTTCCCCAACTCCATAGCCCCTTTTTTTCGCATAACCCTTCAGACGTTCAAAAAGCAGCACCCTTGCCCGATGCAATCGGGATCGAACTGTTCCGATGGGAATATCCAGCGCCTCGGCTATCTCCTCGTACGGAAGGTCTTCCACATCCCTGAGAATTACCACACTTTTGAATTTTTCCGGCAGCGCGGCGAGTGCGTTTGCTATGTCGTCATCGAAAATATTCCCCTCCTTGATGTCACGAAGATCACTGCTGTTTTGGACAGGGGCCGGAAGCATCTTGTATGACGAGAGCTGTTCGTCATACTGCTGGAGTTCCGGAAGCCTTTTGATTCTGCGGTACTCGTTGATGTAAGTATTCTTCATGATCCTGTAGAGCCATGCTTTTGCGTTCGTTCCTTGCTCGAACTTGTCAAAGAACCGGTACGCCTTGAGGAATGTCTCCTGCAGCAAGTCGTCCGCAACCTCCTTTTCTCCGGTCAGATAGTATGCATAACTGTAGAGAGGATCCATGAATGGAACCATTGTTAATTCAAACTGTCGGTGTCTCTCTTGAGTGTTTTTCATCTCGTTGTTCCATACAATGTGGAGAAAGTCTCAAAGACCGTGATAGCCGATATAGACGTTTTGGACGTTTTAATATAAGCATGTCCCATCCTGATGTCAAGCCTTTTCTTGTCTTTCTCCCTGGAATGAAAAAGGCCGCACAAACACTGAGTTTGAGCGGCCACAAATCAAACGAGAAATCCGACTAAGGTGATCCTGAGCGACAAACTTACACCGCTCAGCAGCCGATACGCTCCATTGCTTTTTTTGCATCATCAAGCTTCGGATCGCACTTGAGCGCCTTTCGGTACTCCGAACAGGCTTCGTCCTTCAGCTTCTTGTTCGCTTCATCATCACCTGCGACACGCGACCGAACCAGGCCCTCGGCCAGCCACAAGTGACCCTGGCAGTTGTTCGCATCCATTTCAACAGATTTCCGGAAGTGTCGGACCGCATCGTCATTCTTTCGCTTGCTCTCATCGGCCGGGTCCTTCGGATCAAGAGTCTGCAGAATGGACTGCCCCCACGAAAGGTGCATACCGGAGTTCTCGTACCCCACACGCAATGCCTTGGCGAACGAGTCGATGGCCTTCGTATACTCCTTCCTCGATACATACAACGAAGCGAGCAACGCATGGGCTTCGCCAGCTTCACGCTTGTATTTGTCGGTTTGATCGCCAATCAAACTCAACACTTGTTCGTACTCCGCTTTCGCGTTGTCAAACGAATCAACCTGGACATAATAGCGGGCAAGCCACAACCTGCCCTGAAAGAAATCCGACTTCAATGAGATGGCCTTCGTGAGTAAAGTGCGCGCCACCGGGAAGTTTTTCAACTGCATGTGCGATGCCGCTGCATTGATGTACGCACTGAGTGAGTTCGAATCACAAGTGATTCTTTTCTCGAAGTTGAATGCCGCTTCTCCCCACTTCTGTTGTTGCATGTAGAGAAATCCGAGATTAAAATACGGGTCGCAGTTCGCGGAATCCGCCGCCACGGCTTTCAGGTACCAGTTCAGTGCATCGTCCCATTTCTTGAGTCCGAAGTACAAGTCGCCCAACTTGAGATAGTCTTGTACATCAAGCGCGGTACGGCGCTGAAGTCCCGCGAGCGCCACCTCGGCTCGTGCAAAATCCTTTGTCTCCACCAGAGCATAGAAATTTGTGCGCCAGACTTCGGCGGAAGATGAATCGATCAGCAACGCTCCGCTGCTGACTGTCACCGCTTCGTCGTAGCGCTTCGCTTCAAAAGCAGCCTTCGCGAGCATGGCTTTCGCATCATAGAGATCGGGCCGGATCTGGATGAATTTCCGGAGAGGTTCCAACGCACGAACATAAAGCTTTGCGCGGACAAGGATGCTTCCCTTTTGCAGGTACGCATCGGCGTATGTGGAATCATTCGCAATCACTTCATCGTACTGCTTCACCGCATCGGTATACTGGCGGTTTTTTTCGAGGGCGCGGGCAAGCGTGTAACGCGTCTGGATATTTTTAGGACTAAGCTCGACGGCCTTTTGATAGTTTGTTATCGCCAGTACGAGCACGGATTGTTTCTGGTATGCGTCACCAAGCGCCTCGTACACGGATGCATCCTCCGGCGCACATTCCTTTGCCTTTGTCAAATGAACCACGGCCGCATCGGTGGAATCGGCGGCAAGAAGAGCCCGACCATACGCGATTGACACCATACAGTCTTTGGGCGCCAGTTTCGCAGCCTGCCGGAACGTGGCAAGAGCACCCATAGCGTCACCCTTACGGATTTGCGCGTAGCCGAGTGTTAAGAACGCCTGGACATTATCGTCATCAATACGGACGGAGTTCTGGAGGAACGAAATCGCATCATCGAACCGCCCACGGGCAAACGCTATCGTTCCAAGGTGGTAATTCGCTTCGGCGGACTTCTGTCCCGCCTTTATCGCGTCAGTAAACCCGGTGATCGCCGCTGTGGTGTCACCGGCGTTCAACGCTGCGCGCGCCTTGTTGAATACATCCTGGGCTGATGCATGATTGATAACACTGATGATAATAAGGAGGCCGAAGATCATCTGCTTCACTATTTTACCTCTTGCGATGTGAGATTCACGAGGCGCACCGGCATTGTCACCGGGACAAGCCCGTTGCTCAGAAAGAGTTTCTGTCCAACGGCACTGTTGACATAAGAAATAAAGCCGTAGCCAACACTACGCAGCACCTCTCGATTGTAGATATACACGGGCCGGGTCAATGGATAATATCCGCGATGAATGTGTGCCTGCACCGGAGGATACGGGCGACCGTAAGGCTGTGTTGTGTCCGGACGCTCTCCCGGAGTACTCAGACTGAACACCGTTACGCTGTCCTGAATTCCAGCCAACCAGCTCAGACCGACGATGCCGATGGCGTTCGGATTTCCCTTCACATATTCCACCAGTTGTTGACTGGAGGAGTATGGAATCGCGGTCAACCCCAAGGCCCTCCCCTTAAGTATCTTCTCCCTGAATACTTCATTCGTGCTGGAGTTGACTCCACCAATTACCACATCAATCAGCGGACTTCCTTTTCTTCCGGGCCAGCGGGAAACAGCGGCACTGAAAATACTATCCAGCAAGCCGACGCTCAATTCCTTCACCGGATTGCTTTTATGACTGATCACTGCGACGGCGTCAAGAGCAACACGGTATCCCTCTTTCTCAATCTTGCCGAGAACAACTGCTTCCTGCTCGTCTTTGTTCAACTCCCTGCCGAGGATGATGTGACGCGTTGAGTCCATGACGAAATTTGCGGTCGCTTCGCGTGCTTCCACAGAACGCAGAATGATATTCGCCTTCGGGTAGGATCGGATGAAATCAGCCGCCAGGAGTTGCATCACCGGATACAGCGACTCATCACATTCAAAGGTCGCCGTGCCTTCGACCGTGGAGATTCTCGGCCCGGACTCACACCCGAAGAAGAGCATACCCAGGAGAACGAGTATCATGGCAATCGCCTTACAGGCTCCCATGGTGGCTCTCCCTTCGTTGACTGTAGAAGGTAATCGCAAATCGATATGCACCATACAAGAACACAACAGCCCCCAAAATCACACTATAGTCCCCGGAAAGTTGTGTAGGCACAAGCCAACCCGCCATTACCGCGATCCCAACAACCATGGCTGATGCGGACACGGCCAATACCACGTAACGGACAATTGCTGGAAAACTCATCGTCGCCTCCTGAAATTCAAAGGGGAAGGCGCTTCTCCTTCCCCATCTGAATTCATGATAAGGATCGGAACACGAAGTCTCTCATACCTTCCGATCATCCGGCAGCCGATCCGCTGCTACTTCCTGTCAGCAAGCTTGAATCTAAACGGCACCGACACCCACACTGCAACTGGTCCGTTGTTCATATAAGCCGGCGTAAATAAGAATTGCTTTGCCGCCTCAACCGCCGGTTCATTGAATATTTCAGCATCACTCTTCAGCACCACAACCTGTTTTGGTTTCCCCTCTTTGTCCACCCAAATCTTCACCCATACTCTGCCCTCGAGACCTGCTCGCATAGCGAGTTCAGGATACTTTGGCTCGACCCTCTTCACTGGTACCGGCTCTTTTTCGACTGGTACAAAATCAGCGGGCGGACCATCGTCCTCGATCTGGATATCCTGTTCAACAGCAAAGCCACCCTCACCCGTTCCCTCGCCAATCGGCGCCGCGACCTGACTCATCTCGGTCTGCGTTGCGATTGTCTGCTCGGGACTCACCTCGGCATCGGGAACCGGAACCGGCGCTCCGACAGTAGGCTTGGCAACTGGTGCTGAAACAGCAACGGGGGGCGGCGTGTTGGCGTTGGATATCGAAGGTGGCGGACCGAGGTCGCTGTACTTCATGATGCGCACCATTCCCACGGGTGGTTCATCCGAACCAAGGACTTCAACCAGGAAGTACGAACCAACAATGAGCATGTGAATTCCAATGGCAATACCGAGTGCAATCGACCAATATCTCTGGTAGACTTTTTTAAGCTCGGTTGCCCCATATTTCTCAACTTGATTCGCACCTGCAACGGCCATCGTTGACATGGCGGTCTCCTTTTCCTAATCTATGACTGAACCTTTGAAAGCAACTCTTTGTCTGTATCAACCATCGGAGCAAGACTGAACCGTGTGATATTTGCAAGGTTCAATTCATCCATCATGTTCACCATGGTGCTGTACTTCGCTTCACGATCGATCTTCACAAGCGTCACCAGCTTCGGGTTCAACTGGGAACGCTGGCGCAAAAAATCTCTCAATGCGCTGAACTCGATACTTACCGGTGCTTCGATTCCCACACTCCAATAAATCCGTTCCTTGGAATCCACGCGGAGCGTCAGAAGATTTGATTCCGCAATCTCAATCTTGACTTCCTCCGGAGGGAGGTTGATTTCCATCGTTTGTGGCCGCGACATCGACGTCGTCAGCATGAAAAACGTCAACAACAAGAACGCAACGTCCACAAGTGGAGTCATATCCATCCTGACACCAAGTCTTCTGCTTTTTTTGCGCTTTTTCCCCTTGCCGTGTTTACGCGGCTGGGCTGCTTCACCTCCGCCACCTGACATAGTATAAACCTCCTCTCGCTCTAGTTTTGTTCCATGTTCGTTACGAGGTTGAAACGGGTGATTCTCGTCTTCTGGAGGATATTCATCACATCCTCCGCCACTCCGTATTCCGCTCCTTTGTCACCCTTAATCACTGTACGGAGTCCCGGATTTGCGGTGCGCGCCTGAATGAGCATATCTCCCAACCGATCCTTCGGAACCTCAATGCTGGCTTTCAATTCATTTTCTTTTCCGAAGAGTCTGCCTCGCAAACGCTGCGAATCCAGCCCGAGGAAAATGCGCCCGTCTTTGCTCAACGTGATTGTCATGACATTGGACTCCGGAAGTTTGAAAACGGAGTTCGACGAGGGGAGCTCAATCTGAACCTCCTCGGGTGGTTTGAACTGTGTCGTTAACATAAAGAACGTCAGCAACAGGAATGCGACGTCCACGAGTGGTGTCATGTCCATCACCACTCCCTGTCGTTTCGGTTTGAATTTCGGCATTGGACGCCCGCCTTAGTCGGTGGTTTTTGTGCTGAGAATTTCGACAACGTTGTAGCTTGCTTCGTCGATCATATAGGTGAAGTTGTCAACCTTCGTAACAAAGAAATTGTACGCGATGATACCAAGGATGGCGGCAAACAGCCCGAGCGCCGTATTGATGAGCGCCTCGGAGATACCGATCGAGAGCTGTATTGCATCGGGTGCACCTCCGGCTGCAGCAAGAGCCGTGAATGCACGGATCATACCGACTGTTGTCCCGAGAAGACCGAACATCGTTGCGACTGAAGCGATGGTGGAAAGTGCAATCAGGTTTCGTTCGAGCAGTGGCGTCTCAAGGCTGGTCGCTTCTTCGATGGCCCGCTTCACTTCCGCCATCTTCTTCTCGGCATCAAGTTTCTTATCATCCACGATATCCTTGTACCGTACCAACCCCGTGCGAATGATATTCGCCGCCGAACCACGCTGTGCGTCGCACGCCTTTATGGCTTCATCGACTTTCCCGTCCATCAGTGCCTTCTGTACGTTTCTGAGGAACGTCGTGATGGGTGCCCGCCCGTTTGCCTTTCTCAGTGAGAACATGCGTTCAAATACAAGAGTAACATTCATCAAGGTCAGCGTGATGAGAAGCGGAACAACCACACCGCCTGTGTAGACTGTACCCATGAGGTTGTTCGGCTGGTGACGCGTTTCGCCATCTTTGAAATTTCCCGGGTCTCCGAGAATGAAGAGGTAAATAATAACGGCTACGGCAAGGGTTGCCACAACGACCACGGTGAGAAACACAGATTGTTTCATTGAAAAAACTCCTTTGGTAATGGAGGGTTATGATTTATTGCATTCTTTTGCTTTGGCTGGAACTGACGAAGAGTACCCACGCACATAGCACATCAAAGGGTTCTGACGCACCACACTACGCATGTTTCTACTCAGCGAACGCCTTCACCGCATCATCACGAGTCTCAACCACATCCAACACCATCATCAGTTTGGTGATGACGAAGATGTTATTGATGTTGTTGTTAATGCCGCATAACTTCACATGACCCTTGTTGCGCGAATAGGTGGTGTGTGCCGATACAAGCACACCGATAGCGGTGCTGTTCAGATACGTGACTTTACCGAGGTCAATGATGAGCTTCTTGTTTCCTTGCTCGACGAAATCCGCTACAGCATTGCGCAGTTCATCGGTCTCTTCGCCGCCAACCAGCGACCCCTTGACCTCGATAACACCGATCTTCCCACTCTGAAGTGTTGTGGTTTTGATTCCCATTGTATCTCCGAAGATCTGAGCGATAGTATTTGTGAGTTGACTGTGCACCATGGGCGTTGCGGGCTGTTGTTACCTCAACGCTTGTTCCGCCGAACATCGTATCACGAACGAAAGCCTGAGGCACCGTTATTCTTGAAGCAAAGCCGATGCCACACTGGCTGACCCGGATACATCTCTTGATTTGTTATGAGTTACAGGTGCTTGTTGAAATGATTTGCTGAACACAACACGCGCTGAAATCTTGCACTTTGCACGGCGTGAAATACGAAAATTGAAGCAAGGATGGGCGAACTGCTTGCGGCCTAATATATTAACCGACCTTGCAAAATGCAAGAACGAAGTTCCGGAAATTGCCCTTCACAAGCTGTATTTCTTTCGTTTTCGCCATAAGGTGGCCGGGTCAATACCAAGGAGCAGGGCCGCCTCCTCCAAATCTTTTGCAACCCTCAGCACCTTAATGATCTGCTGTCGTTCAACTTCTTCCAACGTGAGACTTTGAGGTGCAACGTCGAGAGACTGAAATTCTTCCGGAAGATGATACAATTGTATTGCCTCACCGTTCGACAGCAGGACGGCGCGCTCTACCACGTTTTCAAGTTCCCGCACATTTCCCTTCCAGGGATAACGCTTCAGCAACCTCAACGGCTCATCGGAGAACTCACTGGTGCTCCCGAACTTCTTCAGAAAGTGCTGCACCAACAGTGGAATATCCTCCGCACGTTCGCGTAACGGGGGTAACTTCAGCCGCATGGCGTTGAGTCGATAGTACAGATCCTCGCGGAAGGCACCAGACTTCACGGCGTCTTCTAGACTCTTGTTGGTTGCCGTAACGACCCGGACATCGACCTTGCGTGTCGCACTTTCTCCCACGCGCTCGAATTCCTTGTTCTGTAGGAACCGGAGGAGTTTCACTTGCGTCGATAACGGTACCTCTCCAATCTCATCCAGAAAGATCGTACCACCATCCGCCGCCTCGAAACGTCCCTGCCGGTCCTTTACTGCGCCTGTGAACGCACCTTTCACGTGACCGAAAAGCTCGCTCTCAAGTAACGTCTCTGCAAGCGCGGCACAGTTGACCTGCACAAATGGTTTCTGGGCACGCTGACTCTTCTCGTGAACAAGGTGCGCAACCAGTTCCTTGCCGGTTCCACTCTCTCCTTCTATCAAGATTGTGATGCCGCTTGTTGCCACCTGCGCGGCAAGGTCCACAACGGTACGCATCGCCGCACTGCGCGTCACAATTTCTCCGGAGCCCTGCCGCCTGCGCAGTTCCTCGCGCAGCATCCGTACTTCCTGTTGCAACTTGTGATGTTCATATACCCGTTCGGCAAAGTGTTGCAGTTCGGAAAGTTCGAACGGTTTCTGGAGATAGTCGAACGCACCTTTCTTGATCGCCTCCACTGCCGAATCAATTGTGCCATGCGCCGTCATCAGGATCACGGTGGTGTCAGGAGAGAGTTTGCGTGCTTCCTGCAAAACATACATCCCGTCTACGGGCTGCATCTTCAAGTCGATGAACGCCATATCAAAACTCTGATCGCGCAGGGCCTCAATCGCTTCCAACGGCGCGCTGAATGCCGTGACGGCGAACCCCGCAGATTCCAACCCGATTGTCACCGTCTTCAGGATGTTGGGCTCATCATCAACGAGCAGGAGTTTTGCTTTGGGCGGCTGGTGTTCAGACATGGGAGGCAGGGACCGGGCTCGTGGGAAGGATAAAAAAGAAGGTGGTGCCTTTGTCGATCTGGCTCTTTACCCAGATTCTGCCGCCATAGGATTCAACAATCTCCTTCGCTATGGCAAGACCAAGCCCAACACTGCCGGGCGTTGCATCCGTTGATTGCCTTACCTGGACGAACTTGTCGAAGATTGTTGCAAGATACTGTTCGGGAATTCCATGTCCGGTATCTTCGACGGAAACAAGCAGGTGGGGGCCATCTTCACGGGCACTGATCCGTACTCGTCCGCCAGACCCCGTGTACTTCAACGCATTGGTCACCAGATTGCTGATGACCCAGGAGACTTGCTGTTCATCGGCTACAATATTGGGGAGATCGGGAGGAACGCTATTGTCCAGGGTGACATTCTTTTCCTGGAACTGCAACACCAACGGCTTGAGCGAGAAATCCACCACCGACTTGATATTCAATTCCTCGTTGCGCACCTGCAATCTTCCCGATTCCAATTTGGAAAGTTGCAGAAGTTCCCGCGCAAGTTTCGTAAGCCGGTAGCAGTCCTCCTTTGCAGAGTTGACGAGTTCTTTCTGGCGTTCATTCAATGATCCGAGGATTTCCTGATTGAGGAGGTCAACGCTCATATTGATGGAGGTGACAGGCGTGCGGAATTCATGCGAGAGCGTGGCAATGAACTCGGATTTCATGCGGTCCAATTCCTTGAATTGCGTCACATCCTGGAGGAGCGTGACCACTCCGTAGAACTCTCCGGCGGCATCATGAATGTGGGAAAGCTTCAGCCGGTAGTAGCGCGACTTCCCGCCGAGATCATATTGAAGAATGGCCAACGGTTTTTCATCGGCCACCACATCCCCCGCGATGGAACGGTCGCGAAGCTGCGTCATGATTCGCTCGTCCCGAATGACCGTTGCCGCAGAAGCACCCACCGCATCCGCCTCCGTCACGCGAAACAACTCCGCCGCAACGGTATTGATATGAAGGATCGTCAAGCCCGCGTCGGTCACCATTAAACCATCGGAGATACTCTCGACAATGGCTTCCGACTTTCGCTTCTCGGAGATAATCTTCTCGATATTCATCTGCTCAAACCGCCGCAACCGTTCCGTCATTTTATTGAACTCACGGCTCAACTGACCGATCTCGTCATTCGAGAGAACATCTATTTTCAAATCCAGTTTTCCTTTTCCGATTTGTTTCACCGTATCCGTAAGCTGTTCGGCAGGCTTGATCAGGACTTTGGTCAGCCAGACCGTGGCAAGGATGCTCATCACCATCGTGATAATCGATGCGACAAGTGTCGCGTATGCCGCCTTGTTGGCAATGACGTGCGTCCGGGAGGGTATCTTATACATCTCACTTTGGTTGACCTCGAACAATGCAAAGCAGAGTTCACGCAATCGGTCGGATGTCGGTCTCACCGCTTCATAGTAGTAGTGCTTCGCATCATCGAACGCACCCTGCTGGATGCGCGCCACCATGGAATCGGCGAGCACGGCGTAGTGGCGATACGCGAACTGAATCGAATCGCGCAAGGATTGCTGGGGAGGCAGCACTACGGAACGAACGGCCTGTTCATACCAATAAAAAAACAGTTCCTTGTTTTCATTGAACCCGCCACCGACCGACGCATCCTCTCCTTCGCTCGCCACGAGAAGCGCATTATCCTGGCGCTCAAGCGACTGCACCATCTTCTCCGCTGCGAGCACACTCTGATAATTTTCGTTGAGGATGCTGGCAACGGTCGTTCCCATAACATAAAAATTATAGATCGACCAGAATCCCGCGGCAAGGTTCAACACCACAAGCAGGGCGAAAGTC
This sequence comes from Bacteroidota bacterium, assembly GCA_046160825.1. Taxonomy (GTDB): domain Bacteria; phylum Bacteroidota; class Ignavibacteria; order UBA10030; family UBA6906; genus JBJXHC01. The sequence goes on along the minus strand of JBJXHC010000124.1, from coordinate 4,570 downwards.
CAGACGATCTTGGAACGGATGCTTCGGACCATGAGAGTTTCCATCAACAGCTTTCAACGATTATCCACACTGTTCAATGTACCGGACGGGGAAAGGAAAAACAAGCGGGAAACAGCGACGTGTTCAGAACATGATGCCGAGGTACGGTCCATGCGACAACGAACGGTAGTTGAATCTCTGTTCCGACATTGACCATATCTGGTACCGAAATCTGTATCCGAGTGCGATCCCATCCAACGCCAGCGCGCCGGGAAATAAAACACTCGCCTCGCCAACGGTTGCTGCAGAAAATCCGCTCCCTGTATTGAAGCCTTCAAAGGCGTAGTGGAAGATTTCGGTGGCCGCTATGGAAAAATCCACCGAGCGCGTATAGTACCTGTACTTTAATCCACCGCCAATGCCGACACTGACGATATTGAATGTCTCCCGTTCCGGGCCGACAGCTTGGGCTTTGGAATAATCTGTGCCGATGACCAGCGGAATAATAAGCGCCCCCGGCTTTGTACCCGCTACGGGAATGTCATTGGTGAACCGTGCAGCAAAGAGAATTGCTTCGCGGCGCTCTCCACGAAGCGTAAAGCGCGTGTACCCGAATACCACATCCACCGGACCCTGCCGCAATCCGATCATCGGCATGATTCTGTTGAAACCAATGGCAAGCGAATCGGCAACAGGATTGGAGGAAAGAGGCTGGAAGTCACGCTGCATAAACCCGACGTTTGCATACCGCGCTTCCGCCTGCTCGTACACTGACGGCTCATAGTATTGAGCCTGAAGTTCCGGCACAGACAATAACACCAGCGACATCATCGTTATGAACATCGACCTGCTACGACTCGTCATGCTTACCTTCCTTCTTCTCATCAGGTGTTGGAATTTTCTTGAGACGGAGATGTTTCACTTTCCTTCCCTCCGCAGACTCAACAATCGCAAGCCAGCCGCCGATGGTGAGCGTTGCACCCTTCTCCGGGACGCGGCCCAGCAACTGAATCGCATAACCGCTCACAGTCACCACATCCTTTGAATCAGGTACCACGTTGAACATCTGAGCAAAGTCATGAAGGGCCATTGTGCCGTCAACGATAAATTCCGTATCACTGATTTTTTGCACGGGAAGTTGCTCAACATCAAACTCATCGCTGATATCCCCGACGAGTTCCTCCAATACATTCTCCAAAGTCACAAGTCCTGCTGTTCCGCCATATTCGTCAACAGCTATCGCCATCAGTATTCTCTTGCTGAGAAACATATTGAGGATGCGTTCCAGGGGCATGGTTTCCGGAACGAACGGGATCTCCCTCTTGATGTTCAGCAACAACCCGCCCTCCCCTTCTTCTCCTTTCAACTTGAAAAGATCCTTCAGATGAATCATTCCAAGCACATTATCCAGATTCTGTTCGCAGAGAGGGTAGCGCGTGAATTGGTTTTCCCGGACGATCGTGATGTTCTGCTCGATTGTTTTTTCGGTGGAAAGGAATACAATGTTCGTTCTCGGCACCATTACTTCACGTACAGTACGCTCCCGCAACTGCATGGCATTCAGGAGAATGGACCGGCTGGTACTGGAGATCGTTTTCCCCTGGCTCAGCAAGAGCCGGAGTTCCTCTTCAGAATGTGCGAGATCGCTTTCACTTGCCGGCTCGATACCGGCAAGACGCAGAACGTAGTTCGCCGTACCGTTCAACGCCCATATGAATGGACGAAAAACAACGAAGAAAAGATGCAGGGGTAGTGCGATGGCTAACGTGACACTTGTCGGGCGTTGTATGGCGAGTGATTTGGGGGCAAGTTCCCCAAGAACAATATGCAGGAAGGTAATGATGGAGAAGCCAACAGCAAACGACACCGTCGTGACAACAGCCGGATTGACTATCCCGAACCAGAGGAACGCAGGCTCAAGCAGATGTGCCACAAACGGTTCGCCGATCCAACCAAGGCCAAGGCTCGTCAAAGTTATGCCGAGTTGTGTTGCCGAGAGATAGGCGTCGAGATGTGTGATAACATTCTGGGCGAGGTTGGCTTTGCGGTTACCGCGGTGCAACAGAGGTTCAATCTGCGTAGCGCGCACCTTGACGATGGCAAATTCGGCGGCGACAAAGAATCCGTTAAGAAGCACGAGAAGAAAAACCGTCCCGATTTTCGCGAGGATGAAGAAGAATTCCATCGGTTGGTCGCGTTAGTGGGACATTCCGATGAGGCTCTTCCACTGTCCGGGCGTTACCGGCACGACGGAGAGTCTGCCGATACGCACAAGCGCGAAGTCGGCGAATTCCTTCTTCGCTTTGACGGCAGCGAGTGATACGGGATTCTTCACGCGCTCAACCGGCTTCAGATCGACGACAGCAAGCTTGGGGTTATCTTGTTTCGGATCAGGGTATGCAGGCGAGGTGACCTCTGCAATGCCAACAATTGCTTTTTCATCTCCCGTGTGATAAATGAAAACCTGATCCCCTTTTTGCATCTCGCGGATATTCTTTAAGGCCACAGGATTCGATACTCCGTCCCATGTAGCTTTCTTGTCGCGCACAAGGTCATCGTAGGAATACGTGGACGGTTCGGTTTTCAGAAGCCAGTAGGCCATAGGAAGATTGTTGATTGTTCGATTTCATCATTGTTGATTTGTGGAAAAGATACGCAAATGCGCCCATACTTCAAACATCGGAGATGAAACCGGATAAATGGAGTAATGGATTGATGAGTAGTGATTGCTTTCCATTACGGTATTTCATAGGTTTTGTCAGACTCTCCTGTTGTCCAACACGTTTTGGTCAGACACAACTCCAAATGCACAAGCCATCACCATTGCAGGATGGCCTCAGTCCCAACCTGAAGGCACTGCTCTGCGGCGCGTATACGCGCCAGCAGATGAATGGCGTTGTGCACATCGTTCACGCTCTTGCCAATGCATTCCTTGCGAGCAAGCGGAGCAATGGAACACTGGCAACCCTGCACGGACTGAACACATCCGATATCGCGTACGACTGCATTGCCGAGATCTTCCAACAGGACGAGCAGGGCACATTGGTTCAACTGCGCGCGTATTTCGGCTCTGTTGCTTTCGATTCCCTTACCGACGAGGAGCTTCTCGCCCACCTCCGCCGACTTGTATTCTCCAAAGTCAACCACGGTGTGTTCCGGTTGTATAACGAATCCGACCCATCTCTCTCGCGAATTCTCCGCAACACCAAACTCGCCATCGCATCACTCGGACAGTTCGTGGAAGTGGATCGGTTTGGCGAGCCGTGTATTGCCCCGGCAATGTGCGAGACACTTGAGCATCTACCGCCAATGGAGAAAGATCATATCGAAACGCACTTGCTCACCGTTGCACGAGGGAATGAATCGGTGCCGGATCTTCTTGCTAAGCTCGCCGTGTGTTTGCGCGATCAAACAGAGTACTGCAGGCTTGTTCCTCTCGTAGTTGTCGCGTACGCCTTGCGTACCGTGTACCAATCAAAGCAGCGATCCGCTGGCGAGGCCGCACCCAGCGATGGGGTAATGCTCGAAGACGATATAGTAAAGGTCGTGCAGAGTGTGTCGCGGCAGGTGCACGCGCAATTCAAAGAAAAGTATGTGAAGAAACTCCAGCCGGAAGTTTTTGCATTGTACATGAACGCAATCGAGCAGGCACTTGTTGACAGGTTTGTCAATGGTAACGGCGAGGACACATCGTTGTACGAGAGGATGGCCGCCCTGCTACCCGGACTGACAAAAGAAGACTACAAGAAGTACCATCGCTCAAGAGTCGAGTACATGTCGAGACAGGCACACGATCTGGCAATAACGGAATTGAAGAAGGAACACGGGTAGCGCGGCGAGCGTGGCGGTGAATCCACCACCCCTCGTTCCCCTCCTCGGTGAGGAGGGGAAGTGTTCATGCCGCTCCAAAGCATACACTTCTCCCCTCCACGAGGGGAGAATTAAAGAGGGGTGGCACGAGGAGCTCAATAGAAAAACTGAAGGGATGCTTTGAAGAGGGGTCACGCGGCTCAGTGTTGCGGAGATCCACCACCCCTCGTTCCCCTCCTCGGTGAGGAGGGGAGGTCTCCATGCGCGGGAATGAGACATGTTTCCCACCACGACAACAAGTTTTTCTCCCCTTTTTCAAGGGGAGAATCAAAGAGGGGTCATGGGAGGGGTGGAACGAATATCTCGGTAAATAACTGAGGGATACTTGGGAACAACATATAACCGGAAAGCCCAAAAGGAGAAGCGTCAGTATCTGCGGTCTCATATGACTTTGTCAGAGAAAATCCTCTGGTACAGTCTGAGAAAAAGCCAGGTGGTGGGATACAAGTTTCGGCGCCAGCATGGCATTAAGGAATATATTGTGGATTTCTATTGTCCCGAACTGAGACTCGCAATCGAGGCGGATGGAGAAAGCCACAACACCGATGGGGCGAAAAAGCTCGACCCGGAACGACAGCGCAACATTGAGAAAGAGGGAATTTGTTTTTTGAGATTCACCGACAAAGAGATTGTTACAGATCCGGATAAGGTCGTTGAGAGAATTGCGGATGAGGTTGTCGCTATGACAAAGCATACACTTCTCCCCTCCACGAGGGGAGAA
>JBJXHC010000123.1:0-36226 GCA_046160825.1 Bacteroidota bacterium | reverse complement strand
ATAGTTGTAGCGTGGTGTTTGTTGACCGAAACCCAAACACAAGTCGGACTCCAAAAAGTCCAACTGGAACATTCTTTCCATCAAGACTCTTTGGCCAACCAAACTTTCATCAATCTGAACCGAGCTTACGTAGCTATTTCCGAGTTTGCAAACTCCCCGAATTTCCCAATCAATGGGGACACCCTTGCGGTTCTCGTGATAAAGAACTTTGGTCAAACACCAGCGAGAAAATTTAGAACCAATATGCGAGCGCAAGCCCTCGAAAAGTGCCCATGCCTGAATGGGATAGACATCAACACCCTCCCCAAGCTCGAAACTCATACCCAGCCCATCACGCCAAATCAAGAAATTAGAGCCGGTATACCAGTCGAGGACGTGCAATTGATGTTGAGAAAACTCCAAACCAATCGCGCTGAAATCTATCTTTGGGGTAGAATCGAATACGTTGACATCTTTGGAATTCAAAGACACACCGACGTTTGCGCCGAATACCTGTTCAATAAATACTCCTTCATGCCAAAAGGTGATGCCAGTGACATTAAGTAAAAACACAAGCCAAAATCGCAAGCATGAAGAGCGCAAGACAACGGAAGAGGAATGTGGCGGACGTGTAAAGATGTGAGGACGAGCCTTGCCCGTGTTCACCCGACCCCTCCCTCGCCCTCCCCTTACTAAGGGGAGGGTTGGGTGGGGTTGCATGGGAAAACAGGATGACACTTCATTACAACAAAACCATAGAGAAAACAAAGCGCCAATTTCTCCGCTATCATGCGACCGAACACGAAGATTTTCTCTGGTCACATCTGAGGCGGCGACAAATATTGGGGGTTAAGTTCCGCAGACAGTACAGTGTGGGCGCGTATGTTCTTGATTTCTACTGCCCGGAACTCAAGCTCGCTATTGAGGTAGATGGCAAGAGTCATGAATCGACAAGTGCTCAACGAAACGATCTGGAGCGGCAGACGTATCTAGAGCGGTTCGGCATCCGGTTCCTGCGGTTCAGAAACGACGAAGTCGAATATCAAACCGGGAACGTCATCGCTGCAATCCGAAACGACATTATCGAACGTCAGATAACTCACCAACAATGAATTACCAGGAAATCTCCCCACGATCCCCATTTTCTGAATTCATCAAGTGCTACTGGACGCTTGATGACGCGGCGGGTAACCCGCGCACGCAGGAGCGCGTTCTTCCCGATGGTTGCGTCGAGCTGATTTTCCACACCGGGAGTTTATTCACGCGTATTGATGAACATGGCAACACGGAAAAGCAGCCGCGCAGTTTTATTGTTGGTCAGATTGCGCAGCATACATTGCTGCAGCCGGGAAGGACAATCGGCGTTTTTGCAATCCGCTTCAGACCCGGTGGAATGCAGCCGTTTCTCCCTGCACCCTTGAGCGAGTTTGTCGGTGCATATGTGGATGTGGCGACGTTGTGGGGATCAAAAGGGCGAGAATTAGAAGATCGAATCATCACTGCACCTTCAGCCGCTGTCCGTATTGCAATCGTGGAACAGCTCCTGCTGGAAAGACTCGGCGGAACGGCTCATGTCAGTCATCCCATTCAAACAGCAGTAGAGCGCATCATTGCAACGCACGGATCACTACCGATTGAACAACTCTCGGCAGAAACCGGATTTCACTGGCGTGATCTCGAACGGAGATTTAGCGCCTCCATCGGTATTTCCCCAAAGCGTTTCAGTAAGCTCGCCCGGTTCCAGCACGCACTTGCACTGCAGAGACAACACGGCATCGTGAACCTTACGCAACTGACCTACGCCGCCGGATACTATGATCAGTCACATTTCATTCGCGAATTCCGGGAGTTTGCAGGCATCACGCCTTCAACGTTCTTCGGTGCGTCACATCCAATGGCGGAGCTGTTCATTACATAGATCGTCGGATTTATACAATTGTCATCAGCATTCTTTGTCGTATCGTGGAGTGAACTCACTCCACCTCTCAATCAAAGGAGAATTACATGCGTATTAGACTATATCTTTCCATCATGCTCTTGTCGCTTCTTTCCATACCAATGGTTTCTGCTCAGAGCAACAAAGCGACGCTCTCCGACCTGCAATGGGTCATCGGTACATGGAAACGCGAGTCGGCAAAGAGCATCACGTACGAACACTGGCGTCAACAAAGCAATAGAACATTGGAAGGTGAGAGCTACAGAATAGTCAAGGCAACGGGCGATACGGCATTCGGAGAATCGCTCATGCTCGTCGAGATGGCGGGTGAAGTGTTTTATATCTCCAAAGTCCCGGAGAACAAGTACCCCGTGGCATTCAAACTCGCCTCTTTGGAAAAGGGCACAGCTGTGTTCGAAAACCCTGCGCATGATTTTCCTCAGCGTATTATCTATACACAGAACGCCGACGGCTCCATGACAGCGGCAATCGAAGGCCCGGGCGAATCAGCCGACAAGCCGAAGCGCATTGAGTTTCCATTCCAGAGGGTAAGTAAATAGACACCCGTCGTTCTTAGTTCACACCTCATGCATAGCGACAAGCTTCAGGGCCCCGACATTTGGCGAAGCCATCCCTTCGGGACATGTCGGGGATCGCAAAAAAAAACAAATTAATTTCTCCTTTTGTGAGTGGCTTTAGCCACTTACATCGGGGTTGCACCATCAGCATGGTTCTTCAGCCTAAATTGATGGACTAAAGTCCTCAAATCTTGGGTTTGTTGTCCACGACCTTAAGGTCGTGGCTATTCACATAGAACATACCAACAGCTTTGACTCTTTCCAATAACAACCTTCCGGTATGGGATGACCTTTCGTGGCAATCGTTGCAGCAACTTGACCGCGAGCTTACCGTCGATGCGTGTGTCGTCGGTCTCGGTGGATCGGGACTTGCCTGCATCGGCGAATTGCAGCGCATGGGCTTGAGCGTTGCCGGTATTGACGCTGGCGACGTTGGCGCCGGAGCTGCAGGACGCAATGGGGGATTCCTGCTTGCGGGATTGGCGAAGTTCCATCATCACGCCGTTGAGGCATTCGGACATGAACGTGCGCTGAATATCTACCGCCTGACGATGGATGAAATTGATCGAATGATGTCCGAGACACCCGAAGCCATCCGCAGAATCGGAACGCTGCGCGTTGCCTTGCGCGATGATGAGGTGGAAGACTGCCGCAAACAACTCGAAGCCATGCAAGCGGATGGTTTGCCCGCTCTGAAGTATGACGGTCCCGAAGGCACCGGGCTCCTCATTCCCACCGACGGAGCTTTTAATCCGTTGCAACGCTGTAGGATTCTCGCCAGTCGAGCGATGAATGCCAATGCCCAACTATTCTCCCAAAGTCCTGCCCGGTCTCTCAGGCACGGAGAAGTAACAACGCCCCACGGACGAATACTCTGCGACCAGGTTTTTGTCTGCGTTGACGGCGGGCTGGAACTGGTTCTCCCGGAACTCGCCCCGCGCGTTCGCACAGCCCGGCTTCAAATGCTTGCCTCCGCGCCCACGAATGAAATCCATGTCTCGCGTCCCGTGTATGCCCGGTTTGGCTACGAGTACTGGCAACAACTCGCAGACGGACGTATCGCTCTCGGAGGGTTCCGTGATCTCGGCGGTGAGGATGAATGGACCACCAGCGTGGAGACATCATCTGTTATTCAATCCGCGCTGGAGAATTTTCTTCGCACGCAGCTTCGTGTTCACGCGGCGGTCACACACCGCTGGTCGGCATTGGTTGCATACACAACCACCGGACTTCCTATTGTTGAAGAGGTCCGACCCGGCGTGTGGGCAACAGGCGCGTATTCAGGTACGGGCAATGTGATTGGGGCGTTATGCGGCCGTGGGATTGCCCGGTTGGCAATCGGGAATTCCGACGAGTTGGTGCGGCATTTCCTGGCCTGATCGTGATTCAAATCCGTACCGGACGAATCCTTGAATCTTCCCATCAATCTTCCTAAGTTTGAATCCCCTGCACCAATCTTGCGTACAACATGGGGTCAATCACACCTGTTTCCAATCCAGAAAGGGTCTTTCATGAAGTTCCGATCTTTGGCTATTTTGTGTGTTCTCGCAGCACTTCCGATTGCGCTTCAGGCACAGGAAGCGCGCCTTCTCCGTTTCCCCGCCATCCACGGCAATCAGATTGTCTTCTCGTACGCAGGCGACCTCTACACGGTGAGTGCATCGGGGGGCACAGCGCGCAAAATTACCACCGACATCGGCTACGAGATGTTTGCGCGGTTCTCGCCCGATGGCAAGTGGCTCGCGTTCACAGGCCAGTATGACGGCAACACCGAAGTCTTTCTTATGCCCTCCGAGGGTGGCGTTCCGAAACGTCTCACGTATACCGCAACGCTCGGACGTGATGATGTCTCCGACCGCATGGGCCCGAACAATATCGTGATGGCATGGAAAGACGATAAGACCATCGTGTACCGGTCGCGCCGGACGGAGCGCAATGATTTTATCGGACAGCTGTATTTCGCGAGCGTGGATGGTGGAAGCCCGGAACAGCTTCCGTTGCCGCGTGGCGGGTTCACTTCGTTTTCGCCTGACAAGAAAAAAATGGCCTACAACCGCGTTTTCCGTGAATTCCGTACCTGGAAACGGTACCGGGGCGGTCAGGCGGACGATGTGTGGATTTATGACTTCGAGACGAAACAGATCACCAATGTTACCAACAACCCCGCACAGGATATCATCCCGATGTGGAGTGGGAATAAAATCTACTTCGCTTCGGACCGTGATTCGCGCATGAATCTGTTTGTCTATGATCTTGATTCAAAACAAACGAAGAAGTTGACCAATTTCACCGACTTCGATGTCAAGTTCCCGTCACTCGGCGACAAAGCCATCGTGTTTGAAAACGGAGGCTACATTTACAAACTCGATCTGGCGACAGAACAGGCAGCGAAGGTCTCCATCTCCATCCAGGAAGACTTCGATATCGGTCGTGGCGGGTTGAAGGATGTGAGCAAGGAAGTGACGAACTACGAAATCTCTCCTGACGGCAACCGCGCCCTGTTCGGAGCGCGCGGTGAAGTCTTCACCGTCCCCGCAAAATATGGTAACACGCGCAACATTACGAACACCTCCGGCGTCCATGAGAGGAACTCCAAGTGGTCTCCCGACGGCAAATGGATCGCGTATATTTCCGACGCATCCGGAGAGGACGAAATCTATGTGGTAGCGCAAGACGGTAAAGGTGCACCGGTACAACTCACCAGGAATGCTGACACGTACAAGTATCAGATGCTCTGGTCTCCCGACAGCAAGAAATTGGTATGGGGAGATAAGAAGCTGCGACTGCAATACGTTGATGTAGATTCAAAGTCCACCACCATTGTTGCTCAGGCAAAATCATGGGAGATCACTCAGTTCAACTGGTCGCCGGACAGCAGGTGGCTTACGTATTCTCTTCCGGAAGAGAAGACCATGTCCACGGTGCAGTTGTATTCCCTTGATAAGAAGGAATCGTATCCGGTAACCGACGGCTGGTTTGAATCGTATGGGGCGGCGTTCGGAGCAGACGGCAAGTATCTCTTCTTTTTATCGGATAGAAGCTACAGTCCGACATACAGTTCAACAGAATGGAATCACTCCTATAATGACATGGCGGGAATTTATCTCGTTGCACTGACAAAAGACACGAAGTCTCCCTTCGCACCCAAGAGTGATGAGGTGACAGTCACTGCAAAGGAGAAGGCAGAGGCCAAGAAAGACGATGAAAAGAAAGATGACAAGAAGGAAGATTCCAAAGTGAGTGTGAAGGTGGACTTGGAGGGACTGCAAAGTCGCGTTACGGCTTTGCCTGTCGATGCGGCATGGTACGGTAACCTCACCTCTGTTGGCGAAAAGCTCTACTACACACGTAGCGGCAGCAAGGACGAGAAGACAAAAATCATGATGTATGATCTTGGCAAGCAGAAAGAGGCCGAACTTGGCGAGTTCAACGGTTTCGAGATTTCTGCTGACGGAAAGAAGATGCTCGTGGGCGGGGACGGAGCGCATTCCATCATTGATCTTCCCTCCTCCAAAATCGATGCGTCGGAGAAGTTGAACATCGGCGACATGAAAACGACGCTCGACCGGAAGGCGGAATGGAAGCAAATCTATAATGAATGCTGGCGGCAGATGCGTGATTTCTTCTATGCCCCCAACATGCACGGCGTCAACTGGGAACAGATGCGCAAGAACTATGAGCCATTACTCAGCCACGTGAACCACCGCGCCGACCTGACGTATATTATCGGAGAGTTGATTGGTGAATTGAATGTCGGCCACGCCTACGTTGGTGGCGGCGATTACCCGAAGCCGGAGCGTATTCAACTCGGTCTCCTTGGCGCCCAGTTGCAGCGCGACGCTTCGTCACGGTTCTACCGTATCACGAAGATCCTCAAGGGGCAAAACTGGGACAAGGCTCTTCGTTCCCCGCTTACCGAGATTGGCGTGGATGTACGCGAAGGCGATTACATTATTGCCATCAACGGCAAGAAGACCAGCGAGATGAACGACGTCTACGAATCGCTGATCAACACGGCGGGAAAACAAGTGACGTTGACATTGAATTCCGACGCAAAGGAATCCGGAGGTCGCGAAGTGGTGGTGGTGCCAACGGCAAGCGAGCAGCAGTTGTACTATCTCAACTGGGTGCAGGGAAATATCGAGAAAGTCTCCAAAGCAACAGACGGCAAGGTGGGGTATGTCCATATACCCAACATGGGAGCGGATGGACTCAATGAGTTTGTGAAGTACTACTATCCGCAACTCCGCAAGGAGGGGCTTATTGTGGACGTGCGTGGCAATGGCGGTGGCAATGTATCGCCTATGATCATTGAGCGGCTCCGTCGTGAGATCGCCATGATCGGCATTGCGCGCAACGCGGCAGTCAACCTTGATCCGGGTGGAATGGTGCTCGGCCCGAAAGTGATGCTGCTCGACGAGTTCTCTGCATCCGACGGTGACATCGTGGCGTATCGCTTCAAGAAATACAAACTCGGACCGGTGATCGGCAAGCGTTCGTGGGGCGGTGTTGTCGGTATTCGCGGCTCGCTGCCATTGCTGGACGGCGGCTATTTGAACCGTCCCGAATTCTCGCGCTACGACGTTGAGGGGAAGGAGTGGATTATGGAAGGGAAGGGTGTAGATCCCGATATTTTTGTTGACAACGACCCGGCCCATGAATTTGCAGGAACGGATGATCAGCTTAACAAAGGCATTGAAGTCATCAAAGAAGAGATGAGAAAGAATCCGGTGAAGCTCCCCGATCCGCCGCCGTATCCGGACAAGAGCAAGTAATTTTATTGAATGTAGGCTGACGCAAATGCACGAAGCCCCCGCCGTTTACCGGCGAGGGCTTCTGCGTAACCTACCACACCACTTCCCTGTGTGTATGGGCGGGAGATAATCAAAAACGATTAGTCACGTGTGAAGATCCCAATACGGCTTCGTGCTCATGGATTCCACGACGACCTGGCACCGCTTGGAATGCAGGAGCCAATTTGCTATGTTCCCAAGGCTACCGTATTGAGCATACCATTCCTCTCTTTCTATAATTAGGATGATCCATGAATACTCACCCCACGCGCCCGATATATCGTGTTCTCCTCATTTGCACGTTGCTTTCCGTGAATGCTGCGCTTGGACAATCTGCTGCCATCCGTAGCGGGCCGATGGTGGGATACGGTGAGATGACAGAGGTGATGCTTTGGATACAACTCACGGGTGAAGGAACCGTCCAATACCGTTACTGGCCTGAGGGACAGAAACAGCACGCCGATAAAAGCAAGACGATGAAGGCTACAGCAGAGAACGAGTTTATTGTTCACACGCTGGTCACCGGATTGGACGAAGGCAAGAAATTCGAATACGAGGTGTTGGTGAATGGGAAGGTGGCGAAGCGTGGCAACCGGCTTGTGTTCCAAACGCAGCCGCTCTGGCAATGGCGAAAAGATCCGCCCGTGTTCAGTGTCGCTCTTGGTTCGTGCGTGTATGTGAACGATTCTCTCTCTGACCGACCGGGCCGTCCTTACGGCGACGAGTACGGCATCTTCACTGCCATTGCCCGGAAGCAACCGGACCTGATGCTCTGGTTGGGGGACAACACATACTACCGCGAGATTGATTGGACTTCCGAGGCGAGGATGCGCCAGCGCAACGCTCACACCCGCGCCCTGCCGGAAATTCAGTCGATTCTCAGCGCATCACACAACTACGCAATCTGGGACGACCATGACTATGGACCGAATGACGCCGACCGGACATTCAACCTGCGCCGAGAGGCACTTGAGACGTTCACATTATTCTGGGCCAACCACACGTACGGACTTGATGAAGTCCCGGGAATATTCAGCAGGTTCGTTTGGGGTGATGTGGAGTTCTTCCTTCTCGACGACCGGTACCATCGCTCACCCAATCGCGTTCCGGACACGCCGGGGAAACAGGTGTTCGGGCCGGGGCAGTTGCAATGGTTGAAGGAGTCGCTTATCTCCAGCGACGCACCGTTCAAGATCGTCGCCAGCGGAAATCAGATGCTGAATCCCATTTCATCCCATGAGTCGTTCGCCAAATATTCCCATGAGCAACGCGAGTTATTGGGATGGATAAAAGAACAGAAAATCGCGGGAGTGGTATTTCTTTCTGGGGACAGGCACCACACGGAGTTGATCAAGATCGAGGACTCGACGTTCTATCCTCTTTACGATTTCACCAGTTCGCCACTCACCTCCGGACTAGGCAACCCGGAACACGAGCTGGACAATCCGGAGCGTGTCGCAGGAACGCTTGTAAGGGATAAAAGAAACTTTGGTCTGCTGAAGTTCGACGGCCCGCGCACCAACCGGCGACTGACCATGGAGTGTTACGACAGCGGCGATTCGTTGCGGTGGACGCGAACCGTCATGGCAAAAGATCTTATACCCAAAGAATAGGCCGCACCAAACTCACCGCATAAGAATCATCTTCTTGATTTCATGCCTTCCCTGCACCGTGAGCCTGTAGAAATACACCCCGCTTGAAACCGGCATACCTGCGGAGGTGCGAGCGTTCCATGAAACACTGTGTTCCCCGGCTGGAAGGACATCATCAACAAGAGTTGCAACCGAGCGCCCCGCTGCATCATAGATCAACAGCCGGGTGTGGGATGAGCGGGTGAGTGCGAACGGAATCGCAGTACTCGGATTGAAGGGATTGGGATAGTTTTGACTTAGGGTGAATTCCAGTGGACGTGTTTGTGTTTCTGCAATGTCAGTCAATTGATCCAAGCCGATCTCCCACATTGATCGGCCATGTGTGAATGCCCGGGCGATTCGTGTGGTGGCATGGAGTTGCATGTCGCTGATTGCAACATTCGGAAACCCGCTTCCCATCGCCTGCCATGTTGCGCCGGTGTTTGTTGTGAAGTAACAGCCGACATCCGTTCCAATGTAGAGTCTGTCAGTATGTTGTGGGTCAACAAGCACAACATTGATTGGTGCTTCCGGCAAGTTGCCACTAATGTCCTGCCACGATGCACCGAGATCGCTTGTCCTGGAAATGTACGGTAGTGGACTATCGATTCGGTAACCGGAGTGAGTTACGTACGCAATCATGTGATTGGTGGGATCGAACCGTACGCGTGTCACCCAACGATTGGGAAGTGAGTCGGAGACCTTTAGCCAATTCGCGCCGCCATTCGTCGTTACCCACACATTGCCATCGTCCGTTCCGGCCATTACCACGTTGCTGTCAGTGGTTGCGGCATCAATCGTTGTGATGGTTGCGTACGCCGTGAAACCCGATACCGGACCTTTGGACAGATCAGCGCTGATCGTTACCCAGCTTACTGCGCGGTTCGTTGTTCTGTACATCCGGTGTGTTCCAGTGTAGAGTTTGGCAGGGTTGTTGGGGTCGATGACGATAGGGGTTGACCAGTTCTTTCTATCCGCGGAACTGATGCCGGAGGTCCCGCCAAGATTGCCAGCCCAATTATTCGTTGTCCGGCGGATTGCCCCATATTGCGACTCGGCGTACTGGTTGTTGGAATTCGTGTAGTCAACAACAGCATAGAATCCGTCGCCCCCGTTGATACTCGCCCAGTCGTTGGTGTTGCCGGTGGTGGTACGCGGTGTGCCGTTATCCTGCGTGCCGCCGATGCTGAGAGCGGGATTGAGAGGGTCGATATAACCCGCATAAAACTGTGTGATGAACAAATCCTGGTTCGCCTCCCGAAACCATGAAGCGCTGCCGTTCACGGATTTTGCCCGGCCTCCATCGTTTCCTATATAAAGAATAGCGGGATCAGTGGGATGGAAGACCATTGCGTGGTTGTCAGCGTGAGTTGTGCTCTGCGTTGACCAGGACGCTCCGCCGTCGGTTGTTTTACCGATCGAAACACCGAAGACATACGCGTTGTTCTCGTTCGCCGGATGCACGAACACTTTGCCGAAGTACCAGCCAAAATTGCTATAGAGACCAGAGAGTCCCCCGTCATTCGTACGCACCCAGGAGTCGCCGCCGTCCGTTGTTTTGTATGCCCCGATAAAATTTCCCGGATCGTCCGCATACGCGACGTATGCTACCGACGAATTTGATGGTGCTATCGCCACGCCAGGTCTGCCGATATTTGCGGCGGGTGCGGGAAGACCATTGGACAAGAGCTGCCACGTTGCACCGGCATTTGTTGTGCGATAGATGCCGGTGTGGATGCCCCCAACGAAGCGTCTTCCCTGTGGGCCGCGCATGCGTTGCCACGCGGCGGCGATGAGGATATTGGGATTCGCAAGATCGATGGCAATATCCACTACACCGGTGGAGTCATTCACGAAGAGGACATTGCTCCACGTTGCGCCCGCGTCCGTGGATTTATACACACCACGGTCCGGATTGCCACTGAACAGCGTGCCCATGGCGGCAACGTACACATTGTTTGTGTTGAGCGGATCGATCACGATCTTGCCTATGTGACGTGTCTCTTCGAGTCCGAGGTGGAACCACGACGCGCCACCGTTCGTGCTCTTAAGCAAACCGAAGCCGTCGTATGAATCGCCACTGGAGTTCGCCTCACCGGTACCGACGTACACAATGTTGTCGTCGAAAGGGTCCACCGCAATTGCTCCCATCGAAAGACTCGGCTGGTCATCGGAGAGATGTGTCCAGTTGACGCCTGCATTCGTCGATTTGATCACACCACCATCCGCAGCTCCTGCATAAATCACATTCGGATTCTGCTGGCTGATGGCCATCGTGGTGATGCGCCCGCCTATATTGGAAGGCCCTTTCTGCGTCCAGACATCAGCGCCAGTTCGCTCTGCTGTAGACTTGAGTTCGGCTGCTTGTTCGAGCGACCGCTTTCTCAATGCCGGATCAATGTAACCTTGGGGGTATGACCGCTGCCTCCAGAACCAGTCGCCGGGCGTTTGCTTCTTTGCCATTCCGCCGATGCGGGAGGGACGTTTCTCAAAAGTTGTGTGGAACGATATCCCAAACGCGGCTAACATTATCAGGACTGCAAATGGACGACGCATCACGACCTCAGGCTATGGAGCAGAAGGAACCACAGGATTGCAGGAGTAATGTAGGAAAATGATGAGGTGTGAAGCAACACCGCCGGACCGAATAATTGCGTGAGTATTGAGAGTGTGATGAGATCGTTGTATCTTGTGAGCGTGAGAAAGCATACAGTACCCCGGCGTCGTTTTCTTTCCGGTGTAACCCTCAGTTTAGCTCCGTCACAGCCTACGATGGGAACCCAACTGCATGCATTGTCAATCCGAATGATTCTTCTCTGTCGGAGACATTTCCGTTCTGTGGTCACACTCTTCTTTGTTAGTGCCTCGACCGCGGTTCCGCAATCCTCCCTGTTTCGATACGAGGCATACTCGGTCGATCAGGGACTCTCCCAAAGTTCCGTCTGGTCCATCCTACAAGACAGCCAGGGCTTCATGTGGTTCGGTACTGCCGATGGGCTGAACAGGTACGACGGGCATTCCTTCCGCATCTTTCGTCATGATGCACGCGATTCCACCTCCATTGCCAAGAACAACATCTACGTCCTGCACGAAGACCGTGCAGGCAATGTTTGGATCGGCACGTCAGCGGGCCTCAACAAATACGACCGCCATTCCGACTCGTTCGAGCGTCTTGTTTCGCAGGAGCGCTACCAAAAATCATTCCTTGCTTTGAGAATCAATTCGATTCTGGAAGACCGTTCAGGCCGACTCTGGTTCGGTACCGTAGAGGGACTTGTGATAGTTGCCCCGGATGGTAACATACTCAAGCAAATTCCTGATGCCGATCTTGGTCCAAGTGGGTCCCTCGCACGGGGACTATCAGTGTTTTCCGAAGACGACCAGGGTGGTGTTTGGATCACAAACTTTGGATACTTGTTTCGATGCGATCCAACGACCTGGAAATTTGATCTCGTCGGTCCCAATGGGCTCGATCAGAGAATAAGACCCTTCCGCTGGTTTGAGGATCACGACGGCACACGTTGGATTGGCACCATGGGGAATGGTGTATGGTCGTTCGAACCGAGAACAAATCAATGGCGGCGCTATATTCACGATCCGCATGACGCCGCCAGTGTATGTGACAGCACAATCAGCTCAATCGGTGAAGACAACGAAGGCAGGCTCTGGTTCGGAGGACCGCGCAACGGCCTCTGCTTCCTTGATCGGTCGACGGGAAAGTTTCACCCCTTCAAGCCGACGCCTGGTGGCGAAAAGAATGGCCGCTATGAAGGCGTCACGGCCATCCGCAGGGATCGTTCCGGATTACTTTGGGTCGGTTATGACGGCGCGGGGGTTATCAAGATCAACCCTTATGAAAGAAAATTCCGGCATGTGTTATTGCCGCGCTCAACGGCGGGGGCAACCGGCGACAATTTCTTCAAAGCAATCATGGCGGATCACCTCGGCGATGTATGGCTTGGAACATATGATCAAGGTATTGTCGTATGGAATGACTCAACCAGTGTTGTGAGAAGATACCCCCATAAAAATTCCGGGCAGGAGAGTCCGAGCGGAAACTCCATCGTTGCATTCCTTGAGGATAAGAAGAACAATGTCTGGGTAGGGACCATGTCCGGTCTTGATGAATTCGATCGTTCCCGTGGAAGATTCGTTCATCACCCAATTCCTCGCCTGGATACTGACGGTGTCCGTGGACGCATCGTGCAATCATTGTGTGAAGACGGGTTCGGAAATATCTGGTGTGGGACCGCATCCAGACTCCTTAAGTACGATAGACCAACGAATCGTCTGCAGGCTGTTCTCCCGGCCTCCGACCTGAGCAATGCCGTCATTCCCACAGGGTTCACCGTTCTTACTCTTGATACAGACGGCATGCTCTGGATTGGAACACATGGAGCGGGAGTTGTTCATGTTCGCAATGATGGCACTGTGCTCGAACGGTTTCAGCACAATCCCTCCGACGTTCAATCGCTCTCTCATAATGTCGTGAAGAGCATCCTCCTCGCGGACGGTGGAGTTCTCTGGATTGGAACGGAAGAGGGGCTAAACCGTTTTGATCGGACTACACAGCAATGGAATATCTACCGGACCTCCGACGGGTTACCGAATGATTTCATCTATGGCGTTCTGATGGATGATCAAAAGAGACTCTGGATCAGTACCAACAGGGGATTATCGCGCATGGACGCGAGCGATCCTGACCGTCCCCTGTTCCGCAACTTCACCGTGGATGACGGACTGCAATCATACGAGTTCAACACTGGTTCGTACTACGAGATGCAGGACGGAAGGATGCTGTTTGGCGGAGTCAACGGGTTCAACATCTTCCACCCCGACTCCGTTGAGGACAATCATCATATCCCGTCCGTGGTGTTTACGGGGTTCAAGAAATTCGACCAGCCGTTCGATCTCGGTGCTGACATTGGGGTCTTGGAGGAAGTGCGGCTCGAGCCCGAAGAGTCTGTGTTTTCCTTTGAGTTCGTTGCACTGGAGTTTACCAATCCCGCCTCCAATCGGTACGCGTACAAGATGGAGGGCTTTGACAACGAATGGATCTACTGTGGCACACGACGCGAAGCGCGCTACACGAACCTGGACCCTGGTGAGTATACTTTTCATGTAAAGGGATCCAACAACGACGGTGTATGGAACGAGAAGGGGACATCAATCCGTGTAGTTGTTGTTCCTCCGTTCTGGAAGACCGGATGGTTTATTTTCTGTGCGACGGCGTTCGGCGTAGCAGTATTCGGAGCAAGCATTCGCTACGTCTCAACGCGCAAGCTGCGCAGGAAGATCGAACAATTGGAGCGGGAGAAAGCCATTCAGGAAGAACGACAACGAACGCGTGAACGTATTGCCCGCGACCTGCACGATGATCTTGCCTCAACCGTCGGAAGTGCGGGACTGTTCATCGAGTCCGTGAAGCACCAGTTGCCGGATGCGCCGACGGAAGCAAAAGAGTTTCTCGATCGCACAAGCTCACTGTTGACCGAGGCCGAGCAGGCTATGAGTGATATTGTGTGGTCAGTGTCTCCACAACACGACACTCTGGACAGCCTACTCCTTCGCATCCGGCTGCTTACGGTGGACGTGTGCAAAGCAGCAGGGATGAAGTATGAAGTTGATGTGGATGCCGCAACAGGGGACCACCGGCTCGCCGAAGACATGCGACGTAGTATTTTCCTGGTGTTCAAAGAAGCAGTGAACAACGCGGCACGGCATTCCGGCGCAACACTCGTTCGTGTGAAGATCAAAGTGGCAGAAGAATCACTAGAACTCACTATCTCGGACAACGGTAAAGGACTTCCCGCAAAACGGGATGGTCCAACGCAACGCGGGCACGGATTGAGGAATATGGAGAACCGTGCAAAGGAAATCGGGGCGGAGTACAGTCTTGTTACCGCTGAAGGAAAAGGAACCACCATCCAACTGACAGTGAGAATAACCTGAATGCGTCATTGATTGCATGAGAACTAATTCCAATTTTTCAACATGCCGCCAATAACAGTTTCCATAATCGAAGACCACGATGATTTCCGTGAAGGACTCAGTCATATGTTGAGACTGACGGAAGGATTTGATTGCGTGGGCGCTTTTGTCAGTGTTGAGGAGGCACTGGAGGGACTCAGGCCGTCTGATATTATCCTCCTCGATATCCATCTTCCGGGCAGATCGGGCATTGATGCAATCGGGACGCTCAAACAGAAACATCCCGGAGCGTATATTATCATGTTGACGGTTTTTGATGATGACGACCACATCTTCAAGGCAATTGTGGCAGGTGCCGATGGATATATTCTCAAGAAGACGCCTCCGGCGCAAGTCCTCACGGCAATCCAGGATGCCGTGGTGGGAGGGACACCCATGACGCCTCAGATTGCACGCCGCGTGGTTGAGTTATTCAAGAAGTATGCGCCCACCAAGGTGGAAGAGCATAACCTGTCGCCACGGGAACTCGATGTTCTCAACACGCTGGTTCAGGGCCTTGATACTACTGAAGTTGCAGATAAGCTCTTTATCAGCCGCGAAACCGTCCGCAACCACATCAAACACATCTACGAAAAACTGCACGTCCATTCAAAATCCCAGGCGGTAGCCAAAGCGATAAAACAGGGATTAGTATAAAGAGAGTTTATAGAGTTTTTGGAGTTCATAGAGTGTGAGTTGTGTAGTTCTTTCCGATCCCGCCCCAAAATGACTCAGTTGGGTCATTGTCTCTTGCGGCCACATCTGATAATTTCCTTCCAGAATATTCTCCCGTCGTTCATTTCCTAGGAAGGAACCACCAGATGAAATCGTTACTGTTTGCAGTCATGCTTACCCTTGTTTCCAATGCGAGTGCGGACTGGACGCAAACAACCGGACCAGAGGGAGGGAGTATCTCGTGCTTTGCTTCACACAACGGATTCGTGTTCGTCGGAACCAACGGGGCCGGAGTGTTGCGCTCCTCTGACGATGGCCAAACATGGGCCCCGGTGAATACAGGTTACGGGTATCCCTTTCCCACCTGCTTTCTTGTAAAAGGGTCAACCCTCTACTCGGGTACTGTCAATGTCTTCCGCACGACGGACAACGGCGCGAACTGGCTCGGCGGCTCCGGTCTGCCGGCAGGAAACAGCGTCACGAGCCTCGTCACCGATGGAACAAATATCTACGCCGGAATTTCATCGACCCCGGTATCGGCGCGAGTCTACAGGTCCACCGATGATGGCGTAACGTGGGAGCAGTTCAACATCGGTTCCCCGGCGTTCTCCGGTGTCTTGTCCCTGTGCATGAAAGGCACGACTCTGCTTGCCGGAGTGTCCGGTGATGGCGTGTATCGATCAACCAACCAGGGTCAAACATGGTCACCGGCATCGACGGGACTTCCCGGTTTTTCCTATGTCAACGCACTTGCAGTAAGTGGTGCGGATGTTTTTGGCGGCACAGCCAACAATGGCGTGTATCGATCAACCAACGATGGTGTGTCGTGGGGTCCGGTGAACACAGGGTTGCCGGCAGGAACAACGATCTATAATCTGATGGCGGACGGCACTGATCTTTATGCAGCGTCAGGTATTAGCCCGACACCGGCGCAGGTGTACAAGAGCACGAATGGCGGCGCCGCATGGTCACTGTTTACAAGCACACTTCAACCCTCGCAGTTCATTGGCACGGTTGCAAAGTTCGGTACGACGTTCTTTATCGGAACCTCCGGCCGTGGGCTGGCCCGTTCCACAGACAACGGAGCGACATGGGTTCGGGCAAATACCAACCTTATCAACTCGCGCATTGTTGCAGTTGCCACCAGCGGAACGACAGTCTTTGCCGGTACGTATGAAGATGGCGTGTACCGTTCGGTTGATGGTGGAGCGAGTTGGACGTGGATGACCAACGGTTTGCCCGACAATCTCCGGACACGGGCAATCGTAACGCGTGGTTCAAGTGTGTTTGTTGTTGGAACGCCCGGTGATTCGGTTTATGTGTACCGGACAGCAGACAACGGAGCGACGTGGACACGCGGCGCTTCAGCCGTGCCGAGTTCACTCTACCCGGGGTTCTCTTCGCAGCGTTCGGCAATTGTGGTGGGCAATGACCTCCTCGTCTCGAACGGTCCCAGTCCGGTGTGGCGTTCTACAAATGATGGCGATTCCTGGATTACCACCACGGGAATTACATTCGAGGAAATAAAATCCCTTGCCGTTGTCGGGAGTGATGTGTACGCAGGCGGGAATCAGATATACAAATCAACGAATGGTGGTAGTACATGGGCGGTTGCGGGGACGGGAATTCCGGCGTTTTCCAATATCGTTGGTATCTCCGCCGTTGGTGGAAATATCCTTGCCATCGGACAGTACACCGCGACTGTGTATCGATCCACAAACAACGGAACATCATGGGCCGCCGTGTCGTCGCTTGGCGCACCGGGTTCCGATCTCATGACGATTGGAGCAAACTTGTTTGCAGGCGTGGCCAATGGCGGCGTGAAGATGTCCACCAATGGCGGTACGTCCTGGACACTCATCCGTACAGGGCTACCGCTGGAAGGAATTGTTTTTCATATTCTTACGAATGACCCTACGTACATCTACTGTGGAACCGATGTCGTCGGCGTATGGAAGCGTCCGCTTTCGGATGTCGTCAGTGTACGCGAGATTGATGGTCAAGTTCCGCAAGGTTTTGTGCTCGCGCAGAACTACCCTAACCCGTTCAATCCGACAACAACAATAACATTCTCCGTTCCTGTGGTGACCTATGGCAATACGTCCTTACGTGTGTTCGATCTGCTCGGACGCGAAGTAGCGACGCTTGTACATGAAGACCTGCATCCCGGAAACTATGAAACGGCATTCGATGCCAGCGGCCTCGCTAGCGGTGTGTACCTGTATCGCCTGCAGGTGGGTGGAGTGACTCAGACGCGTAGGATGGTGTTGCAGCGATGAAATTTCTGCAATACGGCAAGCAATTTACTCCCGCCAGCCCGGACTCGTCATAAAGCTACTTGGCGAGACAATCTGCGTGAGTTGATTCACGAGGGAGACCAGCCACTTGTGATGCGCTGCCGATCTTCCGCGCAAACGTATTGTCCTTTGATCGGAACCTTCGTATAATGAACTAAGATGGTTCTCCCCCACGTACCAACCTCCCCTGATAAATTCCATCTCCTTTGGATGTAATTTCCAAACCAAAGCCAATCATGTTTTTTTTTCATCATATCCGGGGGTTGCATGGCTCTTCTGTACAAACTAAATTCGCTCGGTCTCGTTGCTTGCATTGTTGCATGCCTGACACTCTCATCACCAGCTATGACATGGGGTGGAGAGGATCGCGCTGGTGGCTCACCACAGGTCGGTGAATCCGTGATTACCCTGTGGGATGGGAATGTCCAACACTTTGGTGAAATCGGCAATCCTGTTCCCGATATTAACATCCTTGGCAACGTATCCCCGTCAAAGAACCTCAGTTCACTAACCTACACACTGAATGGTGGCGTACAGGTGACCCTCACCGTTGGTCCTGATGATCGGCGCTTGGAACGACAAGGTGACTTCAACATCGATATTCCACTCAAAGACCTTTTCATTGGAACCAATCAGATTATTATTACGGCGAATGACGACGGCGGAGCCGTCCGTGAGACGGTAATTGTTCATTACACTGCTGGCCAATCGTGGCCTCTTCCATATAATGTCAATTGGTCATCAGTGGGAACAATCGGGGATGCGGCCCAAGTTGTGGACGGTTTTTGGGAAATTCAGTCAGGGTTTCTTCACCCTGTCCAACCCGGCTACGATCGTTTCGTTGCAATTGGTGATCAGCAGTGGTCGGATTATGAAGTTACAGTTCCCGTAACAATTCTCGGCCTCGACTCTTCCGGATTTGCTCCACCCAGCAACGGATGTGGTGTCGGGTTCCTTATGCGATGGCCCGGTCATAGCGATCTTCCAGCAAGCCTCGCAGGTCGCCAGCCGAAAACCGGCTATCTTCCATTGGGTGCCCTCGGGTGGCACGAATGGGAGCCGACAGGTCAGCGAACAAAACTGTTGGGAAACAATCTCCAGGTTCTTGATCAGGATTCCACAGGACGAACACTTCTCTTTAATACACCGTATCTTTTCAAGATGCGGGTGGAAACCACACCGGGAAGCGGCGGTCGCTACATGATGAAAATTTGGGAAGCATCCGACCCCGAGCCGGTGGAGTGGGATCTCGTCGGTCAGGAAGCCCCAAGCGATCCGCAGCAAGGGAGTCTCCTGTTGGTGGCTCATCACACAGATGTGCTGTTTGGTGATGTGTCTGTTGTTCCCGCCAAGACGACAATTCCGTCCACAATCGTTTCGGATGACTTCAGTGATTCCATTCTTAACACTACTCTCTGGACAGTGGCCAACCCGTTGGCAGACGCATCCTTCTCATTGACAGGTAGCAATACGCCGGATGCCTGGATGAATATTAGTGTTCCGGCAGGCACAGTACACGATCCCTGGACGGCGGGCAACAATTCGCCGCGACTCATTCAGGCAGCAAACAATACTGATTTTGAAGTGGAAGCGAAGTTCGAATCAGCCGTGAGCCAGCGATTCCAACTTCAAGGAATAGTGGCACAGGAAAGCAACAACTCCTTTCTCCGGTTTGAATTCCACTCAGACGGCACCTCCACGAGAATGTTCATCGCGTCGCTGGTGAATGGTGTACCAACAACCCGGCTGAATGCTGTCCTGGGCCCGAATGGTATCGCGCCGCTTTTTATGAGGGTGAGGCGCGTGGGTAACGGATGGTTGATGAAGTACTCCCTTGACGGTGTTTCGTGGACAATAGCGGCATCCTTCACTCACGTCATGAACCTGACTGGTGTTGGCCCGTATGGAGGAAATGCCGGAACGACTCCACCGAGCTTCGCTTCTCAGATCGACTACTTCTTTAATGTCGCATCTCCCATTATTCCCGAAGACAGCGTGCAAGCGGATGGTCCCACAATCGTGCAGCAGCCCGCCAGCACAACAGTGAACGTGGGCCAGGCCGCGTCCTTTACGGTTTCGGCGACTGGGACAGATCCCCTTGCTTATCAGTGGCAGAAAAATGGCGTTAGTGTTCCCGGTGCAATTCTTCCTTCCTACACCACGCCACCGACTGTGCCAGCAGACAATGGCGCTGAGTTTCGTTGCGTTGTGTCCAATGTTGCGGGTTCCATCACCAGCGCGGTAGCGATTCTTACAGTGATCGGCCCACCAACAATTACTCAACACCCCGCGGGGGACACAGTGACAGTTGGCCAAACGGCGACCTTCTCTGTTGTTGCCGTCGGTTCGGGCACGCTTTCTTATCAGTGGCAAAGGAACGGCTCTGCTATCGCTGGCGCGACTTCGTCCGTATACACCACACCTCCGGTGGCAACGAGTGACAACGGCGCATTGTTCAGATGCATTGTTACCAATTCCGCAGGAGCGGCGACCAGCTCGCAAGCAATGCTTACCGTTATCAGTCCGCCGGTAATTACTCAACATCCTTCCGGCGATACAGTGATCGTGGGTCAGAGCGCATCATTTGCGGTTGCAGCAACAGGAACAGCACCGCTCTCTTATCAATGGGAAAAGAACTCAGCAGATATTGTCGGGGCTACTTCCTCATCATACACGACGCCCCCAGCCACGCTTGGTGATAACGGAGCGCGTTTCCGCTGCCGGGTATCAAATGCCGCCGGATCAACAACAAGCACAGAGGCGGTGCTTGTTGTTACTGCGGGCGACGACAATCGCATTACTGAGGGACTGCTCGCACTTTATACCTTTCATGAGGGAGCGGGAAGTATCGTGACAGATGTTTCCAATGTCATTCCTCAGCTTCATCTTTCGATTGTACATCCTTCCCGGGTGACGTGGCACGACGGCTATTTGAGTGTAAACGAGAAAACGGTTATTCGCTCGGCGCTTCCCGCGCTCAAGGTCATACTCGGCGGAATGCTCGCTAATGCACTCTCGGTGGAGGCTTGGATTCGACCAGCCAATGATGACGACGACGATGATGATGACCTCGTTGACGCTGGAGAAGATGATGAGGACAAGATTGCCCGCATCGTCTCGAACGCATCAAAACAGACGATGAAACTCCGGAATTTCTCTCTTGAGAGTTCTGATGGCCGTTACATCGGGAGATTGCGAACAACACAGACGGACAATCAGATCCAGCCCAACGTCACTTCTCCTGATGAGGTTGTGGATGATGCATTGACTCATCTTGTCTACACACGTTCCCAGGAAGGAGTGGCGAAGCTTTATATCAATGGAGACCTGGTAAAAACGGAGAATGTTGAAGGCACTCTTACCAACTGGGATGTGACGTATCCTTTGAGTATCGCCAACGAGGTTTCGCTCAACCGGCCATGGTATGGCGACATTCACCTGGTTGCTCTTTACGGTCGCTCACTTTCTGCTTCCGAGGCGCTGCAAAACTATAGCGCAGGTCCGGATCCCGAAATTGCAGGACCGGTCAAGATGTCGCCAATTCAGCAGGAGAAGACAGGGATGGGCACACTATTACCGGTTGCCGATGGGCTGCATCAAAACTATCCGAACCCGTTCAACCCTGCTACAAAGATAACATTCTCCATCCCTACGGGAGCGTACACATCGCTACGAGTGTACGATGTATTGGGACGCGAAGTCGCAGCTCCGGTAAACGAGTATTTGGTAGCGGGAACATACCAGATTCCTTTCGATGCTTCACACCTTGCAAGCGGTGTGTACCTGTACCGATTGCAATCGGGGAACCTCGTCCAGTCACGCCGGATGATTCTGCAGCGATAAGTTCCCCATTTTTCTTGTGAAGAAAGCCCGCGCAATTGCAACATGCGCGGGCTTTTGTTTTCCGGTAATATGAGAAGATAATCCTAGAACAAGTTTGCCACGGACAGCGTAAACCTGAAATTCCCCGGCGTGCTCAGCCGCCACGTGAAGTCACATCGTAGCAGATCGAATATCCGACTGATGCCGAAACCCATGTCGGAGTAGACTCTGTCCGTTGTGTTGACTTGCAGTGGACCGTTATTCCAACTCTTTGCAATCCCGCCGTGGACAATGAACTCGATATTGTTCTCATACAGGAACGGAATCCCCAACGCGAGAAACGGCAGGCTCCGGAAATTGTGCTCGATGTTGATGGCGGTGTAGCTTGTCCCGCCAAACTCTTTCACATCCATTGCTTTCATCACACCGAATGGAGCGTACACGCTTGATGCCGATTCAATCGAAAAAAGTCGCTGAGGCGGCAGCGTACCCGTTGCCGCCCCTGCGGCAAGCCGCACCCGGACGCTTGGTGAGAACAGGAAACGCTGTGCAAACGTCGGGAAGACAAGCGTTCCCACGACGTGATACCTCAGAAAGTTAAAACTGCTTGAGGCGAAATCCGGTGATGAATACTCCATTGAGAAATCAACTCCGTTGCGCGTGATAATGTCCAGCGCTTCTCCGGAACGACCGAAACCAAAATCCAACCGCAGACTGCGGAGGTTTCCTTCGCCGGCGGCGGGATTCGGACGATAGGGGCGTGACTTGCGAAAGAGACTGTAGTCAGTTGTCTGCTCGGCAGTAGAGTGCTTTTCATGAACGAATGACAATGCGGCCTTCACGTCTCTTGATGGTGAAGATGAAAGCGTCGCGCTCCATCCTTCTGTACGATAATAATCGCGGTAGTCATTCTTGTCGAGAAGAGAGCTGATTGAATTTGCCACGTTCCCGTAATACCCTTGCTCGGGGAACGGCTGGACTAAGCGATAGAAATCTCCGCCGACTCCGAACAACTTGTTGCCCAAGGGAAATATCTCTGCCCCGATACTGTATTTTGTTTTCTTATCGCTGAACCCGTACGCAAACCCGCCGCGGAGCGTGAAGTACTCAGAGAGTTCGTCGAACGTGCCATGGAGACCGAGATGTGCGCCTTCGATTCTATTGAAAGAAACATCAAGCAGGCTCAGAGCGTTAACGCCGGTGCCGTCTGCGCTTCCGAGAGTCATGGCAAAGCCCCCGGGTCGGAATTGTGCCTCAAGCGTCTGCGTGCTGTCCAATGTCGCGTAGGCGGTTTGTTCTTCGGTTGTGAGTGGCAGCGCGGTTGGCGAAGCCCAGAATGTTGAATCGAATGTGGTGGCGCTGGAGTCCACCACAAGCAATGGCTTCCGGAAAATACTGTCCGGTATCGGTGTGTTGATGGAATATTCGGTGACGACCGACGTCTGCGTGAATCCGATTGCGGGAAACGAAAAGCCGACTATGCCGAGTGTAAAGTGCGCATCGACCCGGATATCGGCAGGGAGCCAGTACGAGCCGTCGTATTGTGAAAATTGTTGCCGGTAGCGGATGGATTTCTCCTTGACGAACGGAAGGAGGAATGCCTGGTTGGGCTCGACATCAACTCCGACAAGAGCGAATGACCCATCCGCGATACTGATGGTGCCGGTGAAACAGGGGACGGTCGCCGAGAGCGGGATGAGTTCGATCTCATACATTTCGGAGCGGTGCGCGGTCCGTGTGCTCAGGAGCTTGTAATCGTAATGATCAAATGCGTTGTCGGCAATCGGGCCGACGAACGTGTACCCGATGAAGCGGATGTCTTCATCATAAAAATTCAGCAGTCGTCCCACAGACGCAAAGTTCCCACCGACGTCGATGTTCTCGGTTTGTCGTTTCTGTAGCACTACTTCCCGGAGCGTATCGCCCCGCTGCCAGTATCCCTTCGTGTACGCCTCGGTGATGCTCGCAATGGACGTATCGCGTCTCAAGACCTGTCGCGTAAACGCTGCCATCTCGTATGATTGCAGTTTGTCGATCCACCGCCGCTTGTTGGCAATTGCCTGTCGGATGATGGCGCGTGCGGGGTCTTCGCCTGTCACAAGGATTTCCGCGAGAGTAATGTCGGATGGAGTGAGAGAGAAATCGAGTGTGGTGTTCCGTGTCAGTTGCAGCGCAACCGTGTCCGGCCTGTAGCCAAGACTCGTGATAACAATCCTGTGATCTCCGGCGGGAAGCATCAGACGGTACGCGCCTTCCGTATTACACACGGTACCGCGGGCCGTGCCAAGTACACGGATGTTCGCAGCAACAATCGTCTGACCGGTGACGCTGTCGCGTAGGGTTCCGGTGAGCGAATACTCCTGCGCGAGTCCCTGACTGCCGAGAAGGAGAGTAGTGATGATGGTAAGGAGAAAATAATGTCGGATCATGAAGGTATTCGCGCTTTCAAAGCTTATTTATGGTGATCTGTGGTATTCCCATCGCTCGGAAACCCCGCAAGGTCAGCCGTAGGGGCGCAATATATTGCGCCCCTACACGAGCTTCATTCACGGAGACATGTCGCAACGAAGGTTTTCCGACCAACCTGATGACAATTAGAAACAACGTGACTAGAATATGGGAAGACAGATGCGTATACGCAAGAGATGGTGTGAGGTTGCTGTCAATTCATTGACAAGAGGGTTATTGAACGGAGCTTGAGTTATTCGAGCTAGTACGTGCGAGCTGGTTGGGTTTGCTAACGTTTGTTATTTGCCGTTGGGCATCACTTCTTGAATGACGATAGTTTGAAATCAACTTGATACGTTAGGACAGCTACATTCGTCAAACCTTTGACGGCGTAACGAAAAGCTTCATCGACTTCTTTGGCGATGATTATGCCTCGAACGTTCTGTTTGGGCTTGGCGAGATTCTCTTCGACCCATCCAATGTATCGGAGAACCTGTCCAACCGTTGAATCACTACTTTTACCGCGCTTCAATTCGATGACAACAAAATCGCCATTTGCTTTGTCGGTGCAGAGGAAGTCAATACTCCAAGGGCCGGCAGGGAACTGCCGCCCGTTTTGTTCATCCACTTCATAACGGACAAGCTCCGAACCGAAATTGATGTGCTTCCAATTTTGATCGATGAATTCCTCAAGATGGGCTTCAAGAGCGAACTGAGATTCGCTCACGATGTCCTTGGATGAAGTGAGCTTCTCAACTAGGGTAAGTTCTCGCCCTTCGGTTATTGTTCGGAAGTCATCCTCAGAGACTTGACGAACCCCGCCTTGGAAGTATGCGAACCAACTTTCTTTGTTCTCAATAAACTTGAGGCCAGGAACCAAGTCCTCAACCCGATGAGGAGCCTTCCATACTTGTATATCAGAAAGGAAGACACCATACTCTGAACGATAGAACGTTTTCCCGTGGCCAAGCTTTTCCTTTTGGTCAGCATTGAGTTGAAAAGAGTCTGACGCTAATGTTGCCGAGGCGGAGAATTCCTTCCGAGGAAGCCCGACGTAGAAAACGATACGGTCTCCCTTCTTCAGTGAGCGGCGGTTTGGAGTCTTCTCGCCAAGCCCCCAAAAGTGGTCGTTCATCCGCTGGGTGAGAATCTCATCGGCGGTAAATGTCTCGCCGTCAATCTTATGCTGTGTAACTGTGAATATCCAATTATTCATATGTGTGTGCCCAATGGCAAATAACATTTAGCACTCGGCTAATCGTTGCGGTGAAACGTCTACTTCGCGGATGCACAACTTTGAAATACCGTTCCGGAATGCAGGCCGTAAAAAGAAATGCACAAAAAGCTTATGGAGTTTCCTGCGGATTGTCAAGGAGAGAATATTGTCCATTTCTTTGGCCGCAAAGAAATGGACGAAAGAAACGGTGCGAAACCGAAACGCGCGGCGCGGAGAACTCTGGCTCGGAGGGGGTCGGTTTTGAACTATAGCGTGAACTACTGAGCAAAACCGAAAGCTCGGGCTGTATTGCCATCGCTCCCGCCGTCGGTTTCGCATAAACCAGAGATCCCGAAATCGCAGGCCGTGTGTGAGGGCCCAGAAAGACATGATTTGCGATTTCAACGGTTACTGTTTTATTGCATTGTGTTGAAATCGCATGTCGTTGAGTGAGTATCAATCGGGCATAGTGCGTTCGATTTCGGCGCCCTTTTCTTTTCGTCCATTTTCTTTTGGGCGTTCAAAAGAAAATGGACAAGAAACACTGTTTGGTGTCATCGGCGTCTTGGCGGTTATCCTTTTTTCTTCGGCAGGTAGTACTTCCTTGTATATTCCTCAACCATGCGGTCGGTATTGTATGCAGGAACAAGTGTGGCAATGGAATGCCGTATCACCTTCAACCATTTGTGCGGAATGGAGTCTCTACCGCGATCATAGAACATGGGAATGATCTGCTTTTCCATAAGGTCACGTAACGAAGCCGCATCGGCATTGTCCTGTTCCTCGTCACTGGGATATGGCGCATCGTGGCCAATTTGCCAGCCGTTCTTTCCATCAAACCCTTCGCGCCACCATCCATCCATCGTGCTGACGTTCAATCCGCCGTGAACAAGTGTTTTCATCCCACTGGTGCCGCATGCTTCCATCGGCCTGCGGGGTGTGTTCAGCCAGATATCGCAACCGGCCACCATATGTTTTGCGACGTTGATGTCATAGTTTTCAATGAACACCACCTTGCCGAACAGATCCACGCGCTTCGTCAGGTTCACAATCTGCTGGATGAATTGTTTCCCCGCATCGTCCCGCGGATGCGCCTTGCCTGCAAAGACAATCTGTACGGGCTGTTCCTTGCTCATCAGCATCCCGATTGCCCATTCGAGGTTGCGGAAAAATAGTGGTGCGCGCTTGTACGTGGCAAATCTGCGGGCGAACCCGATCGTCAAGACGTCGGGTGAGAGCACATCGTCATACATGCCGATTCCATCGCCGCCATGCCGCAGGTGCTCTTCGCGCAATTTGCGTCGGGTAAACTCAATCAGTTCACGGCGCAGCCGCGTACGCAACGTCCAGAGATCTGCATCGGAGATCTTCTTGCTTTCAATCAGCGACTTGCAGGCTTTTGGGTTCTCTAATTTGTCGGCCCATGTCGCGCCGGCCCGTGCACTCCAAAACTCCATTGCCGTATCTTTGCACCATCCGGTTGTGTGGATGCCGTTCGTAATCGCACCGATCGGGATTTCGTTCTCGGGAACACCGGGAAACAACTCGGTCCACATTTCACGACTGACTTTTCCGTTCAGTTCACTCACTCCGTTTGCCGCACGACTCATTTTGAGGGCGAGCACGGTAACGGCGAAAGATTCATGTGCGTCTGCGGGTTTCACACGTCCAAATTCCATGAGCTGGTCAATGGACAACCCGAGCGAAGTTGCCAGAGGACCGAAGTTCGCCTCCATCAATCCGCGGTCGAACCGGTCATGGCCGGCAGGTACGGGTGTGTGTGTTGTGAAGACGCATTGCTTCTTCACAATCGCCTGTCCCTCGGTGATCGTTTTCTTCGCTGCAAGCTGTTCACGGAGAAGTTCGAGTGTCAGGAATGCGGAATGGCCTTCATTCATATGGAAGACGGATGGCGTTACACCGATGGCGCGGAGAAACCGCACACCGCCGATACCGAGCAACATCTCCTGCCCAATACGGGTGTTTTGATCTCCACCGTACACATGTGCTGTCAGATAACGGAAACGCTCTTCGTTCTGAGGAATGAATGTGTCTAGCAGATACAACGGCACGCGCCCGACCTGTACGCACCACGCACGAAACTTCACACTCACATTTCCGATTTCGACGGAACATATAATCGGATTTCCCTTCTTGTCTTTGACAAGAGTAAGGGGAAGTTTGGTGGGATCGTACGTTGGATACAGCTCTTGTTGCCATCCATCACCGGAAATTTGTTGCTGGAAATATCCCTGATTGTACAGCAGGCCAACGCCAACGAATGGAAGTCCAAGGTCACTGGCGGATTTTGTATGATCGCCGGAGAGAATACCGAGGCCGCCTGAATAGACACGCAGACTTTCATGAAGTCCGAACTCGGCGCTGAAATATGCAACAGGTTTTTTCTTGAGCTGCGCTGCGTTCTTTGCGCCCCAGGTATTCTTGTGTCCAAGGTATACACGAAAGTTCTTACATACGGTGCCGACCTTCTTGTGGAATTCCGGACTCTGGAGTTTGCCTCGCAACTCCGGACCGGAAATCCATTGCATCACTTCCACCGGGTTGTGGTTGCTGTGTTCCCAGAAAAAAGGCGAAAGCTCATGGAAGATTTGCTGTGCATCTGGTTGCCATGACCACCAGAGATTATACGCAAGTGCGTGCAGTTCAACAATGAGTTTGTCGATGTTCTTTTCCGAAATACGCTTTACTGCCACGGGGATGGTGTCTCCTGATTGTTTATCGGTTGCTGTTCCACGTTCTTCCAGAAATGGAAAACCCCGATATGCACCATCGGGGTCCCATGACCATTATGTCGGACGTATGATACCGTGCATACACACCATGCTGTCGTTATTCTTCGACCGCTGCATCAACTTTCTTTTTGGATTGCCGGTTCCGCTCGTTTGCGTCCAGATACTTCTTGCGGAGTCGGATGCTTTGGGGCGTGACTTCAACGAACTCGTCGTCGCCGATCCACTCGATGGCCTGCTCGAGCGTCATGATGTGCGCGGGCTCCAGCCGGACGGCATCATCGGATCCCGAAGCGCGCATGTTGGTCAGTTGTTTGGTCTTGCACACGTTGACGGTCATGTCCTGCTCACGCGAGTTTTCCCCGACGATCATCCCGGCGTAGACCTTTGTCCCCGGATCGATGAAGAAGACAGAGCGTTCCGCCAATTTCCACATTCCGTAGGCAACGGCGTCGCCCTTTTCCATGGAGACAAGTGCGCCCTTGGTACGATGGACCATTTCGCCCTTGTGCGGTTCATATCCGTGAAAATTATGATGAAGAATGCCGGTGCCTTTTGTCTGCGTCATGAACTCTGAGCGAAAACCGATCAAACCGCGTGCGGGGACAAAAAATTCTATACGGGAATTCCCCTGGTTGGTAATCATGTTTTTCATCTCACCCTTGCGACGGCCAAGGTTTTCGATTACCACGCCGACGAACTCCTCCGGCACATCGATGATCACGTGTTCGATGGGTTCCGCCAATACATCGTCAATGCGTTTGTAGATTACCTCGGGCCGGGAGACCTGAAACTCAAATCCTTCGCGTCGCATGGTTTCAATGAGGATGGCAAGATGCAATTCACCACGTCCGCTGACCTTGAAAACGTCGGGCGAGTCCGTGAGTTCAATCCGCAGACTGACATTCGACCTGAGCTCGCGCGCAAGTCGTTCGCCGAGATGTCGTGTGGTCACAAATTTTCCCTCAAGTCCTGCGAAGGGAGAGTTGTTCACCACAAAATTCATGGAGAGTGTGGGCTCTTCAATTGCAACGAAGGGAAGGGGCGTGGGGTCGGCCGCATCGACTATCGTTTCGCCGATGTCAACGTCTTCCATTCCGGCCAGAGCGATAATGTCTCCGGCGCTTGACTCCGGCGTCTCCACGCGTTTCAGACCATCGAACGTATAGATCTTTGATACGCGTGCATCCTCCGAAGTGCCATCGCGGCGAATGATCTTCATCGGGCCACCGAGTTTTATTGTGCCGCGATGGATCCGACCTATGCCGAGGCGTCCAAGGTAGTCATTGTAGTCAATGGTTGTCACCAACATCTGAAATGGCGACGTGGTATCGCCCGGTGGTCCAGGGACAGTCTTGACGATTGCCTCGAACAAGGGTTCCAGGGTGGTGCTCTCTTGATCAAGTTCCCTTTTTGCAATTCCCTGTTTTGCAATGCAGTAGATGGTGGGGAAATCGAGTTGCTGGTCATTGGCCCCAAGGGAAAGGAACAGTTCAAACACCAGGTCGAGTACTTCGTGTGACCGGGCGTCTTTACGGTCAATCTTGTTGATGACAACGATGGGCTTCAGGTTCAGGTCGAGGGATTTCTTGAGCACGAACTTCGTTCCAGGTAGAGGTCCTTCCGCTGCATCCACGAGCAACAACACGCCATCCACCATTGTGAGTGTGCGCTCAACTTCGCCACCAAAGTCGGCGTGTCCGGGTGTATCCACGATATTGATTTTGACGTCTTTATAGTGGACGGATGTGTTCTTTGCAAGAATCGTGATGCCGCGTTCCTTCTCCAGATCATTGGAGTCCATGACTCTCGTAACAAGCTGTTGGTTGGAGCGGAACGTTCCGGTTTGGCGCAACATATGATCGACGAGGGTTGTTTTCCCGTGATCAACGTGAGCGATTATAGCGACGTTGCGTATATCTTCCCTGCGCTGCATGTACCTCCAAAGAAAAACTCCAAGAACAAAAGCGCCTCAAGCACTACCGATTGCTCGAGGCAACACGATCACATACAAAAGTGCTACAAATATACTGAAATGGCAGGAGAATTCCAAGGTAGTCTCGTCTCTGGCACCGTTGTGTCACGAGACCGGGATGGGAGTTGCAGGAGAAGGAACCAGACACACATCGCCGCATAGAGCCGGGAGTATGCCAGCAGGCTCCACCATCCGTCGAGTAACTGTGGCGGTATCTGTGGCAACCAACCGAGCAAAAGGTAGATGCATACGCCGAGAGAGGTAAGTTTGAGTAGTGAGAGCGAGGCCCACCCGGTTGATGCAACCAGAACAAATACAGGTATGGTGAGAAGGATATAGTGATGATCTGCAGCCAATGGCGTAAAGAGTACCGAGAGTAAAAGAAATATGGAGACGAGAACACTGTCGTTGCCCGCCTGCTTTCTTGCAGAGAACCACACCGCGCTTGCAAGTAATATCCAAGGGGCAACAGAAGGAATCAACGGCTGGTGCGCGACGGCGGTAGGATTCCACGCCTCATGAAAAACAAACAGCTTGCTTAAAGGAGCAACCACAGATCGCAGCGCGAACGACGCGGTATCAGCTTGACCGGGCATGGAAAGTATTTGATTCATCTGCATGGCATAGGCATCGATACCGAAGTGCCAAATGCACAGCGCCAGTCCGGTACCAGTGGCAAAAAGGCTCCACCAGAATTCCCTCCATCTCTTCTGCATGATAAAGAGAACAAGAAATAACCAGCCATAGTATTTCAAAAGTATGATCGCCGCAAGCGAGAGCGCTGTTCCGGGTACCCACCGGGAGAGATATGAGTGGAGCAGAACGGAAAAGAGTAACAGAACCACCGCGTACATCTGACCGAGCTGGAGATTGCGAAGGAATGGGAGGGTACCGGCAAGCAGGAGCAATAGGAGTATCATGTATCTGGAGCCCGCGGGGACATGCAATGCTCTGCCAAGGATGCGCCATGCAGCAACGACACACACAACGCTGACTACATCCCAGACGAGCTTGGCCGGGAATGGACTAAGAAATGCCACGGGTATTGTGACGAGACCGACGGTAGGGGGATTGACATACATGATGATGGTCGGTTCTTTGATTCCATAACTGCTCATCGCTTGTTGGAATTTTGCATCGTCATAAAGATCCTGGGGGCGATGACCTTCGAGGAGCATTCTGCCCGCCGTATAGTAACCGGCGAAGTCCGTGAGACGTGTGCCGGCATACTTGAATCCAACGAAAATGCAGATGAACACGGATGCCGTAAGGAGATACGGAAGAATTCTGCGCAGCCAACTTGGGAGTGGGTAGTATGGCAGATGATTCACAGTCAAAGATTAATTGAGGGGTCAAACCAACTTCGATAAAAACCGGAAGAGAAGCAACAGTGCCACGCAGTGAAAAAATCGAAAGCCCGACGTTTATCGGGCTATCGGAGAATCGATTCTACGGGCTCAGAAACTTCCCGAGTTTGAGTTTGGCAAAAAGCCCGCGCTCTTGCTTGGGTTGCTCGAGATTGTTTTCCTGAGACGCGTTCTTGGGGGGAGCCTGCGTTTGCCCAAAGAGCTTCGGTGGATTCGAAGCCTGTCGCCACACGGCTCTGTCTCTCTCCTGACGCTCCATTTCCTTCTGAAGCTTCAAAGCTTCGAGGCGCTCATGGTCGTTCTGCGACGAGTCCGAACCTGCAAGAGAGCCTTGCAGTCGTGGTGTGGAGGTGAATTCTGGTGGTGCCATGGTGGTTTTCCTCTCTGAACGCAATAGTGTTGATGCGAGACTGGGGGACGCACTCATGGGTCGGTGCTGGCGCTGCCAAACAGGCAACACGGCTTTCTCACATGTGATAACATATGGACTGACAGGATCAAGTAAATAGGCTTTCATTAACGCGTCAAAGGCATTCTCATAGGACCCCTGTTCGAGAAAGGTCGCCGCCACGTTTGTCAATTGTCGTACACGTCCCTGAATATCTTTTGAGGACACCTCATCGTTCTTGATGCCGCTTGCAAACTCGGGCCCGACAGAGACCGAAAGGTACCTCTGTGGATCAGCAGAAAGGGCACTGGGGGTTGGTTTTTGCATGGAGTTTACCCTGTCAAGAATGGCCGTGATATACTCATTCTTGGGGTCAAGCGTTTGAGCCAAACTTAATTGCTCTTTGGCATACGAGAATTTTTGAAGAGCGATTGATTTCTCGGCGGCACGTATGAGCTGTACCACACTGTCATCGAATCGTGGTCGCTCACTTCCTCCGCCAAACCCTGGTCCCAATTCCATAATTCCCCCATAAGTTACTAATCGGTGCTCGGCGTCAATTTACCCGATATGCTTGTACTCACCAATTGTGATTCAAGATAACTTCCAGAAAGTCAATTGTCAAGTGTTGCTGAAAATATTTAATAAACCTGTCCGGCCTCTGATTCAGTGTAACTCATTGTAAAAGAATAGGATACAGCAAACTTATGAATACTTGCAAGTGCTCTATCCTCCTTTCTGCTTCTGGCTAAGCAATAATGCTCACTTTGATTGATTTTCCGATGTTTTCGCCGATTGGTTTGGAGTTGCCTTCAGACTTCTTTATTATTCCACATGGGTTACAAGAACAAAAAGGTAATTATTATTGGTGGAGGGGGTGCCGGGTTAGTGGCTGCCTGGCGGGCTGCTGTCTCTGGAGCAACGGTAGTTCTCTTTGAGCGAAACAAGAAGCTGGGAATCAAGCTTCTGATTTCCGGTGGCGGAAAGTGCAATATCACCCATGCAGGAGAAATGGAAGAAGTGCGCGCAGCGTTTATCCCGCATGAGGCGCGATTCCTTAAACCCTCATTCTATAGATTCACAAACGAGGATATGCTTCAGTTACTCGAGAGCCGCGGGGTTCACTCAATTACAAGAGAGAACGGCAGAGTGTTTCCGGCCAGCGGTCGGGCTTCCGATGTTGTGGACGTTCTTGAGTATTATAATAGAAGTGTTGGGGTTGATATTCGCCTGAACGCGCGCGTCGAGTCCATCTCTTCGGCAAATGGTGTGGTTACCGGTGTCGTGGTGAATGGTGTTACGATTCCGGCGGACCACGTTGTGCTTGCAACGGGAGGAGTCTCGTATCCGAGGACTGGGACGACAGGCGACGGCTACCAGTGGGCTGAAGCGCTTGGTCACCGGGTCGTTCCTCTCCGACCATCACTTGCCCCAATCGGTATTCGACCGATGTTGCCAATCGAGTGGAGAGGCATAGCACTTCGTGAAGGTTGCCTGTCCGTTATATCCGGGGGAAAGCGTTCATTCGAGTGGAAGGACGATATTCTCTTTACGCATGAAGGGATTTCCGGTCCGGCTGCACTGGAAGTCAGCCGTGTTGCAGCGGAGTTGCGAGAGAGCGGTAAACCGGAGTTACGCTTCGACTTCTTTCCCGAGAAAGAGTTCATTGAACTTGACGCAGAACTGAATCAGGTTATCCTCACACATCGTGGCAAGCAGATTGCAACGCTCCTTGAAGCATGGCTGCCCAATCGGATGGTGGGATTCCTTCTGCGATCAATCAAGGTTGATCCGGAAAAACGCGGACATGTGCTCACGCGCGATGAACGGCGCGCAATCGTCCGCCTTCTTAAGGAATGGAAGATCGGCGATGTCTCCCATGTCAACATTGAACGCGGCGAAGTAACTGCCGGAGGGGTTGCACTTGATGAAGTAGACCCCAAAACCATGCGCTCAAGAAAGATCAAGGGCCTCTACCTTTGCGGCGAGATTTTGGATATTGCAGGGCCGGTCGGTGGATATAATCTTCAAGCCGCGTTCTCCACGGGCTATGTTGCCGGTGAAACTGCGGCGTCAGATTGGATCTCAAACGGAAATTCTGTGTCTTCCGTGGAATCATCCGCGGCACTATGATGTTTGAAGCGGTAAGTCATCGTTCATTTACTTTCTCCTGTTCTTACACATGCAGAATCGAAGACGCTTTTTGAAAACACTCGGCCTGGTTGCCGCAGCCCAATCGCTGCTTGCCGACGAAAACCCGCGTAAGCGAAGTCGCTGGGATCTTATCTCGCAAAACGATCCGCCAACCTCTCCCGAATTTGCCCCCGATCCCTCCACCTGGGACGACTCAGCACTCACGGCGGCATGGATCGGTCACGCCACGGTTCTGATCAATTTCTACGGGACATGGATTATTACCGATCCCGTATTCTCCGATCGCATCGGCCTTGATGTTGCCGGATTATTCACCATCGGTCCACGGCGACTTGTGCATCCGGCACTCACTTTTGACAAGCTCCCAAAGATTGATATCGTGTTGGTCTCGCACGGGCACATGGATCATCTGGACACTCCAACCATAAAAAGGTTTGATAGAAAAATCCCGGTGGTGATTGCGAAGAACACATTCGATATTATTGAACCACATGGTTTTCAGGAAGTGTATGAACTTGACTGGGGCGAATGGGCGCAGGTGGGTGATGTGAAGATCGAAGCATTTGAAGTGAAGCACTTCGGCTGGCGATATCCGTGGGAGAATGATCGCTCAAAAGGATTCCGGGACGGGCGCAGCTACAACGCATACCTGCTGACGAAAAACGGTCGCTCGGTGCTCTTCGGTGGCGATACGGCATTCCATGAGATGTTCAAGAAGATCGGCGAACGCAAGCTCACCATCGACTTGGCCATCATGCCCATAGGCGCGTACGATCCGTGGATCAGGAACCACGCCAACCCGGAACAAGCGCTCGCCATGACGGACCACGCAGGCGCGTACCACATGCTTCCTATTCATTATCGGACATTCATCCAGAGCGACGAGCCGGCACACGAACCGATGGAACGACTGAAAGCAGCAACGTTGTCTCATCCCGACCGGATCGTGATTGATGCAATCGGCCAGACCTGGTCGATGAAGCCCGGCGCGTGACGTCTTCTCTTTTCATTCACCACTCAGGATAAATCAACCATGCTCGATGGCAAAGTTGCTGTCATCACCGGAGCGTCATCCGGCATCGGCGCGTCACTTGCGCGCCTGCTTGCAAAGGAACACGCCGCAGTAGTACTTGCAGCCCGAAGGAAAGATAAGCTCGAATCCCTCGCACGACAGATCACCACTGAAGGCGGTCGCGCCATTCCCATCCGTTGCGACGTGACTGTGCGTGAAGATGCCGAACAACTGATACACGATGCGGTGCAGGAATTCGGGCGGATCGATATTCTCATCAACAACGCGGGTCGTGGGCATTTTGCCGCTGTTGAAGATACCACCGATGACGTCATGGAAAAAATGTTCGCCGTGAATGTCTTCCCGCTCTGGTACACAACGCGACCCGCGCTGCCATTGATGAAGAAACAGCGAAGCGGCCATATCATCAACATCGCAAGCATGGCAGGGAAAGTCGGCTACCCGTACAACAGCGCGTACGTTGCAGCGAAACACGCGTGTGTTGGTTTCACCATGGCACTGAGGCAGGAGTTGTTTGAAACAGGCGTCCACGCGTCGGTCGTATGTCCGGCTGGTGTGCTTACTGAATGGGCGTTGGCAACGGAGGGGGGCTCAATGCTGGAGTTTTTCTCGGAATCCGGACCCGCCATCAAGCGGATTGCTGCGGAGCGTAAACTGCGACTGCCACAGATTGAAGGCGTGCTTCCACCCGATGCGATTGCTCAGAGGATTCTTGAGTGCATCTACAAGCCCGTTGCCGAGGTGTACACGCATACCGGATCAAAGGAATTCGCAACGCTCGCCTTACAGAACCGGGAAGAATCCGAGCAGATGCAGGTTGCGGTTGTGCTGGGGGAACGCGAAGTGTATGAGAGGATGAAAAAACGGGGTAATGGAGTGGTGGAGTGATGGAGAGTGGAATGCGAACTGAGAGGGGAGAACGGAAAGCGGAAAGCGGAAAGCGGAAAGCGGAAAGCGGAAAGCGGAGAGCGGAGAGCGGAGAGCGGAGAGAAGGATTGTGGATTCGGGTCGTGGAGTGATGGGATTGACGGGGGATGAATCATTGACGATTGGGGATAGGAATCAGCAATCAACAATTATCAATGAGCAATTGGTGTCCCG
The DNA here is from genome assembly GCA_046160825.1 of Bacteroidota bacterium. GTDB lineage: Bacteria > Bacteroidota > Ignavibacteria > UBA10030 > UBA6906 > JBJXHC01. The sequence goes on along the minus strand of JBJXHC010000123.1, from coordinate 113 downwards.
TCCTGGAAAAAGTTGACAGATAGGATTCACCAATCAACGGGACCAGGCGATGGAAAAGACAATTCGTCGTTATAGCATAGCGTTTAAGCAAGCTGTGGTTGCAGATGTGGTAT
>JBJXHC010000122.1:0-14344 GCA_046160825.1 Bacteroidota bacterium | reverse complement strand
TCACAGACAACAAGGCGTTGGCTGATGGGCTGAAGAATGGCTTGACGCTGATCTCCTTGTTCTCCAAACAGGCGAAGGACCTGTTGGAAATGAAAGCGCCGGCTCCGGACTTCTCTGCGCTGGATGCTACGCTCGACCTGAATCAGAAACGCCTGCAGGATTTGCTTGCCACCGAGAAGCAAGACGTGGTTCAAACGGACGCGCTGGATGCCGCAAAGAAAAGAGCTGCTGTTGGCGTGGGTACTTTCACCGGCGCAATGCAGAAGACATTTTTCACCATCCAAGGCGGACTCTCCTTCTATAACCTCCTCCGTTCTTCCATAGGTTCGTTAATCCGTGACGCGAACGAAGCAACGATCTCAGAGAATAAACTTGCCTTTGCCACGCGGGAGATGGAAGCTGCGGCACCGGGTGCAACACAACGATTGATGGAGTACGCGGCAGCCCTCCGCGACAAGACCGGTGTGGATAAAGATTCCATCGTGACTGCTGAAGCGAACCTTGCTGCGACGTTCAAAGACGAAGAAGCCGTGAAGCGACTGATCCCGTTGATTGTGGATCTCGTTGCGTTCAAGAAGAGCCAAGGTGATACGACCGCCGACCTGACGAACATTACCAATGCACTGACTCGCGCTGTGAACGGAGAAGAGGGAGCACTCACCAGAATGGGCGTGATGCTCGACGAAAGCATTGTGAAGAGTGGGGATGCCAACGCAATTGTGGCAGAGCTGTCAAGGACGTACGGCGGATTTGCGGAAAACACCGACGCGAACATCCGGGCTCAAGGTGTCTTTAATGACAAGTTAGAGGACGTTCGAGAGGCGCTTGGAATACTTTTGAGCAACGCCCTTACTCCGGTTCTCACTCCACTGGGAGACCTGCTCACTATTGTGACGAAGCTCCCAGCCCCGCTTCAATCGGCTACGATCTTCGTGGCCGGGCTGACAGTTTCAATGATTGCCTTGAACACCTCTCTCGGTGGATTACCGTTACTGCTTGGCTCTCTCGCAACCGGCGGTGTTGGTTTGTTCGGGATGTTCCAAGGTGTCTCTAAAGGTGCGGGTGACGCGGGACGGGATGTGAAGGCAGCGAAGGAAGAGCTGGAGGCATTCAGGCAATTCGTTGACACGCTCTCGCCGGTTATTGTGGAGCTGCACATAAGAGACACGGAGAAAGAGATCGAGCAGATTCAGAAGGAACTGGATGCGCTCGGTCGCTTCAGGTCGGACGCTGCCATCGGCAGCAAGATCCTGGACGCACTCGGGTTTTCAGATGATGAGTTTGAGAAGAAGACGAATGCGTTGGAGCGAATGAAAGAGACCCTGGAGGTTTTGAAGCAGGCGACGACAAAGTTCGATCCCGTCCCGACCTTCACGCTGACACCAAAGGGTGACATAAAGCAAACACTCGCACAGATTGAAGCGCAAGTCGTAGCACTTCAGGAAAAAAGAAGAGACGCGTCGAAGGAGGAGATCGGGGCCATTAACCGGGAGATTGCAGCACTCGAACAAAAAAAGGAGGCACTCGAAAGTATCGGTACCGACGCCGGTGTTGGTTCTGATGTTGGCGCACTGGAGAAGAGATTGCAGTTGGGCGAGGTGAGCCGTGAACAATACGAACAGGAGCTGCTACAGATACGGGCACTGGCCGTCGAAGAGAAAACACGGATTGAAATTGATTTGAAGTTGAAGCAAAGCGCCGCGTCCCGCATGGATGAAAGGGTGAAAGAACTTGATCTGCAGAAACAAGCCGGAGCGATCAGCAACGCTACTTACATCACAGAGCTGCAGGCGCTGGGGCGGACTGTTACCGCTACAGAGAAGAAGCTTGAGATTCAACAGAAGATTGCGGGAGCAGTGGGAGAGCAAGTCAAGGCAGAAGAGGAAGCCGAGGGGCGGAAGAATGCGATTGTGATTGCGGGGATCCAAAACCGGTTTGACAAGCAGAGAGCGGAGAGTGCCGAGCGGTTGCGTGTTGGGTTGGAGATCGAACAGAAGATCGTGGACTCTGCGACTGCAACGGATGACCAGCGACGACAGGCAGAGGAGAACATCCGGATACTGAAGGAAAACAACATCAAGGACCTTGGGGAGATAGATCGGCAGGAGGCGCTTAGGGCGGGTGAGATAAGAACTGATGTGGAACAGAAACATTTTGAGCTTGCACTCTTGCTGGCGGAGACCGAGCATGAAGCGAACCTCCTTCAGATTGAAGAACAGTTTGCCGAGGCCGAACGGGAAGCCCGGAAGCTCTACACGGACAAAGAACAGCTTGAATTAGTATTAGCTGCGTTGAGAAAGCGCAAGAACCAGGAGATACACCAGGAAGAGGTTCGTCAACTCACCAGGGTGCTCGGTTTAACAGCGCAACTTATTGGGAGCGTCACCACGCTTGCCGATCTATTCGGGGCGGCCGGATCCCAGTTCGTGAAGGAGATGCAGAGAGCGCTGCAAATCATCCAAGCAATCGCTGCGGTGATCACTACTATCAATACTATAGGCAAGTTTTTCGGCCTCTTCTCTTCGGGCGGATTTACCGGCTCAGGAAATCCGAGTGAGCCGGCGGGCGTGGTTCACAAGGAAGAAATTGTTTTTGAAGAACCGATTGTGCGGAACAATAAAGATGAGCTACTCGGACTGCGACGACAACTTCAGAAGGGGAAGAAGTTGGGTGAGGTGGTGGTATCAGGAAGCAGCGAAGAGAGAGCTGAGAGTGTGCGGAAAGGATTCAAGCAGGGGGGCTACACCGGTGTTCTCGGTGAGATACTGAACTCGAGGCCGGCGAGGATTATGGACTTGATGCCGGGTTACCAGGAGGGCGGGTTTGTTCCGGAGAGTGCTGAGTGGAAGAGAATACTGGAGTTCATTCAGGGCGGTGCTGCACCGGGTGGAATACAGTTGCCAACTACAGTGATCAACATGATACAGCAGTCGACAGCAGGCGTGTCAAGAGAAGAGCTGAGTGTTGTTGTTGATGAGCTTCGACGCGTGAATGAAAAGCTTACAAGGCTCGGCGAATCAACAGACAGCCTGCCAGACAAGATGCGGCTGAACCTGCCGGAGAAGATCGAGCTCGAAGTTGATGGCTCCAAGCTCAAACAAGTGATCCGTTTTGAGGAGAGACCAAAGCAGTGAAGTATTTCTTTCCAGATCAAATAAAAGCGAGTGGGCGTGTCACCATAATGATAGAGACGCCGACGTCCGGCAACTATGAGTCACTTAGTGACGAGTGCTTGCTATCGGTTACGCCTCTGAGGGAGGATGTCGAGGGGGAGGTTGGTGAACTACGAATGGGAAATTGCTCCATCACTGTCCTGGACAAAGACCGAAAATTCAGGGACACGATTCTCGTTCTCCCCACAGCAGGCGTCGTGTCAGTTCGCATTTGCATCGATAGAGGTGAGGGAACAGAGGCGTTGTTTTATGGAGTCGTGGATTTTGACAGCGTTGTTGAAAACGAGAAAACTCACGTCGTTAGTTTCTCCTGCCTATCAAGCATTGATGCGCTTCGATACATTCCCATTGACACTCTTTATGCTTGGCTGCAATCGCATGGTTGCGTGGTGGACCGGGGAATAATCTATCCATTCAACCGGACCCTTGTTGTGCAGGGGAAAGCAGTATCACTCTCCAACGTCTTGAATGGTCTGGCATCTTTGGCGGGATTGGGTTCTGCCAGCAACGATGTGCTGTGGGAATTTAATGAGTACGCAGCATACGGCGGAGCGGGATTCACGAGCCTCTACGTCATAACGAAGGGGAATTATTATCCAGCCGGACCATTCCAGAGCATGTTCGACGCTGATCTCGAACGCAGCCCGATGAGCTTCTATCGGTTCGGGAGTTGCCTTGAGCTTCTGAAGTATCTGCAGTTGTCATTCTTCTCTTTTGCAAGCGTTAAGTATGATGTTCAAACGGACGTCGCAGTGCTGCGGTTCCGACAACGTGGCAATCCCAATCAAACTTTTATTGTCGACGGACAATTGCTCACGAGCAGAGTAACCAGGGCGAGCTTGTCGGGCGTGCTCGTCAAGAATATCTATGGCAAACAATCGCTCCTGCCCGACCCGAATTGGCAACCATCGAAAGGGGAAACACTCTACGGCTCGTTGAGTGATAGCCGCCGCGGACTAACGTTGGAGCTTCCACTGAAGACTGTTGAGAACCCGAACCAGTTTCAGTCGGGGACGAAGGATGATCTCTATTCGTATCTCCATGTAGAGCTTACACTGGCAGGCGCACCACCAAACACGCTCTTCACGTGTGGAAGTATAGACGCCCACGGCTGGCCCTTAAATGGAGTTGAATATCTCTATCTGCATGCAGCGCTGGCAAACGCATACGGACGATCACGAGTTGGTGCGAAGGAGTACTTGACCAGAACATTCCATGGAATCAGTGCCCGCGTCTCCGGCGTCTCGTCGGCGGAGAATCTTCTTGTCGGAGCAACTGAATCTTTTGTCCGGCCCGGTCAGGTGCAAAATCTCGAATCAGTGTCAACCGAAATCGATCTCACAAAGAACACTTGCTCCGTCACGGGGGTGCTGTTATGAGTGTTGTGAATGGCGTTGGGCCTCCGGTTCTCGGTATTACTGCGGCGAGTGGTGTGAAGACGGACATCACATTGCCGTTGCCAGAGAGGAATACCGAGGATCCGAATCCTGTAGAAACAAAACACCCGGCGTTTGACCATTCCGAAATCATCGACTTCCACGGGTACAAGCCACGGTGGACCCTGGACTACTCAACGCACATTGATGGGTCGGTGTTGTTGCAGTTGCGTTATCTCCTGGAGGGCGGCATCAGGCAGATACTGTTGACTCCGCACAATGACCTTCCGGGACGGCAGTTCAAAGTACGTTTGGTGGATCCGGGAGTGCTGTATAGAATGGGTGCTGATGTGAGCACGGGATGGCATGCAGGATTGAAACTCGTGTTCGAGTGCATCGATCTCCTGGACGCGATACCGTTTCCGCAAGCGGGACTGACGGGAAGAACCTGGGCGGATTGTGGGAACGAAGTGTGGACGGACCACAACGCAAACGTGTGGCACTTCTTTACATAAAACCCTCTCCCGACCTCTCCCTTAAAAAAGGAGAGGGGGTTGGAGCTTGGAGAAAAAGATATGGCGACAATAACGACGATCACTAGTGGCATGAAGTTGAACCCGGATTCACGGGATGCGATCAACACCAACTTCGCCAACCTGAATACCGAGGTTGCAACGTTGCTGCCGAAATCGGGCGGGACAATGAGCGGCAACATCGTGATGGCGGGTAACCGGATTAACGGGTTGCCTGCACCGAGTGCGAATGATGAGCCTGCGCGCAAGACTGAAGTGGATGGCAAGGTTGGACTGACGGGCAATGAGACTATCGCCGGCACGAAGACATTCAGCACGACGCCGGTCGTTCCGGATGCAAGCTGGACGAGGGTGAAGATGGCGACCGGGAGACGAAAGGTGTTGCTGGCGGTTGGGACAATCAAGACGGCGACGACATACTTGCAAGTGGGCGATGTGATCATGAACGGCACGATGGGCCTTGGGATGCCGAGAGCTTTGTGCGTGACGGAGATTGTGCTCGTGGACTCGACAGGGACGGTGCTGAATGCAACGAATGCTTATGTGTCGAGCGGCGCTGCGAGCACAGGGAGAGTGGCAGCAAATAGCGATAAGGTTACGGTGAACAGGAACACTTCCACCGGAGCGATCAACGTGAAGATTAACGGAACGAATGTGACGAACCTGGCCATCAATGGCAGCAGTGTTGAAGACTACCAGGTGACGCTGTGGGGTGAGTTGGACGACTAAAAAAATCAAAGCAAAAAGGCAAAAGTAAAAAGGTAAAAGTTGACAAGATGAAGATACCGTTTCCAGATAGTGAGTTTCAGTTTCCGACGAGCCTGACAAGGGACGAGAGGAACACTCTTGCCGTTGATGGGCAGATGCCTGACATGGAGGACGTCCTCATCGCCATCAATGAGTTGATGACGCTTGTCGGATCGAAGGACTTGAAGGACCCGAAGAGCCTGCTCTCTCTGCTGGCGTCTCACTCGTCACGACTCACCCTGCTTGAGAACGGGAGTGTGGTGTTTGCTCACACTCTGAGCGGCGACACGGCGGACCAGAAGATCAAGAATGCGATCCGATTGCTTCCGGCTACAGGCGGTGTGGTGGATGCGCGTGGATTGAGGGAAGTGCAGTTCTTTCTCTCCAATCCGTTCGACGGTTGCACGAAGAGTGTTGTGTTGATGCTCGGTGCCGGGACCTATTACACGGCCGTGCAAATCATTGTTCCCAATAAATGCAGAATCAAAGGTGTTGGGAGAGGCGACCCGGAAGCGAATGCCACGGTGATAAAGGCTCTTCCGGACTTCCCGACGGGGACGGCGGTTGTCTATCTCGGCGGCGCCACGACGGTGTTCAACTGTAGGATACAGGACCTGACAGTGGACGCAAGCAGCGTTACCGGAAGCATCGGAGTACTTGCAACACACATCCAGGAGATGAGCGGAGTGTTCCGCTGCCTGATCAACAACTATATGGCAACGGGAATCAAGTATGGCGATGCTGCATACCCGAATGCAGCACAGAATTGTTTCATCTGGGGCTGTGAGGTGATTGGGTCTGTGAGTTCCTCCGGAGCGGAAGGAATTGCCGTGAGACAAGTAGCAGCCTTCCGCGGGATTGAGGACGTGACAATCAATATGAACGGTGGCACGCAGGCTGGCGTGGCTATCCGGATGGACAACGGTGGGCATCTCTGTAGAGTTCACATGGAGAGACACACGACGGGCATATTGGTCGGAGACGGCATCGCAGTTGACGGCCTTATCTGTGACACGATCACCGGACACACCTCGGCAACGATTACGGACCTGATAAAGATTTCCAATGCCACGACATCACAGAACATTTGTCTTCGCAATATCAACAAGGGTGCATCCACCAACCTCCTACTTGACCAGATCTCAGGCGTGACGATCACTTCGAGTTCTCTCGGCTCGTATGAAATGGGAAACGGATCAAACACCAATAAGACCCGGCTTCACACGGACTCCACGTTGCCTGTTCACATACAGGGTGAGTTGCAGGTCAACACGGCGGCCACCGATGGCGATGTTGTTGCTCAGAAGCTACAGAACGTTAAGAACGTTTCCACCGGTACAAGGGTGTCCATACAGATGCTTGCGGATGCCGCCGAGAGCAGGATCACGGCCGGTCGCGGTGGCGCCACGACTGACAGCTTTATTGATTTTCTGATCCGGAAAGGGAGTGCCACGCTGGTGTCGGCGCTGAAGCTGCTCTCAAATCAGATCACGATCTCCGAGAAACTTGTCGGGACATCAACGAACCGAAGTACTCTCGCTGGACCATTAACAATAGCCGGCGATGCTACCGTTGATGCACCTGCGACAGACGGCGACGTCGTTGCAGGCAAGCTGAGTAACGTGAGCAACGCAAGCACAGGTACGAGAGTGTCACTTCAGATGTTGGCGGACGCCGCCGAGAGTCGGATTACTGCAGGGCGCGGAGGGTCGACAACGGATAGCTTCCTTGACTTCTTCACGCGTAAAGCGAGTGCAACGCTCACATCTGCACTGAGACTTGATAACCTGGCGGCCACGTTCCGTGAGAAAGTGGTTGCACCGCATGTGGAGTCTGCAGGGCGAGTTCTCTCGGCAGCATCCATCAACGTTACTGGCACGGACATCAATGCTTCCCTTGGCCACTCGTTCTACAAATCCCTTTCCGGCAATACTACACTGACGATCAGCAATCTCTCTGACGGCCAGAATATCAGCGTGGCAATCACGAACCCTTCAACACACACCTTGGCCTGGGGAACGACAATCATCTGGCCGTTTGATATTGCGCCGGTGCAGTCGACCAGCAACAAGAAGGACATCTACACCTTCATCAAGATCAATGGAGTGATTCACGGGGCTTTCATACAGGAGTACGCAGCGTGAGAACGGAGAAATGGATGGTTGTGATTGCACTCGTCATTGGTCATTGGTCAACAGTCACGGCCCAGGTGCCATTTGCGTTCATGCACTCACAACGGAACTCGTCGCACATCATCCACGGCTCCGGGACGTTTGAGAGTGGAACGCTGAAGGGATTCTACAGGCCGGGAAGCAATGATGCGTACACGGTGACCGACACGGTGCGACGCGGATTGCGAGCGGCAATCTTCGAGTTGCACAAGACGGACTCCATCACCAAAGTCCGGACACAGGCAATCGTGAGCAGAACAGATACTACCGGATGGGACGTTGACAACAATCCGTTTCACTTTAAGAGGGACAGCGTTTACTGGGTTGCATTCGATGTGTACGTACCGAGCAACTGGGTGTTCGACCGTGTTGGTTGGGAGGATATTATTTATGAGACTCAGCCCTATCCGGATCCGTGTGATACAAATGCGAGTGGAGAACCGGTGTACCGAAGTCCGGATCTTTCCCTGGAGATCGACTCGTTGTACGAGCAATGGATTGGTCGTGGTGATACCCGATCATGCACGGGCGACAACACCTACACGAAGTATTACACCAACGACAGTGTCTTCTATCGTGCGCCCATGACCGTGGGAGCCTGGACACGATGGGTTGTGCGGGTGAAGTATAACTACAACGCAACCGGCGAACTGAAGGTATGGAGGAACGGCGTGGTGATTGTTGATCGCACCGGATTGAGACTCGGGTCGAATGATACGAAGGGTTCGTTCGGGAGTCTCGGCGAGTACAAACCAGGCTTCGGAACGGGAACGGGTTATCCGGGGAGCGTAACATTCCGGAGAATCTACCTCGATCATTTTAGGATCGGCAATTCAACAAGCACCTACAATATAATGGCGTACTGAACAATGAGAAATGAGCAATTAGCAACAAGCAATGAAAGGCGGATGGGCTCGAGGAAGATGAAGGGCTTTTGGGGCGCTTCCCTTTTCGGCTTCGCCGCATTCATGATTCTGGTGATCAAGATGCCGCCCGAACACTTGATGACTCTCTGCCAGTTCTATTTCGCATTTCAAACGGTGACGACGGCGACGTTCTTCGGCGGGAATGCGGTGGAACACTGGACGGATAAACTTAAATCAGAAAAGAAGGAGGCGGCATGAAAAGGTGGAATGCGAAATGCGGAGTGCGAATTGTGGTATGCCTGATTATGTTTGCGGCTGCGGTGATGGGGCAGAGTGTGCCGACATTCAAGCCGATGTTCATCTCCCCGAATGGTGTACGGGATGTTCTGGCGGCGAAGGATCGTGAGCCGTGGAAGAGCGCTGTCGAGCGTGTGAAGCAGGATGCTGACAAAGCACTGAAGCAACCTGTGCAGAGTGTTGTAACTTCGATACCGAAGCCGACACCTGATGATGCGAAGGTGACGGACGCTCATTACTACTACACAGCGAAGCCGTACTGGTGGTTGATTGATGGTAAGTGGGTACGCAAGGATGGTGAAGAGAATCCTGCGACCGACCGGCGTGACTATGAAGCTGCGGTTGCGATGAGCGGCGCCATCAGAGACCTCGGTGTGGGATATGTGTACACCGGCGACGTGCGCTTTGCTCGAAAGGCGATCACTCTCCTCAATGCCTGGTGCAATGACAAGACAACTCGAATGACGCCAAGGTACACCACGCAACAATCGTATATAGAACTGAGCATCACGATGCCGGCCCTGGTGTATGGTTTCACTCTTGTGGAGAACTTTCCGGAGTGGACTGCGGCGGGACGTGAAGCGACGCGTGAGTGGATACGCACATTCGCAACGACCGGTTTGACATGGAAGCAACCGGGGAACTACAACTCATGGCGTGCGGTGATGATTGCGTCTGCCGGTGTTGCGACTGGCTCGAAAGACCTGCTCAATTACGCTTACGCTTTGTGGGCTCAAAACCTTTACCACGAGGTTGTGGGGACGGATGGAAAGGACTCTGAAACGGGTTTGACTTACGTTTGGGTGAACAATAAGAAGGTGACACTGAGGCCGGGTATGCTGCCCCTGGAGATGCGACGGACCGATGCGCTCTTCTATTCGACGTACGCGCTGAATGCAATGACGCAGGCGGCGGAGATCCTCTCCCGGAACGGATACAAGACGTTCAATCACAAGTCATTGTTGCTCGCTCTTGATTTTCATGCACCGTATTTGGTGGATCCGAAGAAGTGGAACGCTGATGGTTATCTGCAGGCGAGTGCCGCAAAAGCTGCGTTGAACTATGCACTGTATGAGTTGGCGTTCGCCCAGTATAAGAGTCCGAGTTACGATGCTGTGGTGAAGAGATGGGGAAGGCCGGCCATCGAAGGACGTGTGATGGGAAATGTAACGACTGTTGTGTCGCCGAAAAGATAAAACCGGAGAAAACGTCAAATGGCAAATGAGATACGTACCAAGCTTGATGCGAGGGCGACGTTTACGATCAGTCTCGCCAGTCTCGCCAATTCCGCTGTTGGAGTGGGCCGACAATCCACGATGATTTCCAATTCATCCAACCGGCCCGGCGCTCTTATCTTTGTGAAGATCAGATCGGGTTCATCTACACCGACTGCAGGAGCTGTGTTCCAGGTGTACCTCTTGCGAGGGGATGGAACCAGCCGCACGGATGGAGCCGGTTCGAGTGATGCGGGGTTGACAGTTGAGAATGCGGATTTGCTCGGCACCATTGTCGTTATAGCAACAACAGGTAAGGATTTTTATGGCGTGTTCGACACGGCGCCGCTCGGCAGGTTGGGTACAGAGTTTGGGATTGCCGTGGTGAATGCTTCCGGGACTGCGCTGGATAGCACGGGCGGTAATCACGTGTGCGCATATCAACTTTACGCAGACGAGGTGCAATAGGTATGCTCGCTCATCTTGTACAACCGGTTGTTGTGCAAAGGCGGCATCCGCTTTCACGTGGCTTGGTAGGTGCGTGGTTGCCGGGGATCAACTATTTCGGGCTGACGAAAACACTCGACGTGGCGAGCTTCCGTTATCATGCGACGAACAATGGTCTGTCGGGTAATCAGGTAACACGTGGCAAGTATGGCAAGGCGCTGGACTTCAATGTTGATTATCTCGAAGTCGGTGACATTGCGCTTTATGATTTTAATGCTACGCAAAGTTTTTCCGTTGTTGCAGTATTCAAGACGGATGTGATTGATGGAAACACCCGTCGTATTGTTGCAAAGAGGGATGGGGGATCGAATCCCCGTCAGGGGTGGGTGCTGTGGCAGCAGGCGACGACGGGGGAGCTTGTTGTGACGATTGATGATGGAACCGGTACAACCAACGGCATAACGTTTGCAGCGCAACCTGCACTAGTTGTCGGAAAGTGGTACGTAGGAGGGTTCGTCGTTGATCGAATGGCCGAGATACCGGACAATCCCTACGGCTACCTGGGAATGCTGCGATGCTATCTTGAGGGATCGCCTGTTGTGGAGGAGCCTCTTACTACTGACGGAGAAACTGTTGTTGGCTCACTGGTGAACTCCCGTCCTCTTCGTATTGGCGCGCCGTCCACGGCGTCGCCTATAACTACTCAACAATGGGATGGACAGATTGCGGCGGTGTACGTTTACAATCGTGTGCTGACGGCAAGTGATTGGAGCAAGTTGTTTGCTGACCCGTATGTGATGTTCCGGCGTGACACCCGGAGAGTCGGTTCTCTTGCATCGACGGCTCACATCAAGACACTGAACGAATCACTCGTTTATGGAGATAGTGCAGTGAAGAGTCCAGGAATGCTGCGGGAGGAAGTACTCAAACTCAGCGATGCAAGGGTACTCGGTGCATCAAGACTTCTCTCTGAAGAGATCCGATTGAGTGACTTGAAGAGCACTGAGGCCGGAAAGCGTCTGGTTGAAGCTCTCGCACTGATTGATAATCTGTCATCTCTCACCGGGAAGAACCTAAGCGAGCAACTTGGTATTGCAGACTTGCTCGGAAAAAACACAGGGAAGAGCCTTGTCGAGCTGCTCTCCCTGGCCGACAGTGACCAGCTTACAATCGGCAAGGTGCTGGCTGAGTTGTTGACGCTGGGTGACGAGCTGGTGAAGACGCCGGGGAAAGTGTTAAGCGAAGGGTTGAGCTTCTCCGATGTTGTACAGGCGCTGTTGAACGCCGACGGAGTTGCGCACACAAAGGAATTGACCGAGATACTGTTGTTGGCTGATGGACTGCAGAAGTCGGCCAGTAAACTCCTCGCTGAAATTATGCTCGTGGCGGACTCACTTGTGAAGCAACCGGAGAAGCCGTTGAGCGAGGTTGTAGGGATGCTGGACTTCATTGGGAAGTCGCCAGCGATTGTGAAGATCGAACAACTGATCGCCTCGGACTCTATGGCTAAACTAATCAGTCTATCGAAGCTTGAGAATCTTGCCCTGAATGATGAGCTGCGTAAGCTGGCCGGTATCACTCTCCAGGACGTCCTGAAGTACTCGGATGTGGTGTCGTCTCAGTTCATTCAGATCGTTGGCCTTGTGAGGATGCTGCAGATCCTGCTGCGCTTCTCCAAGTTGGAGAGCATTCTGATTGAGGTGGCAAAGTTGGACGTCGTGAGTGTGAGGAAATCACTTTTAACAAATATCAAGTTCACATAGGAGGCGACATTGAACACAGAACAGTTGCGAGAAGTACTCGGTGGTGGACCCGTGGAAAGGATCGGATTGCGTGGCACAATCCTGTTTGAATTATACGACAAGAATGGCGACCGGAAGGAACGCCGGGAGGTGAAGAACCTCGTGGTGAATGCCGGGCTGACGAAGGCGGCGAAGTTCTTTGCCGGCACTGACACCCCGGCCGTTGATTACATAGCAATCGGTACCGGGGCAACTGCTGCAGCTAACGGGGACACTGCGTTACAGACCGAGGTTGCCAGATCCCAGGGAACGAAGAGTACCGTGACAACGACTGTCACCGACGACACGTACCAGGTACAGGTAACGTTCGCGGCGGGGACCGGCACCGGGGCAATTACCGAGGCCGGATTGCTCGATGCGGCCAGTACCGGAGACTTGCTCTGCCGGCAAGTGTTCTCTGCTGTGAACAAGGGCGCTGGAGATACGCTTCAGGTGACCTGGAAGATCCAGATGCAGAGGGTTTAAACATGGCTTACGAGATCAATGAAGGTGTCTCGGCGATGCTTTCAGGCGTGTTCAAATCGGACTCAGGATCGTTGGTAGGGAGTGGTCAGATGACCACGGTCGTGGCCACTCTCTATGATAAGACGAGTGGTTCGATCATCAACAGCCGGAATAAGCAAAGTGTCCTCGGAGCGAACGGTGGAGTGCTTGACGTTTCGGGGAGTTTTACGTTGGATCTGTCACCACTTGACAACCCCATTTTGAACGCTACTATTACCGGGGCAGAGCACCACGTGCTATTGCTGGAGTGGACTGACAGCCGCATCCTCATGGGTAATACTGCAAATCATTGTTCAACCCGAGTCTGTTCAAGAGCGGGCGCGAAGCGAAGCGGGGCGCAGCAGAAGAACCCGCGGGTCGAGGCATTCATCGATTCGCGCGAATCGAAGAAAATTCCGCCTGGGCAATGTGCCGGCCTGAAATCGGTACTGACCGATCTCGGCCTGGCCACCGCTACGGGCTATGTCCGTGCAGCCCGCACGATATCGTGACTATCGCCGTGGAAGCTTATGCACAAGGTTATCATCGGCGCCTGGCTGCTTCATGCTATTTAACCAGTCAGGCATCGCTGCCAGTCAAGCTGAAACGGGAGGATAAAGACGAGCGAGTCCGCGCGCGTTTCCCGGCGTGTTCTCCGGCGCGACAGGACGCCGGACTAGATCGTCGCCCCGGAAGCGATGTATTCGCGAATGATCTCCTCGCCGGTCGCAAGCCACACGCCGTCGTGCCTGCAGATGTATTCGAGCGCCGCGTCGACTGCTCCGATGCGGTACGGCGCGCCCGAGACAAATGGGTGGAGCGCGATCGCCATTACGCGCGACGACCCGGCGCCCTCGCGGTAGAGCCAGTCGAACTGTCGTTTCAGGATGCGCTCGAATTCCTCCGGCGATTGCTTCTGCTGGAAGAACTGCGGCGTATCGTTGCTCTGCAGGGAGTAGGGAATCGAGTAGATGGTCCTGCCGTCGACGTCCATGCGAAACGGCAGATCGTCCGAGGTCCAGTCGGCGACGTACAAGCACCCCTCCTCGATCAGAAAATCGAGCGTGCTCCAGGTCTCCGCCAGACCCGCGCCAAGCCAGCCGAGCGGTTTCCTGCCGGTCGTCTTGGCGATTGTTTCCAGCGTCTGATGGATCGCCTCCTTCTCCTGCTCCGGCTCCATTTCGTTGACCCGGACCGCATTGGTCTGACAATGACCCATGAACTCCCACCCGAGT
>JBJXHC010000121.1:0-4146 GCA_046160825.1 Bacteroidota bacterium | reverse complement strand
AAAAAGGACGATTCAACAGAGGCAGGATTCACGATGGTCGAGGAATCAGACAAGTCAAGAAGGCCGATGACAGCAGAGGAGAAGTCTGGTAAGTCCCTCTTGCCGAAGGGTGCAAGAGCTTACATGACTGTTTTGATGACAAAACCTGGGCCCGGATCAAAGTTCGTGGTAGAGTACAAAGGAAGAAAATATGACTCCGGTAATCGATGGTGGGGAACTACGCCAGAAGGAATTGAAAACGTTATCAAGTCGAACCGCGTAGTAGCTACTGAAAACAGCATCCGATTTGTGACTTACTTTGAGGATTTTCCATATAGAGCGTTGACTAATCTATGGAGCGGGTTTGGAGGCGCTGCCGATCCGATATACGTAGTCCAAACAAACAAAGAAATCACTCAACGATGTACGCTAATGACCACCGACCCGGGCGATCTCGTGTTTGATCCAACATGTGGCTCTGGTACAACCGCTTACGTCGCCGAGCAATGGGGTCGTCGGTGGATCACGTGCGATACATCCCGTGTTGCAACAACACTCGCCAAGCAGCGGCTCATGTCGTCTGTGTTTGATTACTACGAGCTTGCCCATCCGGAAGAAGGAGTCGGCAGCGGGTTTATCTACAAGACTGTCCCGCACATCACGCTCAAGTCCATAGCGAACAACGAACCCGCTGGACAAGAGACGCTGTACGATCAACCATACGCGGATAACGCGAGGACACGAGTCACCGGTCCATTTACGGTTGAGGCAGTGCCCGCGCCTGTGGTGAAACCGTTAGAGGCGGTAGAGCGAATCGCCGATTCGCTCAACGAGGCAGATACATCAATTGTCCGCTCAGACGAAACTCTCCGCCAAAGCGAATGGCGCAGCGAGCTGCTCAAGGCCGGCGTCAGAGGAAAGAACGGGCAATACATTCTCTTCTCGCGTGTCGAGGCGTTGCCTGGCACGCGCTGGCTTCACGCGGAAGCGGAAACAAAACCGAACGAGCGCGGCGCTAATACAGTGAGAGAAACAATGGCGCAATACGGAAAGCCTCAGCGTGTCGTCATCTCGTTCGGTCCGGAACATGCGCCGCTTGAGCAGCGGCAAGTGGAGCTTGCGTGGGAAGAAGCGCGCACACTTGTGCCGCGACCGACGCTGCTGCTGTTTGCAGCATTTCAATTCGACCCCGAAGCGGCAAAAGACATTGATGAGCTTCCGTCGGAGAAAGCAGGAATGACGCTCCTGAAAGTGCAAATGAACGCCGACCTGCTCACCGACGATTTGAAAAAGAAGCGCACGAGCAGCGAGAGCTTCTGGCTTATCGGTCAACCCGACGTGAGGCTTAAGCGCGTCAAATCTCAGCAACCGCGTCATGGTGAGCGCAGTCGAACCATGACAGAGGAACCAAAAGCTCTGTACCACGTCGAAGTCCTCGGCTTCGATTACTACAACACGCGCACCGGCACAATCGAATCCGGCGGCAACGAGAAGATCGCCATGTGGCTCCTCGACACCGACTATGATGGTCGCAGTCTATTCCCGCGCCAAGTGTTTTTCCCGATGGCAGCGGACAACGAGGGGTGGTCGCGTTTAGCCCGTAATCTCAAAGCTGAGATTGATGAGGAGTTGATTGAACAGTACCGCGGCACTGTCTCTCTCCCCTTCGAGTCCGGCAAACATAAACGGATCGCGGTGAAGATTGTGGATGACCGGGGGATTGAGAGTTTGAAGGTGATGGAGGTGGGATAACTCTTGACCTGGAATGTGAGCCTAAGAACATGACACTTACTGTACTTGTAGACTATGATAATATCGGTCGGGCCGACAGACGTAGGGGTCTGCTCCACATTGTTGACACTATCATTGCGTCGATTGGGGGATCATTCTTTGGTCAAGTGAAGAGGGTGCGGATTAGAATCTATGGGGGTTGGGATGAGCGTGGGCTGCTTACCCAGAAGGCACAAAGGCTGAGTGCAGAGATGCAAAGGGACTTTCCATTCTGCAAGGCTATTCCAGTCGACGATCTAATTATTTTCACAATGGTCAGTTCAGAACTCGCAACGAGTTTAGAGATCGAACCGGGGGTTCACTACCCCGATACCTTCCGACCTCATTGCACAGCCAGAGAAACACACTGCTCCGACCCCAGAAGTTTGGGTTGCGCGAAGTCTCCATGTGCCATGATGCCTGTTTACAATTACTTCAAAGCATTGGCTTGTCCCGACGCATCATGCGCACTTCACTTTGACGACTTTTTCACACAGCCTGCACAGAAAATGGTTGATTCGATGATCCTCGCTGATCTTGTTTCTCTTGTTTTGAGGGGAGACAAACAGGTTGCTGTAGTTGGTTCAGACGATGATCTGTGGCCAGCCATTCGTCTAGGAATCGATCTAGGTGCAAGAATTGCCCACGTCCATACCCGTCTCGGCAGGAGGACACCTGTTGGTTACGTATCGTCCAGAGTACGAAACTACTTTCAATCGAATATGTGAGGGTTATCATGGATTACACTAGATTCAAACGAATACTACTGACTTTTGCAGATACCGCTTCGGACATTGATATCTCGAAGGGCCAGGTTCTTGTGCAGGTGCACGGTGAAATAGTCGAATCAAAAGTACTTATTGAGAGTAACAATGTTATCGTCGAAGAAGCTGGGGCTAGGATGCCTGCGGAGGAATGGTTGGTTGAGAGAATCTCTCATCTCTCTCTCCTTTCAGAGAGAATCATCTCCTACACTCCAGTTGAAAAATCCTTCGTTACCCCCAGCGGACAGATTCTTGATGATATTGAATCTTCTCCTGATGAAAAAAAGAGGGAAGCTGGAGATTCGGTCGCTGAGGCTTTGCGGTTGTTAGATCTCCGATTTGCAGGAGCGACAAAGGTCGTCTACTTGACATCTGACGCTGGTGAAGGCAAAACGACAATTATCAACGAAATGGCTAGGCGCCAAGCGATCGCGTACAAGGCAAAGAAAGCCTCATGGTTATTACTTCCAGTTAGCTTGATGGGGAGGACCTTCTTGCGATTCGATGATGTCATCATTGGAGCACTTATGAATCGTTATCGCTTTCCAATGTTGTACTACAATAGCCTCATTGAACTCGTGAGGCTTGGAACGGTTGTGCTCGCACTAGACGGCTTTGAAGAGGTTTTTGTTGAATCTGAGGGAGAAGCGCTCTCAGCAGTTGGCTCACTCATGAGCAGTCTGCAATCTGAGGGCGCATTGTTGATAGCAACTAGGAGAGCCTTTTATGAATTCAAGAACTTCTCGTCCCAAGCTAAGCTCTTTGATGCTATTGGTCACTTTGATGTAAACTTCTCCCAACTCAGCTTGGATCGATGGAATGACAAACAGTTTATTGAGTATGCTACAAAATTTGGCTTCGATGATTCTACGCAAATATACAATTCTATCGCAAGGAATCTCGGGGGGGAGCATGCCTTTCTCACACGGGCCTACTTGGTCAAATCTCTCCTAACGTATTTGTTCGAAGAGGATGACTTGTCCGAGGCCGTGAACAGAGTAGCGGCCCAAAGTGACAAAATGCTATTCACTTTCGTGAATGCTATGATCGAGAGAGAAGTCACCAAATGGATAGACAAGTCTGGAGAGCCTCACCAATCATTGTTAACGGCTTCCGAGCATCACGAACTTCTTTCACTTGTTGCGGATGAAATGTGGGGCCAGAACACCGAGGCCCTCTCCTCGGGCATGCTTGAGGGAATTGCTGAAATCTTCTGCGAAGCTAAACGCTTGTCGCCTTCCAAGACACGCCAAATCAGGGAGAGAACAAAACAGCATGCATTGCTTGTACCTTCGTCCGCTGGAAATGATCGGTATTCATTTGACCATGAAGAATTCAAGAATTTCTTTTTGGGAGAGGCAATTGGCTCATACATAAGAGATGGAACAGGTTCTGGCTTGAAGAGCTCCCTCCGTCGATCAGCGCTGCCGATCCAGACCTTGGATACGATAGCGTCTTATCTTGATCGATTGGAGGTCGACACCAAGAAGGCGCTGGATTGTGTGATTGGGACGGCCAAGAACGAATTTTCAAGTTCGTACGTGAAGGAAAATGCCGGCGCAATTGCTCTCAAACTATTGAATGGTACCCAAGTGGGTCCAATCGAAATTTCTGATCTGCTATTTCCCCAGGA
>JBJXHC010000120.1:0-2664 GCA_046160825.1 Bacteroidota bacterium | reverse complement strand
GGGGATCTCAAGTTTCTTCTTCAGCTACAACAACGCTGCCCTTGCGAACCCGACCTTGACGAACGTCAATCCAAAATACTCCGGTGTTGCGGGCGTTGATAACTATGACCCGATGATCGCTACAATTGTCAGCGGGAAGGTCGCGGTGACGATCCGCTGGACGGGAAATGCAACGGGCGGCGGCAGCCAGCTCGTCACCGCTTCGCCGGATACCAATGGTGAGAGAATCTGCACCGTCAATTTGCAAATCACAGATCCAAGCCAGACATCGCTCTTGAGTTGGGATACAGTGAACAGTGCTGTCCTTACCACGGGCTCGCTCAGCGTAAGACAGACGTTTATCGGAGCAGACAACGGTCCGCTGCCGGTGCAGCTTGCGTCGTTCACCGGCGTGTTTGTGAATGGCGGAGTGCGCCTGAACTGGCGAACCATTTCGGAAATAAATAATTATGGGTTCTACGTGCAGAATCGGAGAACGGGCGAAGTCGGGAATACAGGGTGGTTGGATGTTGCGAACAGCTTCGTTGCAGGACATGGGACGACGAACGAGCCGCACGACTATTCGTTTCTCGACAATACTCCACCCCGAGGCAATCTGCAATATCGCTTGAAGCAAGTTGACCTCGACGGCACGGAACATTTTATCGAGCCAATCAGCGTGAGTGTGTTGACTGCGGTTCGCGAGCAAGCGCCGTTAGAATTCTCGCTGAAACAGAATTTCCCGAATCCATTCAACCCGACGACGGAGATAATGTTCTCGGTTGAGCAGAGCGGAAAAGCGGTTCTTGACTTGTACAATCTGCTTGGCCAGAAGGTTGCAACGTTGTTTGATGAAGAGGCTGAGGCCGGATACTATATCAGGGTCACTCTGAATGCGAGCAATTTGGCAAGCGGGATGTACCTCTTCAGACTGCAGAGCGGGAATAGAAATGCGTTGAAGAAGTTGTTGGTTTTGAAGTGACGGCTCTTTCGGGTTTAGCTGCGTGCGTCCTCGATGAAGCTAATCGATTGTTGAAATGTAGTCGGGATAAATCTCATGCGTAAAAAGGCGGCAGTTTATGAGTGACATAGTGAAACCCCTTCGACAACACGCGCATGGCTTTTCTGGTGATCTCAATTCGTGTGACATCTGAGATAGTTTATGATGAAGTTATTGTTTGCTCTTCTTTCTCTGTTTGTCGGTGCCCAAGCACTCTCACAAACGAGCACCATTCCTTATCCGATCCTGTTTGTCCATGGCTTGGCAAGCGATGCTGAAACGTTTGCGACAACAGTCGAGACGATTCGTTCCACGCTGGACTTAAGACAGCCAAAGGTGTTTCATGTTTGCCTTAACCATGATAACATCAACACCACAGCATTGCTTGATGTAGATGTCGTTGAAATAGGCTGGACCCTGTTCCAATCTGATTTTCTAACTTCTATCAATCCCAACGACAAACTCTTCCTAATCAACTTTAGCGGAAGCAAGTTTGCTAATATACAGAGTCATGGAAACCATCAACTGTCAAACCAATCGGCGATCTACAAGCAAGGTAGAGCTCTGCAATTAGCCATCCAGAGTATTCGTACCTATACCGGCTCTGAGAAGGTTGTTTTGGTGGGCCATTCTATGGGAGGCTTGGCAATCCGCGAATATCTGCAAAGGAAAGAGCAAGGGTTGGAAAAGTGGTGGATAGTCCCCGGGTCATTACAAGGTCATAAAGTGGCAAGAGCAGTTACGATTGGCACTCCCCATTTCGGTTCTAACTTTATGGTTGGCTTAGGAACCTCCGAGGCAATTCGGGATCTGAGGTGGTCCCATGGCCTTTTGCCGCCAGTTACAGGAGTTTATTTGTTCGGAGGCAATGAAAACGATCTTTTCCAATTCAACTTTGTCAACACCGATGTCAACTGCAACGGACTTGTAAATCTGACCATTCAAGGTATTGATGAATCCTCATCGAGTCGAACCTACAATCCTAACATGCCGCTTCCACTGGACATTCCTTACACATATTTGACATCGAATTCATCAGGTTCAGGAGATGGGATAGTTGATCTGGACCGTCAATGGCTCCATGCAGGATCAACCGCCCTACCGACAGGTCTCGCCGATACAATTCTTATGTTGACGCCCCACTTAGAGGAAACAGGAGATACCTATCCCATTGTCCGCGCGATTGATGAACCAGATACATATGCATTGGCGTACAGTATCGAGCTTAACAATTCATACAAAGGGCTTATTACCGTCCAACCTGAATTGGGATCAAGTGATGCTGATGTGTACAGAATGATTGTACCGAGCACAAACAACCTTGTTATCTCAGTAGAAGGAACAGGTTCGGGGGTGAACGGATTTGAAATCCTGGATTCTTTTGGGGGGGCAATAAGCTCGCTATCCATTCAACTACCTTATGTGTCCGCACCAATTTCACTCTCGGCTGGTACCTACTACATCAAGTTGATTGGTTCGGCGACTCTAACCACATGGCAGAATCCATATACTTTCCGAGTAACAATTCCTCAACCTTCGATTGCATTGAGGTTCCCTTTGGGTGCTCTCATGCCGCACACAACTGTGATGACCTCTCTTCTTGATCATACAAACGCACCGTATAAGCAGAACAAGAGTCTGCCACTTGTAGATTTTCTGAATGAACGCGGCGGTCAATCATCGAA
>JBJXHC010000119.1:0-18694 GCA_046160825.1 Bacteroidota bacterium | reverse complement strand
GAGCCGAGTGAGAAGGTGCGCGTATATGATCGCGGCGTGGATGTGAAAGAAGAAGAGTCGGTCTATAAGACTCTCGTCCAATATCGTACAGGCGATATGTATGCACCACACATTGATGGTACCGAGGCACTCAACCGTCTGACAAGTGAGTTCATCGACAGCGCCCAAACGGGGAAGCGGCCTATCGCTGATGGAGAATCAGGTCTCAGCGTGGTAAGGATCCTTGAGGCGGCTGAAATGTCCATGCGCTCAGGCGGCAAGAGAGTGGAACTTTCACCCTGGCAGGTGTATGATGGAGCCCGGGCCAGTAAACTCGCATAACCAATTGAACAAAGCAAGGAGAGCACCACTTCATGAGTTTTCAGAAAATTGCACCTGATGTAAAACTGGGAAATAATGTTCGTGTATTTGATTTTGTGAATCTTTATGGATGCGAGATTGATGACGGAAGCAAGATCGGCGCATTCGTAGAGATTCAAAAGGGTGTCAAGATAGGCAAGAACTGCAAGATCTCCACTCACACATTCATCTGCGAAGGCGTCCTGATCGAAGATAATGTCTTCGTCGGACACAATGTTTCGTTCATCAACGACAAACACCCCAGGGCCACCAATCCCGACGGGTCATTGCAGACCGAAGCCGATTGGAAGGTTGTACCGACAGTTGTAAAGCGTGGTGCCTCCATTGGAACAAGCGCCACCATCCTCTGCGGCGTGACCATCGGTGAAAACGCCATCGTCGGTGCAGGCAGCGTGGTGACGAAGGATGTTCCGGCGAACACCATTGTTGCCGGGGTCCCAGCAAAAGTGCGCAAGACCGTCGGCTGATCTCCTCTCACAAACAATCTCTCAAGCATACACACGATCTTCCTTCACCGTTGATGGAATCCGGTTTGGTATGCACTTCTGGTTGAATTGCGTGTGCGGCTGAATTGAGTTTCGACGCAAAAAACCATACGTTGTGCTGCGGTTCGGTCACTGAACATCATATGACAGAGGGAGAGGTGTAGTATAGCAGCACTCAAGGCAAAGACAGTCCGTGGCAGCATGCTTCTCGGCGCAGTAAATCTTGGTATGCGTGGGGTGAGTGTCGTCTCCACGATTGTCCTTGCAAGAATACTCGAGCCAAGTGACTTTGGCCTCGTAGCGATGGCATTGATTCTCCTCCAAACCTCAAGTCTCTTCTCGGGTTTGGGCATGCGACAGGCGCTTGTCCAGACAAAATTACCCGTCCACATCGCCGCCTCGCATGCCATTGTTGTAACCTCATTCGCAGGTCTCTTCTTTTCGTCGCTTGTTTTTTTGAATGCGCAGTGGTTTGCCGTGTTGCTCGGCAATCAAGGCGTTGCTCCGATGTTGCAATGGATGTCCCCGATCATTTTCATTCAGTCGATATCGCTTGTCCCCGAAGCATTGCTCCAACGGGAACTGCAGTTTGTTCGAATGAGCCTTGCCATGATTATTCCAGAATTACCCTATGTGGGTGTTGCCATCGGCCTTGCTTTTCTGGGTTTCGGCGCATGGAGCCTCGTGTATGCAAGCCTGGTGCGTGTCGTTGTTCGGGGAGTTCTTCAAGTGTTTATGTGTGCAGACCGTGGCTGGTTGATTCCGAAAGACCTGAACCGGGCAACATTTATTCTTCTTTTGCGGTTTGGAATGCAAACCACCGGAAGTGGGTTGGTGTCATTCTTCAACTCCATCATGGACAACCTGATTGTTGGAAGATTCCTTGGTGTCCAGGCGCTTGGATACTACAGCAAAGCATACGACTTCTCAACACACACCGTTGACGGATTCAACCGTGTCATCAGTGGAGTGCTGTTTCCATCATACTCGAAAATTCAGGATGACCGTGACCGGTTGCTCCGCGCATATCTGAAAACGTTGAGCATTATTTCGCTTGTGACGGTTCCGGCATGTCTCGGACTTTGTATTCTTGCCCCGGAGATTATCGGTACGCTTTTCGGAACGAAATGGCTTCCCATGGTTACGGCCTTCCGGATTCTGTGTATCATGTGTCTTGTGCGATCACTCTCCGCCACGACTTCGCCGTTGTTTCTTTCTCTCGGGAAGCCTCACCTCGATCTACGTGCCGGAACCCTTGTTCTGGTCATTATGGTTGGGTTGATGTTCAGCCTTTTAACGTGGGGCATTGATGGCATCGCTATGGCAATGTTGATTTCCCAGACGATTGGTTTTGTGTACAACTTGTCTCAAGTGCATCAGATCTTTAGCGGTGCGGCATGGCGCATGATTGTGGTACTCAGGCCATCCATTCTATCAGGACTCGCAATGGTCACAGGCATTTTTATTGTCAGAATGGCGTTGCAATCAGTTCTCCATGACGCATTGATACTTCTTATCGTCCTTGTCGCAATTGGTGCGATGGTATTTCTTGGGATGATACAATTGGTTCAGCGTTCCCTGCTTGCTGAGATGAGAGATTTGGTGAGATCTGCACTCGCACGAAAAAAGCCCGCAACGATACCGGAAACCTCCGAACAGAACACGCAACACGTATGAAAATTGCTCTGGCGCAATTCTATTCAAACACTCCCACGCCTGTATACAAGGAACTCTCTGCTGCGCTGAGGGCAATAGGGCACACCGTTCTCGTAGGAACACCTGATGCCCAAGGTGATCTTGTATGGAATGAAGGGGAGTCGGTTGTTGCAAAAACCGCAGGTCCCCGCCGCTCACATACTCTCTTCTTCAGGCTTCCCCTGATAGGCCAGGTCATCAGAAGAGTACGCCATCTTGCATTCCTCGGGCGGGTCAAACTGTTTCTCCGGAAATTCGATCCGGATGTGGTACAGCTCAACAAGACCATGTTTTCGGGATACATTCCAATCTTCATGCCGCGTGAGATATTGTTTGTGTACGATATCCGTCAGCTCGGGTTGTGGGGAGACAAAAGTACAAAGGGTCGGATTGCCAACGGACGGGTTCTGCAGAGAATGCGATTCAATGCGCGCTACATGTTTGATAAAGCGTGTTTCGCTTCTGAGATTGCTGCACGGAAGGTTCTGGGAAACAACTGGTCGAAGTACGGAGCCATCACTCCCATCGGTGTGGATAAGAACTTCATTACGTTTGAGTTTCCGCAGGTACAATCCTCAACGGGCCATTGTCGTTTCGTGTATGTCGGGACCATCGGGAAGATGAGAAATCTTGAATTGCTTCTTGATGCCGCCTCAATTGTGATGAGACAGAACAACCGGTTCACCCTGACATTGATCGGACCGGGAGATGAAAGAGAATATTACAACAACATGATTCAACATCTCGGCCTTCAGCAGTGTGTTTCAATAGTAGACCCCGTGCCTTATCGCGAGATTCCCAAGGTCATTACCGCACACGACGTTGCCGTGGCATATGTTCCCGATATAGAAGATTGGCAGTGTCAACCGACGCTCAAGATACTGGAGTACCGTGCGCTCGGGATGCCTGTTCTTGCGAGTGACAATCCACCCAACCGCGAGGCCGTGGAAAACGAAATCAACGGCATTCTTGTGGTCAACACACCCCAGAGCCTTGCCTCTGGTATGCTCCGATTCATCAATGAACCTGAACTCCTTCAACGAACACAATCCAACGCCCGCGCCATGCGGTCCGGCAGAACGTGGGAAGATGTTGCACGCATTCATATCAACGAAGTCTATCGTCATTCATCCCGTTGGAAGTCACAACTGACTGAATAAATTCTTTGATGCAGTCCGTCACCCCTCTGTAAGAACATCTCCATTACGCTATTCTGTTACACTCCCCGTGTTATAGATTCTACAATCTCTTTTGACGGAACCGCACTCAGTTCAGTTCGACGCAACGGGTCTTACATCCGGAATTTATTTCTACAAACTCGTTGGGCTACGCTCGACCGAAACTCGAATGATGCTCTTATTGAGATAAAGGCATGATGGAGAGGCTGGCGCCGCTTGGCGTCCCGCCTCTCCTGGTTTGTCGGGAGAGTACCAAGTGCCCTTGCGCACAATGGACAAGCGTCTTCTTTGGGTAGACGTTGCCACCAGTCAAGCGAGGATCCCCTTTCTTGAGTTCACTCGAAATTAGTTCTTGCAACCTCGCCAGACAACACATATCTTTTGCCTGTTCGTCTGCTGGGTTTCCCGTATCCTAGCGTAACCCTTAAGCTGGCTTGACTCTACACATTTCAAGAACACACCACCACCACAATGGTAACCCAATGACCACTCTCGCTGGACCGCTCCATGCGGTTGCTGAAAAAAAGGCATTTCTCTTCTGCTGTCCTTATTGTCACGGCACAATCCATTCAAGCATCTGTGCCTCATGCGGTCAGGTATTCAAGAGCACGAATGGACAAATGGATTTCAGACTTGATCGAGAATGGAAATACATGGTTCCTGTAACGATCAATGGTGAGATCCAAAAGCCGAGGCTTGGATACTTGGCCCCTAATCCGGAAAAGGAAGTTATCTATCAGTCTGATAAAGACTTCGGTGTGAATCCAACGCTTGCAGGATACTTCCCTAAAGGCAATGGCCGGAATGCGCTCTCCCTTGGGTGTGGGGGGGCTACGGAGAGGAAAGCTATTGAACAGGCTGGTTGGAGATACTATGGTGTCGATTGGGAGCCCACCGCAAAGGGGGCAGATATTGCATATGCTGATGCACATGCGCTTCCATTTGTCAATGAATCATTCGGGTTGGTTTACAGTCGAGCGGTTCTTGAGCATATTCAACACCCTTACGTCTTTGCAATGGAAGCGTTCAGAGTTCTTGAACGCGGTGGTACCTTTGTAGGCAGTGTAGCCTTCTTGGAACCTCATCACGGCGGAAGCTTCTACCATCACTCACATCTCGGGATAATCAACACGCTCCAAACAGCGGGCTTCGATGTTCAGATTGTTGCCCCTCAAGATCATTGGAATGTGATTACAGCACAGATGAAAATGGGTTTCTTTCCTTGGATATCAAAGTATTTATTCTATCCTGTTGCGTGGCTCTTGAACACATGGAGCCGAATTCTCTGGGGTTGCTTTGATGTACTGGAAGAAACCGTGGTTGGGAGATTGATAAAAACCGGACGGAAGAAATCTGTTTCATTTGGCCCGCGCTACAAACGCACGAATAGGAGTGTTGAACGGCTCTACAATTTTGCTGGTTCTTTTACTTGGGTGGCAAAGAAGCCGGGATCCACGAGGCCGTCATGATAAAATATGCTTCCTATGCCGTGGCGCTCAAATTCTTTTCTCTTGCGCCAACCTTTTATCACTATGTCGCGCAGATTACCGGGGAGCGTCACAGGATCAAGAAGGGACTCCCAAGTGGCCTTCTCGGTCAGGGGAAAAGGTTCATTGCTGAGGGACTGGTAAGAGATGGTGACAGAGTTCTCGAAATAGGTACCGGCTGGTCGCACTGGCTTTCAATGTGCGTAAAGATGTTCTTCGATGTAGAGCTTGTGTGCTATGACGTAAGAGACAATCGGCAGTTCAATGCGTTCCAAAGGTACATGATGGACTTGCGCGGACGGCTGGGCGAATTTGGTCAGCCAGAGGATCGAGTGAGGTGCGCTGAAGCCCGTATGGGGGTCATTCTTGGCTCAAAGAACTTCGAGGAGGTCTATCAGAATCTTGGGATAAAATACGTGACCAGTCTAGAAGGACTTGAACCATTTCATCTCGTAATGAGTAATAACGTATTGGAACATGTACACAGATCGCTTGCCCCGGGGCTTGTCGGCAAGATACAAAAGCTACTGATGACTGGCGGATACTCCTTTCACCAATGGGACATGACAGACCACCTATCGAAGTACGATCTTAACTCCCACAAGAAAAACTACCTTCGTTTCTCGGAGAGAACATGGCGATTCATAGGGAATGATGTCCAGTATATTAATAGAATGCAGCGTTCGGAATGGCTCAGGGTCTTTAAGGAATCCGGACTGGAACTAGAGAAGGAACAGAGCCTATTGGAATGCCCCATAGATGGGTTGACGGTGCATCAAGAATTTTCATCACTATCAAAGCAAGACCTGTCCTGCGGGTACTTGGTCATGGTGCATAAGAAGCGGGCTTAGTATTTTGGATTGCGTGTGTTATCATTTCAGTCGAAAAGCACTTGTTTATCCCTTCAAATCTTAAGATAAAGACAAAAACTAGTAGTACTACGAGTTAGAAACCCGTATAACCCTCAGTTGTATGAATTCAGGTCAATTTGTAACTTTTGTTGGTCACCCCTGAGTTTCCATCAAATTCTTGGCGCTTTTTTTCGACTTCATCACCTCGTAGGGTTAATCTAGTCATTAGTTATGGAGTGGAAAGATTTTATCGCGATGGAGAGGACGAATAATGAGAAGTTCAAGATGAGTTGTCGACCAAGACCCTCCTCTGTTTTTTCAGTTCTTCTTACATCTCTGCTATTGAATTTGCTCGTTGCCAACTGGACAGCCATGTTCGCTCAGAGTGGTATCCAGCGCGTTTGGGCCGTTGATGACGGTGAGAAAATAAAGAAAACAAACGTCACGCACACCCTCGCTACGAGTTCAAAGAACAAAGTGTGGAACGGAAGTAGCGTCAGTCTCTTTGGTGGAAGGAACGAAGTTGTTGCCTTTCAGCTTGTCATCCAGGGCAATGCCACAGGTGCGACAGGTGTAAATGTTACTCTTGATAGCCTCTATAAGTCTTCTTCACCTTCCTACACGATCAAGAATACCGGCGGCGTTGGCGATCCCTACAATTACGTAGGCAAACGGATCGAAATGTTCGTTCAGCACTACATGAACATCAATGTCAGATCCAGTTCAAATTATGTCTGGTGGTCGACCGCACGTCCGCTCCCAAATTCAGACTTCATGGGCTTGATTCCGGAACAGCTTGTTCCTTTTGAAGCCCCCTCGGGTTCAAAATCCAACGGTCAGGGAGGCGCGCCGTTCTCCGTTACTGCGAGCCAGAACCAGGCAATTTGGGTCGACGTCTATATCCCGAAGAGTGCCCAGCCGGGAAACTACGTTGGAACAATGAAGGTCACCGAAAACTCCATTCTCCGTTATAGCATTCCCGTCAATCTTCAGGTATACAATCTCGAACTCTCGGATACAACACATTTGTACAACATGTTTCATATCGGGTATCCAGGAATCACTGCACGGCATGGGGTCTCAAAGGGCAGCAGCCAGTACTTATCGCTCATGAAGAAGTACTATGCGATGGGACATCGGCATAGAGCAGACTTTACAGATGGACGACAAACGCTGAGTTCGTTTACAACGACCCTCGCTCCCTTCTACACGGGTTCATACTATTCAAGCGTGAACAACTATGAAGGCCCGGGAGTTGGTGTAGGAAACAGAACATACTCCATAGGCACGTACGATCAGCCTAACAAGACAGGTAAACCTGACTACGGGGAAATCTCCGGCTTTACATACAGCGCTGATACAAATGTTTTTAAGTCGAGGTGGCAAACTGCATCCAACCAATGGGTGACCTGGTTTGAAACCAACGCGCCTCAGACCAGGATACACAAGTATATGGCAGATGAGCCAGGGCTTTACGACACGAGTGTTTTCTATGACATCCGAAGAAAAGCACGATGGCTAAAAACAAACCCTGGCTCGGGAAGTCGACTCAAGACACTCTGCACTACCAACATCCGTCCGGATCTGAGGGGATCGATAGACTTCTGGATGCATGTGGGTCAGTCGGGTTACATTAATGGTGGTGTTAACCCCTACCCGGGTGGGTACATGATTGACTCAGCGAACGCGGCGCGGGCCCGTGGTGAGCGGGTTGGTATTTATAATGGAACCATTCCGGCCTATGGAACTAATGTTATTGATGCGCCAGCGACGAACATGCGGGCAACAACATGGATAAGTTGGAAGCACAAGATTGATCTGTACTATCTCTGGTATGTAAACCATTGGGGAGATGAATCAGGAACACCGATCGACCCGTGGGCAGCAGACAAGAGAACGAGTAATTGGGGCGACGGAAGTTTTGTGTACGCCGGTCAAAATCAGGGAAGTACATCAGGAAACGACCGCGGACTGTCAGGCCCAATATCCGGCATCCGGATGAAGAATTGGAGAAGGGGCGCTCAGGATTACGAGTATCTTTACCTGGCGCAACAAATGGGGATCAACGTTACAACTCTTGTCGATTCGAT
The DNA here is from genome assembly GCA_046160825.1 of Bacteroidota bacterium. Classification (GTDB taxonomy): domain Bacteria; phylum Bacteroidota; class Ignavibacteria; order UBA10030; family UBA6906; genus JBJXHC01. Next base: position 10,548 of record JBJXHC010000119.1, on the reverse strand, counting down.
TGTCCCCAAAGCGTTTGATCAGACCGACCAAACTGCGAAGGCCCCGTGGAAAGAGCGCGGATATGATTTTGAGACCGTCAGGCGTCAACTTGCCGAATTGATTGCCAATGCAAGTTCTCCACTCCCTTCAGGGTCATTCATCGTACAACCTCCTTCACTTCTCGGAGGACCCGGGAATGTCACTTTCACGTGGACATCGGTCAATGCACAATCAGCAAGCATTGATCAGGGCGTCGGTCCCGTTCCCCTTGGTGGGTCGCTTGTCGTGTTTGTCGACACGAGTAAGACTTTCACGCTGACACTCACCAATGCACTGGGCAGTCGGCAATATTCTGTTGAAGTTACGGTCCTAACATTGCCTTCAGGTACTCTCTCAGCAATACCAGATACACTGTTAGCTGGCGGAGGTACGACGACCATTTCATGGACATCTTCCAACTCTCTTTCGGCAGAAATTTCTCCCGTTATTGGAATCGTTCCGTCAAGTGGGTCGCAAGCGCTTCCTCTTACCGAGACGACAATGTTCACACTTCTTCTTTCGAATAACGATGGCACCCGGAGCTATACCAAGACGGTGTATGTGCGCGGCAATCCGGTTGGATCGTTCTTCGCGGACGCTGACAGCGTTCCCGTGGGCGGCGGGGATATCACCTTTTTCTGGACTTCTACCAACGCAACTTCGGCACGTATTGATCACGGGATTGGAAACGTAGAGTTGAACGATTCCATAACTGTTCGTGTCAACTCCACGAGTACGTTTGCCTTAACGTTAACCAACCCGTTCGGGTCAACCACGTATGTTGTCAACATCTACAAGAGCACCGGACTACTGAGCAATATGTTTGTCACGATTCCACCGGAGTCTCTTGTTGCAAAAGATCTATTGACAGGTCGGATTCGAAAACCTGAGCGTAGGGGGCGAGGTTTGTATCCGAACTGGATCAATCTTCTTTCGGAGGTTGTAATCCAGGGAGGGTTTCAACCGACTGCGACTGAGAGTGACGTTGCAGGTGGGATGAGAATCGGTGTGGCGACAATGGAACTTGTCGGTGAGGATAAGTGGAAGCCTCATAGGGACTCGGCAGCGACGCGTGGATGGGCTCGTTTGACGAAGTGGAATTTTCGTCGGAACACGGGATCGGGGTACACTTCAATCCTGGGAACGTTGGAAGGAAGAGAAGGAAAGCACTCGGGAGACCCTCGCGGTCTTGATTCGACGGGCACACCGGGAGAATCGCGACGTAAACTACTCACCAAGCAGCAGACGAAACTCAATCCCAAGAAACACAATAATAAGCTTTTTGCCGAGCTTGTCGCTTTGAAGTTTAATATTGCGTCAAGCCAACTTGGAAAGACGCCGTACGGGTTCGGAGAATTGGTGTACAATGTTGACGGACATCCATGTGACGGACTCTCAATTGTAGAAATCGCAGCACGAGCCGACTCGGCCATAGCATACTGGAGAGGGCGACCCTCTCTTGAATTTACCAACCTCCACAATGCAATCCATGCAATCAACCGTGCATTTGTTGGCGGGTTGGATACCGCATATTTCGAGGCAGGTGGTCAGCTACAAGTAAACGGTGTTGCGCACCTTTCAACTGTCCCGTTTCTCAGCACAGGTACATCTGCACCCCTTGTTCTCTACCGGACGACGACATTGACCAGTGTTCCCGAAGATCAAGCAGAGGAAGAACTATTTGATTCTGAGGTGAATCCAGTAGCTGCGAAACTCTTTCAAAATTATCCTAATCCGTTCAACCCGTCCACAGTCATAAGCGTTGGAATTCTCGATCCGTCCCTGGTTACGATTAAGGTGTATAACATCCTTGGCCAACTTGTTTCTACGGTCTTAAACGACGACGAGTTGACAGAAGGAGTGCATACGTTTGATTTTGTACCAAACGGCATGGCATCAGGTGTATATTTCTATCGAATGTCGAGCGTAAGTCTAGAAACAGGAGAGAAGGGGATTGCCGTTACCAGGAAAATGCTCTTCATGAAATAAGACCCACCGCAGATTTTTTTAATGCCCCCCCCGCGCTCGTAGTGTTTTTTTTTTGCCTTCCCGCGTTATATTTACTGTAAATACTCTTTTTACTTGCTTTTCGTTGTACACGTGTTATATTATTCCCGTTGTTTGTGATGGAAAGCATCAAAACTGGCCATCTTTCACTTCGGGGGGTGTGACGCATGGTTTTTCGGGGGGCAATACGCTTTCTCCTGCCTTTATTCAGCATTATTGCACATCCATCCTATTCGCAGAGCGGATTGAGCCGCGTGTGGGCAATAGACGACGGCGAGAAGATTCTTCAGAGCAAGATCAATCATACGGCAGCCAACGGGACCAATAATCCAGTATGGGATGGCAGCAGTATCAGTCTTTTTGGTGGGAAGAATGAGGTGGTGGCATTTCAGTTGATACTCCAGGGCAATGGCACCGGCGCCACAGGTGTGAATGTCACGTTGGATAGCCTCACCAAGAGTAGTGTACCGGGATATACGATTAAGAACACCGGTGGATTCGGAGACCCGTATGATTATGAGGGGAAACGGATCGAGATGTTTGTGGAACATTACCAGAATATCACCTCCCGATCGAATGCAAGCTTTCTGTGGTGGAGCGCAGCACGTCCATTACCCGATGCAGATTATCTGGGTATGCTGCCGGAACAGTTGGTACCGTTTGAAGCGACTGCCGGAGCGAAGACCCACGGTCAAGGAGGTGCGCCGTTCCGTGTTCCGGCCAATGGCAACCAGGCAGTGTGGGTGGATATTTATGTTCCTCGTGAGACACCAGCAGGACTCTATAGCGGAACGCTGCGTGTGACAGAAAACGCTGTGCAGAGATACAGCATCCCGGTAACCTTGCGTGTGTACAACTTCACGTTATCGGACACGACCCACCTCTCCTCGATGTTCTTTATTGATTATCCGGCGATCACGGGAAGACATGGAGTGACAAAGTGGAGCAGTGCGTATTGGAATCTGATGAAGAAATATTATGCGATGGGTCATCGTCACCGGGCCGACTTTACGGATGGCCGTTTGACGTTGAGCAACTTTGCGACGAACCTCGGGAGTATGTACACAGGATCGTACTACACGAGTGCCAACAACTATGAGGGACCGGGAGAAGGCGTGGGAAACAGTACGTATTCCATCGGAACGTATGACCAGCCCGCGCGTGCCAGTCAGATTGGCTCGAGTAACGGAACGGTCTCGGGGTTCACCTACAATGCCGACACGACGATCATGAAGACGACGTGGCAGACAGTGTCGACTGCCTGGGTGAACTGGTTCACGGTGAATGCCCCTGCGACGCGCATACACAAGTACATGGCCGATGAACCTGGCATTACATCAGATACGAGCATATTATTCGACATCCGGCGGAAAGCCCGCTGGCTGAAGACCAATCCGGGTGCAGGACAGAGCCTGCGTACGTTGTGTACGTCGAACATCCGTCCGGACTTGCGCGGCTCGATTGATATCTGGATGGGAGCTGGACAGTCGGGATATGTCAATGGCGGCTACAATCCTTATCCCGGTGGTTACGTGGTGGATTCGGCTAATGCAGCACGCTCCCGCGGAGAGATGGCGGGATTCTACAACGGATGTTCACCTGCATACGGAACACAGGCGATAGATGCACCGGGAACACATATGCGTGTGAATCCGTGGATTGCGTGGAAGTATAAGACAGACCTGTACTTTTTGTGGTATGTGAACCATTGGGGCGATGAGTCAGGCAACCCGATTGACCCGTGGGCAGGCGATAAACGGAATCAAATCTGGGGAGATGGCAGCTTTGTGTATGCGGGTGAGAACAAGAACAGCACATTGGGTAACGACCGTGGACTGGCAGGTCCGATCGCCGGCATCCGGATGAAGAGCTGGCGTCGTGGTGCCCAGGACTATGAGTACCTCCACCTTGCACGGCAGATGGGGTTGAACGTCAGCGCCATTGTCGATAGTCTTGTGCCGGCGGCGTTCGATGAGACGCCACAGAATCAGCAGGCAAAATTTGCCCAACGCGGCTACCGTTTTGAGCAGTTCAGAAAACAACTGGCAGAACTGATTGAGAACAACACCGGCTCATTCCCGACAGGTACATTCTCGGCAACCCCGCAGACACTCCCCGCAGGCGGAGGTACCGTCACTCTCAACTGGTCATCATCAAATGCCACCTCAGCTTCCATCAATAACGGCATCGGAAATGTCACGCTCAGCGGATCCACTCAGGTGACGGTGACGACATCCACCACATTCAGACTTACAATCAGCAACGCAGTTGGTTCCCAGGTGTTGAGTGTTCCCGTGACAGTCGAAGGCTCGCTCCCATCTCCGGCCGGTACTTTTATTGTCACACCCGATACACTTCCTGCAGGGGGTGGTGATGTTACACTCATTTGGGTATCATCGAACGCAACCAGCGCAAGTATCAACAACGGAATCGATTCGGTCTCGCTCAACGGATCGCTTGTCACAAGCATTACGTCCACGACGCTGTTCCGTCTGACCTTATCGAATCCGGGTGGGAATCAGGTTCTCGAGAAGACTGTGTACGTCCGTGCCGCGATGCCTGTCCCCGGTGGAACGTTTGTCGCAACGCCTGATTCACTCCCGATAGGAGGGGGTCAAGTTACTCTCATTTGGGTTTCGGACAATGCAACTTCGGCTCTGATTGATAACGGCATCGGTCCGGTGGCCGTCAATGGATTTCGTACAGTAACAGTGACTTCACCGACCACATACGCTCTGACGCTTTCAAATTCTTCCGGAAGCCAGGTACTCTCTGCTTCAGTGCGGATTGGGGGCTCGCTTCCATCACCGACAGGATCATTCAGCGCGACGCCAGATACACTTCCGCCGGGTGGAGGAATCGTCACACTCTCGTGGTCGTCGCAGAACGCAACGAGTGCATCGATTGACAATGGCGTGGGCACTGTCGCACTCAACGGCTCGCTGGCAGTCAACGTCGCGGCCTCAACGGTTTTCCGGCTCTCGCTCACGAACTCCACCGGCACTCAAGAACTCGCCGTGCCTGTATTTGTTCAACAGGTTTCCGGATTACCGACCGGCACATTCTTCGTTTCTTCCGACAGTCTGCCAGTCGGAGGCGGGAATGTGACACTCATCTGGGTTTCAGACAACGCAACCAGCGCGTCGATCAATAACGGTATTGGCGCCGTGCCTGTGAACGGTTCACTCAATGTGAATCTGACGTCCTCAGCAAACTACGCCATCACTTTAACCAATCCCGTTGGAAGCATTGTACTCACAGTTTCAGTTGTTGTGGGCGGAGTGCCGCCTGTGCCGACAGGAACGTTTGTGGCTATACCGGATTCCCTGCCGCCGGGTGGTGGGTCGGTGATGCTCGTGTGGGTCTCATCTCATGCGCAGGATGCTGCACTGGATCATGGCATCGGCAGTGTGCCGGTCAACGGTTCGGTCAATGTGCTTGTCACGTCGTCACGTGAATACCGGCTGACTCTTTCAAACATTACCGGACAACACGAGGCCAGTGTGAATATCTCTGTTGCAGGAGCGCCTCCCCGTCCTTCGGGAACGTTTGTCGTTGTGCCGGATACCTTGCCGGAAGGTGGGGGAAACGTCACTCTTATCTGGGTCTCGAACAACGCCAGCTCGGCCTCAATCGACCATAACATTGGAACAGTGCCTGTCAACGGTGCCACAACTGCAAGCGTAACGAGTTCACGAACGCTTCATCTCACGCTCGTGAATAGTTCCGGAGCATCGACTATCTCTGCGCCAGTCGTTGTTCGTGGATCAGCAATGCCATTACCGCTCGGTTCGCTCACGATTTCTCCCGACACCTTGCCCAGTGGAGGTGGCAACATCACCTTGAGTTGGTCGTCGACCAATGCGGATTCGCGTTTCATCAATAATGGCATCGGCAGCGTGGATGAAAACGGGTCGTTGGAGTTGGTTGTCGGTACGACGACTGTGTATACTCTCACTGTTGCAAACTCAACAGGCTCGTACAACTACTCGGCCACCATCGTCGTTCCTTTGCCTGATGTCGGTCCGGCGGATATTACCATCAACGGCGATATTCAGGCGCTCACAACTGCACCAACAGGTTCGGGTAACCCCAACATAGAAATTATCAGGGACGGTTTTGCGCCGCCGGTGAATACTACCAATCCCCTTGAGCAATACGATACGAAGAATGGCAACGTCACCAAGATATTTGAATGGATCGGCTACCAGTTCTCGTCGCCACAGATATTTACTGGGATGTTCTTTCAGGAAGGCATGCACTTCCCCGACGGAGGTTGGTTTGATGAACTGTCCGTTCAAGTCAGGGTGGGAGGAATGTGGATTGATGTTGATGAATGGACCATCTCGCCGCCGTATGCCGGTGGCAATGGTGTTCACTACGAGATGTTTGATATCAGGTTTCCGGAAACCGTGGGTGATGCCATTCGGATTGCCGGTGTGCCCGGAGGTGCGGGAAGATATATTTCCCTCGGCGAACTGCGCGTACTCAAGTCCGCAACATTCAATGCACCTATAGCGATGTTTCTCGTGACTCCCGATTCGCTTCCGGCTGATGGTGGATTGGTGACGCTTCATTGGAGTGTTGCCAACGCCCAATCAGTCTTCCTGAATGGCGGGATTGGTGAAGTTCCGTCCTCCGGTTCCAGAACGGAACGAATCACTGACCCGGTATCATTCACATTAACCGCGTCGGGAAACGCAGGAAGCCAGGAGTATGAAGCAGCGGTGTCGCTCGCACGTCCGAAGGACTACTTCCTGTACGATAACTTCCCCAACCCGTTCAACCCAACCACAATGATTCGATATACTGTCAGTGTCCTGACGGAAGTGAGTCTCGTGATTTATGATATCCTTGGCCGGCAGGTCCGCATGTTGCACAAGGAAATCATGCAGCCGGGTTCGAAGGTTGTGGAATGGGACGGTCGCGATGATAATGGCCAGCCGCAATCATCAGGAACATATATCTTCAGATTCACGGCGGATGGATTCGTTGAAGCAAGAAAGATGGTTCTGCTGAAGTGAACTGCATCGGATTTTAGTAGCGCTAAGGTTTCATTGTTCGGGTAGGCGCAGTGGACAAACGGCAACAGCCTGCCCCGCCGTTTTGTGGCGGGGTTTGTCCCACTATATTGATCTGAGGAGTAGGTCAAGCCTGCCTCGCCGGTAGGCGGGCGTCTCGCTTGACCGAATGGTTTAAACCGTAGCACTACGCGGATTTTACTTTCATGCGTTATTTCAGTATTGTTGAAGCGGTTGGAGTGTAGGGGATGGCATTTGATTCTGTATCTCACATTGCATTGGCGTCGAAATGAATCCGAAGAAAGCACGACAGGCATTTATCGTCGTCACGATTATCATGTGCGTGCAGTTTGCGATCTATCTGAAAGGCTCCGAGCCCTACCCGGCAGTCATTCATCCTTCCTTTTATAGAATTCCCGACAAATCCGGAGTGCAGTGGTTCACGCGTCCCGAAATCCTTGTTCACTTTGCTGACGGGAAAACACAGGACATAAACTACCAGCGCGTGTTCAATCGCGTGCAACCCTGGTTCGTTCAGCAAATCTACAGGACGTTGGAAGAAAAAGGGATGAGCAAGATCAGTAACCCGAAGAAATTCACGCTGGGTATTCAAACCTATGAGTTGCGCCGCTATATTCTTCGGCGCGAAGACCACTACACGGCATTCAAAGTCTGGCTGAGGGAACGATTAAAGGCAACGCTTGACAGAGACGATATTGAAAAGGTCGAGTTCAATCTGGTGACCTTCAGCTACCGGATGGATGAAATTCCGATCACCATCACACGCGGCTCGGAAAAGAATGTCGAAACCACTTTCTTGAAATAACACCACATGAACAAGCTGGTAGAAAAATTCGATAGATGGCTTGAGAACGCCCATAGCGTTCCGCTGGAGGGTCTGGCACTCTACCGGATATTCTATGCGGGATACTTCCTGCTTATCGGTGGTATACCGAACTTCACTTGGATTGAACAGAATCCCGATTATTTCTACCGTCCACTTCCTCTCAGCATGGGAACATTTTTCGGTGCGTTTCCCCCTTTCTGGTTTCTCGCAACGCTGAGCGCGGGGATTGGACTCTTGTTCGTCTTCCTGCTTTTTGGATATCGCACGCGCCTGGTTTCAATACTTCTCACAGTAGCGCTCCTTGTCGGACACAGTTTTACGTATGCCTTTGGGAAGGCAGATCACAATATTCTCTTGCTGCTTATTCCCGGCGTCATGGCATTCTCCAATTGGGGCAATGCGTATTCACTGGATGCTCTCTCGCCGAATCGTACACGGTTTCCTGTAAAGTGCTGGCCACTGACGTTGCTCGCGTGGATGCTCTGTTTTGCGTTCGTCACATCGGGCATTCCAAAACTTCTCGGCGGATGGCTGGATCTGTCATCGCATGCCATCCGGTACCATCTCGTCGAGAATTACTACATCGTCCAGAGGCAGGACTTCCTGGCACCGATGTTCATCAATCTCACCAACGATTTCCTCTGGGAGTCGATGGATTGGGCTACGATATTCTTTGAGGTCGGTTTTGTGATTGCTTTTCTGCATCGCCGGCTTCTCAATTTCTTCATGCTCGTTGCGGTTGTTTTTCATTTCATGAATCTTTTGATTCTCAATATCGCATTCCTTGATAACTTCACGACATATATGGCATTCATGAGCTGGGTACCGATCATTGCATACGTACGTAGGAAGGGGATAGAAGACTTTTTCAAACGGTTCTTTACAGGAAGGAACCTTGTCATCGTGTCGGTGGCAGTCCTCGCATTTCTCTCCATCATCCATTTCTCGAGTGAGGACATCACACTCACGTGGCCGTCGCCATTCCACTCCGTATCGGAAATGTTCGGGTTCCGTCCGGTGATGGTAGAGGCATTTGTCACACACACCGCAGCACTCGTTATTGCAATCATGCACCTTGTCCCATTTGTCAAGAGGGTGTTGGGGAAGAAGACTGCATGAGCGACGCCCTGTAGCGGGGCTGGTCAGTTTTTGTTGATAGGACGTTAGATTGCTTGCTCTTTCCGGGCTAGTCCGTTCCAGAGTCCACCATCCAAATTCCGCTCTCCAAATTCCGCTCTCCGAGTTCCGCTCTCCGAGTTCCGCTCTCCCGAATTCCGCTCTCCAAATTCCGCTTTCCGCTTTTTGTATCCCGCCTTGCATTTCATCCCATTGCTCCATAATTTGCCAACGAAATTGTAACACTTTCCCGGCGATTCCGTCCTAGTTACAGCCTTGTTTGCATGGATAAATTACCACCACTCACAACCACTGGTCAACTTATGGAACCGAACCAAACCTCGACTCAACCCACGCCTCCGCCCCCGAAGAAATCCTCCAGCAGCATTACCGGCGGCGTGGTTCTCATCGTTATCGGCGCACTCTTTCTGATGCGCAATTTCATCCCGGACTTTGAGTTCGGCGACTACTGGCCGCTGATTCTTGTTGCCATCGGCGCTTCGCTCCTCTGGAATTCCTGGCGCAACAAACAGGGAGGATAATCCATGAAAACCGGAAGAGTATTCTGGGGCGCTCTGCTTGTTGCAGTGGGATTCCTGTTCCTGCTTGATCGTTTGCTTCCATCAGGCGTCGATGTCGGTTCAGTGTGGAAGCTGTGGCCGCTTGTGCTGATTCTTTGGGGAGTCTCGAAGCTTGTTACGCAGAGAGCAATCAAACTCACCGTCACCATTGTCGCTGCGCTGCTGCTTGCCTGCACGATCTTCTGGGCAGTCTCGCTGGCGTGGATACACGGCGATGATGAAGAGTGGGGTCCCGACCCGTACGTTGATGAGTTTAGCGAGCCGTATGATCCGGGCATCGAACGTGCGACGCTGAGCCTCGATTTTGGCGCGGGGACTTTTCGACTGACGGGAACCACGCCCGAATTATTCTCTGCCTCGATCTCCACCAACATCGGTCGGTACGGATTGCATACGGAGATCAGCGACAGGAAAGCCGATGTACGCTTTTCACTCGAAGGGACGAACCGCACATGGCGTTTTGGCCAATCGCGTAACAAGGTGGACGTACGACTCAGCGACGCCCCTGTGTGGGACATTGATATTAATTGCGGTGCAACCAAAGGTGAGCTTGACCTGAGTCCGTTCAGATTGGAGAACCTGACGATTGATGCCGGCGCTGCGAGTCTCACGATTATACTCGGCACTTTGGTGCCGGAGACCCGCGTCAGTGTGGATGCCGGAGCTTCCTCACTGCGGATAGAAGTCCCTGCCGCTGCGGGCTGCGAAATTACCACGGAGACCGGACTCACCTCCCGACGCTTTCCCGGCTTTGAACGGATTGAAGATGACATCTACCGCACGGAGAATTTCGACTCCGCCAACACCAAGATCTATATTGATATTGAAGCCGGGGTTTCGAGTGTGAGAGTGGAAAGGTACTGAACACAATTAACAATTATCAATCAGCAGTAAGCAATGAATGTCCCGTCCTGGAAAAAGTTGACAGATAGGATTCACCAATCAACGGGACCAGGC
>JBJXHC010000118.1:0-72766 GCA_046160825.1 Bacteroidota bacterium | reverse complement strand
CGTATAGCCTGTTGGTAGTGTTGAAGTATCCACCTTGATTTTGTAGCAACCGGCGCAGAGGTTTCTGAAGTAGTAGTAACCATTTGCGTCAGTAACGGTGGAATCAAGAACGGCGTTAGTATTGCCGTTGAGCAGATACACCTTCACACCCGCAATACCAGGCTCATTGCTATCCTGGCATCCATCGCAATCCTTATCCTTCCACACACGGTCACCGATCTTACCTGAACATTGCGGTGGCGGGCAATAACCGAAGTCGATGGTACGATCTTCGCTGGTGTTTGTCTCAAGACAGACCGGTGCGGGACTGCAGTTACTGTTGTTGGCGACGTTCGGATCGTTACTGCATGTAGTCGGTGTATATCCTGCTGGAAGGGTTGTTGCATCGACTACAACAGTGTAGCACTCTGCGCATAAGCCGGTGAATTCATAGTATCCGTTTGCGTTTGTCGTTGTGGTTGCAAGAACGTTATCGTTGCCATCAAGGAGCTTCACCGTAACACCAGGAATACCGGGTTCGCCCGTGTCCTGAATACCGTCGCAATCGAGATCCTTCCATACAAAATCGCCGATCAGGCCTTCACAAGGAACTGGTACCGATAACGCGGAGGCCACCCATGTAAATGATGCGGGCCGTTCCTCCGGCGTATTCTCATCCTCATCGCCACCCGGACCGGAGATTGCCTGAACAGTGACTTCAGTTTCTCCTGCGGGGATATTGACGTTCAATGTGTAGGTATCCCATTCCTCTCCTTCGTTGCTATTCAGAACGTCATCATAATTCGTCGTCACTCCATCGACCGTTACACTGATTTGGTTTGGACGGAGAATCCCGCCTGTTGATGCGGTTCCCTGGACACTCGAAAAGAACATATTGAGTGGTGCTACTCGATCCGAAGTTGACGGCGCAAACGTGAATGTTTGAGCAACAGAGGCATCAAGCGGGCTGGCAAAAAATTTGTACAAACAATCGTTCCCATCCAGCAACTGAAGGTCTGCAGCAGTACCGTCGTCGTAGACCACGAGGATACCCGCGCCGTTGGCTGCGCGATCATAAACGAGACCTTCAAGATTGACAGCATTTGCACCGGGTGCAACCACGCCCAGGGCGGTGATGTCTGCGCGGAATGTCGTGCTATATGTCGGTGTTGTGCCACCCGTCAAAAAGAAAAGCGTAGGACCGCCGACCAGAGTTCCGACAACTTCCGTTCCGTTGACAATGATGGTGTTGTCTCCGCTTGCGGAGAAATTCTGTCCTTCCCAGTATAGCAGCACCTGCTCTACTGTTGCGGCAACCGGGACGGTAATGTTGACGATCCCTGGTTGGGTCAAAAGACCGACGCCTGCGGTGGCTATTCCTGAGCCACCTGCGAGACTGACTGAAGGTGCGCCGAGTGTTTCTGTTCCATCGGCTAGTGCCGGAGCAAAGCCCCAGAGCGCGAGAAGCAGAACGGCCACTCCACTTTTCAAGTACGTGGAGAAGAATTTGTTCATGGGTGTTCCCCCTGTTGTTGATTATGGTTGATGAGTTAGATGTACAGCGTATTATCGAGAATACTGGTCGTTCAAGGTCAGTATGGTAACGAAGTCGGAAAAAGGGGGAATCTTTCAGACTGAAGCAAACTATGTGAAAGCGCCGTTACTGGAAGCGTAAATGGTTGAGGAGATGGCTCCACCGTATGTCTGGTGGAATGCGTAGGAAGAATACAGAAAGGCATCGACTTGCGGTGTATTGCCGCGCACAGGCGCGGTTCTTTGTCGAATACTCCCGATTTACGTGATTCATATAAAAACAGAAGCGCCGTTCCCGCTCATATTGAGCAGAAACGGCGCCGCTTTGTAGAATCGTTACCTGAGAGTAAGAATCCCTCTCAGCAGTTTTGCTACTTCAATAGACTCATCTTCTTCATCGAAGTGAAGTCGTTGGATCGCAACACATAGAAGTACACGCCGCTGCTGACGTTACGACCCGTGTTATCGGTGGCATCCCACTGCATGGCATGGACACCGGCTTCAAGGTCGCCGTCAACCAGGGTCTTGATTTCCTGGCCCAACGAATTGTATATCTTCAGTGTTGTTGCTGCCCGTTCCGGCAATTCAAAGTAAATCTCGGTTGTCGGATTGAACGGATTCGGGTAGTTCTGCATCAACTGATACGTTGCAGGTGTGATCTCGGTCGTGGTCTCATCACCGGTCTCGTCTTCTGGTGTTCCGGAATTTGCCGCTCCGGATGGTCCAGTCGGACAGGAAATTTCGATCTTCCTGATCTTGAACCAGTCTTCTGGATTCGTGTCCATGACATCGGCCGCGATAACCAGAACATTGGCAGTGACTTGTCCACCATTGAATGTTGCCCAACGAGCGCTGCTGCTTGTCGTGGTATTCTGCTCGGTCACCATGCTACCCAGTACAGCGTCACTCAGATTCAAGTGGTTGGTGTATGGCGATGCGAATGTCCCGTACCACACAGAGATGTCGCTATCCTGCAGCACTGCATCCAGATATGCCTTGGTGATCGTGACAGGAGTGGAGAACTCAAACATGACGTAATTGTTCTTGTCGATATTATCCACACGGTGTTTGTTGGATCCGCCGTCACCTTCGTACTTGTCAGTAACGCCGAAGCCATAGCTGTAGAGACCAAGGTACGCCTTGTCCCAGGTCGCTGAGGTCTTCAGTCGGCTGAATGCACTCACCTTGACAGAGATGCCGTTGACCGTGAAGGTGCGAATGTTGCCCGCTGTTCCACAGGTTGACGTGCTTCCGCAGAAGGTAAATGTCACAGGAACGCACGGTGGTGGCGGACAGTATCCGAAGTCGATCGTGAGATCAACCTTGGAATTGGAACTCAGCACAACTGTTGCCGGGCTGCAATTACTGTTGGTACCGCTTGTTGAGCTGTTGCTACAGGTTGTCGCCGTATAGCCTGTTGGTAGTGTTGAAGTATCCACCTTGATTTTGTAGCAACCGGCGCAGAGGTTTCTGAAGTAGTAGTAACCATTTGCGTCAGTAACGGTGGAATCAAGAACGGCGTTAGTATTGCCATTGAGCAGATACACCTTCACACCCGCAATACCGGGCTCATTGCTATCCTGGCATCCATCGCAATCCTTATCCTTCCACACGCGGTCACCGATCTTACCGGAACATACCGGCGGCGGGCAATAACCGAAGTCGATGGTCAGGTTCGTGCTGGAGTTCGTGCTCAGCACTACTGTTGCAGGACTACAGTTGCTGTTGGTACCGCTTGTTGAGCTGTTGCTGCATGTTGTTGCAGTGTAACCGGTCGGCAGGGTCGAGGTATTGACCTTGATCTTGTAGCATCCGGCGCAGAGGTTATTGAAGTAGTAATAACCGTTTGCATCTGTAACGGTCGAATCGAGAACTGCGTTCGTGTTGCCGTTCAACAGATATATTTTAACGCCTGCAATACCCGGTTCACCGCTATCCTGGTAACCGTCGCAATCAACATCCTTCCAGACTTTGTCACCAATCTTGCCCGAGCATTCCGGTGGGGCGCAGTAACCAAAGTCAATTGTACGGTCTTCGCTTGTGGATGTTGTCAAGCATACCGGCGCCGGGCTGCAGTTGCTGTTGTTTGCAATACCCGCGTCGTTACTGCATGTCGTCGGTGTATATCCTGCCGGGAGGGTTGTTTCATCGACGACGACGGTGTAACATGCTTCACAAAGGCCGCTGAATTCATAGTAGCCGTTTGCGTCTGTGGTTGTTGTTGCGATGACGTTGCTGCTGCCATCAAGTAATTTCACTGTCACGTTTGCAATACCAGGTTCACCAGCATCCTGGATGCCGTCGCAGTTAAGATCCTTCCACACAAAATCTCCAATGAGACCGGCACAAGGAACCGACAATGATGATGCTATCCATGTGAATGATGCCGGACGTGGAATCTCCGTATTTGGGTCTTCATCTCCATCGGGACCGGAAATAGACTCGACGGTGACCGATGTTTCACCGGCTGGAATATTGATACTCATTGTAAAAGTATCCCATTCCTCGCCGTCATTGCTATTGAGAACATTGTCATAATCCGTTACCACTGCGCCAACGGTAATCCTGACTCTGTTCGGGCGCTGCGTGCCGCCTGTTGAAACCGTTCCTTCAACGCTGGAGGAGAACATGGAAAGTGTTGCAACACGCGCGCTTGATGATGCTGCAAAGGTGTAAGTCTGTGCATCGCTTACATCCAAGGGAGACGCAAAGAACTTGTAAATACAATCATTTCCATCGCGTAATTGAATTGTTGCGCCTGTACCATCATCGTACACAACGTAGATACCTGCGCCATTCGCCGCGCGATCATAGACCAATCCACCGACAGAAATTGCGTTGGCTCCGGGATTGACGACGTTCATCGCCGTAATATCAGCACGGAATGTTGTGCTATAGGTCGGGGTAACACCGTTTGTAAGAAAGAACAGTGTCGGTCCACCAATCAAAGTTCCGGTCACTTCGGTGGCATTGACTTCGATCGTCTCGTCGCCGGCGGCCGAGAAATTCTGTCCTTCCCAGTACAGCAATACTTGCTTTACTGTTGCGCCGACCGGGACATTGATATTGATGATACCAGGCTGGCCCTGTGTCAGCCCGACTCCGGCTGCGACAAAGCCCGAACCTGTTGCTACTGATGTTGCTCCGAGTGTTTCGGTGCCATCAGCAAGCGCCACATTTGCAAAGAGTACGGTCATGCACAACAGTGCCATGACACACACTCTCACAGTAGACTGTAGCGTGTTCATATGAAACCCCCTATAGTTGGTTGTGATGTATTGTATGAGTTGAAATGAGTTGAACATGAATCCTGTCGATATTGCATTGCCAACTCGCACACAGCGAGCAGACCTAAAAGGTTGTCAACACAGAGATTTTTCCGTTTGAACTGTCTATCAAGAATCAATGAGACCTTTTAATCGAAGGTAAATGTAACGCCACATCCCCTGACGTTATCAAATGGACAATTGAATAGTTGTTTTACGTGAAGTGGGGGTAATCACTCGTTCGTCTCTGGGGAAGAGACGGATCACCATAAAATTACTATTCGAATATACAAATACGTTTCATGGGTTCAAAGGAAAAGATTCGGGGAGGGAAAAGAAAATACTTCAGAATCTGACCGGCATCAAAAAAATGACCGGCCTGCGGCTTACATCAGTGACTTCAATCACCGGTCAAAAGTCTATGTGACATTCTCAACGATGACGGCAACCCCTTGACCTACACCAACACACATCGTTGCCATTCCATACCGCGAACTCTGTCGCTTGAGTTGATGGATGAGAGTAGTGGTTATGCGAGCACCGCTACATCCGAGAGGATGGCCGAGAGCAATCGCTCCCCCTTGAGGATTCAGTTTCGGTAAAGGAATTTGTAAATCGCGTGCAACAGCCAGTGCTTGGGCTGCAAAGGCTTCATTTAGTTCGATAACATCAATATCGGTGATGGACAATCCCGCTTTTGCCAGTGCTTTCCGCGACGCCGGCACAGGCCCGATTCCCATGAAGCGTGGGTCGACGCCAACAATTCCCGTTGTGACAATTCTTGCAAGAGGTTGTAGTCCGAGCGAGACTGCTTTCTCTTCTTGCATCACCAGGATGGCCGCCGCTCCATCATTAAGTGAGGATGAGTTTCCTGCCGTCACAGAGCCGCCTTTGCGAAACACTGGCTCTAATCCCGATAACCGCTCCATCGTAGCATCTGTACGCGGACCCTCATCCTTGTCAACAATCGCGATATGATCCTTCTTGTCACGTATTTTTACCTGTACAATCTCATCTCGAAACATTCCGCGCTCTTGTGCAGCAACGGCTTTCTTGTGGCTTGCAAGGGCAAACTCATCCTGCTCGGCTCTGCTAATGTGGTATTTCTCCGCGACATTCTCGGCCGTTTCCCCCATGCTTTCCAGCGGAAACATCTCTTTCATCTTTGGATTAGGATAGCGCCAGCCGAGTGCTGTGTCATAGGCCGTGACGTTACCAAACGAACCGGAAGGGTTCTTTGGAATCGAATAGGGGGCCCGGCTCATGCTTTCAACCCCGCCGGCAATCAATACCTCGGCATCGCCGGACCATACCGCGCGCGCTGCCTGAATGATACAGTCGAGGCTTGATGCACATAGACGGTTGATGGTGCTGGCGGGAACGGAGTGGGGAAGTCCTGCGAGTAGTGTACTCATTCGTCCAATGTTGCGATTATCTTCTCCAGCCTGATTCGCACATCCCCACATTACGTCATCAATTGTCGCCGGGTCGATGCCCGATTTCTCAACCAACGCTTTGATGACAATCGCGCCAAGATCATCAGGGCGAACGTCGCGTAACACGCCACCATACTTGCCGATCGGTGTACGAAGCGCACAGACAATTACCGCATTGCGTTGATGGATCATACGATTACCGAAAAATGGAAGGGTGTAAGGAGAATATCTTGCGGCGATAAATATACCGGTTTCATCTCAAGAAGCAACGGTTGCAATAAAAAAGGGGACAAGATCAATACTCGTCCCCTTGCGTAAACTCAACGGCAAGCCTACTCGAACTTGAACTCTTTCACCGCGCCATAGATCTGAATATAAATCTGTGGTTGTGAATTGCTGTTCGTTGTCAGAAACACGCCGTCACTCAACACAGCACGCTTGGCAGTGGGTTTGAATTCGGCTACGATCTGTGCAGATTTCCCGGGCGCAATCGGAGTGTTCGGCAACTTCAGCGTGAAACCTTCCAGCTGGGTTTTCGCTTCGGTTAACGTGAGTGCCGTTTTTCCCTGGTTCTTTACGGTAAGTGTTGCGGTGCTTACTGCTCCGACTTTTGCATCCTGAAACCAGATGTGGGCCGGCGTCACCGAGATTTCTTCAATAACCTCTGCCTCAAAATCCACCATCATTGTTGCCGCGCCCTCAGCATTCGAGTGAATCGTGACACTCTTATGCACGCGTCCGCTGAAGTTCTTCGAGTCAAACGTGATCAGGACTGTGCCCGTAGCTTGGGGCTTGATGCTCTTCTCGGAAATAATTGTGCCGGTGCAGCCACATGAGACATCAACCTTGCTAACTTCCAGTGTTTCGGTACCGACGTTCTTCAGGGTCAACTTCCGCTCAACCTTGTTCCCCTTGCTGATTGTCCCAAAGTCGAACTTTGTTCCCTCAACAATCTCCAATCGCGGTTGGCTGAAGGCAACCACGGCTCCTAGGAGTGTCATCGTGAGTACGATTGAAATTCTGTTCATGTCTATATCGCCTCTTTATGGTTCAGAACTGGTAGTAATATAATGAGAAGAAACATCAAGATGCAATGGACTGACTTCAGTCGCTTCGTTGGTTGGCCAGAGACATTTGTCGAAGCAGGGGGGCAGGACGGTAACGATCCTCCCCAAATGCGGCAAATAGCGAAGTAATCACCGCAAACACCTGTCCAATTCCCATCCTGTCTGCCCAGTCCACTGGTCCACGCGGGTAATTTGTCCCAAGTTTCATGGCGGTATCGATTTCGGATCCAGGTGCCACATTTTCCATCATTGCAAAATAGGCCTCGTTAGCAAGCATACAGAGAATTCTTGGCATAACCATTCCCACGCTATCCTTCACAACTACGGATTCCTTGCCAAGGTTCCTGATGAACTCCTGCGCGTGATGCAACACACTCTCCCCATTCGCTATAGGTGCCACCAATTCAACGAGCTGACCGTCCAACAAAGAAGGAAGAGCTCCGATGCCAATGAGTCGTTGCGGGTGCTTTACCCAGCCGGACTGTTCCGCCAAGGTCACTGTTACCGAAGATGAGAGAATTGGCGTACAGGCCGGCAGGACTTTGTCCAACTCAACGATATTCTTTCTTTTTGTATCCCGGGAGGTGTTGGTAAGTTCGAATGCAATCACGGCCGATTTCATCGGTCGAGCAGTTTTCTTCACACCCTTAGGTAGGGGTGAAGGACGTGTGTTTACGCGTGCCGAGACCGCGTGACCATTGGCGAGCGCCAGCGTCGCATACTCTTGCACGAGAGGTGATTCACCGAGAATGCAGATTGCGCTCATCAGTATGAATAGAATCCCTTCTTTGTCTTTCGTCCGAGAGTGCCGGCTTCCACCATTTGTCGTTGGATGGGATGAGGGCGGAAGCGCGGTTCGTGAAAGAACTGTTCATAAACTGATTGTGTCACGGAGTAGTTAATGTCGATCCCGATCAGGTCCATCAATTCAAATGGCCCCATCTTGAATCCGCCCGATAGTCGCACAATCTTGTCAATTTCCTCGACCGTGGCAACGCCCTCGCCGAGGAGTCGCAACGCCTCGCCGTAGAACGGCCGCGCAACACGGTTCACGATGAACCCGGGTGTATCTTTGCATACCACTGGAGTTTTCTTCATCCGAACGGCGAGGTCCACCGTTGTCTTGATCGCAGCATCGCTGGTGTATTTACCACGGACAACTTCGACGAGCCTCATGAGTGGAGGAGGATTGAAGAAGTGCATCCCCACGACATTTCCCGGTGTTCTTGCAAATGCCCCGATTGATGTAACGGAGAGGGAGGAGGTATTCGTTGCAAGAATAACATCAGGACGAACAACTGCATCGAGCTTTGAAATAAGTTCCTTCTTCGTGTTCAGGTCTTCAATCGCAGCTTCGATGATAAAGTTGGCGTGAGCCAGATCGGCGAAATTCTGGCGCGGATGAATTGCTGCAAGTGCTTTGGTTGCCTGTTCCGCCGTGAGTCTCCCCTTATCCACTCCACCGCGGAGGCTTTCTTTGATCTTCTCCATTGCAATCTTGAGGACATCGGCAGACACGTCGTGAAGTACAACATCAAGACCTGCCATCGCTGATACTTGCGCGATGCCGCTTCCCATTGTGCCCGCGCCGATAATGCCGATAGTATTTATCATGTAAGAAAGAAGAAGGTTACAGTGATTGGATTACGTGCAAAAGTATAGAGAGAATGGAGGAGAGAATCAAACCATCGTGAGCCGAAACGCGTATGGTGAATATTGTAGGAGATAATATCACTATTGTGTCATCGTAAGCAAAACCACATCGCTCGTAGTTTGGCCGCGTGCGACTGCCAGGTTTTTTCCGTCCGGCGACCAGGCGAATGCGAATATCCGCCCCGACGTGAAGGTTGATACCTGTCTGGTTGAATTCTTCATGTAGTCAAACGCCCAAACGTTGGAGACCCCTTTGCGTGTGTCAACATAATGAATCGATGTGCCATCAGGCGCCCAACGAAACGCTGCTGCGTTCGCTGTGAGTGGGAGGTCGAATTTGGTGACAAGCTTTCCATCCGGGAAGGAGAGGAGTCCCATCCTGTCTCTCTTTTCTGCCTCGTCATAATAGCGGCAAACCACAAACCGCCCGTCGGGAGAAATCTTTGGTCGTGTAGCACCGGCACAAAAGAGAGTGGCTGTATCCTTTCCGTCGATCTGCATTCGCCACAAGGATCGTGTTCCCGACTTCCAGCTATCGAAGAGGAGCCACTTGCCGTCGTGCGAGACCTCCGGGTTATAGTCTTCTGATTCCGTCATCCTCACCGGATTGCTTCCATCAAGCTTCATCCTCCAAATGTGCGGGAGTTTTTCATCTCTGGAGACATAGAAAATCTCTCCGCCGCCCGGGTTTGCTGCTGGCGTGACCGATACTGAGGCGCTGAAGGAAAGTTGCCTGGCGTTCTCTCCTTCAAGATCTGAAACCCAAAGATTTATTGCCTTGCCGCTGCGAGAAGAATACACCATCTGTTGATTGGATAGCCATATAATTCCTCCTCCACCATCCTGGCGTGTTGCACCGCGGGTGATATCACGTGTCCGCGAACCGTCTCCTGCCGGAGCCACCATTACGGTTGAGCTTGAACTTGTCTGGGCGCTGACGATGGCCGAAGCGTCCTTGGTGATGCTCAGACTGGTCGGACCGTAAGCAAGCAGATCGTTGGTGATTCTGGAAACTTCCCCTCCGGGATATGATACATATGAGATCTGTGACTGTTCGCCTTCAGTTGATGAACAGATGAGGAGCCCGCTCCCGTCGGGATACCATGCAATTCTGCCGACGTCCTGCCAGAATGTTTCCGTGATTGGTATGTCACGTGGATTCTCGAGTGGGACGACAACGATGCTTACCTTGAATCCATCTGTTGTCAATCCCGCCGGACAAGCAATGACTGAACCATCGGGGCTCCAGGCCGGGGCGCCTCCTTGAGAGAGATAGAAGAGGTTCTTTCCGTCCCTCTGGATCAAGCTCTTTTCGCCGGAGCCGTCGGCATTCGCCGTGAACAACGCCTCTACCCCTGTGGCTGGGAACGTCCGGAAGAATGCGATGCGGCTGTCGTCAGGTGAGAGTGTCACGGAGCCAACCACATCCTCAATAATTTTGCGCGGTGGTGCGCCGCCGAGCACTGGCATTCTGTAGACCGTCGGCACAGGGGAACCCGGAAGGGTTGCGGTGTAGTAGAGGTAGTTTCCATCATTCGAGAATGTCGTTCCGTCGATCAGAACGTCGGAAGGGGGAATCACCATCACATCCGTTGCAGAAGCCACCTGCCGGATCCAGAGACTTACTTCGCCCTGTTCACCTTTCACATAGACAACATATTTTCCGTCCGGCGAGATTGTTGCGTAACCGGCATTTCCTGCCGATGTTAGTCTGCTCATACGTACATTGCTGATGGAAGGAAGGACACGATCATCCTTTAAAGTCAGGAGAAGAATGATCGCAATTGCAGCAACCAACAAGACAGCAACCAGCCCCGCCTTTGGTATTCTCGCCAACATCCCGGTTTTTGGAGATATTCCTGAAGCGGTTCCAGTCTGAAACGCGGTGTCTGAAGTCTGCGCGCCTGCAGAAGACGGAACCTGTACATGAGCCGAACTCTGCTGAACGGAATACTGCCGAGAGACGCGCGGTGTACTCTTTCTGAGTCTCCTGAGATCCACGAGCATTTCCGAAACCGATTGGTATCTCTCAGCCGGATCTTTCTCAAGTGCCTTCGAAACGAGGAGAACCAACTCGGGAGAAGCGTCAGGGAGATATTTTACGAGGGGCTCCGGATCTTCATTCATGATGGAATAAATGATCGCCGCCTCATGTTCACCCTTGAATGGGAGGCGGCCAGTCAACATTTCGAAGATCAACACACCGAAAGAAAAGAGATCCGAACGGGCATCAACATTCCCACCGCCGATTTGTTCGGGGGCCATGTATCCAAGTGTCCCGACAGTCGAGGATGTCCTTGTCAACTTCATGGATCCCTTGAGCTTTGCAAGCCCGAAATCCATCACCTTCACCTGTCCCTTTGAGGTCAGCATGATGTTGTCGGCTTTTATATCGCGGTGGACAATTTCCTTTGAGTGCGCTTCGTGAAGAGCTTCACCGATCTGGAGAGCGATAGGGAGGAAATCTGCGATAGCAGGGATCGGAAGTCTGCCCCTGAGTGTCCCGCCATCAATGTATTCCATGGAGATGAACATCCTGCCATCGTGCTCGTCCACACCGTAGACCGTGCAAATGTTGGTGTGATTCAGCGCTGCCGCAGCACGTGCCTCCTGGAGAAAACGGGCCATGGTTTCCGGTGTTGTTGTGGCGTGGGCCGGGAGGAATTTGAGGGCGACGGTACGGTCGAGCTTGGTATCGTGGGCCTTATACACCACACCCATTCCTCCTTCGCCTAACTTCTCGAGAATCTTGTAATGCAAAATTGTACTACCAATCATAGCTTTTCTCTCCATGTTGAAGCACTACCATGGTCACAAAATCATTCTCCATTAGGGCGAGGTGACCTCGTCCTAACACCGTATATTCCTACACAGCATCGATCAGGGATTTTATAGTGAGAAATTGTTTGTCCTATCCCTTTCATGCAGTTCCCGCACAAAGAAGGCGGCCTGCCCGCCTCTGAGAATTCTCTATGGCAGGCGGGATACTCAAAGTCGCGACAACTCGCTCGTTACTTTCCTGAAGCCACGGTGTTGTTGATCTCATCGAACCAGTTCATCACAACATTAATCTGTTGAAGCTTCTCTTCATCTCTGGGTTTCGCGACGAGAATATGTTTCCCATCCGGTGCAATATCATAACTGATGGCACTCTCCACATTTAGCCATGGGTAGTCCCTGATTAAGACCTGTGGTTGTCCTGTGGTCAGTGTATGGGTTCCGACAATCGAAACGAACATGATTTCGCTGGGCGTACCGAAATACAGCGTGCGTCCGTCCTCCGACCAATCAACCTTATTGCCTCCATTAACGGAGATCTGCCATTTACCAGATCCTTGCGGGAATGGTCGCACGTATACTTGAGAAGACCCGGTTTCATTTGCAAGATAGGCAAGCCATTTCCCGTCAGGAGAGAGCGAAGCAAAGGCCTCATCAAACTTTGTTGAAAGCAACACCTTCGGAGTTCGATCGCCGGTCAATGGAATAAGCCAAAGGTCCCAGCCCATTCCTTGTTGGGGAACAGTACCAAAGAGCATGGAACCGTCGCGAGACCAGCAACTGAGATAGGTACGGTCATGCAGAAAAGGAATCTCTTCTTGTGCACCACTGCCATCAGCCTGCAGAATAACAACCCTTGACCTTCCGGATGTCCCGCCAGGTCCGGCAGTATTATTTGAATAAGCGATCCTCCGGCTGTCCGGAGACCAGACAGGCGATCGGTTGGATCCACCGAATGTCAGACGGCTCATTGTATTTCGTTGAATGTCATACACCCAGATGTCGAAATCCCGTCCTGATTGAACGGCAACTGCAATGCGTTTTCCATCAGGAGACATGCATGGATCAACATAGGACTGCACAGGAGCAGAAAGCGTCGACATATTACCGACGAGGTCGAGTAATGCAAGCTTGCGGTTGCCAATGTTGGAACTTCCCGGAATATATACAAGCGTTCCATTATCAGCGAAGCTAAAGTTCGTGGCCCCCGTGGTGACATCACTGGATACGTTGGAAAGCACCGGAAATGCCGTGCCGGTTACTTCAAGCCGGTCCATGTCGAATGAAACGGCAAACAGGGTTCCGGCGTGAGAATAGACAATGTATCCCGGCGGGAGAAATCGTGCACTGCTTGCTCCTTTCAAAACGGTCTTTCGTTCACCGGTTTCGATGTTCACGACTGCGATCGTGGCATCCTCGTAATAGTCGGGGCTGCCGAAGGTTCCAATCGTGAAGATCACAGTCTTTCCATCCGGAAGGAAGTGAGGCCAGCGATGCGTGCGCTCGTTCTGCGTTGTGTCTGCGGTTGTAACCCGCTGTACATCTCCACCGTCTTGCTTTACCCGGAACAGTCCTCCTCTTCCCGACGGAGAAAAGACAATCGTTCCGTCTTTGCCCCATGTTCCACCCCGATTGCCCTGTAATTCAGCGAGAAAGACAGCGGAGCCCCCATGTAATGGAACTTTCATCATCTTTCCTTGCACAAAGAATCCCAACCAACGACTATCCGGAGAAAAGAACGGACTTATCCCTCCTTCCGTACCTGGAATTGGTTCGAGCTCGAGGTTTTCCAATCTCCTTTGATAAAGTTGTTCATTTGCTTTGTACACAATGACTGTTCCATCCGGAGAAATTGCAATCGCCGGATAATTCATCAGCACAAGCGTTTGATCTTTGGGGACGACAATGTCAAACCTCGCGACAGAACGGGATATCGGGGACTGTCGGAAAATCCAAACAGTATACAGAAGCGCCAAGCCGAGAATAGCCGAAACCACGGGCCAGAGTATCCGTCGCCAACGCGGTGCTTCAGACGGATTGCCGGAATCAATGCGATCAGATTTTATTATTGGCCGCACGGAAGTTACACGGCTGACTCTTGCTCGGCCCGACTCCCGTTTGATTCTCTTGAGATCAATGGAAACCTGCTTGACTGACTGCGTTCTTTCATTGGGGTCCTTTTCCAGGCATTCGAGAACAATCGCATCAAGAGACGGATCGACCTCCGGTTTCACTGAGGACATCGGCGGCGCATCGACATTCACGATCTCATACATCAACGCTGTCTCATGAACTCCCCTGAACGGAAGTTGTCCGGTGAAAAGTTCATAGAGAAGAACACCGAACGAGAAAATATCCGACCGATGGTCAGCATCCTGTCCTTGTACCAGCTCGGGCGACATATATCCGGCGGTCCCGAGCGTGCTTCCTTCTTTCGTCAACCTTGAAACCCCGCGCAGCTTCGCCAAGCCAAAGTCCATAATCTGCGCGATGCCGTCCTTGCGGACCATGATGTTCTCAGGTTTGATGTCCCGGTGAACGATCCCTTTGTCATGAGCCGCTGCGAGTCCATCGGCGATTTGGGTTCCGATTTCGATTGCTTGCTTGGCACTGATCGATCCTCTCTTATCCCGCAATGTTTGTCCATCCACAAACTCCATCGCGATGAAGAGCTGCCCTTCATGTTCATCAATGGAGTAGATCGTACAGATGTTCGGATGGTTGATGGCAGATGCCGCCTTTGCTTCTTGGATGAATCGGGCTTTGTCCTGCTCCGAAGCAGAGAGGTGAGAGGGAAGGAACTTGAGCGCTACGATACGGTCGAGCTTGGTATCTTGGGCTTTGTAGACGATACCCATGCCGCCCTCACCCAATTTTTCCAGGATCTTGTAGTGAGATATGGTTGTGTTGATCATACTCTCTCTTTCTCAACCAGAAGCCAGCCCAATACCTCCAGGCTTTGCTCCATCTTCATCCCCCTGCCAATAACGAGCTTACACAGAAGGCGACAGGCCCATCTCGGCAATCGGCCATTGAACCGAAAAGTATGGATGAGTCGCGTACCATCGGGAATGGCCTCAAGAACAGTTGTCGAAGTCAGGTTGATCGGCGGCTTGAGGAGATTTACGGTGTAGTAATTGAATGGACGCCAGTCGAGTATAAGCTCGACTACATCACTGTTGGAACAGTGGTTGCGCGATCCACGTTCAGTACGCCCCTCCGGCCGCTCTCCTGAATGCCATTCTGAGCCAATTCTCCAACTGGTTCGCTTCTCGGGATCATTCAGCCACACCCACAGGTCGGGTGGTGAAACCGGAAAGTTCGCGGTGATCACAACATCCGCCTCCTCCGGCCGCAGAAACACCCGCCGCTCGTCAGTCAGCTCTTTGTAACGATCATCCAGATTAATACTGTAAGTGGAAACGTCTCCGAGATGCTCGTAGGTTTCGACCTGCGTATGAACGTTGATCGGGTGTACATCCATACTCTGTAAACTCTGCTCGGTGAATAGGGCATACCCGCGCCATCCTGTGGCCTCGTTGACTTTGTTCTTCAGCAATCGGTGAATCAAGTTGACGCATGAGCCCAGGGGCTTTTGTTTACCTCCAATGCTCTGTTGTATATACTCGCCATAGTGCGCGATGAATTTCAGGTCGAGACCGGGTATCATCTGACACGCCTTGCACCTGCATGTTGCCATGCGCCGTGAAGACTCACGCTTGTCTCTAAATGCCACATACGTTGCCTCAACAATCTCCAGCAGGGTTTCGCCGCGAGGAAGGTTCTTACTGGACACATACGCGAAGACTGCATCTCCTTCAATTTCAGCGATGGTCAGTGCTGGTGTGAGATTACGAATAATGAGATTCAGGATTTCGCTCAGGATTGCCTGTGAATGGTCCAGTTCGCTTTCGGCAACGAAGGGTGTAAACCCGGAGATGTCTACAAGAACCAGATATCCTTGCTCAATGTTAGACTGCACAGTTGATCTCCTTCATCATTTCTTCATTCCAATTTTTTCAAGAATGTCAATGAACCGGGGGTCAGACCGGTAAGGTTCCAATTCCCTATCCTGGTTAAGCCATATCATCGTTCCGGCATGGTTTTCCATATCAAGATTCAGCCACTTGAAAATACTCTCTCTGTCGTCGAGACCAACATACACCCTCGCGACGTAGTAGCCGGTGGATGTCTTGATGGCATAACGTTCCTCGAGTTCCTTCGCAATCTTCAACGCCTCATCCCGTTTTCCCAATAACCCGTAACAATAACCGAGGAATGATACCGCCTCGGATGAACGTCCGGAAACCTCCACGGCCTTCGATGCCATGGCAAATGCCTCGTTCAGTCTTCCAAGCTTAGCGTTGACCTGGGATTTCCTCGAATACGCCGGGCCGAATAAAGAGTCAATCGCCAACACCGCGTCCATTTCCTGGAGGGCCCGTTCGTACTGTCCTTCCATGTAGTACGCAAGTCCAACATTGATACCGATGACAGGAGAGAGAGGGTCGAGTTCTTGAGCCCGCTTGATTGTGCGTAATGCTTCCTCGTGGCGGCTGAGACTCTGGAGTAGAATGGAATACCAATGATAGGTTGTGGGATAGTTTGGATTGAGAGAGATCGAGAGTTTGAATTCCTCCTCGCCCTTGTCCCAATTCCACATTGCGAAACTCGCGAAGGCGAGAGTAGTGTGAGCCTCTGCCAGGGTATTGTCGATCTCAAGCGCACGAGTTGCAGCAGCAACTGCTTTAGGATATGTTTCTTTTCCAGGCATGCCAGCATATTGTTCCAGAAGTGCATAGCAATCAGCCAGACCAACGTACGCTAGCGCATAGCTCGCGTCCAAAGCCAGTGCCTGATTGAAACACTCGATGGCTTTTTGAATCTCCAATGCCCGTCGTTTGTTCCAGTAGTAGCGACCCTGGAGATACAACTTGTAGGCATCAACATTGTCGGTATACCGCTTCGTGACCGTCTGCTGAGACTGCTTGCTCAATGTTACGCCAAGTTGGTTCAAAAGATCGCTGACAATCTCTTCTTGCATTGCAAGAATCTCGCTCGCCCTGTGTTGGTATTGATTGCCGTAGACCTGCGACTGTCGGTCAACATCAATCAAGTCCAGTTGAAGGTTGAGGTTGTCGTCGCGTTGGACAATACGCCCCATAAGCACGGCACGCACATTCAGTTGAGTTCCAATTTCCTGCGGATCATTATCCTTGCCCTTGAATCGAAATACCGTGCTGCGTGGGATTACCCTAAGTCCCGGAATTCGGGTGAGGCTGTTGATAATGCTCTCGGTCATACCATCACTGAGGTACTCTGTGTTCGGATCGCCACCTACATTGACAAAGGGGAGTACGGCAAGGGAATCAATCGTTTCGGTGCGTGGGAGAAAGAACATGTATGCTGCAAAAGCAATGAGGAGTATTGCCGCGGCTGCAAGAACGAAGTACAATGTACGTGGTGGTTTCTGGCCTTGCAGTAGAGGAGAGTTAGATTCTAAGTACCTCTCTTTGGAGATAAGAGGTGCTACCTCGGTGGGCACCGGGCGGGTAATTCTCGAGGACTGCTTCAAGAATTTGCGCAGCTCGCTCGTCATGTCATCAATATGCTGGTACCGATCATTCGGGTCTTTCTCCAGTGCCCGGTGTATGATTCTGTCCAGCTCTGGAGATACATCGTCCCGGTGTTTCTGAACGGTGTCGCATTCTTCATTCACAATGGAATACATAATGGCGGCCTCATGTTCGCCACGAAACGGTAGTTTACCCGTGAGCGTTTCGAAGAGCACCACACCAAATGCAAAGATATCGGATCGGGCATCCACTTCGGCGCCTTGAAGCTGTTCGGGTGCCATGTACGCAAGTGTCCCGAGTGTACTCGATGTGCGAGTGAGTTTCATCGAGCCTTTGAGTCTTGCAAGACCAAAGTCCATCACTTTGATTTGCTTCTTTGAGTTCACCATGATGTTTTCAGACTTGATGTCGCGGTGAACAATGCCCTTGCTGTGGGCCTCCTGAAGCGCTTCGCCGATCTGGATGGCATAGGAGATTGCGTCGTCAACCCGTAGGTGCGCATCGCGATGCGCACCTATAACGTCGCGCAAAGTGTTGCCATCCACATATTCCATCACAATAAACTGTTGGCCGTCCGATTCTTCAATTGCGTGAATCGTGCAAATATTGGGATGGTTCAACATCGCCGCGGCTTTTGCTTCCTGCATAAAGCGGGACTTGTCTTGCTCGGAAGCGGACAACCGTGGAGGAAGGAATTTCAACGCAACGATCCGGTCGAGTTTGGTGTCCTGGGCCTTGTAGACAATACCCATTCCACCCTCACCCAGCTTTTCCAGGATCTTATAGTGAGAGATAGTCTGGCCGATCATATCGACAATTGATTCATTGACTCAATCCTGTTCACTGTTTTCTCAAGAACTCTTCCCAATTCACAACGAGCGTAAGTGGCGGGAACTTTTGCATCTCAAGACTCCGGGTGAAGATAAACGATTTTCCATCCGGTGAAATATCATACCCCAGAGTAAATGGTGGAATGACAAACAACGTCTTTGCGGTGACGACCTCGCCCGCATTACCCGAGAAACGCAGGATGACAGCAACGACTTCGCCCTTTGCATTCACATAAATCAACTCATTGGCGTTTGCGCCCCAGAGAGGAAAATTGCCGCCGCCCGAGGAGACCTTCCAGGCATCGGATTCCGGAGCGGAGAAGAGTTTCAGATACACCTCATCCTCGCCGCTTTCATTTGATACAAAGGCAACCCATTTCCCATCCCGGGAAATACGTCCATCGTGTTCATTGAATTTCGTTTGCTGAAATGCTACCGGTTTGCCCCCGCTGCCGGTCGCAGGGACAAGCCACAAGTCACCTTTGGCAAACGAGCGGACATTCGTGCCGACAAGAAGTGTCTTCCCGTCGGGGGAGCAATCGTCTGCACGATCCTGATCGGAGATGTTGAGGAACAATGTTTCCCTGCCACTGCGCGCAGCAGGCATTTCATAAAGGTCGCTTGCGGTCACGCCACCTGACGAAAAGAAAATGCGGGCGCCGTCGGCAGACCAGCAAGGAAAGAAATCTCCTTCTGATCGGGTCGTGAGGCGTCTTCGTCCCCCTGTCCGAAGATCGTACACCCAAATATTACTTCTTCGTGAACGCGTGTCATAGAGATACAATGCAACTTGTGTGCCGTCAGGAGAGAACCGCGGTTGATCCTGCTCGCTTCGATCATCAATCAGGCGCACGGTCTTTCCTGCCCGGTCAACAAACATGGGGCGTGCGCCGGCTTCCGCCTGACCTGTTTGAAACAACAAAGTTCCTGTGTTCGAAACCGTGAACACAGCCATGTTATATGATACATCTGTCAACACGCCTTCCTGAAGTTTGATCGGATCTCCCTCAAGGGAAAGAGATTCGAGGTTGAACCGTTGTGCGAGAAGCACCGAACTCCGCGCAAAGAGAAGGTATCCACCGGCGAATGAGGCATTGAAAGAAGATTGGACAAGCATTTTCTTCATACTGCCATCAAGCGAAGCAACAAAGACGGCATCGCCCTCCGCTTCGCCGGTCTCGGAAGCCGCGCGGGCAAGATAGAGAACATGTTTCCCATCAGGAAGGAAAAATGGCCAGCGATGTGATCCCTCGTTACGCGTAGAATCCAAAGATGTCACTAGCTCTGTCGTTCCGTTACCGTCTGAAGATACCCGGAAGAGTCCGGATTGGAAATCCGGAGCAAAGACAATGGTCCCGTCCTGAGTCCATGTGCCCCCCCTCGGGTTTGGAACATCGGCAATCGATATTGGCGATCCACCAACCAGATCGATCTTTTTCATCTTACCGTCATCAAAGAACCCGACGAATTTTCCGTCAGGTGACCAAAAGGGTTGGCCGGCACCCTCGGTTCCCGGAAGTGGCCGAGTCTCCATTTCGTTGAGCGAGCGCAGGTAAATCCGTTGACCGCCATCCGGGGTTATTCCGCAAAATACGAATGCCCGGCCATCAGGCGAAATTACAGGTGGTCCCATTCCTGCGCCAAATGAATGGATATACAAACTCTCGGGTATCACAATGGATGCTTGAATGACCGTATGGCCATTAGAGGAAGTGGATGATGGTCGCATCAGTGCGAAGACTGCCACGGCGAGGAGAAGTCCGGCAACACCCCACGCAATTACTTCGCGCCTGGAGAATCCGGCGCCGGCAGGTTCCGGAGTATCAACCACTCTGCTCGTCCGGGAAGCCGCTAATGCAGGACGGGCAGGCATTGTCCGGCTCATCCGCTGTCTGCTCGACTCTCTCTTGAAGCGTTTGAGATCCTTGGCGATGTCCTTAGCCGAGTTGTATCGCTCGTCGGGTTCCTTCTGCAGGCATTCAAGCACGATACCGTCAAGTTCGGGATCGATGTCCGTTTTGGTTGCGCTCATGGGCGCAGGGTCTACGTTGACGATCTCGTACAGCAGAGCACTCTCATGCACACCCTTGAAGGGGAGTTCTCCGCTGAACAGTTCGTAGAGCAGAACCCCGAGCGAAAAAATATCCGATCGATGGTCGGTCTCCTGTCCCTGGATCTGTTCGGGGGACATGAAGCCGGCAGTGCCGACGGTGCTTCCTTCCTTTGTTAACCTGCTCGCTCTCGAAGCTCTCAGTTTTGCGAGACCGAAGTCCATGATCTGTACGAGGCCGTCTTTCCTGACCATGATGTTCTCGGGCTTGATGTCCCGGTGGACGATGCCTTTCTCATGTGCGACTGCAAGTCCTTCGGCAATCTGAATGCCGATGTCGACTGCTTTGGCGAGATTGAACGTTCCTCGCTTTGCCCGGAGAGTTTGTCCGTCGACAAACTCCATTGCGATAAAGGTCTGTCCGTCATTCTCTTCGATGCCATAGATGGTGCAGATATTGGGATGGTTGAGTGCCGCTGCGGCCTGGGCTTCGAGGAGGAACCGTGCTTTATCCGTGTCACTCGCGCTGACATGCTGTGGAAGAAACTTCAGGGCAACGGTACGTTTGAGTGTGGTATCCTCGGCTTTGTAGACAACGCCCATACCACCCTCGCCCAGCTTCTCGAGGATCTTGTAGTGAGAGATTGTAGTTCCGATCATAGTCTTTTCTCAGTTTTAAAGCACTGCCATTTTTTCACTGCCTTGGATTGCGTAGATGATTGCATCTTACGCGTAAGGGCGAGGGACCTGCCCTGAGCGAAGTCGAAGGAACCTCGCCCTTACACCATTCCATAACTCGATGCACAAATTCTGGTTACTTTCCCTTCATCATCTCAACATAGTCGGGTTCATTGCGAATTGAATCCAAATCGGAGTCGCGCTTAATCCACTCAAAGTCCTCTTGTCCTGCAGCAACGGCGGCTTTCAATGTTTTGGCGGCAAGACGTGTATCGCCAAGCCGGGCGTACATACACGCTGCGTTATACATCATGAGAGAATCGCCTGGATTCGTTTCGAGTGCTTTTGCTCCCCGGACCTTTGCTTCCTCGCTTCTTCCTGCAGTTGCCAGATGAATTGCAAAGTACATTTGTCCTCTCGCATCATCGGGATGTTGCGAGAGATAACTCGGGAAGAACTTCAGGAGAGCGGCCATTGTCTCTTCGTGTTTGGCTTTCTCTCCCAAACGATCATAGATCATGAGCAGATCGTTATGGGCCGAGTAAAAAGTCTCGTTGAGCGCAATCGTTTTCTTAAAGAGCTCCACCGCTTCGAGATCGCGGTCTGTAGAATGATAGATGCGGCCAAGAATCCAGTAGGCGATGTAGTTGTTCGGGTCAAGCTCGATTGCCTTACGGGTTGCAGTTACAGCTTCATCCAGAGATTTGCGGTCGAAATACGCAAGCCCGAGAGCTGCGTAAGCCTCGGAGAGTGTCGAATCATACATCAGCGCTTTAAGGCTTGCTTCGATGGCTTTGTCGAGCAGGGTTTCGTTCGCCTCAAAGTAGTTATACAGCGTTGCATAGGCTTCTCCCAAGCCTGCATACGCCACAGCGTACCGGTTATCCAACTCAATTGCCCGTTGGAAAAGCTGAATGGCGAACTGCACGTTGTTCTTTGTCAGACGGTAGAGGAAGTCCCGTGCCCGGAGATAGCAATCGAACGCCTCGGGGTCATCGGTGGAGCGCTTCGTCAGCACGATCTTTTCTGTCGGAGAAAGCTTGACCATCAAAGCGTCGACAATTTGCTTCGACACTTGTTCCTGGATATCAAACACATCGGCAAGTTTCCCCTTGAATGTTTCTGCCCAGAGCTGCTCTTCGGTATCAATGTCGATGAGCTCCACGCTGATTCGAAGATTATCCTGAAACTTCCGGACGTTCCCTGAGAGAATATAGCGCGTTCCAAGTTCGCGTCCCACAGTCTTAACGTCTTTGGTGGTTCCCCGGTACTGCATGGATGTTGCGCGAGGCACCACCCGGATTTCCTTCAATTTGGAGAGGTTGACGATCAACTCCTCGGTTAACCCATCACCAAAGTAATCGCTCTCCTTGTCGGGACTGATGTTGCCAAACGGGAGGACGACAATGGCTTTCATCTTGGGTGCCGTGACTGCTGAGTCAATATCCTTCCGGGCCTGATCAAGTGCGACTTCAACCCCCCCCATGGTGGAGAATCGCTTCTCGCGATCCTTTTCCATCATTTGCATAACGACGGGATCAATCTGGCGTGGAATCTTCTTGTCCATTGCGCTCGGGGCAGGTGGATTCTCGTTCATGATCAGGTACATCAATCCTGCTTCGTGTTCCGCTTTGAAGGGAACTTCGCCCGTCAACATTTCATAGAACACCACGCCGAGAGCCCAGATGTCTGCGCGTTGATCCGCGGCGATCCCCTGTGCCTGTTCGGGCGACATATAGGCGAGGGTGCCCATTGAGGTTCCGGTGCGAGTCATCCCCGAACTTCCCTTGAGCTTCGCGATGCCAAAGTCCATGATCTTCAGGTTGCCATCATTTGTCAGCATGATATTCTCGGGTTTGATGTCCCGATGAATAATGCTCTTCTCGTGAGCAGCCTTGAGTCCGGATGCGATTTGTTTCGTCCAGGCAATTGACTGGTCGAGAGGAATACCGGTAGCGGACTTCAAGCTCGCAATGTGAGATTTTAGGGTCTTTCCCTCAATAAGCTCCATGGCAAAGAAAAGGCCGCTGCTGCTCTCATCAATCTCGAAAATGCCGAGGATGTTGGGGTGGTTCAGCGCTGCGGTGGCTTTTGCTTCCTGCAGAAATCTGGACTTGCTTTCAGTGGATGCCGACAAGTGAGGAGAGAGGAACTTTATTGCAACGGTCCTGTCGAGCTTTGTGTCGTGTGCCTTATAGACAACACCCATTCCTCCTTCGCCCAATTTCTCAAGTATTCTATAGTGAGATATTGTTGATCCTATCATGGAATCACCTTGGATATTGAAATTGGGCTACGGAAGACAGGCCCCGACCGACGAAGCTCCAGTTTCCGGAGCGTAGGCGGTCCGCCTTCGCCGAGCTTTTCCAGGATTTTGTAGTGGGAAATAGTATCACCAATCATGTTTTTCTTTCCAGTGTTAAAGAACTGCTACGAACATCATTCGAGTTATTGTCAATTTGTATTCATCATTCAGTTACCCCGAAATACCGATCAAGCCAGCCCAGCGTCTCTTTGACCAATTGCGTCCGCGGGACCGAGTGCCCTCCTTCGTAAGCGATGATCTTTTTGTCCTCTTTCTTTGTTCCGATAAGTTCGAAGAAAGGGCGTTGTGAAGTCTCGTACGGAAAGAAGAAATCATATTTCCCGTTGAGCATCAAGACCGGAGATGTTATTCTTGGAAGAAAATGAATCGGCTCGGCCTCCGGTAATGATCTCTGGAAGAGAAGTCCGGCTACCAACAACACGTTCACCTTGATGCGTTTCTCGACGGCTGGAATTATTCCACCCATGGCGCCACCCCAACTGACGCCATAGTACGCAATCTTGTTCTTATCAATTTCCGTTCTTGTTTCCAGATAATCAATAGAGCGACTGCAGTCTTTCGCCCACATGATCACATGATCCTTCCAGAAATTTGTTTCCGCGGGATAATCCGAATGCAAATCATCTCCCCGCTCGTATGTGCTTTTGTAGATCGGATACATTACTGCCCGTCCACTTTTTAGAAGATAGTCCACCCGTCCGATTTCCAGGGATTCGCTTGACCGGGTGTGAATTGCTCCGGAACCAGGGAAGTAGACAACTGTCTGATACGGTGCCTTTCCCTTCTTTGGGAGAAACAGGTACGCCACCATGCGTTCTTCGCCATAGGCGGCATCAAACGTTATTCGTTCTTTGATCCAATCTGCTTCCTCTTTGACGGATTCAACTTTGGCATTCAAGGGAGACTTGTCGTAGGAATACTGATTGGCGTATACTGCGAATGTCTCATCAGACACCCTGGGCTCACGCAGGAAATCCCGGAAGGGGAGGACGATGGATTGTTCGAGGCTTGCCCTTGACGCTCCGGTGGTGCCATACTTGATGCACCGAAAGCCATTTGTCTCTGTGCGATCAAGCGGCGACTGGGCGTACGCGTCATTGAATGCGTAGGCGGGATCGTTCCAACCTCCACCAAGAATGAAGCGGCTTCCACGATTAGTTTCATTGAAGCACCACTCACGCGCATTGCCGCCAAGGTCGGAGATTCCGAAACGGTTCAAGCCCTGTGAACTGCCAACAGGTTTGGGGCCGTCACTTCGGAGATTACTCATTGGAACAATCACCGGACTTGCCCAAGTGAAAGCGACTCGATCCCAGTGATAGATTGTCGGAAGCGACTTGCCGGCAAACTCTGCATAGGCCGCAGCTTCATACCAGCTTACACCGCTGACGGGATATTCATCCTTGCCTGCAGGATAGTCGCCGACTTCCCATGTTGACGGGCCTGGCTGGCCTGTCTTGTCGGTAAACAACTTGATCGCCTCTTCCCAAGGAAGTTCACGGCGATCCTTCACGATCGGATACTTCCAATACCCCTGCTTTCTGTACCCGCCATCGTTGATGAATTTCTTGTATGCTTTGTTGGTTACTTCATGGCGATCCATCAGAAAGCTGCCAACATCCACGGGTTCGAAATTCTCCAATCCGGGCATGTGCAATGCAGCCGGCGCTGCTGCAATCTGGTACCAGCTTGCATAGGCAGGGATAGCTTCCATGTCTTCGGGTAGCGCATCGGCTTTTGTTAGTTCATAGAGCAACGTATCACTGAAATTCGCCGAGTTCCAGATAAGATCGGAAGCAGGTTGATATCCGTCCTTTTCGAGCTTCACCCTGGAGAACCCAAGAGGGAACCGCATGCTGTCTATTGGAGTCTGACCGATGTACCGCCACTCCGCATCAGGTTGAGAATATGGTTTGGCGTAGACCTTTGCCTCTGTCGGAATGGAGTAGAGCCGTACCGTACGCGAGAACCGCGGACGTAGCCGAACGAGGAGCGGATCATCCGGAATATGCTGTTCGACTTGTGAGGCAAGGTCAAACGCAGTCCACGCGCTCAGTCCTTCTGATCCCGTGCCATCTTGAACAACCCGTTCGATTTCCGGCAAAGCAACATCCTGTACCCACCGAACGTTCTCGTTGTGTTTGAACCACCACACAAGTAAACCGGACAGTGTCAACAAGGCGATCAGGGAAGGAATCCAGAAAGCAGGCCGCCTGATTTTCTCCCGAAGGGAAGGAAGAGACTGGACAGGGGAGGGGCCCGTCTTGATGAGCTTCAAGTCCGCAAGGATTTCATCGGCAGATTGGTAGCGTTGAGAGAGGTCTGCCGTGAGCGCCCGGTGAACAATCTTCGAGAGCGAGTCGGGTGTATCGGGACGCAGGGTTGCTATGGGCTTTGGTGTTTCATTCAGAATCGAATAGATGATTGCGTGTTCGTATTCCGTTGCGTATGGCATTTGTCCGGAGAGCATTTCATATATCACAATACCGAAGGACCAGAGGTCGCTCCGATGGTCCACATCTTCGCCACGCGCCTGTTCCGGTGACATGTATGCCACCGTGCCAACGGTGCTGCCTGCCTTCGTCACCTGTGAACCGCCACGCACCTTTGCCAATCCGAAATCCATGATCTTGACGCTGCCATCGCCGGTGAGCATGATGTTGCTGCTCTTGATGTCACGATGTACGATGCCTTTTCGGTGAGCGGCCTGCAAACCCTCAGCAATCTGGCGGGCGAACTCGATTACCTCGTCTATCGACAGGAGGGAAGATCGGATACGATCCTTCAGTTCCTGTCCTTCAATGTACTCCATAACAAAGAACGCTTCGTCATCATCTTGTTCTATGGAATACACCGTGGCGATATGTGGATGATTCAATGCTGCCGCGGCTCTGGCCTCGATGGTAAATCTCTCCCGATCAACGGCACTGGCCGCAACATGCCGCGGCAGGAACTTGATGGCAACATCACGATCCAGGTTCAAGTCGTGGGCTTTGTAGACGATGCCCATTCCTCCTTCGCCCAATTTCTCCAGGATTCTGTAGTGAGATACTGTTGACCCTATCATGGAATCACCTTGGGTATTGAAATTGGGCTACGGAGCCTGCCTGCCGTAGCGGCAGCGTAGGCAGAGACAGGCTCCGACCGACAAAGCTCCTGCTTCCGGAGCGCAGTCGGTCCGCCTTCTCCAAGCTTCTCGAGAATGTTATAGTGTGAGATTGTTTGACCGATCATTCTTCTAAATCCATTTTCTTGAGGAGAGCACTGAATCTCGGGTCATCACGCAGTGAATCCCAACTCGGGTCAATTTTGATCATGAATAGCCAGCTCGCCCGTTCTTGGTAGGCCTTTAGAAGCCACTCAAATGTTTTGTCCTTTTGTCCAAGACCAAGAGTCACGAGAGAAAAGTTGTAAGCCGAAACGAAACGCTTCTTTGACAAATTGGTCAATGTGTCGAGAATGTTAGTGGCGTTCCGGGTCCGCCCTGCCATTGCATAAGCTCGTCCAAGTGAGGCCAGCGTCTGCGGGTTCTCATATGATTGGGTTGCCAGCAGGAGATGATTGATAGCTTCGTCAAGCTTTTGCATTTGAAGATAGCTCCAGCCCAGATACAGATGAGCCCATGAAAATTCCCGGTCAATCTCAAGGGCCTTATTAAGAGCAACAACGGCAGAATCATTTTTTCGTGCACAGTAGTAATTCCATCCGACAAAAGTATTAATGATGAGGGAGAGCGGGTCGAGTTCCGCGGCTTTCCTGGTTTCGGCGATTGCCTCATCGTGGCGTCCAATGATTGTCAGGTACTCTGAATTCCAATGATGTGCCGTCGCGTAGCGTGAATCGAGCTCAATTGCCTTACTCAAGTTTCGCCCTGCTGCAATCCAGTCCCAATCATAGTGGATACTGATGTCACCGAGAGAAGCATATGCCTCAGCCAGAGATGGATCAATCTCAAGCGCTTTGCTTGCAGCGGCTTTCGCCCGCGGGAACGCCTCCGCAGGTGATTGCTCGCCGAAGACTCCAAGGATAATGTATGCATCGGCCAGCCCCGAATACGCGAGAGCGTAACCCGGGTCTGACTGGATCGACTCGTTGAAGTACGCGACTGCCTTGCTCAGGTTTTCCGCTGTTCTCTTAGCCCAATAGTAACGGCCTTTGAGGTATAGGTGATATGCTTCTGTGTTTTCTGTCGCATTCTTTGTGATCTGATTTTCTTGCTCACCTGTCAGTGTAACGCTCAATTGCTTTGACAGTTCACGCGATATCTCGTTCTGAAGGGTAATAATGCCCGAGGCCTTTCGTTCATACTGCTCGCCCCACATATGACTGTTGTCGGAAGTGTTCACCAGTTCAACACTCACAATCAACGCGCCTGCATTTTGCGTGATTCTTCCCAACAATACAGCGTCGACGCTGAGCTCTTTGCCAACCACTTGCGGGTCGATGTCCTTTCCCTTGTAGCGGAAGACGGAGTTGCGGGACATCATCTTTACACCGGGAAGTTTTGACAAACTGTTGATCAACGACTCCGTGAAACCATCACTGAGGTATTCCGCCGACTGATCAGACCCTGCGTTGACAAACGGAAGTACAGCCATTGAGGTTATTTTCTGTTCTGGCTTGTTGAAGAACAGAAACCAGGAAGTTCCAGTGAGAAGCACAATAGCCGCTGCCGCAATCCAGAGCTTCGCGTTGGATTTCCTTGGCGACGCAACCGGAAAGCTCGTCGTCTGAGTAGTTCTTGACTGTGTCATCTGTTCAGGTCTGACAACGCGGGAGGAGGTCTTCTGCAACCGGCGAAGCTCGTTCACCATATCGTCGGCGCGCTGATACCGGTCTGCCGGGTCCTTCTCCAATGCGCGGTTGATAATATGGAGGAGGTCGGAAGATGCATCGGGCTGATACTTTGTGAGAGGTTCCGGCTCTTCGTTGAGTATGGAGTACATTATCGCTGCATCATGCTCACCGCGAAACGGCGTTTTGCCCGTCAGCATTTCGAAGAGCACAACGCCGAACGAGAAAATATCCGAGCGGCCATCGACTTCGCCGCCCTGGATTTGCTCCGGAGCCATATAGGCGAGAGTACCAACAGTGGAGGAGGCCTTTGTGAGTTTGAGCGAGCCCTTCAATTTCGCCAATCCGAAATCCATCACCTTGATCTGGTTCCGGCTGTTGACCATAATGTTCTCGCACTTGATGTCCCGATGAACAATTCCCTTCGAGTGCGCTTCGTGCAATGCTTCGCCAATTTGTATGGCGTACGCGATCGCATCGTTCACCTTTGCCACAGGTGATTTCTGGCGAAGCGTAACACCATCAACATACTCCATCACGATGAATTGTTCCCCGTTGGCTTCCTGAATGTCAATGACAGAACAGGCGTTGGGATGGTTCAAGGCCGCGGCTGCCTTGGCTTCCTGCAACAAGCGTGACTGTTCCGCTTCGCTTGAGGTAAGATGATGTGGCAGGAACTTCAGCGCGACGAGGCGGTCGAGTTTGGTATCCTGGGCCTTATAGACAACGCCCATTCCACCTTCACCCAATTTCTCAAGAATCTTGTAATGCGAGATTGTCTGTCCGATCATTTTTTCTCTGTAATAAATTTCTGATTTTGCCACTCGGCTACAACTTCTCGATTCAATTTCACGTTCGCGAGATAGCTCCGGCGCATACCCTCATCGCTAATTCGTTCGGCTCGCAGCATGAGTTCCTTGTATGCCTGTTCAAGATACTTCGACGCTGTTTCCTGATTGCCAAAGAGCGAGGTCACCTCGTGGAGATTCCGGCTAATCCATATGTAATCTTCTGGTGTGGGTACTGCGGTAAGAAGTAGTTCAATTGAGTCCACATATGCTTGTGCGTTCTTCGGGTTTTTATTTTTGGCTTCCGTAAGAGCAAGCCACGAGAGTGTGGAAATTCTTCCTGGTTTTTCGTCTATGTGAGCAAAGAGAGTATCCGCCTTCTTCAAAAACTCTATAGCTTTACCAAAACCGGCTTGTTTGTGGTGCACTACCCCGATACCCCACAAAGCATAACCTTGGCCGTCCTGGTCGCCAAGGTCTTGAGCTATTCCAAGGCTCTGCATGTAATACTCCAGTGCCTTGCCATAATTGCCTTGTGCGTCGTAGACAGTGCCGAGGTCGTTTAGTGTAAATGCCTCTCCCCGGGGGTCCCCAAGATCTTGCTTTACTCTGAGACTCTTGGTGTAATACTCCAGTGCTCTTTCATAATCGCCGTGACTCCTGTATATACTGCCGAGACTATTGAGCGTCATTCCTTCTCCCCGGCGGTCACCCAGTTCTTGAAACATTTTCAGGGTTTGAGTATAATCGTCCATTGCTCTACTGTAGTCGCCCTGCAGGTAATGAATATTACCGATATTACTGAGTGCATTCCCCTCGGCACGACGGTCGCCAAGTTCCCGGGCTCTTTGGAGGCTGTTTGTGTAATAGTTCAGTGCTTTGCCATAATTACCCTGGGCGGAGTACACCACTGCGATATTATTCAGTGTTCTCCCTTCACCTGCCCGGTCGCCTATCTCTAAAGCAATTGTTAAGGATTGCGAATAATATTCAAGAGCTTTTGAGTGGTTTCCCCGGTACCATTCAACCACACCAAGGAGTGAAAGAGCCGCAGCTTCCTCATTTTTGTCATTCGATTGTCGGGCAATCTGTAATGCACGCATGTAGATTTGCTCGGCCTCATCATATTCGCCCTGGGAGGTATATGTTGTCCCTTTTCCGGCGTATGCTGATGCAAACCCGCTATCCAAATCGATCGCTTTCTGAAACATCCCTCTTGCGGTCTCTACATCGGCTTTCGTCTTCTTTTTCTCAAAAAGATATTTTGCACGTA
Source organism: Bacteroidota bacterium (assembly GCA_046160825.1). GTDB lineage: Bacteria > Bacteroidota > Ignavibacteria > UBA10030 > UBA6906 > JBJXHC01. The sequence continues at coordinate 42,739 of JBJXHC010000118.1, read as the reverse complement.
GATAGAATTCATACGCTTCGGGATTCGTGGTTCGCGAGGTCGTAATGTCTTTCATAACGACTTCAGAAGGTTCGAGGTTGAGGGCCTTGATGATTGCCTGGGCAAGTTGTCCCTGAAGTGCCGGGGCGTTGCTCAACGTTGTTTGCAGTCGGTCGGCCCATAACGTTGCTCCGGTCGCTGCTTCTACTATCTGTCCCGACAATTGAAGCAAATCCCCGACTCGCTTAATGCTTCCGTCAAGAACATATTGCACACGCAATCGAAGGGCGATACTATCAATGGGCATTGTGCTATGTTGAAGTGACAACACGTCCTTCATTGGCGCAACGCGCACGAGCCCTGCTTTGGCGATATCCACGATGAGGTCTTGTGTAATGCCGTAAGAGTATGGCTCGTCCGCTTCTGATCCGAGGTTCTTGAGATAGAGGATGGCGACAGAGGGAACTCCGCCATTATCAACCGGTGAGAATGCCGGCCTTGCCGTGCCACCAATGCGGAAGGAAACAACGAGCGCAACAGCAAGCAAAGTGCAGTGGACGGCTATCTCCTTTTTCCCGAACCCTTGTGTTCCTTCTTTTCCGTGAAGCCAAGCAAAAATAAATGCACTCACCAGTCCAAAGGTCAGAAATGTGACGACGGCAGGAAAGATGGCAGGTGAAAGCCCGTATACTTCCGAAAAGAGCCTGACAATGCCGATGGCTGTCAGTGCCGAACTCATATAAATGGTCAACGTTTTGCGAACGCCGCGCTCCCTTAATTGATCCGCAAAAGTCTTAATGAGGGACATATCTTACCAATTCTCTTCCAGAAATATGGGTGTCATACGACCTTGCGCTTTGGATTTCATTCTTTCTTCCCGCGGTATTCCAACGACAACACCGTGATATCATCGCTCTGGATGGCTTTGCCCATGTACTTCATTACATCAACGATGACTCCCCGCACAAGCATGTCCAGAACGTCCGGCCTGTGTGTTTCAAGATATTGCAGCAGGCGAGCTTCCAGATACATTTCCTGGGTTTCGTTCATGGCTTCCGTAACGCCATCAGTGTAGAGAACTATCCTGTCTCCATGGCTGCATTGCAGCTCTCTCGTTTCAAACTTGATAAACTCAAATTTCCCCAGGAAAATGCCGGGTGTATCTTCCACCTGCACTACCATAGCGTTCTTCTTCACGACAAATGGAAGGTTGTGGCCGCCGTTGCAATATCGCATGACACCCGTTGCCGTATCCAGGACGCCATAGAAAACAGTAACAAACGTTCTGGAGTCGCTTTCCGGAATGAGCATGCTGTTGACTTTCGAGAGGCATTCCGCCGGATCGGGTATCTGGGATGCAATGCTTTTGATCATGGTGCGGGCAACCGCCATATAGATAGCAGCTGGAATTCCCTTTCCCGACACATCGCCCACGACAAATCCGAGGTGTGAATCATCAATCAGGAAGAAATCATAGAAATCTCCGCCGACATCCTTCGCGGGATGCATCTCGGCATAGATCGAGAACTCATTCCGGTGGGGGAATGGCGGGAACACCTGCGGAAGAATTTGTTGCTGTATGCGATGCGCCGCATCCAGGTCGTTTTGAACGGCGACCAATCTCTTCCGGTCATCAAGCGCCGATTTGACCGTGGCAATTTCCTTCATCCCCTTTTCGATGGTCAACTGCAGATCGTTGAAGTCAATAGGCTTGGTGACAAAATCGAACGCGCCCCGATTCATGGCAGTGCGGATGTTCTCCATGTCGCCGTATGCGGAGACAATCACTGTCTTCAGTGCCGGGTTGTCCTTCTCCTGTAATCTCTGCAACAGAGTGAGTCCATCCATGCGGGGCATGTTAATGTCGGACAATATCAGCGCAATATCATCGGCTCCATCGATCTGATTCAACGCGTCCTCGCCATTCTCGGCAAAGACAAACTGATACATATCACTTTGAATCTGCTTTCTGAATTTCTGCAAGATCAGCATCTGCAGATCGGGCTCGTCGTCAACCACCATGATCTTGGATAATTTCATAGTACTCAGGCACTCTTGTGTTTACTGATTAGTTTATGTATTTCCTGTTTCAAGGAGTCGAAGTCTATCGGCTTGGTAAAAAATTCCTTCGCGCCCGAGGCCATGGCTTTCCTGTGGTTGTCGCTGTCGCCATACGCGGAAATCATGCTCACATGGATATCGGGATATTTCTGTTTGATGATTTCAAGCAGCTCCAGTCCTGTCATGCCCGGCATGTTGATATCCGAGAAGACATAGACCACATCGGGCGGTTGCGTGCTATCAAGGATATCAATAGCTTCCTGGCCGGAAAAGGCAAAGACCAGTTCCAACTCACCGGCCCGGATTTCTTTTCTGAGCTTTTGCAGGAAAAGGAGTTCAATGTCCCTTTCATCGTCTACGACAAGGAATTTCATAGCGGTTTTGCAAACTCCTGTTTATTGTCGGGCTATTGTGTGACCTCATCCCCCAACCCCTTCTCCTGAGAGGAGAAGGGGAGGAAGCCGCTGCTGAATTTTTCAGCCGCTCTCCCGAGAACGGAAAGCGCTCCGGCCATATCATTCTCCACCTGCTCATTTGTGAACCTCACGACGGCAATTCCCAAGGCATTAATGACTTCGTCACGCAGTTGGTCATATTGATATCGCTTCTTGTGAATTTCGCCGTCAACCTCGACCGCCAACTTCACCTCATGACAATAGAAGTCTGGAACATAGAATATTTCTCTTCCAAGCAAATCGTGAAACAGGGGATGCTGCCTTCGCCACTTCATGTTCATGAACCTGCGATTGCGCAATTGCTCCCAAAGAAGGTCTTCGGCCTTCGTTGAATGACGCCGAAGTTCCCGGCCCACCTCTTTGGCCACAAGGATTAATTCTCTGCTCTTCATCAGGCTCATGGCACCAAAGTACTTCCATGATCATTGCTCAATCCACTCCCTCTCCTTTTAGGAGAGGGCTGGGGTGAGGTCGCAAGCATTTTGTAGTTACTCTCTTCCAAGAGCAAGTGGATATGAACATCTAACCCTGCAAGCTAACGGCAAACGTCGCCCCACCACTGCTATTTGTTTCTATACTCATTTCACCGCCGTGCGCTTTTACGATGTCATGAGTAATGGAAAGCCCCAGTCCGGTTCCTTGCGTGCCCTTCTTTGTGGTGAAGAACGGCTGGAGAATTTTGTCCTTGATTGCATCGGGAATGCCCGGGCCGTTATCTCCAACTTCCACAATAATCTTGTCAGCTTCACGTCGTGTTCGTACGGTCAGTTTCGGGAGATACGATCCCGCCTTCTTCTCTCTAGGGTTAAACTTCTCCCTCATTGCATCGAAAGCATTCTGGCACAGGTTGATGATCACGCGACTGAAGTCTTCGGCGATAACCGGCACCTTGTTGATGGACTGCTCAAGCTCAAGCACGATGTCAACATTGATCGGACTCTTACCAGCACGCATTCCATGAAAGGCGAGGTTGACGTATTCCTTCACTAATGCGTTGAGGTCGACCGGTTCTTTCTTGCCGCTTCCGCCGCGTGAATGCTGCAGCATGGACTTGACGATGCCGTCTGCACGGGTACCATGCTCTATGATCTTGCTCAGATTCTTCTTCACATCGTCGAGCAGTTGCTGCACATCCCCGCTGCTACCGGGAAGTTTCTTGATCTCTTCCATCGCCTCGTCAACCAACTCCACCGACACCGAAGAGAAATTGTTGACAAAGTTCAACGGGTTTTTGATTTCGTGTGCAATGCCGGCGGTGAGTTGACCGAGTGATGCGAGTTTCTCCTGCTGGAGAAGCTGTTCCTGCGTGGCACGCAGTTCGGTCAGGGCTTCTTCGGCTCGCTTCTTTTCGGTCTGCAATTGTATCAGGTCAAGATGAGCCTGATGCGCTTGCGCTTCCGCCAATTTCAAATCATTGAAACGAGTGAGCGTAAGGTTGAACACGGTGGCAAACCGTTCGAGCAACGTGGTTGTTTCCTCTGGCTGCGTGTCCGGGGAGGCCATACCGATAAACCCCCGTGAAAAGTATGCGATGTTTTGCACTCGACGCGTCTGGGAAAGTCCGCCCTTAAAAGGTACGGAGAGTGAACTGAGATGCTGAAAGTACTCCTGCAATTCTTTCCCTTGCATGTCGATTGTAATGGACTTCGTTCCCTCCTGCCATCCCGCTAACATCTTCTGAAAAGAGCCATTGCCGCGCAAGTTGGCAGAAAAGCCCGTACTTACTTTGCTTCCGTCTTCATCCGTTATCCAGAATTCCGCATTGCCGCTCTCGTCTTTCATGATGGCGATATACAAACGGTTCGGTTCGATTCCGAGAGTAATGAGTTGTCTGAAGAGCACTGCTGCTGTCTCCGCCAGTTCATCAGACTTCTGCATCGCGAGGGTTCTGCTTCGAACTCTTTCCAGACTTGTTTCGATTTGTGCTTCCCGTGTCTGCACTTCAGCCTGCTTGAGATCAAGGTATCGCCGAAACGTCAAATCAATGATAGCCTTGAATCGTTGAAGGATGTCGATCTCACTCTCTGAGTAAGGCTTTTCACTCCATGCATAAAAATTTCCCGTCGAAAACGGAAAGTAGTACCCATGTTCTGTCTGTTCACGATGTTCACGCGGCGTGTACGGGGCTGACAACCGTGCGGCAAGTGCTTCGTAATAGGATCGGAGGGCTTCATCGCTGAGCGTAACAAAATAATGTTCCTGCTTCAGCCAGCATTCATATTGGTTTTCAAACTCCGGATGTCCCGACATTACTCCGGTGCCAATCAATGTAAGGGAATCACTTTCCAGGGCATTTGCCGCGGCATAGAATATCACGCGACGGGAGTCCTTCGAAAACAAAGCAACGCCGCATCGTAACGAACCAATGCCAAGTTTCGGCAGTTCAGAGAAAACCACGCCCATCGTTTCCGAAATGTCGCTACTGGTATGCATGGCCATCGCTTTGCCTCTCACTTTTTCCAAAGAGGCCTCAATGGTTGCTTCCCTTGTCTGACCTTCTGCCTTCTTGAGATCACGGTACCGGCGGTATGCCATATCAAACACAGATGCGGCTCTTCGCTGCAGCGACTTGGCTTCCTCTGAGGGAGGTTGATAGGAAACCATCAACAGCGCTCCCCCTGAAAAATACGTGAGATGATAGCATACTCTCTCCGGAGGATTATCGCCGGCGTACTGTGCGATCTCGGGAGCCGCTTGTACCAATACCTGAAATAGCTCCATTGCTTTTGCACCGTCAGCTTCCATCGTATGTTCTTGCACTCCAGAACGGTACGCCTCCATCATTTCTCTTGATATTGCACTGGAATCCCACGGAAACGACGCGGCACCCGTGATAATGTTTCCGGATGATAATTCTGGTGAACGAAATGCATGCCATGAAAGAACATGATCCGAGTTCTCCTCAAACAGATTTATGACGGAAGTTTCAAGTTCGGGCTGACCCAGCAATCCCATCTGCTCTCGGAGAATGCCGGCAACATCCATCAACTCATCAGATGTGTGCATCGCCATTGCCCGCGCTCTGATTCTTTCCAACGCAGCTTCAGTTTGTGCTTCTCTTGCTTGGGCTTCTGCTTTTTGCAGGTCAAGAAATCTTGTGTATGTCTGTTCAAATACATTAGCAAAACGTTTGAATATGTCATGAGCTTCTGGTGAATGTTTATGTGTATGAAATGATAAATAACCCTGTTTGAAAAATGCAGAGTTATATACTATTGTTTCAGGAAATGTATATCGTGCTTTTCGTAACTGTTTAATTTTCTCACCGATACCAGGAACTGTCGTCAGGTAATCAAAATGGTTTTTTAGCTCCATTCCATTTACTTCTTTTGCAAAAAAATCTTTTCCGGAATCCCTTGCGGAATAAATGTCCTGATAGATTTTACTTTTTGTATGAGGCATCTCAAACGGAGCCTGTATATCTCCTTCAGCAGAGCTCATCCACACTGTGGAATCTTTCTTTTCTTTTCCCCAGATAACATAACCGCAGCTTCCTGTATTCACACCAAGTTCTCTTATTTGCTGAAATAGCAGAATAGCTGCTTCCTGAAGTTCATTACTGCTGTGCATTGCCATCGTTCTCGAGCGAACTTTTTCTAATGACGCTTCTATCTTTGCTTCCCTTGCTTGTGCTTCCGCTTTTTGCAGATCAAGAAAACGTGTATAGGTTTGCTGGAATACCTTTCCAAAGCGCATGAGAATGTTATTCTCTTCATCTGTATAAGGGGTACCTGAAAAGTTCTCGATATACAGGCCGACATTATCCAACAATACGGTTGATGCTGCAAGTCCGGGACAACTTAAATAAAATTCTTTTGATGCTTCCGGTAGCCCGGGAACATATGATAAAAGCTCATTGTAAAATCTGTTCTTTTCTTCAAAAGTTAAATGGGTGGCAAACAAGTCTGCCCCTTTTTCTTTTGCTTCATTAAATTGATTTGCCCAAACAGACTCAAAATATGGATGCGTTATTTTAGAAGGAATGTCCTGCTCATCAGCGATCCAAAAATGCCAATCGCCTCCCGGTGTATAGTCAACAACAAAACCTGAGTGGTCAAGCTTAATTTTTAAATGAGTGAGTTGCTGATAAACAATTTTTATTACTTCCTTGAGCTCTTCACTTTTCTGCATAGCCATCGAACGGCTTCTCACTCTTTCTAATGCAGTTTCTATCTGCGCTTCCCTGGCCTGTGCTTCTGCTTTTTGCAGATCAAGAAAACGCCTATAAGCCAGGTCGAATGCCGCACCCATCTTTGTCAATATCATTTCTATTTCATCTGATGGTGGTTCCAGTAAGTCTATACACATACGACCATTATTTAGTGGTATGGTAGGGTGATACGCATACTTGATGCCAGCATTGTTTAGATATGCCTCCGATTCATCGGCTTCTTTTGTTCTATCATGATCCCGTAGAAATTGAATGGTATGTTTAAAATCTTCTTCGTCTTGAACAACAAGGAAATAAGGATCCGTATTCTCCCACATTCTTTTGATAAAAAGGTTCGGGTCAACTTCTTCTAGCCGGTAATGTACAACCATGGGCTGGTGGAGTTTTCCTTCGGTGTACTCCATAGCAGTAAGATCCCACATGGTATAGTTGCCATCCTTTTCTTTTAAATGAATAGTGGCGGCCACAACATTTGGAATACCCAGGTCCATCATTTCCTGTTTTAGCTTAAATACCAACTCAAGAATTTCTTCTGATTTGTACATTGATAAAGCCCTTGCTCTTACCCGTTCAACGGCCAGGTTGATCTGCGCTTCCCTCGCCTGTGCTTCGGCAAGTGCAATATCGGTGTAACGTTTGTAAGACAGGTCGAAAACATTCCTGAAGCGCTTGAGAATTCCCAACTGCTGTTCTGTAATTGACTTGAAAGTTGAAATGCCAAGAGCGCCAATTCCCACTGAGTAGAAATAGTAATGAAGCTCTGAAGCTGCGTTCAGTTTATCATCGTGCTTTTGAGGAAAATTGTTGACAAAGTTCTTCCAGTCATCGAGCAATTTGCCGGTGATGGCGATGTCAACAAATGCCTCGCTTGATTCCCTGAGCTTATCTCTTAAGAATGTGATGACAGGATGCAGGTTGTAAGGCACGTCGGCGAATTCTGCACCCACATAATCTGAATACTGATAACCGTGGTAGAGTCCTTTCCCGTCCTGGTTAATCACGATTTGGGAGTTGCGCAAGATATCGTTTGAGAATCCCAATGCCTGCAGTTGCTTGAAAACCGATTCGCATACGTTCAGCAACTCATCGGATTTTCTCATACTCATTGCCTGAGCCCTTACTCTCTCCAAAGCTGCTTCAATCCTTGCCTCTCTCGCTTGCTCTTCGGCCTGTGCCACATCCATGTATCTCCGGTAGGCAAAGTCAAACACAATCCTGAAGCGCTTCAGCACTTCAAGCTTTCCTTCGCCAATGGAACTAAACGTTGAAATGCCGATGGAGCCTGTACCAATGGAATAGAAGTAGTAGTGCAGGGCAGCAATATTCTTTATCCTTGGATCGTCCTTTTCGTCGCGTTGCCTCCTGAACTCTTTCCACTTCTGCAACTCTTTTCCCTTGAATACTGTTTCCGAAAACGCATCGCGTGCACTTCTGATTTGCTTTATCTGCTTCTCAATGACAGGATGAATACTGTAGAACAGGGGAGTGATGCTCTTTCCGATCACATCGGAATAGTCATAATTCACGAAGGTTTCTTTTTCATCGTTATGAATATTGACCATTGCATTTCTGAGCTCGCTGAAACCCAGTGTCTGCAATTCTCTGAACAGTACCTCGCAAACATCCGGCAGGTCTTCCGGTTTTCTCATTCCCAGCGCCTGTGCCCTCACCTTTTCAAGAGAAGCTTCAATCTGTGCTTCTCTTGCCTGTGCATGAGCCTGTTCAATATCCAAATATCGTGTGTAGGCCAGTTCAAATACATTCAGGAAACGTTTGAATAAGATTAGGTCCTCTTTACTCAACGGCACATACGTGGAAATACCCAGCGCCACAGGTCCCAGCGAATGCCAGTAATAATTGAGCGAGCTTGCTTTGCCCAGGAACCGGTCAATGAACACGTTGGTGGTTTTCTGATACGCGATCCAATCCTTTACCTTCTTGCCTTTGATATGCGTAATAAACACTTCACCCTTACCCTTGAGCATTTTTGTAGCAAAGGCTTTATGTACTTTATGGTTGGTATAGGTAGTCTCGGTTACAATTGTTTTTTTGTGTCTGGAGTAAAACTCATAATTCATATACGTGCCCCGGCTCTCATAAAAGATGGCCGTTTGCACATTGCGGATTTCCTTTACACCCAATGATTGCAACTGCAGCGAGATGGTCTTGCAAACCTCCAGCATATCAGCCGGCTCTCTCATCCCCATCGCAATGGCTCGAACTCTTTCCAACGCTGTTTCAATCTCCAGTTCCCGGCTCTTCTGTTCGAGTTCAATGGTGCGTCGTTTTACTGCTTCTCGGAGTTCAAGATTTTCTTTCGTGAGGTTTTCAAATGAAACGGTTTCCCCCTCCTGTGGCCTGGCGTCGGGCAATGAGCCATGCTGCTGGACCACTTTCCATCCTGTTTTTGTATTCCTGAGGAAAGTGGAGAGCCTGAGTCTGGAATAGAATCTCCAATCCGTTTCAATGAGAATATACACGTCAGCCATTTCGGTGAAGAGGATAAGGTCGTTCACAGGCTTGCACTGTATTTTCCTGTGTCTGAATTCAGCCTTGCCGACTATATCTTTACTCCATAGGTCGAAATAGGCCAGCATTTTGGCTTTGCCATGGCATATCTCGCTTTCAGAAGTACCAATCAATTCAAACTGTGGATCCAGAAATGAAGCAAAGAGATGCTTATCCCCTTTGAAATAGCTTTCCCAGTACCCCTCGTACACTGGCCGGACTTCTTTTTCCAATTGTTTGGTGAGTTTCATTTCTTTTGTTGATTCATGGGAATGCGGATGGCGACTTGACAACGACGACTACTTCACTGATAGTTGATGTGTGAGTTCATCTGTCCAATTGAGAACAACATTGAACGCCGTAACATTGGCGTTGACATTTGTACTCCGGACGAAAATAAAGTTCTTACCGTCCGGTGTCATATCGTAATTGGCAATAGGGTTATTGGGGAAGTACATTTGTGAGGCATCAAACAACTCTCTGGGAGCACCCGGCAGGAATGTTGGTTGACGCTGAAGCGGAGCCGTCATCATTCTCCCTACGGTGTTCACATAGAGTATTTCTCTCCCGTCAGGAGACCAAAGAGGGAGGACCCCGCCACTCTTCGAGATCTGCCATTTTCCCTTCAGGTCCGGATACGTCCGGACATACACTTCAAATCTTCCCGATTCGTTGGAGATGTAGATGATGTATTTGCCATCGGGTGAGATATGTCCGCCATATTCTGACGCGGGTGAAGATATCAAGGGAGATACTTTCTTGTCTATGTTGAGATCGAGGACGTGAATATCTCCCTCCAACGCTATGGTATTAATGATCATCTTCCCGCCATCGGGAGAAATGGAGATAGGAAACTCCGGTCCTGAACTGGGCAACACGATCGTGCCATTGGAACTTCCGTCAGCGGGTTTTACCATCAATCCTTCTTTCCCCGCCATCCCCGATGCGTAGTAGAGTGATTTCCCATCCCGACTCCAGATACCGCTGAACATTCTCTTCTCGAATGTAAGCCGGTTGAACGATGTAGTCTGGAAATCATATATCCAGATATCAGTATCATTTCCCGCCACCAACCCGATGGTGACTGCAAGCTTTGATCCATCAGGGGATACTCGCGGAGTGGTGTACGGCTGGGGCTGTAAGGGGAGCGTCGTCATTTGACCCTCACGGGTCACCGACACGAGTTCGAAATCCTGATTCAAGTACCCCGGGAGATACACAAGGTGCCCGTTAGTTGAAACGGAAAAATAGCACACTCCGCTGCCGGGATCGCCGGACACATCGTTCATGACTGTGGACAGTGGTTGGGTTACGCGAAACTCCTTCAGACTGAAGGGTGCGGCCAGCAACGCTCCGCTTCTCGCAACGATGAGATATCCCGGTTCGACATATTGGGCCATTTCTCCCCGGACATCGAGTATATGTCGCTCGCCCGTCTCGGTTGACTGAATAGCGAGCAGCGCGTCCGCATACGAGTTCGGATTGTTCGGATCGCCGATCGTGTACAGAACCCACTTACCGTCCGGGAGAATGGATGGCCATCGGTGGGTCCGTTCCTTACCCGCTGAATCAAGCTTGGAAAACACCTGAACACTTCCACCTCCGGCAGAGACCGACATCAATGAAGATGCAAACTCCGGACTGAAGATGATTTTGTTATCAGGTCCCCATGAAGCGCCGCGAAATCCGGGCGCTTCACAGATCGTTTCCACTGAACCACCGGAAGCGGGGACTTTCTTGATCTTGCCATCGGCGGCAAACGCGATCCACTGACCATCGGGTGAGAAGAAAGGGGCAGTCCCGTTTTCAGTTCCCTTTATCGGGGTTGACTGAAAATTGTTCAGCGCGCGGAGGAAGATCCGGGATGATCCGGATTCGGTAAGAGAATAGGCAACGAATTGTCCGTCCGGAGAAATTGCGACGGCCGGTATATCCGAACTGTATATCTTCTGGCCTGTAGCAGTGGTAGCAGAAAGGTTTACACGCCTTGTTTCTTTTTCGACTCTATTGTTACTCAGCTGAAGGAACAGCAACCAACCGATTGCAATGCCAAGAACTACAGCTCCAGCCAGCCAGAGTGGTTTCATCTTTGGCGACCGTGGCAATATTCCTGTTTGGCTTTGAGATCTCACCGTGGCGCGGGTGGAATCCACTGGCCTCGCGGGCACGATTCTGCTCGCGCGTTGGCGACTGGATTCCCGTTTGTATCGTTTGAGATCGAGCGAGACCTGACTTGCGGCTTGTGTTCGTTCCTTCGGATCCTTTTCCAGGCATTCAAGGACAATCGCGTCAAGCTCCGGCGGAATCTCAGGGTTGATTGAAGACATCGGCGGGGAATCGACGTTCACAATTTCGTATGCCATCGCGGTTTCGTGAACACCCTTGAAGGGGAGTTGCCCCGTGATCATCTCGTACAGTAATACGCCAAGCGAGAAGATATCCGAACGATGATCGGCATCCTGGCCCTGGACTTGTTCCGGCGACATATACCCGGCCGTTCCTACAGTGCTTCCTTCTTTTGTCAGACGCGAGATTCCCTGGAGCTTAGCCAGACCGAAATCCATGATCTGGGCGATACCATCTTTGCGCACCATAATGTTCTCGGGCTTGATGTCGCGGTGGACGATTCCCTTCTCGTGTGCTGCTGCTAGTCCGTCGGCGATCTGGATGCCGATGTCAATTGCTGATTTGAGATTTGCCTGCCCGCCATCTTTTTGGTGGGGGGGTTGGGATTTGAATTTTTCCCGAAGCGTTTGTCCATCCACAAATTCCATTGCAATGAAGAGCTGCTTGTCGTGCTCATCAACGGAATAAATGGTGCAGATGTTAGGATGGTTGATCGCTGAAGCTGCCTTTGCTTCCTGGATGAACCGGGCCTTGTCCTGCTCTGAGGTCGAGAGATGGGAGGGGAGGAACTTGAGTGCAACGAGGCGGTCGAGTTTGGTGTCCTGGGCTTTGTAGACGACGCCCATGCCGCCCTCGCCCAATTTTTCCAAAATCTTATAGTGTGAGATAGTCTGGCCTACCATATGTATCCTTTCCTGCAGCTCCCGCCAGAAAGCGGCGGCCTGCCCGCCTCCGAGAATTCTCGATGGCAGGCGGGGATCCTCAAAACTGCACCCACTCGTTGAGATACACTCGTGGGCAGTTTTGGGACTTCCCCAAATTTCTCGAGAATCTTGTAGTGAGAAACAGTTTTCCCCATCATGCGTGTCCTATTCTTTCGTCATTATTTTGATCTCATCGTCCAACCCCGTCATCTGCCAGCGGATCAACGACACCGGTATCATGCCAACGCCATACATCTCGTCGAAGAAGTTCTTGAGCGTAAATGCATTACCAAGTTGACGGCTGCGATCCGCAATGAGTCTCTCGATCAGATATTTTCCCGTGACATAGCACGTGCCGTACCCCGGCTGGCGCAGATACAGATGCTGCTCGAAGCCCACAAGGCTCAGATCTTCACCCACCCAGCCATTGGGCGTCCATTGAATTTGATACGCACGGGCTTCTTCCAGTGTGATTTCATTTGCATGTGCGTACAATGATGCAAGCCCACGGGCGCAACGAAAAGCCAGCATAATCCAGACAAGCTCTCGCGCGCGCGGGTTGTCGTCATACAGTCCGGCGTGCATGAACCTCTCCTCGACGCCGGTTGCCTGGCCTTCAGAGCGACTCATCCAAATATTGTACGGCAACGCGTCACGCCGCAACGGATTCGGATGCGGCTCATCTCTCATCATCGCGGTTTCAAACCAGTGCGTTGAGTGGGAGTACAACACTGCAGGCTCCAGATGCACCACATTCATGAAGAAGTTCCGTTGTTCCACAGGCTGGAATTCACCAATGTGCTTCCGGAGTTCTGGCTCCATGTAGGAGCGGACCGTAAGGATATCCTGGTTCTTCAGAAAATTCATCAGCTTGCTGACGGATGCGTCCGTTCGACGATCAAATTCAGCGGAATCTGATGCCGGCTGTATGGGCGGAAGTTTTCGATTGCGGTGCCGTTCTAGACTCAGCATGGTATACGCGCGGTCAAGCTCACGTTTCAACAGTGCAACCTCATCCTCCCAGGAAAAGGGGACCAGCAACACGTTCCGCAGATGCCACGTATAGGCCTCTTTGCCGATTCCCGACGAACCGGTCTTTGACGGAGCTTGTTGTTCCAGCCATTCCGCAAAACTCACAGTCGCTTCCTTCGCTTCCGCGAGAATCTTCCTGAACTCACTCCCCGCATTGGCCGTTTTCGTTGCCAGGTCATCCAGATCGTTGGCCTGATCGCGAATGTTGGTGATGCCGACCATCCAGAGGTCGCGGGCGTTGCCCGACAGGTTGATCCGGGCCTGCCGGAGAAAGGGGGGGATGAGCTTCAGTTCATTCCCCAGCTTCACTGCGTCTGCCAGCGACAGCGGGAAGGTGTATTGCCAGAGTTCGATTGCCCCGTGGCTGGTCGGTCCTTCATGCGCTGGCGTGTCGCTTTGATATGACCAGACCAATGCATAGTACGCTGGATCCCGTGTCCATGGTTGAAGAACCCGGATGTGGAAATCCAATCCGTTCATTTCAGCCCGCAGCAACTCATAATCCACCCGTTGTTCCAGCGGCCAGTTGGCGGTATCCACTAACGCAAGGCGTTCCTGAAGAGCTTGCAGCTTGCGGTGCGTTGCCGACATCGTTTCCGCCTTGTAGTCGGGAACACCATCAGGCATCGTCGGTTGCGCCAGCACCCGGAATTCACGAAAGAGGGATATCAACTCTTCACGCCCGCCGGCGCCTTTCACAGCATCATCGGCAAGAGCAGGCACGTTGATGATGAAATGAATAATCGCCAATGCAATCACTGACCAGCGAGGACAACTGCAGAGAGATGGCATAAGTGATAAACTTTTCTTTGTTGAGCAGATCATTGCTTTCCTTTGGCCTTACTTCTGGCCATCAACAAACTCCATGGCGATAAAGGTTTGATTATCATGCCTGTCCGCCGCAGTCCCGCTTTGAGGAACGGAGGCGGATTCTTCAATACCGTAGATGGTGCAAATGTTGGGATGATTCAGCGCAGCAGCTGCTTGGGCTTCTTGCAGGAAGCGAGCTTTGTCCGGAGCGCTGGAACTCACGTGCCCGGGGAGAAACTTCAGGGCTACTATTCGTTTGAGCGTAGTATCTTCGGCCTTATAGACAACACCCATCCCGCCTTCACCAAGCTTTTCAAGAACTTTATAGTGAGAAATCGTCTGGCCGATCATTGCGTAATCCTTGTAATTGTCCCGCCAAACAATGGCGGGATTCGCAAAATCACAGCCACTCGCTGTAATGAGCTCGTGGGTGATTTTGGAATTTGGCCGATCATTTCCTTGTTATCTCCGCCGTCCAGTTCATTACTACCATGATCGGTTTCGCACTTGTGCCCTCTACCGAGGTGTTGACAAGAAACCGCTTGCCATCTCTTGAGACGGTATACCTGTTAACAGACGCAAAATTGTCAACATCCGCATCAAACAGCGGCTGCGGTATTCCTTGCTCAAAGGACGTACCTGTCCCTTTGACATCAACCGCCATCAACTTCTTGTCCGGTGCAAGATAAAAAAGTTCTTTTCCATCCTTTCCCCAAACCGGCATCCCACCGCCGCCGGTCGACACCTGCCATTTCCCCTGAGTGAGCGGAAACGCCTGAACATACACCTCAAACCTTCCTGATTCATCCGAGGAATAGGCAATCCAGCGGCCATCCGGAGAGAAGTTGCCGCTGAACTCCAATGCTTCCGTTTGGACATATGGATAGGGTTTCTTATCTCCTACAGTCGGCAATATCCACAAATCGACTTTTGTTTTGGGATCTTCACTCTGGTAGAGGATATTCTGCCCATCCGGCGACCAACTGAGAGGAAAATTTCCGGACGTCGATTTAAGAAGAACCTCTTCGCTACCGGCTCCGGTCGCAATCTTTTGATGAATATTGCCAACCCCTTCGGGGTTTGAATCAAAGATAATCCTTGTTCCGTCGGGCGACCAGACCGGGTCATCATCCACTGTTTGTCGAAACGTAAAACGAGACTCGGTCTGACGGGCGAGGTCAAGTATCCAGAGATCGTTGTTCCTTGTCTGCTGATCGATGCGACGGAAGACGACCCGCTTTTCATCTGGAGAGAGTGCAAAGTCAAACACAATACCGGCAGTTCCCACTTTCTCCAGACGTTTTCCGGCACGATCATACCACACAAGCTGTCTGTTGCCCGTTGCACCTGTTCCAACATCAAGGGCAAGAACTCCGTTTGCAGATGCAGAGAAGAGCCCGTAACTGAACGTCGGCTCAAACCCTACATTTTCTGCAATGGGAAATGCCTGTCCGCTCAATTGCAGTTTGCCCGCGTCAAACGGTTGAGCCATAAGCGAGCGATCCCTGATGAATAGCAGATAGCCGGGAGAGGCGTAGACTGCATTGGATTTGACCGGGAGCAGAAGGGTATTCTCCTTCGAATCAAGAGATCCAAGGTAGAGCCCGGTCTTCTCATCATTCGTACTTCGCCGGAGATACGTAAAGTGACGGCCATCAGGCAGAAAGCTTGCCCAACGATGAGAATCCTCCAAGCGCGCAGAATCAAGCGTCGTCACATCAGCAGGAGTACCCCCGGCTTCAGAAACCTGCTGCAGTCCAGTTGAAAAACTCGGTGTAAATACAATGATTCCTGCGGCACTCCACGTGCCACCCCTCCCCTGGTTGGCGTCTGTAATCGTCTGAGGGGGCCCACCAGATGCGTCTATTTTTTTGAGTTTCCCGCTTTGAAAGAATCCGAGAAAGCGACTGTCGGGGGACCAAAAGGGGTAGGACCCTTCATCCGTTCCCGGAAGTGGTGTGGCAAGAACAGAGGAGAGGGGCCTGACCCAGATAAGCGATCTCCCCACCGAATCCCTTGCGACAAAAGCGACCTTGAGTCCGTCAGGAGAGACTATGGGAACCTGGCCGAGAAACGCGCCCTTCTCCGGAGGGGGAATGGTAAAACGCACCGGGCTTACTTCTCTTGAAGGTTGGCTCAAGTAAAGAAAAGCAAGGCCTGCTGTGGCAAGCACAAAAAGTGCAGTAGTGGAAATCCATAACACCGGAAGTGTTCTTTTCTTTTCCGGTGGTTCGCTCCTTGAAGACTGTGGAAGCGCTGCCTGGATCTCGCCGGTGGGATTCTTGTACGCATCACGGACAGCGGTCACCCGGCTCACCCGTTCTTTGCTTGATTCCCGCTTGAACCTGCGAAGCTCTTTTGAAACCTCGGCAACAGATTGATAGCGTTCACCCGGCTCTTTCGCCAGACACTCCAGAACAATTGCATCAAGTGCCGGATCAATTGCCGGCCTGACAGAAGCCATCGGGGCAGCATCAACGTTCACAATCTCATACATCAACGCGGTTTCATGCACACCTTTGAAAGGAAGATGCTCGGTAAACAATTCGTAGAGTACTGCACCAAGCGAGAAGATATCGCTCCGGTGGTCCGCCTCGAGTCCCTGAACTTGTTCCGGAGACATATAGCCGATTGTGCCAATAGTGCTTCCTTCTCTCGTGAGCTTCGAGACGCCGGCTCCAACACGAAGCTTTGCAAGCCCGAAGTCCATGACCTGAGCTATGCCGTCCTTACGGATCATAATGTTCTCGGGCTTGATATCCCGGTGAACAATCCCCTTTTCGTGTGCAGCGGCAAGCCCATCGGCTATTTGAATGCCGATATCAATGGCTTGTTTTAAGGAGATGGTTGCAGTGGTTTTACGGTCGCGCAGCGTCTGTCCATCGACAAACTCCATCACGATGAACATCTGCTTGTCCCCGCTTGCTTGAGAGGATTCTCCGAGGCGGGCAGGCGCCGAAGCGCCAGCGGAGGCGGGACCTTCCACGTTCTCAATAGCGTGGATCGTACATATATTTGGATGGTTCAGGGCGCTCGCCGCCTTGGCTTCCTGGATAAACCGCGCCTTGTCCTGTTCCGAGGCATGGAGGTGTGGAGGAAGAAACTTCAGAGCCACAAAACGATCAAGACTGAGGTCCTGGGCTTTATAAACCACGCCCATCCCGCCACGTCCCAGTTCATCAAGTATTTTGTAGTGCGATATTGTTGTGCCAATCATATGTTTCTCTTTTCTGTTCTGGTGAATTGGAACGAGAACTCGTCCCCTTGACCGAAGACCTTATTGCTTGATGCTTCGTAAACACCACCCGTGCTTTTGACGTAGTGGTTAAAGTGCCTCCCCAGCAATTACTTCTTCTTCAACTCCTCATTCCAATTTATTACGAGCGTAATCGGCGGCGACGTTTGATGAAGCTCCGTTACCATAAAAAGAAATTTCTGCCCGTCTCCGCTCACGTCCTGAATGCCTCCTGAGATTCCTCTTGATTCATAATCAAAGAGCGCTCGGACAGAATCAACAACAATGGCCGATTGTACAACTCTGACAGCCGCTCCCATTGCTTTTCGAGCAGCGTTAAAAAAAATAGTCTTCCCATCCCGCGACCATCTGGGGGCATTCCCGCCATTGATAGAAATCCCCCATTTCCCTGCTGTTCCATCCAGGGCACGGACATACACTTCGCCCTTCCCCGACTCATCTGATTGGTATGCAATCCATTTGCCGTCGGGAGAAAAAGTTCCGCCGCCCTCGGCAAATTCCGTCTGAAGAAACGGTACCGGCGTTCGGTCGCCTGAGAGAGGTAGCAGCCATAAATCCCATTTCGTTTTTTGGTTGCTCAATGCGGAATACGTCAGGTATTTGCCGTCCAGCGACCAATCTGTAACAAATTTACCATCATCAGACTTTACAAGTAATTGTTCTGTTCCTGTTCCATTCGCGCTTTTAATATAGAGATCGACTTTGCCGTTTCTATTTGAACTGAACACAACAGAATCATCATAAGGCGACCAAAATGGACCCGCCTCGTTCGCCGGATCAAATGTGAAACGGGAGCTTCGCCCGCCGTTTATTTCATACAACCATATATCATTTTGGCGGTTTTGCAGATCAAAAAACCTGTAAGCGATCTTTTTCCCGTCGTGCGAGAGTCTTCCTTCCCTGGGCCATTTCGTGTCAAGAAGACTGAGCCGGTTCCCGGCACGGTCGAAGAACGCAAACTTTGTTTGTTGTTCTTCGCCGCTCTGATAAATAAGAACGCCATTGTTCGATACCGAGAACATGGCTCTGCTTCTCCCGTCGTTGTATTGCAGTTGTTCAGCGATCGGAACAGCATCGCCGGTAAACCGAAATGTTGCCGTGTCGAACGGCTGTGCCATGAGCATCGCCTGACGATGGAACAACAAATAACCGGACGCGTACTCAACGTTGGAATTCCCTCGCATCAAAAGTGAATCGACCGTTGAATCAAGAGAGGCCTGCCCGTCCGGCTCGCCCGACATCGGTCCGGCGGGCAGGCGGGCAATCCTGACCATATCGCTTTCTGCCCCCGTTGCAGCGGCCTGCGTCGTATATATGAAATGCTTGCCATCGGGAAGGAAGTGGGGCCAGCGGTGACTTTGAATTTTACTCACTGTGTCTAATTTGGTGACCGCTACCGAAACCCCTCCGGCGGCTGAAACTTTATACA
Organism: Bacteroidota bacterium; assembly: GCA_046160825.1. Classification (GTDB taxonomy): domain Bacteria; phylum Bacteroidota; class Ignavibacteria; order UBA10030; family UBA6906; genus JBJXHC01. The sequence continues at coordinate 23,988 of JBJXHC010000118.1, read as the reverse complement.
AAGCATCGAGAGAGTTCGGGGTAAAGATGATCATGCCTGCATTGTTCCATGTCCCTCCACGTCCGTCAGCGGCATCGCAGATTGTCACAACAGGTCCTCCTGCGGCATCGATTTTCTTGAGTTTGCCGCCTGCAAAAAATGCCAGCGACTTTCCATCGGTAGACCAGAACGGATGGGTTGCCCCGAGCGTCCCGGCAAGTGGAACGGGAGTTAACGATTCCACAGAGCGAACCCAGAGTTGATTTGAACCGGTTGTATCAGATCCTACAAATGCTATTTTTTTCCCATCCGGCGAAACAGCGAGATGCCCGCCGTTCGAAACATTGAAGTTCACTCTCGAAGGGGGAAGAATATACGCACGGGTGACAGGTAATGGAGGCGGAGGCACAACAGGTTTTGGAAACAGCATGTAGCCAATCGCTGCAGACGCTATAAGAAAAAGAACTCCGCTCACAATCCACGGCAAACGCGATACGGAGGGGCGAGGCAGTTGCTCTTCATTCGCAACCACTGCGGAACTGCCACGAACTGAACTTACCCGGCCTTGAACCCCAGAAGTATTGTACGCCGGTGCAGCCGTAATACGGCTTGCGCGTTGACGCGTTGATTCCCTTTTCACCCTTCGCAGGTCGCGTGCAACTTCGGCAATAGACTGACAACGTTCTCTCGGGTCTTTTTCCAGACAATCAAGAACGATTGCATCAAGCCCCGCATCAATGTCAGGCTTCACAGTGGACATCGGAGCGGCATCAACGTTGACGATCTCATAAGCAAGAGCAGTCTCATGTACCCCTCTGAACGGAAGCTGTCCGGTGAGCAGTTCATACATCAGAACACCGAACGAAAAGATGTCACTCCGGTGGTCAGCATCATGTCCCTGTACCTGTTCAGGCGACATGTATCCTGCTGTACCGACTGTGCTCCCTTCCTTCGTCAGACGGGAGACATTGCCTCTGAGTTTCGCCAGACCAAAATCCATTATCTGCGCAATACCATCCTTGCGCACCATGATATTCTCGGGCTTGATATCACGGTGGACGATACCCTTCTCGTGAGCTGTCGCAAGTCCATCAGCGATCTGGATACTTATGTCCACTGCCTGTTTAAAAGAAAGGCTGTTTTGCTTTTCCCGTAACGTCTGGCCGTCAACGAATTCCATGACAATGAACATTTGTCCGTCATGTTCCTGGATGTCGTGGATCGTGCAGACATTGGGATGATTTAGCGCCGAGGCAGCCTTTGCTTCCTGTATGAATCGTGTCTTGTCCTGAGCGGAGGCTGCGAGGTGTGAGGGAAGGAACTTCAGCGCGACGAGGCGATCGAGCTTGGTGTCCTGGGCTTTGTAGACGACTCCCATGCCGCCTTCACCGAGCTTTTCTAGTATCTTATAGTGAGAGATGGTCGTGTCAATCATCGTAGCCTCCTACAGCTCCCGCCAGAAAACGGCGGGATGCTCAAACTTCCATCCACTCGCTGAATATCGCTCGTGGGGAAGTTTGGCACTTCACCGAGCTTTTCAAGAATCTTATCCACCCCAGGCGGATGCGCCTTTGGCGCATAATGTGCAACGGTAGTACCGATCATACTAAACCCCTTTGTGATCCGTGAAGATTCATCGGATGCTCGCTGTGAATTCGATGACCCGAGATTCGGTTATAAATGCGATTCCACGAGAGCCTGAAATTTCTTGTTACCGCGCAGCGCCTTCCATTGCGGATCAAGCTTGATCCAGTTACTTGACAAATCAGAAGGAATTGATAGAAGGCGTTTCAAAACATCAATCGCTTTGTCGTGATCACCAGTCATGGTATAGACCTGCGCCAGGTCGATGAGGCGGTAGGATCCGCGCCAAGCTTCCTTCTCGACGGGCAACAGGTCACGTCCGCGCTCGCCAGCACTTACCGCTTCCGCAAAGCGTCCAAGGCCGGCGTACGAGATTCCCAGCGAACTGTATGCACGCTCGTCGTCGGGGTTTTCCTTGAGCCGTTGCTGAATTGTGTCAAGACTGCTCTGGTAGAATACTCGGGCCTTTGCACTCGATCCTCGTAAGTCCTCGATCTGTGCAAGGAGAAATGAACGTGGATAGTAAACAAATTGATTGTCCATGCCGAAGGTGGTTTCCATCCGTCCCACTGCCCGTTCGGCCGCGGCAAAGTCTCCTGTGGCCAAAGCAATCTTGTATTCCATGTAAAACAGGAGTCGATCCTCGCTCGATGTCGATCGTCCGTATTGCATCCCTTTGTCAATCGCCTCTGTCGCCGAACGAAGATCGCCCTTCCACAACAGGAGGTTCAGTGCGCGCTGGCCATGCACAGTGGCGTTGTCCGGAGCCAACCCGATCACGTTTCGATAGTGCTGATCAGCTTCTTCGTATTTTCTTTCCAGAGTCAAGGTCTCACCCAATTGCCGCTCTATTTCAGAAGCGCGCGGATTGCTTGCAAGCGTCTTTTTCCACTGCTCAACGGATTCACTCATTTTTCCCTGTCGCCGAAGCACCGCGGCCATACCATAGGAGATATCCGGGTTGTTCGGTTGGAGATCAAGTGCAATCGAGAATTCCCTGATGGCTGCGTCGTAGTCAAGCTTGGTGTGATAGTGATACCATCCCATGGCTTCGTGAGAAACGGAGAGGTTGGGAGCGAGGGCAAGGGCTTTCTCGGCAGCGATCCGGGCTTTCTCCACGCGTTCCTGTGTGCGATCGTAGTAAAACCAGTACATACTTGCGTGAGCAGCGCCCATCTGTGCATACGCCGCGGCGAACGATGGGTCAAGAGCAACAGCGCGCTCAAATTGCTCAATACCGATTTCCCGGTCTGCCTTCGATGAAGACCGATTGACGTACTCAAACCCCTTGAGAAAGTAATCGTACGCCTCGGCATTCGAGGTAAGTTTGTGTTGGAGTGCGGCTGCTTCAGGGGAAAGAAGGTTCACATTGAGGGCTTGAGCCACCTGTTGCGCAATGTCCGATTGAATGGCGAACGCATTCTTGAACGGAGTGTCAAACGTGTTGGCCCACACTTGAAGTCCCGACCGGACATCAATCAATTCGGGACGTACGCGAACCTGCAAGCTCTGGTCGTCCCCGCCCGACCATCGAACAGTGCCCATGAGGACATAGTCAATGCCGAGTTCTTCTCCGATTTCCTTGACCGATTTCTTCGTTCCTTTATACTGCCACGCACTTGCACGGGCAATCACTCCGATTCCCGAAAGACTTGAAAGCCGCGTTGTAATCTCCTCCGCAATACCGTCGGCAAAGTATTCGCGCTCCGGTTCGGACTGATTCGTGAATGGGATGACTGCCAGTGTTTTCTTTTCGGATGAGGCGGAATCACTCGGACGAAGGAAGAAAATTACCGCCGCGATTATTCCGATTCCGAGAACCCCTCCTACAAGCCACCACTTCTTTGAGCTGCGTTGCGGTTGAATGGGAACGGTTGCAGATCTCCCCATCGACCTGTATGCACCACTTTCAACCCGGCTTGTGCCGGCCGAATCACGTTTCCAGCGTCGCAAGTCGGCCAAAAGATCAGCAATCGACTGGTACCGTTCTTCCGGGTTTTTCTCTAACGCCTTCTCGATGATGCGCTCACAAGATTCAGGAATGTCGGGTACATAGGTCCGCGGGCTTTCCGGTTTTTCATTCAGGATGGAGTACATCATGGCGGCATCATGTTCACCGCGGAACGGAAATTTGCCGGTGAGCATCTCAAACAACACAATGCCGAATGAAAAAATATCCGACCGCGCATCAACATCGCCACCCTGAATCTGCTCGGGGGCCATGTAGGCAAGCGTGCCCACCGTGCTGGATGTCCGGGTCAGTTTCATTGATCCCTTCAGCTTCGCAAGCCCGAAGTCCATCACCTTGATCTGGTTCTTGCTGTTCACCATGATGTTCTCAGACTTGATGTCGCGGTGAACGATGTTCTTGCTGTGAGCTTCCTGCAATGCTTCGCCGATTTGGATTGCGTAGGAGATTGCGTTGTTCAAGGGTAAGGGCGAGGTGACCTCGCCCTTACGGAGGATACTTTCGCGTAGAGTGGTTCCATCTACGCATTCCATCACAATGAACAGTTGCCCGTCTATTTCCTCTATTGCGTGGATGGTGCAGATATTGGGGTGGTTTAACATCGCAGCCGCTTTCGCTTCCTGCATAAAGCGGGACTTATCTTCCTCGGAAGCAGAAAGGCGGGAAGGAAGGAACTTCAGTGCGACAATCCTGTCGAGGTTCATGTCCTGGGCTTTGTAGACAACGCCCATGCCGCCTTCGCCGAGTTTCTCAAGAATTTTATAGTGTGAGATTGTTTGACCGATCATATTCCACACCTCCGCCAAAAAGACGGCGGATCCTGAAAATTGCAACCACTCACAAAAGAAGTTCGTGGGCAATTTTCGGACATTCCTCCTTCGCCCAATTTCTCCAGGATCTTACAATGAGATATAGTACTACCGATCATACATTTACTTTCCAACGCGTTATGTTTCGACAAGGGAGCCCACCTTTTCCGACTTGTCTGCCCTGCCAGAATGCATGCGGGCTGGCATCTGTAAGATGGAGCTTCTCGAGAATCTCGTAATAGTAAATCGATTGTCCAATCATAGATTTGCTTTGAAGCTCAAAAGTTAGTGATCAGAATCGCATCATTCTTGACTGTGCCCCGCACCACGAGTAATTGCTTGCCATCCTTTGACCAATCGAATGCAAAAATCAAATCGGCCTTGAAATTTGTCAGCTGTTTGGGCGGACCGCCATCCAGAGGCAGACTGAAAAGGTTGGTGATACCCAGGTTTACTTCTGCATAGCACAGAGCTTTTCCGTCCGGCATCCATATAAACTGAACGTCTTTATCTATGATCTTAAGAGGGGAGCCTCCCTCAGAGGAGAGAATGGCTATCTTGTGTCCTTTTCCATCTTCTTCTTGCTGAATGAGACAGGCTATGAACTTTCCGTCCGGTGAGATTGCAGGGCTATGGGAATGCTTATCGGTCAATCGAACCGGCTCTCCCCCTTCAATAGACACCTTCCAGAGAAAGAAATTGTCCTTCGCCGAGCCATAAATCACCCATTTACCGTCTGGGGAAATAACCGATTCACCGTCATAGTTGCTTTTGCTAAGCTGTTTGAGCCCACTGCCATCTATTTCCGTTCGCCATACGTTGCTGCTCGGAGGCCGATATGAGGTGAAAACAATATACCGTCCATCCGATGAAACCCGTGGCGTTCCCCCCAGTTGGATATCATTGGTCAATTGTCTGGTATTGCTGCCATCTGCGTCAATGGTCCATACTTCTGGACGGCCGCTCGCGTTGGAGCCATATACTATTTTTCCATCCGGTGTCCAAGAGGCTCCGCCTGACACATCATCGGAAACCTTTTTGGCGCGCTCGGTCTCCAGCCCGGGCAGCACCCAGATATTGCTGAGGATTTCGGATTGCACCGTGACCAGCATTTTCCTGTCTGCGGTGACGCTAACCCTCCCATAGGTATTTAGATCATTGGTAACTCTGTGTGCATCTCCACCCGGATAAGCGACCTGCCAGATCTGAGATTTAGAGGTCAGTACCAGACCACTGCCGTCTGCCAGCCAAACCAATCCTTCGACACCAAACCAACTCTTCTCGGAAACCTGTTTCTCCGTTCCCCCCTCCGGCGGTACTGTAAGTATATTCACCGAGTCATTTCTCCCGCCTGCATAAGCTATGCTGTTACCATCCGGCGACCAGGCCGGAGCAGACATGTACGTAGGTGCTTTGCCCCTAATCAGTATTCGCTCCCCGTTGCCGTCGAGGTGAGCTACGATTATCCTGCCTTCAGCAGTCCCTACAATCCAACGGTAAAACACCATCCTCTTTCCATCCGGTGAAAGTGAGATTGGGCCTGCAACATCTTCCATAATTTTTTTTGGATGGCCACCCAAAACCGGAATCTGGTGCACGTTATGAGTTTTACTCTCCTTGTCCCACTGGTTGTAATAAAGAAAATTTGCGTCCGGCGAGAAGGTCAATCCCCATAATCCTTCTTCGGCCGGCGACGAAATCTGTACGTTACTGCCTGTAGCCATCTGACGGATCCATAAGCTTACTTTTCCCGCATCTTCCCTGCTATAGACCAGGTATTTGCCATCCGGCGAGACAACTGCTTCTGCAACTTTCCCGTTAGAAGTCAGCCTGGAGAATTCCATGGCTTCGAGGGGAGCTTGAGGGGGCTTGCCAAAGAAGAGGAACCATGCTACTATCGCAAGAACTACAGCAGAGGTTGCGCCAATCCACCACTTCGCGTTTGACTTACCTGGCGATTCAAAGGGAAAATTCGTTGTCTGATGAGTTCTTGACTGTTCCCCCTGTTCAGGGCGAACTACGCGGGCAGATGTTTTCAGTAATCTCCGTAGTTCACTCACCATGTCATCAACATGCTGGTACCGATCAGCCGGGTCCTTTTCGAGGGCACGGTGAATTATGCGGTCCAATTCGGGAGATGCGTCCTGCCGGTACTTCTGAACCGCATCACTCTCTTCATTCAGAATGGAATACATGATTGCAGCATCGTGCTCACCACGGAACGGCATCTTGCCCGTCAGCATTTCAAACAACACAACGCCAAACGAGAAGATGTCCGAGCGTCCGTCAACCTCGCCACCTTGAATCTGTTCGGGCGCCATGTAGGCGAGCGTGCCGACAGTAGAGGAGGCCTTCGTGAGTTTGAGTGAGCCTTTCAACTTCGCAAGCCCGAAATCCATCACCTTGATCTGGTTCCGGGTGTTGACCATAATATTCTCGCATTTGATGTCTCGATGGACTATTCCCTTCGAGTGTGCTTCATGCAATGCCTCCCCGATTTGGATTGCATACCCAATCGCATCGTTCACCTGTAGGGGCGGACGGCCGTCCACCCGCACGAGGACTTTCTGCCGCAACGTCTCTCCTTCGACAAGTTCCATGTCGATGAAATTGCGTTCTTCGTGCTCTCCGATGGAATGAATGCTGCAGACGTTCGGGTGGTTGAGTGCCGAGGCCGCTTTTGCCTCCTGAAGAAAGCGCGCCTGCTCCGCCTCATTGGTTGTGAGATGGTGAGGGAGAAACTTGAGCGCAACAATGCGGTCGAGTTTTGTGTCCTGGGCTTTGTACACCACGCCCATACCACCTTCACCCAGTTTCTCGAGAATCTTGTAGTGCGAAATCGTTTGGCCAATCATCGCAGCCTCCTGCGGCTCCCGCCAGAAAACGGCGGGATGCTCAAACTTCCATCCACTCGTTGAATATCGCTTGTGGGGAAGTTTGGCACTTCGCCTAGCTTCTCCAGAATCTTGTAATGTGAGATTGTCTGACCGAACATGCTATTTTCCTTTTAACAACTCAATATACCCCGGCTCGTTCCTGATGCCGTCAAAATCAGGATCGGTGCGAATCCAGTCGTAGTCCTCAAGGCCCGCTGCAATGGAGTTCCTGAGTGCTTCGATAGCAAGTCCATTTTCACCAAGTCGCGAATAACAACAGGCGGAGTTGTACATCATGAGGGGATCATCCGGACTCAGCTCAAGCGACTTCTTCAGTTCCGCCTTTGCTTCTTCCTTCCGGCCGACTTGAGCCAGTTCTGTCGCATAATAATTGCGTGATCGTGCATCGTCGGGGTGGCGGGCCAGATATTTGGGGAGAATATCGAGGGCCATGTTGAGAATCTTCTCATATTCATTCTTCTCTCCCAATCTTTCATATACCATACGGAGCTGAGAGTACGCGGTATGGAAATCCGGATTCAGGGAGATTGTCTTCTTCAGAAGGTCAATTGATTGCCTGTCCCTGTCTGTGACATGATAGATTCGCGCCAATACCCAGTATCCGGTAAAAATATTGGGACCAAGATCGATGGCTTTCTTTGCTGCGGCTTCCGCTTCCTGAAGGGACTTCTTGCTGAAGTATGCGAGGGCGAGCGCTGCGTATGCCTCGGAGACCGTTGAATCATACATCAATGCTTTCAGACTTGATTCGATTGCCTTGTCAACCCAGATCTCCTTGGTGTCGTAGTCGTAATGAAGTGTGGCATACGCTTCGCCCAAGCCCGCATATGCGGGAGCGTATCGCGTATCAAGCTCAATGGCACGCTGGAACAACTGGATGGCAAACTGCAGACTGCTCTTCGTCCGGCGATACAGAAATTCCCGCGCCCGGAGGTAACAGTCGAATGCCTCGGGGTTCACCGTTGACCGTTTGGTGAGAACGACTTGCTCCGATGGCGTCAATTTCACCATCAGCGCATCCACGATCTCCTTGGAGACTTGTTCCTGGATGTCGAAGACATCAGCGAGCGTGCCCTTGTACGACTCCGCCCACAACTGGCGATCACTCTCCACATCGACAAGCTGCACGGCGATGCGGAGGTTGTCCTGGAACTTTCTCACACTTCCTTCGAGGATGTAGCGAACACCAAGCTCGCGGCCAATGGTTTTGATGTCCTTCTTCGTTCCCTTATACTGTTGTGACGTTGTCCGCGAAACGACCTCGATGTCTTTCAGGCGGGAGAGGTTGACGATCAGTTCCTCCATCAAGCCGTCGCCGAAGTATTCGTTTTCCTTTTCGGCGCTGATATTACCAAACGGAAGCACGGCAATGGCTTTCCTTGGCGCGGCGGTGGTTGAGGCCTCGATCTCTGACTTGAGCGCTTTCAGCGAAGCGATGAGGTCCTGCATGCTTTGATACCGTTGTGTCCGGTCCTTGGCAAGCATTTTCCGGACGACAGCATCAACCTGATGTGGTATCCTCCGGTCAAATGCGCTGGGAACGGGGGATTCTTCGTTGACGACGAGATAGAGCAGCGCCGCTTCGTGCTCGGCTTTGAAAGGGAGATCGGCTGTCAGCATCTCGAAGAACACCACGCCTAACGACCAGAGATCAGACCTATGATCGGCAGGAACACCTTGCGCCTGCTCGGGTGACATGTATGAAAGCGTGCCAAGCGATGTGCCGGTCTTTGTCAGCCCTGCGCTGCTCTTGAGCTTCGCCAGTCCAAAGTCCATGATCTTGAGTTGCCCGTTCCGGTCGATCATGATATTTTCACTCTTGATGTCCCGGTGGACAATCTGTTTCTGGTGGGCAGCGTCAAGTCCTTCCGCAATCTGGATGATCCAATTAACCGCCTGATCCACAGGCAGCCCAGAGCCTGATTGGAGATCTGCGATGTGTTTCTTCAGGGTTTTGCCATCGACATACTCCATAACAAGGAACATCGAGCCGTTATGGTCATCAATTTCATAGACACCGAGGATGTGGCGATGGTTGAGAGCGGCGGCAGATTTTGCTTCCTGCATGAAACGCGCTTTGTTCTCCGCGGTGTTGGATAGATGAGAAGTGAGAAGCTTTATTGCAACCGGACGGTCGAGCGTGAGATCCTGTGCCTTGTACACCACCCCCATGCCGCCTTCGCCCAACTTATCAAGAATCTTATAATGAGAGATTGTGGAACCAATCATGATACATTTATTCCTTCGGATATTGTTTCGTTGTCATTGATTTTCCCCGAAGCTCTTCGCGGTCATAACGGTATAATTCTCCACCACAAGTTCCTCGCTTGTTATGACAGGTGATCCGCCCGCCGCCTGCTGATCCATCTTCCATTGATACAGATCGGGAAGAGTGTGCTTCATCCATTCCATCAACATCTTGAAGAGCCCGCCATGGTCATATGCATCAGCTTCTTCGAGGCTGTCCCACACGGTCGTCGAAATGAACTCTGTTGGGTGCTCGGCGCTTTGGCTCAGGAAAACATGTCGGCATCCCTTTACGGTTCGTAACGCAGAGACGACGGAGGTGGTGTAAATCTTTTTGAATTCCTCCACTTTTCCCGCAGCGATTTTGATGAGTACTATTCTCACCCACGGGGCCATCTTCGTTGCCTGATCCAGACTCTCGGCACCCCCTGTCACTTCCACAGAATAGTTCTCAATGACCGGTTTTTCTTCCACGGGGATGAATTCAAGCGTAAAGTCTTCAGATAATTGGAGACGGGACTCTGCGGATGCGATGAGAAACGGTTGGATGCTCGCGAGCATGGAGGTGAACAACGGACTTCGGGCGTACGCATCCGAACGCTCCTGCGATTCCCACAGCGTCATCGAGATGACCTCTTCAGGGTTGCGCGTGTTGTTGAGCAGGCCAACGTAGAGGCAGCCCGGTACACGGGCAAGTTGGGTTATGATTTCTTTTTCATAGTATGAGCGAAGGAAATCCTGTTGTCCAGCCTTAACTCTGGCGCGAACCATGCGCATGTACATGGATGGCCTCCACATCTGATGAATGGTAGGGACTTATGCTTGCCGGTTGATTGCGATGAGTGTCATATCGTCGGTTTGTGGTGCGGCACCTGCGTGCTTTCTCACAGTGTCAACAATGGCATTGATGAGCTGGGCTGAGGTGGAGCCACGATGGCTTCGTATCACCTGTTCCAGACGCTCCGTGCCGAACTGCTCTTGCATGGTGTTCATTGCTTCCGTAATGCCATCGGAGCAGATGAGGAGAACATCGCCCGGAAGGAGGGAGACCGTTTCCTCTTCAAAAGGAAACGCTTCAAGCATCGCCAGGGCCAACCCGCCGGTGTTCAACGTGAGGAGTGATCCGTCCGAACGAAGAAGTATTGGAGGTTCGTGCCCGGCATTGCAATAGGAGAGTTGGTGGTTGACCTGGTTCAGATAACCGTAAAAGAGCGTTACAAATTTTTCGGGATTGGTGCTCTGAAAAAGAAGTTTGTTGGAGCGGGTAATACATTCGCGAACGGAAATATCAAACAGTGCCTGGCCCCGCAACGTAGCCTGAGTGTTTGCCATCAGGAGAGAAGCAGGTAATCCCTTGCCTGTGACATCGCCCAGACATATTCCGAGGCGGTCGTTATCAATGGTGATGAAATCAAAATAATCGCCACCGACTTCCTGCGCGGGAATGGTAATACCGGAAATGTCATACCCCGGAACAACCGGTGGTTCCTTGGGAAGCAGGTCGGTTTGAATGCGGGCAGCGAGTCGGACTTCCTCCTGCATTTTCACGAATCGTTTTTCACCGTCGTTGAGGCGCGCATTCTCTATGATCTGTGCAGATTGTCCCGCAATGATCGCCAGCAGGCGTTGATCTTCTTCTGAGAACGCCTTGCCCTCTTTCTTGTTATAGACGGTGAGCACACCCTTTAATTCCGACTTGATCATCATGGGAACGCACAGAATGGTGCGTATGGTCAAATCCCACTTCACACCCCTGAATCGGTCGTCGGATTGGGGCGTATTCACTAACAACGGCATTTTATTGAGGTGCATCCAACCGACGAGCGCCTGGTTGAGGTGAAAGGTTTCCTGTCCGGAGGAACTCAGGTTGGCGCGTACCAGCGTTTTCATCGGATCCGCGGCTGCCTGCTCAACGAGCGTAATAACACCCTGTTCGGCATTTACAGCACGGAGTGAACGCCTGATAATGGTCCCCATGATTTCTTGAGGATCGAGGGACGCGGCAATTGTTCTGGCAAGGTCGTTAAGAATAGAGAGCTCTTCGACTGCGCGGCGCAGTCGAAGGTTCTCCTCCTGGAGACGCGCGATTAGGGGATCCTGTTCAGACATCCTGTAATGATGGTGGGTGAGGAATGATTATAACGCTACACCACCAAAATAGGCAATGCCTGAGGGAAAATCAAATGGCGATGACGCTCCAACCCCGTGATGTTCTTACTCTTCTCCGCCACCACTGCAAAAACACGAAGCAGTAATCTTGATATCGGAGCGCGACCATGACTCGTCGAACCGGGCGTCAATATCCGCCGCTTCGTTGGCCCGACCGGTCTTTCGATAGCACTGTGCAAGTCCTCGTAGTGCCCAGCCGTTGTTCGGATGAAGGCGCAGGTCTTCCCGGTAGACTTCCTCAGCTTCCTTGTAGTTTTTCTGTTCGAGCAGTAGAGCACCGAGCGCATGACGTACCGGCATCATCCAACCCCAGGGTTCGTCGTACCGCAGAGCATCGTCACGACGGACGGCTTCACGCAGAAGGTCGAACGCCCGATCATAATTGCCACGCCGGTATTCGAGTTCTCCTTCCGCCATCGGCAAACCTACATTGAGCACTGTGCGAGCGGGGTTGTTGCCTATGAACCGACTCTCCTGCACAGCCTCGTATGCCTTTTGCAGTTTTGTAAACTCCTCAGCGGATTCATCAACGCGATTCAGAGCGGCAAACGCAACTGTTCGGCTGTAGTGCCAGAACGCCGTGGTTGCGGTCAGGTCCTCCGGTGGCTTGGGCTCGGCGAGCAACTCCTCCCACATTCCGAAGCGTACCATCACATGAACCGGCGTTGCCATGAAGCCATCAAGGAAGTCTGCATATGCGTGCACGGTTTCCATCGGAATCTGACCAATCATGTCCCGCGCCGACTTCATTGCGCGTTGTTTCTGTCCGTCGAACATTGCAGCGTACGTGAGGAAGTGGAAGTTGTGTGCGCGATACATTGTATAGATTCCGCCCTGCGAAGCCCATGTGCTGTCCACGGAAATTCCAATTTCGTTGGCGCGTATTGCGTTGGCGTAGCTGCCAAGACGGATGTCGATGTGGGCAGGCATGTGGACCAAATGTCCGGCGCCGGGAATACGCGAACGAAGAACATTCGCGGCAGCAAGAGCCTTTCCGGGCTCCGGCGAGGCTTCCATTGTGTGAATGTAGAAATGGGTTGCACCGGGGTGGTCGGGTACAAGTTCAAGTACCTTCTCGATTGTGGCAACGATTTCCGGCGTACCGGGTTGCGGTTCGCCAGTGGGAGTCCAGAGATCCCACGGACGGAGGTTCATCATTGCGTCGGCGAACAGTGCGCCCGCGTCCGGATCGTCAGGGTATTTCTTCCATACACTTCGCATCGCATCAGCATACGCGACATCAAGCGCTTTGCGGTCCTCGGGAACCGGCCACGCGTATCGGGCTAAGAGGGCACGGATGAGATCCTGTTCCACAGGCGATGCATGTGTTGAGAGACGAAGCGCCTGTTGCACCGCATGCCAGGCTGCATACGAAGCCGCGCTGTCCATTGCCGCGTTATTGATGTTCGGTCCCGCGGAGATTGCCTGACCCCACCACGCCATTGCACATGTCGTATCAAGTTCCGCCGCCTGGGTAAAAGATTCGATCGCCGCATCGTGATTGAAGCCGTAGTAGAGTGTAAAGCCCTGATCAAAATATTTCTGGGCTTCTTCCGAAGGGGTTGAAATTTTCCGGTGAAACCCTTCGAGGTCCTTCCGCAAGGCAGCCTTCTCCGAGGAAAAAGAAAATGCAACGAGCAGAACGCTCATGGCGACTACGCCAGTGCCTTTCATGAACATAGTGGTCTCCTTTCTTTGAGATGAACCGGAATACGCGGTGTGCGCTTATCTACCCTTGAACTCAGCTTTTCTCTTCTCGAGAAATGCCTTGATGCCTTCCTTATGGTCCTCGGTCTCTGATGCGATATGCTGGATTTGTGCCTCGTAGTCAAGGAGTGAATCGAGATCGGAGGTAAGGGCTTTGTTGAGCGTCCGTTTGATGAGGCCGATGGAACGCGTCGGCGCCTGCGCAAGCGAACGTGCAAGTTCCATCGTTGTGGACTCAAGCTGATCGGGTGTAGCAACCTTATTGACGAGTCCTGCCTGCAATGCTTCATCCGCTGTAATGTCTCGTCCCGTTGCGCAGTACTCAAATGCCCGCGCCATGCCGGTGAGCCGCGGGAGAAACCAATGCGAGCCGGAGTCGGGCACAAGTCCGATGCGGATAAACACTTCGATCAACTTTGCCGTCGATGACATGATGCGCATATCGCACGCAAGCGCAACACTGCAACCTGCTCCTGCTGCGACGCCGTTGATCATCCCGATAACCGGCTTTTCAATCGAACGCATCTTGCGAACAAGAGGATTGTAGGATTTCTCCAGCGATTCTTTGAGCGAGCGCTTGGAGCCGGAGTGTTCTTTCAGATCCTGTCCCGAACAGAAAGCTTTGTCGCCGGCGCCGCGCAAAACAACACACCGAACGGCTGTATCCTTCTCGGCTTCCTTGAAGGCATCGTTCAATTCTTTCTTCATCTGTTCATTGAACGCGTTGTACACATCCGGACGGTTCATCGTGATAGTGAGAACGCCGTCGGAATTGTTGTAGAGTAGAGTCTGGAAGTCGGGCATAGAAAAAGTGGTTAGAGGTTTTGGGGTTGGGGTTTGGTATACGTTACAATTGCCGGATTATAGATTGTTGATGCAAGATTCTGGTGAGTGATCCTCGGTTCTGAATTCTCTCTGCAGCTACTACGCATCCAGAATCTCCAATCCCGAATCCATAATCCGGCTCTTCTGCTCATTTACCTTTCCAATCCGGTTTCCGCTTCTCGGCAAAGGCCTTCATTCCTTCTTTTTGATCTTCCGAGGCAAAGAGGAGATAGAAGTTCTTCCGTTCGAATTCGAGTCCGCCCTCAATCGTGGTATCGAATGCCTTGAGTACGGATTCCTTGCCGAGCTTCACGGCAACAGGTGGCTTGGATGCAATTTCCTTTGCCCATGACTTTGCTTCCTCAAGATAGTATTCCACCGGCACGACTTTATTGATGAGTCCCCAGCGCAACGCCTCATCGGCGGAGATCATTCTTCCCGTCAACACCATTTCCATTGCTTTCACTTTGCCCACTGCGCGGGTGAGGCGTTGTGTTCCTCCGGCACCGGGTATCACACCGATGTTAATCTCCGGCTGACCGAATTTCGCCGTCTCCGATGCGATGACCATATCGCAGGTCATCACCAGCTCGCAGCCGCCCCCGAGTGCAAAGCCGCTCACCGCAGCAATGATCGGCTTTCTGATCTTACGAATCCTGTCCCAACGCGCAAACTGGTCACGCAGTAACATCTCCATCGCGGTTGCATCCGCCATTTCCTTGATGTCGGCACCCGCAGCAAATGCCTTCTCGTTGCCTGTGAGGACGATGCATCTGACGGGGTCGTCTTTATCGAGCGCTTCGAGCGTGTCCACCAGCTCAATCATCAGGGCGATGTTGAGGGCGTTGAGGACGTCGGGGCGATTGATTTGAACAATGGCGTAGTTGTCCTGTGTGCTGACGATCAGATGCGACATGATTCTACCTTGGAATATGTGGGAAGACAATGCGTAACATACACAATGAACAATAGGAGAGGGAGAGAATCAAGACACCCAGCTATGTCTTTCCCCGGCGACGTTTCGTTTCCCAATGAGTAGTGGCGAGGTTTCCTCGCCTTACCTGCTAGTGTGGGCGAGATGCCTGCCCTGAGCGGAGTCGAAGGGACCTCGCCTTTACGAGCCATGCAGAAAATCCATTCACTTCTCAACACTCTCAAGATACAGGTTCTCGACTTTCTTTCTCGCCCAGGGAGTCTTGCGAAGGAATTTCAAGCTTGATGAGACACTTGGGTTATCCGTGAAGCACCGGATGGTAATTCTCCGCCCCATCTCTTCCCAGCCGTAGCGTTTCACCAGATGAGTCACAATTGCTTCGAGCGTTATCCCGTGCAATGGATTGTTGGGTTGGGCCAAAGGCTCGAGGGATTCCTCTGGAGAATGGGATTTGGGATTCATACTGGCAAATGTTCAGGATTCAAATGAGTGGTCTAAAAAAGAGATCGTACAAACGGATATTGTTTTATTCGGTCACAACTATAACTCTTCCCAATCTCATAGCTCATCTTCGCTGCCTCAACAATTGTCATCACGTTGAGGGCTTCTTCTGGTTTGATCTTGCAACTTTGTACTTCAATCTCGGCTCCTCGACACCAAAGCCCATCCGTCGCTTGGGCGGTGGGTCGGGCGGAGTCATAAGCTCACGGATGGCTTCAAACACGACACCGAATTGCTCGTCGTACTTCTTCTCAAGTTCTTCCAACTTACGGGCGAGGTCTTTGTGTGTTGAGATGATCTCTCGAAGTCGGACGAACGCCCGCATGATTTCAACATTGACCAAAACAGCTTGTTCGCTATTGAGCACTGAAGACAACATGGCAACGCCTTGTTCCGTAAAGACGTACGAAAGGTATTTCCTATGCAATCCTCGCCCTTTCTTTAAGGTCGCAAATTGCGACCTTAAAACCTCAGACTCCTCCATTGTCAACCGAAACATGAAGTCCGATGGAAACCGCTTGAGATTGCGACGGACTTGCTCATTCAATCGCTTGGTTGAAACGCCGTAAAGCTGCGCGAGATGTGAATCCAGCATCACTTTCTGTCCGCGGATGAGCAGGATCCGCTTCTCAATGACTTCCGGAATCATCACTGATTGTTTCATGGGTTTTTCTGTGCTCATAGTGCATTAATAGAACGGATAGCGGTGTTCATGCGGGCATCAGAAATCGAACGGTTGGCTGGTGGATGTGTGGCTTCTGCACGTTTCACCTACAACACGGAGATAAATTACGAAGTTGGCTCGGAAAAGCAAGAGCATACAGGCGGTCTGATTTCAGACAACTACGCTCTTCTTCATCTCATTACTCCGCTTCGCCGCTTCAATAATCTTCATCACGTTCAGAGCCTCTTGCGGCTTCGCGGCCAACTCGCCCCCGTGCAAGATACATTCAGCGATGTTGTCATAGAAGGCATTGTAGTTGCCGGGCAGGGTTTCCATCACGGTGCTCGCTCACGCGCAAGGCAGCTTTCCCGTACTGCCACATTTTTGTCAGGATAGTGGTGGTTTCCCAGGCTATTGTGACAAACGTTTCTTCCACCGTCGAATCTGCGTTGCAACTTCCTTGGGAGACGTTGAGCCTGAGCTTTTCTTCGCAGCGAGTGATGTTCGCAGATTAAGAATCGAGGATACATCCTTTCCGAAAAACTTTGAATGACGCTGAAGCTCTTTCAGAGGAATCTCCTTCAATCGACGATTACTCTTGTGGCACTCCACCACAATCCCTCCGGCGATTGCGTGTGCTTTGCGAAAGGGGACACCCTTGCGTACAAGATAATCGGCCAACTCTGTCGCGAGCAAAAAATCGTTTCCACCTTCACGGGTGAAACGGTTTCTTGTGAATTGCGTTGACTTCATCATCAAGGCAGCAATGTGCAAACAATCGGCGAGTGTAGTGGCCGCGTCAAATACCGGCTCTTTATCTTCCTGCATGTCCCGATTGTATGCGAGAGGAAGGCCTTTCATCACCGTCAACAACGCAACAAGATCTCCGTACACACGTCCGGTTTTCCCCCGAATCAACTCTGCCATGTCAGGGTTTTTCTTCTGTGGCATGATGCTGCTGCCCGTGGTGAACTCTTCCCCAATGTCGGCGAAGCCCCACTCTTGAGAACTCCACAGGACAAGCTCTTCAGCCCAGCGACTGAGGTGCATCATTGTAATCGCGCTCGTACTCATGAACTCCAGCAACGCGTCGCGGTCGCTTACGGCATCAATGCTATTCTCAACAAGGCCATCGAACCCCAGTGAGCGTGCGACATGCTTCCTGTCGATGGGAAATGATGTGCCAGCGAGCGCCCCGGCTCCGAGCGGGGAGAGGTTCACCCGATGCAGACAGTCTTCAAACCGATGCAGGTCGCGATCAAACATGGAAACATACGCAAGCAGGTGATGGGCCAGTAACACAGGCTGCGCCTGCTGCAAGTGGGTGTATCCCGGCATAACAACATCGCTGTACTGTTGCGCCTTGGACACGAACACCCGTTGAAGCCGCCGCAACAATCGGGTTGTCGTGGTAATTTGCTTGCGCAGGTACAATCGTTCATCCAGCGCAATCTGGTCGTTCCTGCTCCGTGCCGTATGCAGACGTCCTCCCGCAGGTCCGATTTTCTTCATCAGCCTCTGTTCGATTGCCATATGAATATCTTCGGCAACGAAACGATCTGTGCCTGAATAATGCGGTTGGAACTTCCCCTTCCGTAGTTCAACGCGAATCTGCTTCAGTCCACGGACGATCTTTACCGCGTCGGACTTTGGTATGATCTTACACGCTGCGAGCATCTGCGCGTGTGCGATGCTTCCCTCGATATCCTCTTCGAATAACTGTCGGTCAACAGACAATGAGGAGGAGAAACGTAGTGCATCAGGATGAAGTCCTTTGCGAAATCTGCCCGACCAAAGCGGCATGAGAGTTACTCCGTGGAAACGTTCTGTGGCTGATGCGCGACCGGCAGGGCTGCAAGTTTCTGCACCTGATGGAATGTTTTCACCGGCATGCCGAAGATCTTGATGAATCCTTCGGATGCTTTGTGATCAAACTGATCTTCTTCAGTGTAAGTCGCAAGCTTCGCGTTGTAGAGTGAATGGACGGAAGATCGGCCCGCCACGCCGGCGTTTCCCTTGTAGAGTTTCATTCTGACTGACCCACTGACGGTCTTCTGAGTTTCGGAGACAAATGCATCGAGCGCGGATTTCAGCGGAGAAAACCAGAGTCCATTGTACACAAGGTTGGCATACTCTCTCGAAAGGAGAGACTTTGTATGAAAAACCGCACGGTCGAGAGTCAATCGCTCAAGTTCAGTATGTGCTGTATGGAGAATCGTTGCAGCCGGTGCTTCATACAACTCCCGTGACTTAATCCCGACGAGTCTGTTCTCGACAAGATCAATGCGGCCCACGCCGTGCAATCCGCCAACGTCATTGAGTGTATGGAGAAGATCGACGGGAGTTAACGCGTGTCCGTTGAGACCGACAGGTGTACCATGCAGGAATTCGATCGTGACATACTCAGACTTATCCGGAGCATCTTGCGGGTTGCGTGTGCATTGATATGCATCGGCCGGTGGTTCAATGTCCGGGTTTTCGAGTACGCCGCATTCTATGCTCGTGCCCCAGATGTTTTCATCGATGGAGTAGGGACTTGCCGCCGTGGCTTTTACCGGGATGTTGTGTTGAATGGCGTACTGCATTTCCTCTTCACGGGATTTGAATTCCCATTCGCGCAAAGGAGCCAGCACCTTCAGTTCCGGTGCGAGTGCTGCAATCGAAACCTCAAAGCGCACCTGGTCATTTCCTTTTCCCGTACAGCCGTGAGCGACGAAGTCCGCCTTCTCGGCACGTGCAACATCGACAAGCAGCTTTGCCAACAGAGGACGGCCAAGCGCGGTGGCCAAAGGATAGGCACCTTCGTACATTGCGCCTGCTTTCAGAGCAGGGAAGATATATTCCCCGACAAACTCCGCCGTCAGGTCTTTCACATGCGCCTTCACGGCTCCGGTCTGGTATGCTTTTTCCTCAACTCCTACAAGTTCCTTCCTCTGACCGAGGTTTCCCGTTGCAGTGATAATATCCGCGTTGTACTTCTCCTGAAGCCAGCGCACCATTACTGATGTATCGAGTCCTCCCGAATATGCCACCACGATCCGGATCTTCTCCTTCATTACCCCTCCTTCAAGAACGTTCTTTTAAGAAATGCGGCAAGCTGCCGGGTTTTTTTAATGGACGACGGGATGACAATGAGCGTGTTGTCCCCAGCGATTGTTCCCAGAACATCGGGATGGTTTTGAATGTCCACGTACTCACCGACGACGTGCGCGCAGCCTGGAAGAGTATGGATGATGATCGATGTCTCGTTTGCGAGGATTGACTGGACCTCCGAGACTATGACGGACTTGAGGTTCTGCACTTCCGAGCCGGGTTGGAGAGCGTAACGCACCTGTTCCTCTGAAACGATTCTGCTTATTCCCAGTTCGGTCAAGTCCCGCGAGAGCGTTGCTTGCGTGATCACGACGCCCCGTTTCTTCAGTTGCCGGCGGAGGTCATCCTGACTGGCAATGGATTGCGTGCGGATGATATCCTTGATGGCAAGTTGTCGGTCACGTTTTGTCATGAGTTCTATGCTTGCAATGATTCCACTGATTGGTGTTTGATGGAGTCCTGCATTCCGTCAGTGAAGAGGAACGTCATGATGCCATTCTGTACGTGCAGTCGGTTGATGGCCTGGTCGCGTACAATGGAATGATCTCCCTCCAGAACATCTGCTGCAATCTCCTCACCGCGATGCGCAGGCAGACAGTGCATAACAACACAGTCGGGCTTTGCCGCGGAAAGGAGAGGCCGGGAAATCTGATATTCCTTGAAGGCATTCCGTCTTTCCATCATCTCGTTTTCCTGTCCCATACTTACCCATACATCGGTGTACAATACGTCTGCCTGTTCGGCGGCTTCAAAGGGATCATGGACTATCTCAATGGTGCTGATGCCCGCGGAGCGTGTACGAGCGAGAATATGTTGATCAGGTTCGTAGCCCGGTGGACACGCGAGCACAAAATGCAGTGGAAACTTCTCCGCAAGCTCGACCCAGGAGTTGACGATATTATTCCCATCCCCGATGAATGCGATTTTTGTACGCGGTGTAAGCAGCGCACGCTCCATCAATGTAAACGCATCAGCGAGAATCTGGCATGGGTGCAGCAAGTCCGTGAGTGCATTAATGACGGGAACAGTTCCGTAATCCGCAAGCCCCGCGACCGTTTCATGTGAGAGGGTCCGCGCGACGACGAGGTCGCAATAGCCCGAAAGCATTTCGGCGACGTCACGCACCGCCTCGCGGCTTCCCATGCCGATGGATTCCTGTGAAAGAAACACTGCCTGGCCGCCAAGCTGACCGATGCCGACTTCGAAGGAAACGCGTGTCCGAAGGGACGGTTTCTCAAAAATCAGAGCAGCAGTTTTTCCCAGCAGCGGATGAACATGGGGCCGATGTTCGCTTTTGAGCTGTTGCGTCAACGACAGGATGGCCGTAAGCTCCGCCGAGGAGTACGGTTGGAACGACACAAAGTCTCTTTTCATGATGGTGTTCCCTCCATTGAAAACTGTGGCGCGGAGATCAACTCCGTCCCGATTCCCTCGTTTGTGAAAATCTCCAGAAGCAAAGCATGCGGCACGCGCCCGTCGATCATATGCACTTTTTTTACACCGGCCTTCAGCGCGTTGAAGGCCGATCTCGTTTTCGGAATCATCCCATTGTTGATCGTACCATCTCCGATGAGATCATGCGCTTCTTCCAGGCCGATGCTGTGAATAAGCTCACCGTTTGCATGGATACCATCAACATCGCTGAGGTAGACGAGCTTTTCGGCCCGGATGGCTCCGGCAATTCCCGCTGCGGCAACGTCCGCGTTGATGTTGTACTTCTCTCCGGAGTCATCAACACCGATCGGGGCGATCACGGGCATGATATTATTATTCAGGAGAAGATTGATGAACGTATGATTCACGTTCGTCACCGTTCCGACATTTCCAAGATCGACGCCATCATCTTGAAGTTTTCTGACCGTCAGCAACCCGGCGTCAATGCCGCAGAGGCCGACGGCCTGTCCGCCTGAACAATTGATGCACGCGACAATATCCTTGTTGGTCTTTCCGGCAAGAACCATCTGCGCGATCTCCATCATCGCTGCGTCCGTGTAACGCTGACCGTTGACGAACCTGGTCGGAACTCCCAGTTTCTCTGCGATTGCGGTAATCTCCTTACCGCCCCCGTGGACGATCACGATTCTGATCCCAATGCTCTTCAGAAGCGTCACGTCGCGGGCAAACGATGCTTTGAGTGTATCATCGACCATTGCAGCGCCGCCGTATTTGATGACGAACGTCTTCCCCTCATATCGTTGGATGTAGGGAAGTGCTGCAATGAGGATTTCCGTCTTGTCGTGAGTCGAAATCATTCCATCACCTATGTTCTGTAGTTGGCGTTGATGGCAACATAACTCTGTGAAAGATCGCACGTCCAGAACGCCGCCATTGCCGATCCGCGGTGGAGGTGTACGGTAATCGTGATTTCCCGTTCCTTGAGCACGCGTTTGGCTTCTTCTTCGGAGATGGTGATGGCATACTGTTGACCGAGGATGGGAACATCGCCAAGAAAAATCTCAACGGCAGCCGGGTCGAAATCAATTCCTGAATACCCGATAGCTGCAAGGATTCTTCCCCAGTTTGCATCCTCGCCATTGATGGCCGTCTTCACGAGATTGGAATTGGCAATCGACTTAGCCGCTTGCACGGCCTCCTGTTCGGTGGCAGCGCCTTCGACGATAATCTCCACGAACTTTGTGGCACCTTCTCCATCCATCACAATCATTTTAGATAGACGGACGAGCAGGTGTTCGAAGGCCTCGTACCATTGGAGGAATACAGGATCAGTCGGGTCATGAATTTCCGTATTTCCCGCCAAACCGTTTGCAAGGAGGATGACCATGTCGTTCGTGCTCGTATCACCGTCAACGGAAATCCGGTTGAACGAGTGCTCGGTGCCTCTCGTAAGCGCGAGTTGCAGCAATGGCTGTCCGATGTTCGCATCCGTGGTAATGAAGCAGAGCAGCGTTGCCATGTTGGGAGCAATCATTCCCGATCCCTTTGCCATTCCTCCGATAGTCACAATGTGGCCGTTGATCTCCAGGGAAACAGCAAGCTCTTTCATGAACGTATCGGTTGTCATGATTGCCGCTGCGGCCTCGGCATGTCCCTCTGCGGAAAGGTGGGCTACTGCATTCGGGATACCGGTACTTATCAGGTCGATGGGAAGATATTGCCCGATTACTCCGGTGGAGGAGATGAGGACCTCCTTATCGTCTACTCCAAGCGCGGTTGCGGCACACTTGACCATGGTCCACGCATCATTGAGTCCGCGTTCTCCGGTGCAAGCGTTCGCATTTACCGCTGTTGATAACAACGGCACGCATGTTGGTTCCTTGCCTGAGTTGTAGCTTGTCCACCAGCACTGGTGCCGCCTGCACCTTGCTTGTGGTAAACACACCTGCTGCCGTAGCGGGTCCAGTGGAGACGAGAAGCGCCAGGTCTTTCTTTGCGCGCTTCACACCACAATGGACACCGGCTGCGATGAAGCCTTGCGGGGCGGTTACTCCTCCCGTGCGTTCTTCGAACACGTTTCCTCCTCCTAAATCAAACCTGTTTGTTCCGGCACGCCGAGCATGATGTTGAGATTTTGGATCGCCTGCCCTGCCGCGCCTTTGATGAGGTTGTCTATGACCGATGTGATGATGAGTTGATTTGTTCTGGCGTCAACAACAACATGTATGTCACAGTAATTTGTCTGTACAACGTGCTTGATTTGTGGGGCCTGATCCCGTACCCTTACAAATGGTTCATTGGAATAATACGAGCGATAGAGAGCGATGACCTCCTCGGAAGAGAGATTCTGACAAAGGTCGGCATGAATGGTTGTGTAGATTCCACGTGTAATGGGTATGAGGTGAGGGACGAACGACAACTGCACCTTCTTACTCGTGGCACTTTCCAATGCCCATTCCATTTCCGGGGTGTGCTGATGCGTCCCGATTTTGTATGCCTTCGCGTTCTCGTTCAATTCTGTGAAGCTCATTTCCTGCTTTGCGGAACGTCCTGCACCTGATATGCCGGAGAGGGAATTGACGACAATGTGATTTTCCGAAATGATTCCGGACGCAACGGCAGGATACAGGGCGAGAATAGCGCTTGTGGAATAGCAGCCGGGATTGGCAACCAACCGGGCATCGCGGATTGTTTTTCTGTTGAGTTCCGGGAGACCGTATCTTGCGCATGTGAGTAACGAAGGAGCAAGATGCGTGTGGTTGTAGAATTCCTCGTAGAGACGTACATTGGGAAGGCGGAAGTCTCCGCCGAGGTCAATGACTTTTGGGACGGTACGGAGGAGTTCGGGGACGACTTTCATTCCTTCGCCGGAAGGGAGGGCAACGAACGCGATATCCGTGTCCTGTAGCCGACCGTAGTCGAGTGGTTCAAGGATAATATCCGTAATGCCGGTCATCGCAGGATACATGTCGTCGAACCGCTTGCCTGCGGACGATGACGCAATCAGATGAGTCAGCCGAACGTCGGCTCTGCGAGCAAGAAGCCGTACAAGCTCGGCGCCGGAATACCCGGACGCCCCGATAATTGCTACAGTCGTCACAGTCGCATGGATCCCAAATTTGTGAATTGCATAAATATACATGTTTCTGCATATTCATGCAACCCATTTTTCATAATTATTCAGAGGCTCAATGAACTTCGAAGAACGCGAGCAC
>JBJXHC010000117.1:0-47406 GCA_046160825.1 Bacteroidota bacterium | reverse complement strand
TCCGTGGTCGCTTTGATGCTCCTTGGACCCGGTGCCATGTATCTTGTTGTGGTGATTCGTATCGTTACGGGATCGTTATTGGTTGGATCGTTCCTCGGACCATCATTTCTTCTTGCCCTCGCCGGTGGACTGACTTCTGCTACTGCGATGGCTGTGGTATTTCGTTTTGCGAGGAATGCTTTCAGCACTGTGGGCTTGAGCCTCATCGGTTCAACCATACACGTTGCCACGCAACTTGCTGTTGTTATGCTTCTGTATGTGCAGAATAATTCTCTCATCATTCTCCTGCCACTCTTGTTGTTCTCTTCTCTCATTGGCGGCACGATTGTGGGTTGGATATCGTTGCGGGTAATGGCTGTGCTGAGAACGGTCCGTACCGGATAAAGAGACCATGAACAAAGGCCTGACATTTGGGGACAAGATATTGTTTGCAACTTTGGTGTGTACCATGGTGGTGAGTTTCATCGTAGTTGAAGCACTCGCGTTTCGTGGTTCTGATGTGGTGATTGAAGTTGGAGGAACACCCGTTCAAAAGCTTCAGATCGGGATTCAGGACACGGTTTCCATCGATGGCCTGAATGGTCGGGTCACCGTGGAGACGCGTGATGGCAAGGTTGCAGTGACGGATGCTGCATGCCCGAACCAAATATGTGTAAGAACCGGTTGGCGTGCGCGAGCGGGCGAAGTGATTGTCTGCGTGCCAAACCATGTTGTCGTGCGCATACTCGGTCAACGTGAGAAAGGAGTGCGGGCAATAACAGGATGATCAACAGCCGGAATATTCAACGTGTATTCGTTGCTGCTATTGCGCTCAGCCTTTGCGGTTGCAAAGGCGGCGGAGATGACCCAATCGTTCGTGAAGGCGTAGCGATGAATACCTATGTAACAATCTCGGTGTACGGATCGTCATTAAGTCCCGGAGAAACCCAGGGCGCTATTGACAAGGCATTCAGAGAGATCGACCGCATCGAACAGATGGCTACGGATTACAGTGACACGAGCGAAGTAGGCCGCATAAATCTTAATGCCGGAATTGATTCCATCTCAGTTTCCCATGAGCTTGTCGAATTGTTGCATGCCTCCTTGGGGTATGGCGTAGCGTCGTTCCATGCGTTTGCAGTCACAGTTGGCCCGATTGTCAAGGAGTGGGATTTCCTGTCCGAGCATCCAGGAATTCCGGAACGATCACGCATCGACAGCCTGCTCCCTCTTGTGAACGATGCATTGGTTTCCATCGTCGATAGCACGGTCTTTCTCCAGCGCAAAGGCATGGCGTTGGATCTCGGCGCAATCGCCAAGGGGTACGCGGTTGACAGAGCGATTGATCTTTTGAAGAGTCATGGAGTGACGAAGGCTATTGTGGATATAGGCGGCAATCTTGGTGTGGTGTGGGAGGGAACAAACATGCTTGATTCCACCGCAGCTTCAATCTACATTCGCCACCCAAGACGGGAAGCCGAGTTCTTCGGAAGTTTTCTGATGGGTGAGGGAGGAGTCTCAACATCGGGCGACTACCAACGCTATTTCATGAACGACGGCAATCGCTATCATCACATCATCGATCCATCGACCGGCTATCCGGTGCAAGGAATTATTTCTGTGACCATTATTGCATCGGATGCGATGACAGCCGATGCCCTCTCGACAGTCGTATTCGTCCTTGGCAAGGATCGCGGAATGGAATTCATTCGGAATACAACGGGAGCCGAGTGCTTGATTGTTTATGAAGACCGTGGGACGCTTGTCCATGTGCTTTCACCCGGATTCAAGGGGAAGTTCATTCCGACACCGACGCCATGATTGAGATTTCCGACCTTCATGTGCGGTACACTGGTTCCAATTGCAGTGCGGTCGAGAAGGTAACAACGACGATTGGTCATCCCACATTTACCGCTGTGATGGGGCCTAATGGTGCCGGGAAAACCGCGCTTGCACGTTGCTTGAACGCGCTCATCACGCCGACATCCGGCAAGGTCGTTGTTGATGGGTTGAATACGAATGATCCTGCGAGCAGGAGCGGGATTCGGAGACTCGTCGGGATGGTGTTTTCTGATCCCAACCTTCAAATCACTTCAGTAAGTGTTGAGCGAGAGCTTGCCTTCGGACTTCAAAACCTCGCCATTCCCACCGATGAAATTCATGCCCGGATCAATGAACATCTGCGACTCTTCGGCTTGGAACACCTTCGCTCCGTTCCGCCACTCACTTTATCCGGCGGGGAGAAACAGCGCCTTGCCATTGCTGCGGTAACTATTCTCCGTCCGCGCTATCTTATTCTTGATGAAGCAACATCGCTCCTCGGCGCTTCTTCGCGGCGCGCGATCATGCAATTGATTCTCGAGATGAAGCAACAGCTTGGGTTCGGTCTCGTTCTTATCACCCAATTTCCGACAGAAGCCCTGAAGGCCGAACGTTTGATCGTGATGCATCAGGGCAACGTGCTCATGGACGATACGCCGTCCGCTATATTCACCCGGACACGTGAGCTTATGGAAATCGGAGTACCCGTTCCCGTGCGTTCACGCCTGATGGAACTCCTGTGAAGTTTGAACTGGTTGATATTGCTTTTTCCTATTCCTCCAGGGTCGGTCAACGCGCTGAGGTTCTCCGCGGCCTCAATCTTTCCATTGAAAGCGGCGAGTGCTTGGGAATTATCGGCCGGGAGGGGGCGGGCAAGACAACACTGCTTCAGATTCTGGATGGACTCCTGCTGCCTAATCAGGGGAAGCTCATTGTCGATGGAGCTTTGATCGATTCTCCAGCGGCCGCGTTGCGGCTACGGCATGAAGTCGGATTCGCGTTCCAGTTTCCCGAAGAACAAATGTTCTGCGAAACCGTGCGTGAGGAGCTGCTCTATGGGATACGGCAGGCGGGACTTGCCCAAGTTCGCACACCGGAAGAGTCGCTTCAAATATTTGGTCTTGACCCGCTCAACATTCTTGAATTGTCTCCGTTTGCATTGAGTCCGATGGAGGCTCGTTTTGTTGCGCTCGCGTCGTTGTTGGTTCCGGCGCGACGGGCGCTCCTTTTCGACGAACCTACAGTCGGCTTGGATGCACACGGTCTACGCAACACTATTGACGTTCTGCGAAAACTCCGCGCAGATGGTCTCACGATCGTTGTCGTTTCTCATGATATCGATATGCTGGCTGAATTGGTGGATTCAGTTGCGGTGCTTAAGGATGGCTGCATTGCATTGAAGGTCAGCGCAACCGAAGCCTTTTGTACGCCAGGGCTTATGGAACGATATGGATATGAACCGCCCGAAATTGTTACAGCCCTCAATGATTATGGAACGCAGGGAATGCATCTGAAGGAAGGCGTGTTTCGATTTGATCAAGCTCTTGAGGTCATACGAAGGGCCAGATCCTGAAGAGGAAGAATGTCAGAGCAAGTCCCACCAACCCACCCAACACGATACGATCTTCGGTTTTCAGCGCCAACCTGTGAAAGAGACTCCTCTTGATTGCCGGATCGAAACAGCGGGAATCCATTGCCAAGGCCAGTCGTTCGGAAGAACGATAGGCGAGCGTAAACATTGGTAGCGCGGTGGAAAGTGCGAACCGGAGTTTCCGACTCAAGCCGGAGGTAACGTCAACACCCCGCGCTTCTTGTGCTCTCTTGAGACGTTGCGCAGTGTGTACGAGCAACGGTGCAAAGCCGAGTGCAATTGCCACGATGAGTCCGAGTGAGCGTGAAGTCCGCCCGAACCGATGCAGCGTGACGTCAAGCGCGTCCAGCATTTGTTCCATCGGTGTTGAACGGACAAACAGTGTTGATGCCCACACGATCAACAAGAGTTTCGCGGTGAGTTGAACGCCGGTCATTGTTCCCTCCTTCGTGAGATAAAAACCACCAACATGAATCAATACCTGGCCGTTTTCGGATATTCCATTCAGGAGGATGATGAGTATTCCGAACCAGAGAGTCGTGAGCATGCGCTTGGCGATGTGCTTCCATGAGACCGCAGAGGAGAGTGTTGCAAGAAAAAACGTGATTGCTAGAAGGAGTAGCACGGGTATTGAACCATCCGCCAGAATGCCAAGCGTCATAAAAAGGACAGTGAGGAATTTGGTCCTTGGATCGAGTCGTTCGATAAATTTCATGGCAGTCATATTGGCGTTTGGTTGCCCATAAGTTAGCTGTTCGGGAATTGAAATCAAGTAATTCATTCCACAGTCGGTGCCGCCTCTGAAAGAAGACTCCCAATTGATGAGCAACTCACCATAACGGTGACACATGGCACACTTGTTTCCACCCGGATGGTATATAATGTTGCTGAGCCTCCCCTCCACACTACCATTATTTGTTGGAGACCCAAAGTGCATACTCAACAGAACTCATCTGAAGGCTTTGCCATGGACGGTTTTGATTTTCGTAAGGCCAAGGTCGAACACTATCTTGAGCGGGCCCAGGAGTTCATTGAAATGGGAAGACTTCTTGCCGCGAAGAGGCCACTGGAGACAGTCTTTACGCTTGATCCGTCCAACGGACTTGGTCGTTCCATGCAAAAAAGTGTGGAGCATTCGCTTGCGTACATTTCAAAGAAATCAAGCCGTTTGTCCGATGGTCCCGGACTCGAAGAAACAATGCGTCGCCAACGACGACCTGAGTTGATCATGATTGTGGATCAGGACGAGAAACTTCTCTTTGCCCTCAGTGCCAGTTTACGCAAGTACGGGTATAAAGTCGTGTCAGCGGGAAACTACAAAGAAGCCCTTGACCTTCTCTCTTTTGTCAGTCCCAATATTGTTATTTCGGAAGTGAACTTTGAGAATGGTCCAATGGGATTTGATCTCTACCTATGGGTACGAACGAACTCCCGCTTGCAAGAGATTCCGTTTCTCTTTCTTGCAACGAAGGTTGATCGTGAAATGTTGATTGCAGGTAAACGTCTCGGTGTGAATGATTTTATTCTCAAACCTCTCGATGAAGATGTTGTCTATGCATCCATCGTGAGTTGCTTCAAACGTCAACAAAGGCTCGCGCCGACAATAGATATGCACAGGTAACAACAACCGGCACAGCTTCCTCCGTTCCTTGCATTTCCTTCCCTGTCTTCTTACCTTTTTTGCATGTGCATCTCTTTTTCTCTATGAACTCGCTTACCATAAACGAGATTTTCTTCAGTATTCAAGGCGAATCCAGCTACATGGGTAAACCTTGTGTATTCGTTCGTCTCACATACTGCAACTTGCGCTGCACATACTGCGACACGGAGTATGCCTTCCATGAAGGAACTCCCATGTCCGTCGATGAGATCGTTGCCAAGGTGCAATCGTATGGATGCAATCTTGTCGAAGTCACTGGTGGGGAACCTCTTGTGCAGGAGGGCTGTCTTGACCTTATGCACAGACTCTGCGATCAGGGATTTGAAGTGTTGCTGGAAACCGGCGGCAGTATTGATATATCAACGGTTGATCAGAGGGTAAAGCGTATCGTAGACCTGAAGTGCCCGAGCAGTGGGATGGAGAAGAAGAATCTCTGGTCGAACGTTGACCATCTCAAACAAGGCGATGAAGCAAAATTTGTTATCGGGAACAAGGACGACTTCGATTGGGCTGTTGATATTATTGACAAGTATCGGTTGGAACAACGATGCACAGTGTTGATGTCGCCGGTGTTCGGTGTACTGCAACCGATTGATCTTGCGGGATGGATTCTCGAGAACAAAGTGCCTGTGAGGTTTCAGCTTCAGATGCACAAATACATCTGGGAGCCGGAAACCAGAGGAGTGTGATGGCAAAGCCCTTGGCAGTCGTGCTTGCAAGTGGCGGAATGGACAGTTGCGTAACCACAGCGGTTGCAGCCGGGCAGCACGAA
This sequence comes from Bacteroidota bacterium, assembly GCA_046160825.1. Taxonomy (GTDB): domain Bacteria; phylum Bacteroidota; class Ignavibacteria; order UBA10030; family UBA6906; genus JBJXHC01. The sequence goes on along the minus strand of JBJXHC010000117.1, from coordinate 41,583 downwards.
ATAGCGCTCCTGCACCTGAACTACGGCCAGCGTACCGAACGACGCGAGCTTCAGGCCTTTCATAGTATTGCCGACTTTTACAGTGTTTCCCACCGGTTGGTTATCTCCATGGAACACCTTGCAAAAATCGGCGGCTCCAGTCTGACAGATCAAAACATTCCCGTCTCTCAGGCAAATCTTTCGGATAAAACCATTCCATCATCGTATGTGCCTTTCCGCAATGCGAATATGCTTTCGGTAGCGGTAAGTTGGTCAGAAGTTATTGGCGCGTCAGCAATCTACGTTGGTGCAGTGGAAGAAGACTCTTCAGGTTATCCCGACTGCAGGCGGGAATTCTACGACGCGTTTGAACAAGCTATTGAAGCAGGAACAAAACCCTCAACCCATATTCAAATAATTACTCCTGTTATCCAATCCTCCAAAGCAGAGATCGTCCTGCGTGGTGTTGCGCTTGGCGCGCCGCTGCATCTGACATGGTCGTGTTATCAAAGGGAAGACCTTGCCTGTGGCGTTTGCGATAGCTGCGCGCTCAGACTTCGGGGATTTCAGACTGCGGGAGTGGATGACCCCATTCCATACAATCATAAACCAAATTACGTTCGCGCATTGTAACCAGGAAAGAAGTGAACGATGAATGACCTCAAGAACAGCATTCTCTCCCTCATCACCGTGACGGCAACAAACTTGCCTCCGGATGTGCGCCGGGCACTCGCCAAATCAAAAGAGATTGAGACTCCGGGCACGCAATCGGCCCTCGCCTTGCAGATGATTGCGACCAATGTGGACATGGCATGCGATGACGTTGCGCCGATTTGCCAGGATACAGGAATGCCGACATTCGAGATTCACACTCCGGTCGGGGTCAGTCAGATTGCGATCAAAGCGGCAATCCTTGAAGCGATTGTGGAAGCAACGAAAACCGGCAAGCTCCGTCCCAACTCCGTGGATTCGTTGACGGGAAAAAACAGCGGCGATAATCTCGGTCCGGGCACACCAATTATGCACTTCGATCAATGGGAACGTGACGATATCGAAATCAAACTTATCCTGAAAGGCGGTGGTTGCGAGAACAAGAACATCCAGTATTCTCTTCCGGTGACATTGGAAAACCTGGGCCGCGCCGATCGGAACATCGAGGGAGTGCGCAAGTGTATCATGCACGCGGTATTTCAGGCGCAGGGACAGGGATGCAGTGTCGGCGCAATTGGCGTGTCCATTGGCGGCGACAGGACTTCCGGTTACTCGCATGCGAAGGAGCAATTGTTCCGCACGTTGGATGATATCAACCCGAATCCTGATCTTGCGCGCCTCGAAGAGACAATCATGCGTGATGCAAACAAGCTCGGCATCGGTGCAATGGGCTTCGGCGGACAGGCAACGCTCATCGGCTGCAAGATTGCCGCGCAGAACCGCCTGCCGGCAAGTTTCTTTGTCTCGGTCGCCTATGATTGCTGGGCATTCCGCCGTCTCGGTGTCGTTCTGGACGCAAGCAATGGTTCGATTAAGAAGTGGCTCTACAGAGACGATACGCCGTCGGTGCGAATGGCAAAGGAAGAAGGACTTCCTGTAACCGGCAGGGAAGTGGTGTTGAATACTCCGATTTCGCTTGAACAAATTCGCAGTCTCAAAGTCGGAGACGTTGTCCTGCTCAATGGCATGTTGCATACAGGCCGGGATGCGTTGCACCATTATTTGCTTTCGCACGACTCGCCTGTTGATCTGCAAGGCGCGGCGCTCTATCACTGCGGACCTGTTGCCCTGAAAGAGGGAACAGGATGGAAGATCACTGCGGCTGGACCAACCACGAGCTTCCGTGAAGAGCCGTACCAGGCCGACATTATCAAAAAGTTCGGCTTGCGAGCAGTGATCGGCAAAGGTGGCATGGGTGCGAAGACACTTGCAGCGTTGAAGGAAAACGGCGCCGTGTATCTCAACGCCATTGGTGGCGCGGCACAATACTATGCCCGCTGCATTACCGCCGTGGAAGGCGTGGACTTCCTTGAGCTCGGCGTCCCGGAAGCGATGTGGCATATTCGCGTCAAGGACTTCGCCGCCATCGTTACCATGGACGCGCACGGCAACAGTCTGCATGCTGAAGTTGAGAAATCCTCTGCTGCGGAGTTGGCAAAGTTTGCTGAGGTGAAGGGGTAGTTTTTGGCATAGACAGTGCCGAAGAGCCTTATCATTATTTGCAGTTAGGTGGTTACAAATGGTACGAGAATATTCGCAACACCTCATGAATGCTGCCTCCTTTTCCCAAGAGTTTGGAGGGACATTTGCCGGAATTCAGTTTGATGAACGCCCTCAAGCGTTAGAAATATTCACGTTGCAAGCGCTAGCGATGTGTTCTTCACATTGTCATGCTGCCGCCACACTGTTGCAGAACAACTTCAAAGGTGAGACAGTATCTGTCCTTCGGTCAATACAAGAACTGTTCTTTAATCTTATTTGGATTAAGGAGCCGACGGAAAGAAGCGAACGCCTTGAACGCGTGTACCGGCTCGAAGCTGATCCATATAGGCGTTGGGAGAAGGAAGTGCAAATTATTGAGAAGGCCTCCTCGGCCGCAATTGCTCAAAAAATGAGGGATCCGTTAGACGACATTGCGAAGCAGTATCCCTTTCTAACTGAAATCAAGGCTGATGGTAGGACTGAATTCAAAAGCGCTCCAACCTTCGCTAAACGAATGGGGAAACTTCGACCAAAATTCTACCACATATATTGCTATAGTTCCTTGTTCTCCCATCCCACACCAATGGTCAAGAAACTTTATCTCAAGGTCGACGATTCAGATCGTGAAGCCATTGTTCGCATCGACGAATCGCTTGGACAGTTCATCGCCTATACTCTCTTATTTGTTGAACTCACTATGGGTTATGCGGATGAAGAAATTGGTTCGTTTGCCCTATCTACCCAAGCAAAGCGGCAAGCCCTCTATTCAAACATGGTTGGACTCACTCAAAGCGCGAACAAAGGTTATTTTGGAAACCCGCCCGTGCAATCATCAGTCAGCCAACCGTGAGATCCCTTTATGAAGCTGGAGCTTGGAACGATTAAGGTCTCCAGTTCCCGCTACCACAAAATCTGGCAAACCGTACGCCGTATACCCAAGGGCAAAGTGTCAACATACGGAGCGATTGCGAAGCTCAGCGGCAATCCGGGTCAAGCGCGACTTGTTGGCTATGCGCTTCATCGACTTGTTCCCGGTATGGAAATCCCGTGGCACCGTGTAATCAACGCACAGGGGAGAGTCTCGTTGCCCGGAGCTTCGGGTCGGCGACAGTTGCAGGCGTTGCTCAAAGAAGGAATCGTATCAGAGGATGGGAAGATTGACCTGAGGCGGTTTGGGTGGCCACCCAAAACATTTGCCACGAAGACGCAAAGGCACTAAGAAGTTTTTTTTAGTACGAACTCTCCCTCCTCGGATTGAACTTTTCCCCTCCCTTACGAAGGGAGGGAAGTAGCGTTTAAACAAAGGAAGGGGAGATTGTGAGATACCCTTTACTCCCCTGAACGATTTTCCCTCCTTTTCTGTTAAAATCTCCAACAAAACAGTCCTTCTTTTCGTAGAAAGATATGCCCCTTTTGACACTCCGATAGGAAGTGAATATATTAACAGGGGAGAATCCACTCCAACCAATAGAAGAACTGAGCCAGCAAGATGCCTACAGAGAAAACCACTGAGATCGATACCCGGAATACCACGGAGAGTTTTCCGTTCAAGACTACTCTCACGCTAAAGAAGTTAATTGAGTTTTGGGACTTTGCTTCCGAGGGTGAGGAGTGTATGTTCACGGCTTTCGCCAACGAGATTCGCAAAGCGCTGGACAAGGTTCCGGAACTGTCGAAACCTATCACAGATCTGTCGCTCATCGAAAAGCACCGCTCGGTCGTCGATGCGCTGATGAGTCCTGTCTTTGCACCCGCATCGTGGGATACCGATATCTCCGCGGCCATCCTTCCCTTTAGTTTCCAACAATTCTATGCAACTCCGGCATTCGAACGAACCAAGTTCTTCTATGACGGAAAGCTGTTGAGCCGGATGAACTTTGACGAGCAGACATTGCGCACAGGTAGTGCGGTGAGCGCTTATCTCGTCATTCTCCGTCGCTTCTATGGCATCGAGGTCAATCTCGAAAATGCCATCATCGGGACTGTCAGCGATCCGAAGACCGGACTTGACCGCCACTACAAATGGAGATTCGATCCGCGTTTTGCTGACGTGATCAATGTCGGCGGACTTCCTGAACTGAGCGAGGCTGATAAAAAGCGATTGTACCAGAACCCGTTCGATCTTGACGAGTGGTTTCGACTCCTCCCGCCACACCATTTCGAGTTTCATGGCTTCACGGTATTCAATGCTATCGACGTCAGCGATCAGGAAGTCGTTTCGCAACTCAAGTATGATCTGATCGAACGCGATATCCTTATCTCGACAGCCGGGTTCAATAGTGTACAGGAAAAACTCCGTACGCTGTTCCGCCGACCCGATCTTCAGCTTGGACTCGCCTCGCTTCCGTCTGAGCACCACACGATGTTCGACTACGGTCAGGAGGTTGTCCATAGCTTCGTCCTGGACGATGCATGTCGAACCGAATGTACCGGGGAAGAAGAATCCGCGTTTCGACAGATGCTGGCGCGTGGCGAGGTGACCATCATTGATGATCTTGCCGTGAAGAATGACCGCAATGCAATGTACGAAGGGATTTTAGAGCAGGGTGTTCGCAATTTACTGATAGCCCCGTTGCTGTATCAGGGACAGGTGCTGGGAATACTTGAACTTGGATCGAAGAACCCGGGAGACATCAACGGCGTCAACGCGCTGAAGCTGAAGGAAGTATTGCCTCTGTTCTCCACGGCGATCCGTCGCAGCATGGAGGAGATGAATAACCGTGTTCAGGCGGTTATCAAGGAGAAATGCACAGCAATTCACCCGTCCGTGGAGTGGCGGTTCCGCAACGCGGCGATTACGCTGTTACAGAATGCAGCCAACGGGCAGACGGCCGAGATGGAGGAGATCGTGTTTCATGATGTCTATCCACTCTATGGTCTCTCCGACATACGGGAATCATCAAGTCGGCGGAACAAGGCGATCCAGACGGATCTGATAGACCAACTGCAAATGGCGCTGGACATCGCTTCTCTTGCCTCCACTGTCCGTCCGCTTCCGTATCTGGATGAACTCTGTCATCGTATTCAGAAGCACATCAACAATATTCAAGAGGGACTTGGTTCGGGCGATGAGACCGGCATCATCTACTTCCTGCGCTCGGAAGTGGAATCGCTGTTTGCAACATTGCAGGATTTTCATCCGAAGGTGAAGAATAAAATCAATGCGTACACGTCGGCAATCGACCCCCAGCATGGCATCCTCTACCGGATGCGGAAGGATTTTGAATCGAGTGTGACGATGTTAAATGAAGCGATCTCCTCATATATCGACGAAGAGCAGCAGGCGGCGCAGTCGATGTTTCCGCACTACTTCGAGAAATACAAGACCGATGGGGTTGAGCATGGGATGTACGCCGGTGGTTCACTTGCTGAGGATGGGAAATTCGACGCTCTCTATCTCAAGAATCTTCGTCTCTGGCAGTTGATGGTAATGTGTGGAGTTGCACGTACGTCGCATGCGTTGTACGGCACACTCCCCATGCCGCTTGAGACGGCACATCTCATCCTTGTGCAGGATACACCGCTTTCCATTCGTTTCAGGTTGGATGAGAAGAAGTTCGATGTCGACGGTTCGTACAACATCCGTTATGAGATCATGAAGAAGAGGATAGACAAGGCAACGGTCCGCGGCCGCACGGAGCGGTTGACACAACCCGGTAAGATCGCCATCGTGTATTCTCAAACGAGGGAAGCACTTGAATACCGGAAATATCTCGACTATCTTCAGGCAAAAGGGTACATCGGCGGCGATATTGAGGAGATGGAACTCGAAGACCTGCAGGGTATCCAGGGATTGAAGGCACTCCGAGTCTCAGTAAAGATCGCCGCTGCTGGCGTTGACATGCACGGCATTCCCGACGAAATCCATAATGCGGTGAAGGCGCTGACAGACACTGCGCTCGGATCCCCAAAGTCATAAATTTATACTCCGACCTCAGGTAAAAATGCAATATTCCTCGATTCGTTGGCAACAATCAATCATGATGTTTCTCATGGTTTGCTTTGTTGCTCTTGATGTGCGCTCACAGGTGAGTGAAAACACTTTCCTTTGGGCGCATCTGAATCCCTACCCCTCCGTTGGTTACAACGATTGTTGGGGTTATACCGCACCCGATGGACGGGAGTACGCACTTCTCGGTGTTCGGAACGGCACAAGTATCATCGACATTACAACGACGCCGATTCATCAGATTGCATTCATACCAAGCCCCATGTCCACGTGGAAGGACATAAAAACCTATCGGCACTATGCGTACGTTGTAACAGAGTCCAATGGCGGACTCCAGATCATTGATCTTTCAAATCTCCCTGCGTCAGCAAGTCTTGTTGGCACGTGGATCGGACTTTCAACAGCCCACAACATCAGCATCGATACAGCCAACGCTTTGCTCTATGCCGAAGGCGAAGCGCAGTTCCCCAACCGCGTTATCAGTCTTGCCAACCCGCTCGCGCCCGTCCAGGTGGCGTCGTTTGGAATATCCTCTCATGATATCTACGGTGTCGATCGCGTTGCGTTTGTTTCCGAAGGAGGGAGCGGTTCGATCGGCATATTCGATATGACCGTTCCGTCTGTACCTTCACTGATCGGGAGATTTCAGATCCCGAACTCGGGCTATGTTCACAATGCGTGGCTCTCCGAGGATGGCGACTATCTCATGACAACGGAAGAGACCAATGGGAAATCCGTCAAGTATTGGGACATCAGCAATCCTGATTCTGTCTGGATGACGGATGAATATTTCGCGTCACCGTTCCTTGCGCATAACACGCACATCAAGGGAAACTACGCGTACATCTCCTATTATGCCGAGGGGTTACGCATTGTGGATCTCTCGGATCCATCAAACATTGTTCAGGCGGGATACTACGACACGTATCAAGGCTCCGGTGGCGGATTCGATGGAGCATGGGGTGCGTTTCCTTTTTTTGCATCCGGAAAAATCCTTGCCTCAGATATTCAATCAGGACTGTATGTCGTGATGTTCGAACCTCCCGATGGAGCTGATCCGCGTCCTCCAGGTCAAGTGCGGGCCTACAGTGATCACTCCATGGCGACATCCATGCTACTGACATGGGACGACCCGAACTCGTTGGTCGGGGGGACAGCGCTGACGCCGGGTGAATTTTCCATACAGATAAAACGCGATGGGAACATCATTGCGAACGTGCCCGGAGGAGCCGAGCAATTTGTAGACTCGGGACTGGTTGATGGTCAGGAGTATGTGTATCTCCTGAGTACACGATTAGTTGCGAACGACAGCATCAGTCAGACTGTAAGTGTGTCGAGGATGGCGGGTGGAGCGCGCCAACCCAATCCTCCCACAAGCTTTCATGTGAGTGGAACCGGTTCGCAGATTGTACTTGTGTGGAAAAACCCTTCCCGTAACATTGACGGTTCGCCGATGGGTGATTTCGCGGGAATCCGCTTGTACGACAACAACATCCTGGCTGCGACATTTGCCCGTACAGCTGCGGATACCGGGCGATTCGATTCGGTGACCTACGTTCCATCCGTTGTCGGGGAATATCGGTGGTATCTTCAGGCATTTGATAGCGAAGCGCCTCCGCACACGAGTGTTTCCACGGCGACTGTTCTTCCCCCACTCTACGTTCCAGTGCAGGATCGGTTCAGCAGCCAGCTGGTCAGTTATTTGTGGATCAACTATCAAGCAAATACTGACATCAGGTCTGTGAATCCACCCAGTCCACCAAGAGCGCTCAATCTGGATAGCCGTGCGGGAGGAGGAGACATGGTGGAAATGCGACCCGTGAACATGATCGGTTTTGAGAATAGTGGAATTGTTTTTTCCTACCATTATCAACCTCAGGGTTCCGGAGAAGCACCTGAACCGGAGGATAGTCTGCTGGTCTATTTCAAGAATTCTGCCGGTGACTGGATTGAAGTTGCTGGATATCCCGGCGGTCCCGTGCAACCATTCCAACAGGAGATTATTTCGATTGCCGCTGCACCGAATGGTGGTGCAACATACTTCTTTAACGGCTTTCAGGTGCGATTCAAGAGTAAGGGGACGCCCATGGTGTTTGTTTACCAGGACGATTGGTTTATCGATGACGTGATGCTCAGTCTTCCTGCTTCGGCAGATGAATCGCAGACCACCCCTATTGGATTTGTGTTGTATCCGAATTATCCCAATCCATTTAATCCCATGACGACTATTGAGTTTGAAATGCCACGAGAGTCATGGATCCGCATTTCGATTTTCAATACACTCGGACAGGAAATACAGACACTGGTGAATGAAGTAAAAACCGCGGGACGGCATACTGTTCGATGGAATGGGGAAAACAATAAAGGCGGCGGGGTTGCGAGTGGGACGTATTTTTGTCGCTTCGAGTCGGGTGGCAATTCATTCACGCGGAAAATGCTGTTGCTGCGATAGGGTAGGCTGTTTTTTTGCCAATTCTGCCCTGACCGGGAATATTTTCGGTTAGGGCTTTTGTTGTATACGAGGGTGTAAGTTGATTGACTTTAATGGCTTGAGTTGGTAGCTTGACGGGCCATAAAAACCGCGAACCAGACTGTGTCCATTACTCTTAGCGAACTGAACGTCTATCCGATCAAGTCAGCACGTGGAATTGCGATGCGTTCCGCGGAGATCACTGATCGCGGACTGCGACACGACAGACGATGGATGCTGGTTGATGCCACCGGCAGGTTCATGACGCAGAGGGAATTCCCCCGCATGGCGCTGATCGATGTGAGCGTCTCGGAGAATTCACTGAATGTTCGTGCTCCGGCAATGAAGAATCTGCATATTCCGTTTTCCGTTCAACAGGCCCATGCGAAGCCGGTCGTGGTATGGCATGATCTGGTCGAGGCAGTGCCGATGGGTGAAAGTGCGGATACGTGGTTCTCGCAATTTCTGGGAAGTGAGTGCCAACTGGTGTTCATGCCGGAATATGCACACCGCGCCGTTGATCGTGGGTTCGCCTTCCATGATGAGATTGTGAGTTTTGCAGATGCGTTTCCGATGCTGTTAATCTCCGAAGCGTCATTGGACGATCTGAACAGCAGGATGTCGGTACGGCTCCCGATGAGCCGTTTCCGGCCGAACCTTGTTGTGAGCGGTTGCGAAGCGTACGCGGAAGACTCGTGGCATGAGATTATGGTGGGTGATGTATGGCTCCATGTTGTAAAACCCTGCGCCCGGTGTGCCATCACCACCGTTGACCAGGAAACGGGAATGCGCGGCGATGAGCCTCTTCGCACTCTTGCATCATATCGAAAGAGAGACGGGAAGGTTTATTTCGGCCAAAATCTGCTGCACGCTCAAGACGGTGCCCTCCATCTGGGCGACAACGTAAGTATTATCAGTCGGCGTGAACCTGAGTGATTATCAAAGCTCTCAGTATAAGTGTGGAAGTCTAACATACAAATTCAATCAAACAAGAAAGGAACACAATGAAGTCGTTTAGTCTCGCCGTTATTCTTGCACTCGTCATCATCGGATGCCTGGAGTCTGACCAGCCGGTTGGAGTAACAAAACTCGAAACCATGCGTGACAGTGTCAGCTACGCCATCGGACTCAATATTGGTATGAACATGCTCAGGGATTCCGTAGAGATGGATCCCGCATCGTTGCTGCAAGGCCTTATCGATGCAAAGCTCGACTCAACTGACAGGATGCTATTGCCTTCGGAATCAGAGAAGTGTCTTATGGAGTACCAGCAAGAACTGACAACAAAACGGATGGAAAATATCCGGAAGCAAGGAGAAGCCAGCCTGAAGAAGGGGATGGAGTGGCTTGCGGAGAACAAGAAGAAAGAGGGAGTGATAGAAACTGCGAGCGGATTGCAGTACAAGGTTCTCAGCAAGGGGAGCGGACCGAAGCCCACAGTACAACAAACGGTCAGAGCGCACTACAAAGGAACGCTCATTGATGGGACGAAGTTTGACAGCTCCTATGATCGTAATGAACCCGCAGAATTTCCTCTCTCGGGTGTGATTGCCGGTTGGACAGAAGGGCTTCAACTCATGGAAGTTGGCTCGAAGTACGAATTGTATATTCCACCTTCCCTTGGTTACGGCGAAAACGGCTCAGGACCGATTGGCCCCAACTCTGTGCTCATTTTTGAAGTGGAACTCCTCTCGATCAAGTAAATGTCATCTGGTTGTGGCAACACAAAAATCCCGACCTACTCGCGTAGGCCGGGATTTTTTCTTGAGTGGCTCCGGCTAGTCGTGTGCCAATGTTCCATCGCCAAATCCCTGACGTTCAATCCACATCCGGTCAAGGCTGGCTTCTTTCTCAGTTATCATGAGTCGGACGCGCAAGACGATTATTCCATTTTTTGTTTCGATGCGATAGCGCTTGTCAAGTTGCTCGCCTGCTTTGTCGGAGATCGTCACCCGGTCCATCGAACCGCCGGCAATTTTCACAGATGAACCTTCATCTATGCGGATGAGCTCGGCCTCCATATCCAGTCCGATTCGTAGCGTTTGTTTCTTGGTGTTTGGTTCAGCGGAAATCTTGTAGGATATCTGACCAACAATCTTATGCTCAAGGTCTTTGTCGTCCCCTTTTTCCGCTCCAATAATACCAAGCAGAGCAATCTTTCCCGATGAAGATGTCGGTTCAACGATTGTCTTGGCAGCGGCTGTTGGAACCATAGTGGTGGAATCGGTGATGCTGTTTTCCTGGCAGCCAATCGTGAGTGCTGAAAGGAAGAGCGCGGCGAGAAGCAATGTATATGTCATGAGGTGTCTCCTGTGGAATGTTGTTGATGTGCAGTAGAAACTCTGCCATAAGCAAGGCCAAACGCTGTGCCAAACGAATAGTGATTGTGACAGATGAATTTGATGAAAAAAACGGACAGGGTGTCCACAACAGCCCACAAGATCTGCGGCACTGATGGGACACGCAACGAGTTAGTGTGGCAGTGGGTCAACGAACCTGCAACTTTCTGTTTCCTTTCACGTCTGATTCCGTAGGTCTTTTCATCTTACGTACTGGCTTCAATCTCACAAATGTCACAAGGAGGAGCTATGAAACGGTTGATATTGCTTGGTGTTCTGGCAATGGTGCATGCCATTGCCATGGCCCAATTTCCAGCGATGAAAACCCCGCAACCAAGTCCGAAAGCGAGTGTTTCGCAGACTGTGGGAATCTCGGAGGTCACTATTGTGTATAGCAAACCGGGAATAAAGAACCGCAAAGTGTGGGGCGATCTTGTGCCCTATGATCAGGTATGGCGTGCGGGTGCAAACGAGAACACGACGCTTTCATTCTCGCATGATGCAACGGTTGGCGGCAAGTTGCTTCCCGCGGGTACATACGGCCTTCACATGATCCCCACGATGAATGACTGGACGGTCATTCTCAGCAAGAACTCAACCTCGTGGGGAAGTTTCTTTTACAAAGAGGGCGAAGATGCTGTTCGTGTCAAGGTGAAGCCACAACCTGTCGAACATCAAGAGTGGTTGCTCTACACGCTCGACAATCTCAGTGACAAATCTGTTGATGTCGTGATGCAATGGGAAAAACTGAAGGTGGCATTCAAGCTGGAATTTGATATCCCCTCCATTGTGATTGCCAATGCGCGAGAGAGCCATGTGCGCGGACTTGCAGGATTTTTCTGGCAAGGATTCAATCAAGCAGCGGCCTATTCTCTACAGAATAACACGAACTTCGATGAGGCATTGTCATGGGTCGATCAATCCATTGCCATTAACGAGAACTTCACCAATCTCCAGACAAAGGCAGGCATTGTGGAAAAGCTTGGACGCCAGAAGGAAGCGGATGACTTGCGCACACGCTCCATGACGCTGGCAACAGAGGCAGACATCAACATGCTTGGGTACCAGCACCTCGGTGCAGGAAGGATCAAGGAAGCGGTCGAGCTCTTCAAAAAGAATGCGAAGGACTATCCAAATTCCTGGAACGTGTATGACAGTCTGGGCGAAGCACACGAAGCAAACGGTGACACCAAACTTGCAAAGGAGAGCTACGCAAAAGCGTTTTCACTTGTGAAGGATGAAACGAACAAGATGCGCATTGGCGGCATTCTCAAGAAGCTGCAAACGAAGAACTAACGACTGACCTTCGAACGAAGCCCGCTGCGTGGTTGTAAAGGCGCGCAGCGGGTTTCTTGTTTTCTCTTGAGTCTTTCCCCGACCGATGGAATCCACGCCGATTTTCCATATATTGTACCCCCAACAAGCATTTCCTACTTTATCACCAAAGGATTCATGAGCGACAATAAGATTATTTTTTCCATGGTAGGGCTTAGCAAGGTCTACAAGCCCAACAAACAGGTCCTCAAGGATATTTACCTCTCGTTTTTCTATGGTGCAAAGATCGGCGTACTTGGTCTGAACGGCGCAGGCAAGAGTTCGCTGCTTCGTATCATCGCCGGTCTGGACAAGGATTATATCGGAGAGATCACGGTACAAAAGGGAATGACATTCGGATACTTGTCCCAAGAGCCGGAACTCGACTCCACCAAGACGGTTCGGCAAGTTGTTGAAGAAGGGGTGGCCGTGACAATAAAGCTGGTGAAGGAATACGAGGCGATCAGCGCGAAGTTCTCCGAGCCGGACGCTGATTTTGATACACTGCTCGAACAGCAATCGAAACTGCAGGAAAAGATCGACCATCTGAATGCGTGGGACATCGACAGCAAGCTTGAGCAGGCGATGGATGCGTTGCGGTGTCCTGACGGCGACACGCTTGTCTCCGTGATTTCCGGTGGTGAACGCCGCCGCGTTGCTCTCTGTCGCTTGATGTTGCAGGAGCCGGATGTATTGCTCCTTGACGAACCGACAAACCACCTTGATGCCGAATCCGTGGCCTGGCTCGAACAGCACCTTGCGCAGTACAAGGGAACCGTTCTTGCCGTTACGCATGACCGCTACTTCCTCGACAATGTCGCGGGCTGGATTCTTGAGCTTGACCGCGGTGAAGGAATTCCGTTCGAGGGGAATTACACATCATGGCTGGAACAGAAACAGAAGCGACTTGCCGTTGAGGAGAAACAGGAATCGAAGCGTCAGCGGGCACTTGCACAGGAACTCGAATGGGTGAGAATGAACCCGAAAGGGCGCCAGGCAAAGAGCAAAGCGCGCATCAGTGCGTACGAAAAAATGGTGTCGGAGGAAGGGGAAAAGCGCAATGACGAAATTGAAATTTATATCCCACCGGGACCGCGTCTCGGTACGGTGGTGATTGAAGCAAACGGTGTGGCAAAAGGGTATGGTGACCTCCTGCTGTATGAGGAGATGACCTTTGCCCTGCCTCCCGGTGGCATCATCGGCATTATTGGTCCGAACGGAGCGGGAAAAACGACACTCTTCAAGATGATCACGGGGACTGAAACGCCGGACAAGGGAACGATCAGAATCGGCGAGACAGTGAAACTCGGTTACGTGGATCAGAGCCGTCCACTCGACCCGGAGAAGAGCATCTGGGAGGAAATCTCCGGCGGAGATGATTTGATCCAGCTTGGTACAAGAGAGGTGAACTCGCGTGCATACGTCGCACGTTTCAATTTCAGTGGCACGGACCAGCAGAAGAAAATCAGCATGCTCTCCGGCGGAGAGCGCAACCGCGTTCATCTTGCCAAAGTGTTACGTGGCGGCGCAAATGTGCTCTTGCTCGACGAGCCGACCAATGACCTTGACATCAATACATTACGCGCGCTTGAAGAAGCGATTCTGAATTTTGCCGGATGCGCCGTTGTCATTTCGCACGATCGGTGGTTTCTCGACAGGGTTGTGACCCACATTCTTGCGTTTGAAGGCGACAGCAAGGTGGCGTTGTTCGATGGCAACTTCACGATGTACGAAGAAGATCGAAAACGTCGCCTCGGCATCGAAGCCGATCAGCCGCATCGGATCAGATACAAAAAGCTCATGAGGAATTAGCGTATGTTACCGCGGTTACTGTCACTCTTCATAACTTTCTCTCTTCTCTCCGGTGCGACCGCTTGGCCGTCTGGCGGCAAGAAATCTGATGCAGAACTCCGCGAACGTGCAAATGCTCTCGCTCAAGAAATCATCATCATTGATACCCACGTTGACATACCCTACCGTCTGTCGGACAAGATGGAAGACATTTCGGTCCGTACGTCCGGTGGTGATTTCGATTATGTTCGGGCTAAGGCTGGTGGGTTAAGCGCGCCGTTCATGTCCATTTATGTCCCATCGTCCTACGAACAGGACGGGGCGAAGAGTTTTGCCGATAGTTTGATCGCGATGGTGAATGGATTCGCCACTCAATGGCCCGACAAGTTTACGATGGCGTATTCGGTGGACGATGTGCGGGACCAGTTCAAGCGTGGCGTTATTTCTCTTCCCATGGGGATGGAAAATGGTGCGCCACTTGAAGGGAAGCTCGAGAATATCCGCTACTTCTATGACCGTGGTATTCGATATATCACACTTACGCACTCGAAGAACAACCATATCTGCGATTCATCATACGACACCGAGAGAATGTGGGACGGGTTAAGTCCGTTTGGGAAGAAAGTGATTGAAGAAATGAACCGCGTCGGCATCATGGTCGATGTCTCGCATGTCTCCGACAGCACGTTCTATCAAGTCATGCGTATTACAAAGGCACCGGTCATTGCATCACATTCATCGTGCAGGCACTTCACACCCGGATGGGAGCGTAATATGGATGATGAAATGATAAAACTCCTTGCATCAAACGGTGGTGTAATTCAGATCAATTTCGGATCGATCTTCCTGAGCGATGACTACCGTACGGCCACAACACGGGCACGCGAAGCGCTCAAACAATTCATTGCCGACAAGAATCTGAAGCCCGATGATCCGAAAGCAAAGGAATTCGGCGAACGCTATCGCAGGGAAAACCCGCGCAAACATGCGGACGTGTCGGATGTCGTCGCACACATCGATCACGTTGTGAAACTGGTCGGCATCGATCACGTCGGATTCGGGTCGGACTTTGATGGCGTTGGCGACAGTCTCCCTACAGGATTAAAGGATGTTTCCTACTACCCTAATCTCATTTACGAGTTGCTCAAGAGTGGTTATTCAGAGGGCGATATCAAAAAGATCTGCTCTGAAAATACCTTAAGGGTCTGGTCGGCAGTGGAACAGACAGCCAGGGAACTTCAGAAAAAATGAAGTCTGTGAAACAGCGGTTACTTGCGATATTATTCCTAATTGTTGGTGTTGTTCTTCTGGCACACCCTGTACTTGCAGGTGATCTGAAAATCTCAAAAGTCGAACCTCCCAATTGGTGGATCGGCATGAAGTGGCAGCCGCTACAACTCATGGTGTATGGTGAGCAACTCTCCGATGTGTCAGCCTCGTTCAACCATCCCTCTCTGAAGATCACCAGTGTTCATCGTGTTGCCAATCCTTCATACATTTTTCTTGATGTTGAGGTCTCTGATAATCTACTGCCTGGAGAATACACACTCGTTCTCCGCGCGGCCGACGAGACGGATAGCATTCAATACTCCTTCTTATCCCGCCAGACTTCCGCCGGTCGTCACCAGGGTTTCGATGCGAGTGATGTGATATACCTGATCACTCCTGATCGGTTCGTGAATGGTGATGTCGAAAACGATGCAGTCGAAGGAATGTCCGACGAGGTTGATCGCACCAAACCGTATGAACGGCACGGCGGTGATATTCAGGGAATGATAAAGAGCCTGGGCTATCTCCAGGATCTTGGAGTAACTGCGCTCTGGCCGAATCCTCTTGTGGAGAACAACGGGCGCGCCAGTTACCACGGCTATGCTGTTACCGACCTGTATCGCATTGATCCGCGTTTCGGAACGAACGAGTTGTTCCGCCAGTTTGTCGATTCGTCTCATGCGCATGGACTCAAGGTGATCATGGATCACGTCAACAACCACATCGGTATCCGCCATCCGTGGGTGGAAGATCTTCCGATGTCCGACTGGTTGAATGGTTCCGTGGAGAATCATCAGAAGCCACATCATGAAAAGATCGAGCTGACCGACATTCATAGTGATTCGGTCACAAAATCGAAAGCAACTCTCGGCTGGTTCTCCGATCATATGCCCGATTTGAATCAGCGAAATCCATTCGTACACAAATATCTCGTGCAGAACACTCTCTGGTGGATCGAATATAGCGGAATCGACGGCATTCGCGAGGACACGTATCCCTACATGGATCAACAGTTTGCCGCCGATTGGTGCGCGGCGATCACACGAGAGTATCCTGCTTTCAATATCGTTGGCGAAGTGTGGGTCGGTAACCCGCTCTATCTCGCCCCGTATCAGAAGGGGAGCTCCTTTCCTTCCAACGTCACGTCCACGCTTCCTTCAGTGACCGACTTCGGACTGTTCTACTCTCTGGGTCGGGTTTTCCATGACAGCGCAAGCATTTATTCTTTGTTTGAAACGCTGACGCAGGATTTTCTCTATCCACATACTGAAAGGCTGGTGACTTTTCTTGATAACCACGATGTCCGTCGCATCATGTTTCAGTCAAGGGAAGACAGACAGCGCGTGAAGTTTGCACTCGAGCTCCTCCTTACGACGCGGGGCATTCCACAACTGTACTATGGGACTGAGATTGGAATGGTAGGAGGGAAGGATCACGGCAGTATCCGCCAGGATTTCCCGGGAGGGTTTCCGGGGGATGAACGCAACGCGTTCATCCGTGAAGACCGCACAGCGGAAGAGAACGAGCTATTCGATCACACGCGACAATTGCTGAACCTCCGGAAAGCGTACAAAGCATTCGCGCTCGGCAGCCTTATTCATTTCTCTCCGGAAAACGAAGTGTATGTTTATTTCCGATTGCATGAAAGCGAGCGTATTATGGTTATAGCGAATAATAACCGTTCTGCCCAAACCGTGGACCCTTCCCGTTTCAAGCACGTGTTGCACGACGTGCGCGCAATCCGCAACCTGATGACGGGAGAGGGAATTCAATGGAAAGAGAATATGAAGATTGAAGTCGCACCGTCGAGTGCCGGGATCTATCTGCTCATCGGGAATCTGAAATGAGTGGAACAACCGCCAATGGCCGGGGTTCGTTCAAGGCGGCATGGGCAGAACTTCTTGCCAACCGTCGTTTGAGGATTGAATTTCTCCTCACCGTCCTTTGCTTTGTTATCACTGTCAAGGAACTCTCAACCTTTCTTGAATATGTTGAGGCGCGCCCGGGCGTGCATGTCCCGGATCCGGTGCTTGAGTTATTTCCTGCGGTTGACGTTACGTGGTACACCTTTGTCCTCATCTATTCCGGACTGATGATTGCGCTGGTGTATTTCAGTCGCCAGCCGCGACGGCTCGTGACTGGAATGCAGACATATGTTATCCTGGCCCTTTTCCGCATGGGAGCGATGTTCTTCCTTGCTCTTGAGCCTCCAACGACAATGATTGCCCTCAAGGATCCATTCGTTGAATATTTCGTTGGGACCGACGCAGTATTGACGAAAGACCTGTTCTTCTCCGGCCATACCTCCACCATGTTTCTGCTTGCACTGTTTTCTACAGATCGACGATTGAGAATATTCCTCCTGATTGCTACGGTCCTCGTGGCTGCGTGCGTCCTCATCCAACACGTGCATTATACGGTTGATGTGCTGGCGGCTCCATTCTTTGCATACGGTGCTTACCGCGTTGCCATTCTGACACGATCAATGTTCATCACTTCATCTCATACATCACAAAGGGGTCTCCATGGAATGGATCGCTGATCCACAGGCATGGATTGCGCTGGCAACGTTAACAGTGCTGGAAATTGTGCTCGGCATCGACAATATTATTTTTATTTCCATTCTTGCCGGGAAGCTTCCCCACGCACAACAGGGAAAAGCACGCACGCTCGGTCTCGCGCTTGCCATGGTCATGCGCGTCGGGCTGCTGTTCTCGCTTACCTGGATCATGCGATTGACTGAGCCTTTCTTTAATCTTTTTGGAAATGACATCTCCGGCAGGGACATTATTCTGATTGTGGGTGGCCTGTTTCTTCTTGCCAAGAGCACACATGAGATTCACAACAAACTGGAAGGGGAGAGGGAAGACACGACCGTGCGGAAGGTAACCTCGTTTAGCAGCGTGATCATTCAGATTATGCTGTTGGATATTGTCTTTTCGCTCGATTCGGTGATCACGGCAATCGGCATGGTAGATAATCTTACGATCATGATTCTGGCGGTGGTTATTGCAGTGGCGTTCATGATGTGGTCGGCAAGACCCGTGAGTGAGTTTGTGCAACGCCATCCCACGGTGAAAATGCTCGCGCTCAGTTTTCTATTGCTCATCGGGGTGACGCTGATTGCGGAGGGATTTGATCAGCACATCTCCAAGGGGTACATCTACTTTGCGATGGCATTTTCTGTATTCGTTGAAATGTTGAACCTCCGTTTCCGCAAGCCGAAAACCGAACCAGTGGTACTGCGCCAAACGCCGGTTGAACCATCGAAATGATGATGCATGAGGCGTTGCCACATTGGAAGCGAGGGTTGTAGGGGAGTGCAGGCGAATTCATGCTGCATCAAGATCTCATATAGTGATGTCTTGCAATTCTATCGCGTTTTCAATTCATTTACAACAGTGATTTCTTCCCGCTCCACTCATTGCAGGAACCGTTTCCATGGCCGATGAAGCACTTCAATCTGCTGTCCCAGCGTCAGCGCCGCCAGCCAAAGCCAAAAAGCGTCCTCGTGAACTGGCAGTCATAAACCAAGCCGGATGCACGGGCTGCGAAGTGTGTATTGAGTTCTGTCCCGTGGACTGTATTCTTACCGTCCCCGGGCCCGACTACGATCAGCACAAGAAGCTTGTCGAAATTGATCTTGATATCTGTATCGGATGCAAACTCTGTGTGAAGTATTGTCCATGGGAGACCATCGAAATGATTCCGAGTGGCGAGGCTTTGCAGGTTGCACAGACATGGACAGAGCGTTCAGTGCTTCCGGATGCCGAGTGGATTCAGGGAACGGATATTGAGATTATAGAGAATGGCCCGCTACCGTTACCGGGAAGCAAGGTCAATTGATGAAAGTTGCGCTCACGCTATGCTCGCATTTCCAACCTCGTTGATTCTCTAACACGTTTTCCGTATTTTCATTGCGTTCGACAATACAATGCTGGCGTAGCTCAGTTGGTAGAGCAGCTGATTCGTAATCAGCAGGTCAGGAGTTCAAGTCTCCTCGCCAGCTCCAGAGGATCTTATGATTGATGTTCTCGTTATCGGGGCCGGTCCGTCCGGCCTTTCGTGTTCTATTGAGGCGAAGAAGGCCGGTCTCTCCACAGTCATGCTTGAAAAGGGAAGCCTTGTGGATTACATCCGCCGGTTTCCGACCAACCTCGTCTGGTTTTCCACTCCTGAGTTGCTTGAAATAGGCAACGTTCCCTTCGTGGTCTCAACCGTCCGGCCCACGCGAGTTGATACACTCAACTATTATCAAAAGGTCGCGAAGCAGTTCGGGCTCGATATCCGATCACACGACGCGGCGGTTTCACTTGAACGGATTGGTGATCATTTTGCGGTAACGACTGAAACGCGAAGAGTGTATGAGGCGAAAAATGTCGTGGTCGCTACGGGCTATTTTGACAACCCCAACAGACTTGGTGTTCCGGGTGAATCTCATCCAAATGTTCTGCATTATTACAACGAACCGTTTGACTATTTTGGTTGTGACGTTACCGTTATTGGTGGCAGAAACTCTGCAGTTGAAGCTGCCTTGGATTTGTACAGGCATGGTGCTCGGGTGACGCTGGTGCATCGCCGCGAGCGATTGAATGACGGGGTGAAATACTGGATTCTACCCGACATTGAGAATCGGATAAAAGCCGGTGAGATCAAGGCGCTATGGAATTCAACAGTGAAGGAAATCACGCCATCATGCACCATCCTTTCGACCCCGGCCGGTGAGAAGGAATTGAAACATGACTATGCGTTTGTGCTGATCGGTTATCATCCCGATACTGCACTTCTTCAGAAATTCGGCGTGACGATCCAACCTGAAACACTCGCACCAACGCATGGGTCCCAGACGTTTGAAACTAATATTCCCGGATTGTATGTCGCCGGTTCGGTGGTTGCAGGAAAAAATAACAATAAGGTGTTCGTCGAGAACGGCAGGATGCACGGATTGGTGATTGTGAAAGCCATACTTGCCCGCGGGTAAATTGTTG
The DNA here is from genome assembly GCA_046160825.1 of Bacteroidota bacterium. Classification (GTDB taxonomy): domain Bacteria; phylum Bacteroidota; class Ignavibacteria; order UBA10030; family UBA6906; genus JBJXHC01. The sequence continues at coordinate 21,291 of JBJXHC010000117.1, read as the reverse complement.
ATTTTCACCACCGATTTCCATAGATTATCGCCCAAGTTATCCATGTCCAACCGGCAATACCCCCAGCGAAAGGAAACTGATGAACGAAGGAAAAATTGTCCAGATCATCGGACCAGTGGTTGATATCGACTTCTCCGAAGGAGTACTTCCTTCAATTCTCAACGCGGTTGAAATACAGCGCAAGAATGAGGATGGCGTTGAGGAGACGCTTATCGTTGAAGTGCAGCAACATCTCGGCGACAATCGCGTCCGTACTGTTGCGATGGATACAACTGACGGCTTAAGCAGGGGAATGAAATGTGTTGATAAGGGAGCGCCCATCACTGTACCTGTTGGACCCAAAGCGCTCGGACGACTCATCAGTGTTACCGGGGAAGGCATTGATGGTCTCGGCCCTATTGTCTCCGAGAAAAGGTATCCCATTCACCGCTCTTCGCCCCCTTTCGACCAACTCTCAACAAAGAGGGAGCTTTTCGAGACAGGAATCAAGGTGGTTGACTTACTTGAACCATACTCGAAGGGTGGGAAAACGGGACTGTTCGGTGGTGCCGGTGTCGGCAAGACCGTATTGATTCAGGAGTTGATTCATAATATCGCGAAGCATCATGGCGGGTACTCTGTGTTCGGTGGTGTGGGTGAACGAACGCGAGAGGGAAATGATCTCTGGCTTGAAATGAAAGAATCGGGCGTGCTGGACAAAACGGCGCTTGTATTCGGTCAGATGAATGAACCTCCCGGTGCACGTCAGCGTGTTGCGCTTACCGCTCTTACAATTGCCGAGTACTTCCGCGATGAAGAGGGGAAGGACGTGTTGTTGTTCATCGATAATATTTTCCGTTTCGTGCAAGCGGGTTCAGAGGTGTCGGCCTTGCTTGGTCGTATGCCGTCTGCCGTGGGTTATCAACCAACTCTTGGTTCTGAGATGGGCGAATTGCAAGAACGCATCACCTCCACGAAGAAAGGCTCAATCACCTCCGTGCAGGCCATCTACGTTCCGGCAGATGACTTGACCGATCCGGCTCCTGCTACAACCTTCTCGCACCTTGACGCGACGACTGTGTTGAGCCGCCAGATATCAGAGCTTGGCATCTATCCCGCGGTTGATCCGCTCGATTCAACATCACGTATTCTCGACCCGCTTGTTGTTGGAGAGGAACACTACAATGTTGCCAAGAAGGTGAAGGAAATTCTTCAGACCTACAAAGATCTGCAAGACATCATTAACATTCTTGGTATGGATGAACTCTCCGATGATGACAAGGTGACTGTTGCCCGGGCAAGGAGAATTCAGCAATTTCTCTCGCAGCCGTTCAGCGTTGCGGAGCAATTCACCGGTATTCCGGGACGCTATGTGAAGTTGGAAGATACCATCCGCAGCTTCAAGGCGATCATCAATGGTGAGTATGACCACTTGCCTGAGACGGCATTCCGCATGGTCGGTACCATCGAAGAAGCTGTTGAAAAAGCCAAGCAACTCCAGGCAGCATAACCGAAGGACTGTCCGTGTACGAGAAAGCATTTAAACTTGAAATAGTAACGCCCGATAGAGTTGTCTTCCAGGGAGATGCAACCAGTCTGAGTGCGCCCGGCGTGAGTGGCGGGTTCCAGGTTCTTTACGACCATGCACCGTTGCTTGCGTCCATAGAAACGGGAACAATCAAGGTCAAGGATGCAAGCGGGAAAGACACGACCTATGCAACCAGCGGCGGTTTCGTTGAAGTGAAGCACAACACTGTTGTTGTACTCGCTGATACTGCAGAGCGTACAGACGAGATTGACGTTGAAAGAGCAAAGGCCGCGCAGGAACGCGCGAGCAAGCGGCTCCAGGCGCATATTGCGGATCTTGATGAGGCTCGGGCACGCGCTGCACTTGCGCGAGCTTTGAACCGTCTCCGGCTGGCGGGACGAACCTGAATCCGAAGCCCTGTCTGTATACCGGCAGGGCTTCTGAGTTTTTCGGGCGCGTTGACAATGCCGGATCAAAGACCTATATTCCTCCACACAAAGCCATCAACATGTCGGGTCATCAAAGCTACATAGTCCGGTTGTTGCGTCAGGTGGAGAATTCACTTGACGGGAGCAATTCGGAATATGCCCGCGGCATCCTCGGCAAGGTTATCCATCGTATCGCACATGCAAGCAGTCTTCCTGAATCGTTGGAATCCCTGTACTCGGTTGAAGGGTACGATGAGTTTGCCCTTCGATTGATGTGGGTTCTCGAACGCGCAGGGGTTTCCACGGACGACCTCGCATTGGGAGTCATGGATTACGACGTTGCCCAGTTAGGCTCTGCGTTTCAGAATGCTGTGACCGGCCGTTCCCCAGCTTCACTACCTCAGATTTCTCCTCAAGCCGTCCAATCGCTGGAAGATTTTTACGAAGCGCTGCATAGCTTCGGACGTTCAGTCGAGGACTTCAAGCGCAGGTGCGCAGCGAATAGCGATGGCGTATCCATTGATCATGATGCCTTTTACCGACTTCTCAATCACGCTGGATTGGTGGAAATTGCTTCGCTTGCAGTTGGCAAAGTCGAGGTTGCCGTATTTGCGGCAGCAGTCAGTAAATTTATTCATCATGTCCTGGACAAGGAACTGTTCCATGATGTCCGGGTCATGAACATTTTGGAGAACGCCAACCTCACGTTGCAGACCGCAACAGAGTCAACAGGCGGCGAGGATTTTGATTCACTTCAGCAAATGACAGCATTACTCGTGCAACCGTCGGAGTTGCTCGAGTAATCTCTGAGAAGGACATTGGAATGGCAAATGCGTATGCAGTAATTATGGCCGGTGGTGTTGGAACCAGGTTCTGGCCGCGCAGCAGGGAACGATCCCCGAAACAATTACTGGAGATTGTGGGGAAGGGAACGATGATTCAGAACACGGTCAAACGCCTTGAACATGTGGTGAACAGCAAAGACGTTATGGTTGTGACGAACCGAATTCAGAAACCCTTGATCCTGAAACAACTGACGCCGTTTCCGGAAGAGAATATCATCGTCGAGCCGATGGGAAGAAACACCGCTCCCTGTATCGGACTTGCAGCATTGCATATTCGGAGGCTTGACCCCAAAGCGGTGATGGTTGTTTCGCCGGCCGACCATCTTATCCAGGATGTTGAAGAGTTTCGACGCGTGATGGCGGTGGCTATTGAGACCGCGGATAAATCCGGCAGTCTGCTGACGATCGGAATTCATCCGACGCATCCCGAGACCGGGTATGGCTACATCCAGATGTTTGTCGAGGATGGCGATCATAACCCCTATTTCTCAAACGGCGTTCTGAAGGTGAAGACTTTTGCAGAGAAGCCAAACCTTCAAACGGCCGAGCGATTTCTCGCGAGCGGTGACTTTCTCTGGAATAGCGGCATGTTTGTCTGGCGTGTCGATGCGATCCTGAAACAGATTGAACTATGCCTTCCCGATCTCTATGAAGAGTTGATGAAGATTGATGCAGCCATCGGGACAAACCACTATCAACAAACACTGGACATGGTCTATGGCCTGATCCGTGGAATATCCATTGACTACGGCGTGATGGAGAAGGCGGAGGCTGTGTACGTCATTCCCGGGAAGTTCGGCTGGAGCGATATTGGTTCGTGGGACGAAGTGTATCGTGTCGCTGGCAAGGACGATAATGGGAATAGCATCAACGGCAGCGTCATCCAGAAAGACACTACTGATTCATACATCTACTCACCGAACAAGGTGGTTGCCACCATTGGGGTCTCCGATCTCATTATTATCAACACTGATGATGCCCTACTTGTCTGTAAACGTGGTCGTTCTCAGGATGTGAAGGAAGTTGCGGACTACCTGAAACGCAAACAGATGAACGAGTATCTTTAGCCATGTCAACCGTTCAGGTCAGCACGGCCGTCGCGCTTTTCCTCTTGCTTCCGTTGGGATGTGCAGGATCATCGCCCCGTTTTTCATCGCAATCCAAGTCCCCGGACGACATGCCCGTTGTTTCATCATCGCCGGCTGATCATCAACTTTCAGGTGTTGCTTCCTATTATGCCGATGATTTTCACGGCAGGAAGACCGCAAACGGTGAGAAGTATGATATGCATGAACTTACCGCAGCTCACCGAACGCTGCCATTCAATACGCGGGTGCGAGTGACAAACCTTGCGAACAACATGTCGGTCACCGTCCGTATCAATGACCGTGGCCCATTTAAAGATGATAGAGTAATTGATCTTTCGCTTGAAGCTGCCAAGGAAGTGGGTCTCATCGCCAACGGGACCGCCCAGGTGGTTCTTGAAATCATTGATCCAAACGGGGAATAGAACCTTGTCCAGGCAGGTTGTCACTGAAGTTGCCATCCGAGAGGCAATTGCAAGAGGTTCAAAGAACCTTTTGATCCCTTCTGGTACCATAGTTACGTCACTTGCCTTGGAAGTTGCAGCCCAAAATGGTGTTATTGTTTCGTATGAGTCTAAATCGGAAGGACAACCGGTGGATCGTTCTGTTCTCCCTTCACCCCCTGAACCTGTAGGGAAAAAGGCGGTTGCCATAGGAAGCGACCATGGGGGATTCCAGCTCAAAGAGGCCTTGAAGCCATTTATCGAATCACTGGGATACTTGGTGATCGATGTTGGAACTGCCGACGAAAAACCTTGTGACTACCCTGATTTTGCCTATGCCGTGGCGGTGGCCGTGTCTGGTGGCCAGGCTTGGAGGGGAGTAATGATCGACGGGGCTGGTATTGGCTCCTGTGTCGTTGCCAATAAGGTGCCCGGTGTCCGGGCCGCCTGCTGCCACAACGAATTTGTAGCGAGGAACGCCCGCGAACACAACGATACCAATGTTCTTACGTTGGGCAGCAAAGTCACTGGTTCCGAGGTTTGCAAGGAAATCCTCAAGGTTTGGCTGGAAACATGGTTTTCCGGGGGCAGACATAAGAAACGCGTAGACAAGATGATTGATGTTGAACGGAAGTTCACTGGTAAGTAATCCGGCATGTCAAGAGCTGAGTTTGGTCAAAGTGACCCGAGTCAAACCTCAAGAAAATCAGCTTGACATTTGAATGGGTTAGGCGTATCTTTTCATCGGTTTCTGTGGTGAATCCCGTAGTCATCTGCAAATCAATAGGTTACGGAGATAGCCGGTTCTTTGAAACCATTCTCGGAGTTGTCCCCCACTAACTCACGAGTTCACAGATGTCGGACAAAAGTGAGGTTTGAATGGAAAAGGCAAGACAAATGATTGTGTTTGTTGCTCTTGCAGTGCTTGTTGGTTGTACGCCACCTGAAGAAAGTCTTATCAAGAAGAATAATCTGAACCTGTCTTCCGAATCATCCGGCAGTCTGGGCCAAGGTTCCTCCCAGGGATACTCCAGAAATTCATCCATTGACCCCGCTACAAGAAACATCCTTGAAAGCTACGGTTCCACCATAAAGGGCTATTCGAAGACTTACGGTTTTGATTGGCGGCTCATTCTGGCTGTTATGAAGCAAGAGTCAAAGTTCGCTGAGGCGGCTCAAAGCCATAAGGGTGCGTCAGGACTGATGCAGATAATGCCCACAACCAGCGAAGAGGTTGGTCGTGTGCTCGCCATTGAAGACATGTCCCACCCTATGAATAACATCCGCGGGGGAATATACTACCTGAGGAAGCTTTATGACCTTTTCGAGGGAGCTGAAGAATCTGACCGGATTCGGCTCACACTCGCGGCCTACAATGCCGGAATCGGTCGTGTGTACGATGCCCAGGAACTTGCAGCATACTTCCACGACAATCCATCCGAATGGCAATCTGTGAAGGATGCACTACCCCTGCTTTCAAAGAGGTACTACACACTTCATAAGAATGTCTGGAATCAGGAAAAGCCACGTGCCGGCTGGTTCGGGAATTCCCGCCAGACTGTTACCTACGTGGACAAGGTTATGGAATATTACGACGATTATCGGACGAGTCTGAATTAAACGATAAGAACCTCAACACAAAAAAACGCCCGGCGGTACATCCGCCGGGCGTTTCTATTTTCCTGTGTTCCGGTCTTACGGAAGGAGGATCGCTGAGGCAATCACCGTCGTCCAGATCCCATCCTTGTGGCCTTCAGCAGACTGCGTGACATTGTAGGTCTTGACGATCTTGCCGCTCATCTTGAACAGTTTCTCTCGCTCATCCCATGCAATGCTCGGATCGAATTCCACCCCGAGAGTTGTCGCAAGCATCGTTGCTGCAAGGTCCTCCGCGTACTCACCAGCCTTCTCGTCCGTTTCGCCAAAGGGATGATGTTCCGAAAGATATCCATACTGTGTTGCATCTGCCGGGGTGGCCACGCCGATGGAAGCTGCGATCAACCTGTTGGGCTCGTTGGTTGCGTTCCTTGCCATCACCGCGAACGTAATTTGACCGGGCTGAAGGAACTTGAGACCCTCGTCCGCCGAAATGCGCTTGCACCCGGGAGGATAAATACTTGAGACGGTCACGAGGTTACACTTCTCGATTTTTGCGTCACGGAGTGCGAGTTCAAATGACTGTAGGTAGTCTTTATGGCGACCCACTCCTTTCGTGAAGAACATTTTCCCCGGGACGTACAATGTTGTGATCTCCGTAAGTGTGTGTTGATGAAGGTTATGCTTGAATGACCTTTACAAAGCGTCTTTTTCCCACTTTCAGTACCACGCCGTTTTGTATTTCAATCAGTTCGTTCTGATCGGCGATCCGGCGACCATCCACGCTAACACCGCCTTGCTCAATCACACGTCGCGCATCGCTGTTGGAACCAGCGAGTTTCGTCTCGGTGAGCAAACGGATGATACCGACCTTTCCGTTTTCCGGAGTGATACTCATCTCCGGGATTTCGTCCGGTAAATCCTTCTTGACAAATATGCGGTCGAACTCCTCCTCGGCTGTTTGGGCCGCTTCCGCATCATGATAGATCTTTACCAACTCGCGGGCAAGGCGTCGCTTTATGTCTCGCGGGTTTATGTTGTTCGATTCCAACTGCCCCTTGATTTCGGCAAGCTCACGGGCAGGTACGTCGGTTGCGAGCGCAAAATACTGATGAATGAGATTGTCGGGTACCGAAAGGGTCTTCCCGTAAATTTGCCGGGGCGATTCGTTGATGCCGATGTAGTTGTCCAGTGACTTGCTCATCTTCTCAACACCATCCGTTCCCGGAAGTATAGGAAGCGTGATAATGATTTGGGGATTCAGCTTATACTCCCGCTGAATATCGCGCCCCACAAGCAGATTGAATTTCTGATCAGTTCCTCCAAGCTCAATGTCGGACTGGATCGCCACGGAATCCATTGCCTGGGCAAGGGGGTAGAGTAATTCATGAATGCTGATCGGCTCACCGGCCCCGTAGCGCTTCTCAAAGTCGTCTCGCTCAAGCATCCGGGCAACGGTGTACCGGCTCCCCAGCATGATCACATCAGCGAATGTCATCTTGCCGAGCCACTCGGAGTTGTACAACATTTGAATTTTCTTCGAGGAGAGAATTTTGGTTGCCTGCTCAAAGTAGCTCTGACCATTTTTGCGCGTTTCTTCAATCGTCAGTGGCGGTCGCGTCTTGCTTCGTCCCGACGGATCTCCGATCATTCCGGTGAAATCGCCGACAATCAGTGTGGCTTGGTGGCCAAGATCCTGGAATTGGCGGAGCTTTCGGAGAACAACAGAGTGTCCAATATGAAGGTCCGGTCTGCTCGGATCGCATCCGAGTTTTACATTCAGCGATTTTTGTGTTTTGATTGAATGTTCGATCTTACGGACAAGGTCATCCTCCGGGATAATCTCGGCCACGCCTCGTCGGATAACATCCATCTGCTCGTTTAGCGGTGGGAACAATTCGCTCTGCTACCTTGCATACTGTCGTTTGAGTTGTCGCTCGACTTCGCGCTTCGCGATGTCGTGACGTTTGTCGTAGTCTTTCTTCCCCTGCGCCAGACCAAGCAGGATCTTTGCTTTATTGCTCTTGAAATACACCTTGAGGGGGACCAACGTCAATCCCTTTTGTTGCGTTTTCACAATGAGTTTGACGATTTCCTTTTTGTGGAGCAGGAGTTTCCGCGTGCGGATTGGGTCAACGTTCGCGTAGCTTCCTTGTTCGTACGGACTGATGTGCATGCCAATGAGCCAGACCTCGCCATTCTTTATCTGCGCATAACCATCGGTGAGGGTTGCCTTTCCCTGGCGCAAGGATTTCACTTCCGTCCCTGTCAGGACGATGCCTGCCTCGAAAGTGTCGAGAACAGTATAGTCATGTCGGGCTTTGCGGTTGGTGGTGACGAGCTTGTCGTTGTCCTCTTCACGTCCCGTCATCTCGGTATCAATTTTTTGTGCATAGTATACTTAAATTGGTTTCTAAAATCAATGTAACTTCGTATTTCATAAGCATGTTTGCCCCGATCGGATTGGTTGACTTTCAAAGGGTGTTTGAGTATATTTTTCCTGAATTTTGTTCCCACAGAGCGAACTCGCTTGCCAAACTCAACCTCCTTGTCCTGTTCAAGCCCTTCTGTCACATCGCGCTTATCAGAATTAAGGACCGGAGTCGTTCATCAAGGGAATTTTGGACTTCATTGTTGAGGGTGAACACGCCCTGAATCAAAGGGGAATTTGCTGTTCCCTTTTTTGTTGTTACAAACGAGGAATACATGGCTGAAAAGAACTTTGATGTAGTTGTATTGGGCGGTGGCCCAGGCGGGTACACAGCAGCAATCCGTGCCGCCCAGCTTGGAATGAAAACAGGGATCATTGAACGCGACCGTCTTGGCGGAATCTGCCTGAACTGGGGCTGCATTCCGAGCAAAGCCCTGCTCAAGAATGCCGAGTTGCTCAACGCGTTTAAGAAGGCGGAAGAGTGGGGAATTACATACGAGAACCTGCAATTCGATTTCTCCAAGATCATCAAGCGCAGTCGTGGTGTAGCCGATCGGATCTCCAAGGGTGTGGAATACCTCATGAAGAAGAACAAGATCGATTACATGCCGGGATATGGAACCCTCCTCGGTAAAGGTGGGATCGAAGTCAAGGCAGAGAGTAAGCCGACTGAGAAAGTGGTTGCCAAGCATATTATCATTGCTACCGGAGCACGGGCGCGTAGCGTTCCCGGCGTAGCAATCGACCGCAAGCGGATTATCACGAGCACGGAGGCAATGACGCTCCCCGAACAGCCCAAGTCAATGATCGTGGTCGGTGCCGGTGCCATAGGCATGGAGTTCGCATATTTCTATAATTCGCTCGGTACAAAAGTCACCGTTGTTGAAATGATGCCGACGATCCTTCCCGTTGAAGACCGCGAACTCACCAAGCAAATGGAGACGAGCTTTAAGAAACAGGGGATTGAGATTCTCACGCAGACCAAAGTGGAAAGCGTCAAGTCGGGCGCCAGCGATGTGACAGTCGTTGTCACCACGCCGGAAGGGAAGAAGGAACTGAAGGGCGACGTTGCTTTGATCGCAATCGGTGTGCAGGGGAATGTCGAAGGATTCGGACTGGAAACTGTTGGTGTGACAGTCGAGCGTGGTCACATTAATGTTGATCAAGACTATAAAACAAATGTCGTCGGGCTGTATGCAATCGGTGATGTGATTGGCGCTCCATGGCTCGCACACGTCGCATCGGCAGAGGGACTGCATTGTATTGAAGCAATTGCCGGACACAATCCGCAACCACTTGACTACTCTATGATTCCCGGTTGTACGTACTGCCAACCGCAAATCGCCAGCGTTGGCCTGACGGAAGAGAAGGCAAAAGAGGCCGGCCATGAATTGAAGATCGGCAAGTTTCCGTTTAAGCCTCTGGGCAAGGCTGTTGCCATTGGTGAGACTGAAGGAATGGTAAAGCTGATCTTTGATGCAAAGTACGGCGAACTCCTCGGAGCGCACATCATGGGCTCGGAGGCAACTGAGATGATTGCTGAGTTGGCAATAGCAAAGAAGCTTGAGTGTACAGGGAAGGACATCTTCCACACCGTTCACGCACACCCGACATTGAGCGAAGCCGTGATGGAAGCGGCCGCCGCAGCGTATGGCGAGGCGATTAATATCTGATGACAGCTGCCGGACTATATCGTACCGTTCAAGTGTGTTCGCTTGGCCGTACAGAGTACAAGGAGTGCTGGGATCTTCAGCGGCATTTGTACGGTCTTCGTCTTGCCAATGAAATCCCGGACACGTTCCTGCTCACCGAGCACGATCATGTCTATACCATCGGCAAGTCTGGTGATGATAACCACCTGCTCGCAACCGCGAATGAATTGTACTCCAAAGGAGTCCCCGTTTTCCATAACGATCGTGGTGGAGATATCACCTATCATGGTCCGGGACAGCTCGTTGGGTATCCGATTCTCCGACTCGAAGATTATTATCTTGATCTTCACCGTTACCTGCGCGATCTGGAGGAAGTGATCATCAGAACTTTATGCGAGTTTGGCGTTCACGGAAAACGCGTTCCGGAATACACAGGCGTTTGGGTCGGTAATGAGAAAATCTGTGCTATCGGAGTAAAGGCGAGCCGTTGGGTAACAATGCATGGTTTTGCCCTGAATGTTTCTACCGACCTTTCCTATTTTGACAGAATTATTCCATGCGGCATTTTCGAAAAAGGTGTTACATCGCTTGAAACGGTGCTCGACAAGAAGGTGGAGATGGATGAAGTGATCCCTCCGCTTGTTCATCATTTTGCAGACGTGTTTGGAGTGCAGACTGTCGAAGAGCCATCTGAGGTATTGCTTGCTGAAGTTCCAGATCATTCACACAACCACTAGTTTCAGGAATACTGAGTGAGTCCGACACAATCACATAAGCCGAGCCCACAGAAAAAAGGAATCAACGGCGGATCAGGGTCCGCTTCACCAGGAGGTTCCACGTCAGGATTGGATAGCGGGAAGATTGTTGGCGCATATAAGAACTGCGTTACCGCCCGACTGATCGATCAAAAAATCCTTGTGCTGCTCAAGCAAGGGAAATGCTTCTTTCACATCGGTGGCTCCGGACACGAGGTTGCGCAAACAGCCACCGCGCTTGCCATGAAGCCCGGCTATGACTGGGCGTATCCCTACTATCGTGATCTTGCATTCTCGCTTCAGTTTGGCTACACGATTGAAGACATCATGCTAGAGGCATTGCATCGCAAGGGTGGGCCAAGCAGCAACGGCTACGCTATGCCTTTCCACTATGGACACAAGAAGTGGAGGATCGTTGCACAATCGAGTCCGACCGGCACGCAATATTTGCAGGCGGTTGGTACAGCAATGGGTGCGATGCGGGATGGCACAGACGAGGTGGTGTACGTTGCTTCCGGCGAAGGTTCGACGAGCGAAGGTGAATTTCATGAAGCAGTGAACTGGGCAGCCCGTGGTCGCTTCCCGGTGATCTTTCTTATCCAGAACAACAAGTTTGCAATCTCTGTTCCGGTTAGCGATCAGCTTGCAGGTGAGTCAGTGTATGGAATGGTAAAGGGATACGAAGGGCTTAACCGCTATCGTGTTGATGGATGCGATTTCAAGGCGACGTATGACGTCGTCGAGGAAGCCGTTGCGTTGGCCCGCGCTGGAAAAGGCCCAAGCGTAATTGAAGCTGACACTGTCCGGCTGCTGCCGCATTCTTCATCGGATGACCATCGGAAATACAGGGACCACAAGGAACTTGATGAAGATCTGAAGAGAGATCCGATTCCCCGGTTCGAACAGTTTCTTGTCGAGCGTGGACTATTGAAGAAGGATGACTTCCCGAAGATCAAAGAAGAGATCCAAAACAGAATTGACAGTGCGGCAGAAGAAGCAGAGAAGGAACCGCTTCCTGATGTTAACGGCCTTGAGAAGTTCGTCTATTCCCCCGACATCGTCGTTCCCGTAAACGGATTTGCCGAGCGTGAACACTCCGGTGCAAACATCGTGATGGTTGACGCGATCAATCACGCTCTTGTGGAAGAGATGGAACGTAATCCGAAGATGCTGATTTACGGTGAGGATGTTGCCGGAAACAAGGGCGGTGTGTTCACCGCGACCAAAGGCCTGACTGCAAAATTCGGTGACCGTGTCTTCAATTCACCGCTGGCCGAAGCGAGTATTGTCGGAACGGCGTTTGGTCTTGCCGTGCGTGGCGATTATAAACCCGTGGTGGAAATTCAATTTGGTGATTATATCTGGCCGGCGTTCATGCAATTGCGGGATGAAGTGGCGATGTTGCGCTTCCGTTCCCACAACGACTGGGCGTGTCCGATGGTCGTCCGTGTTGCCGTCGGCGGTTACATCCACGGCGGACTCTATCACAGTCAGTCTATTGACGGATTCTTCACACACATTCCCGGCGTCAGGGTAGTCTATCCCTCCAATGCCGCAGATGCAAAAAGTCTCTTGAAGACGGCTTGCCGCGAACATGACCCGGTGATTTTCTGTGAGCACAAGGGATTGTACCGGCAGGGATTTGCTTCAGCGCCGGAACCGGATGCCGACTATTTGATTCCCTTTGGTCTTGCCAAGATCAAGAAGGCAGGAGATGACGTTACAATAATCACCTGGGGAATGCTGGTTCAGCGCTCACTCGATGCTGCAAGGAAGATCGAAGAGAAACACGGCGTGAGTATTGAAGTGATCGATTTGCGAACGCTCAATCCTCTCGATAAAGATACGATTCTCACTTCCGTCCGCAAGACGGGTAAGGTGTTGATCGTACATGAAGACACATTGACCGGGGGATTCGGAGCAGAAATCGCGGCGATTGTCGGGGCGGAAGTATTCGAACGGCTTGACGCGCCAGTGCAACGGGTCGCAGCGAAGGACACACCGGTTCCCTACGGTCCGGAACTTGAGAACGCAATGTTGCCCCAAGAGTCCGATGTATTCAACGCTCTCGAGCGGTTGCTCACTTACTGAGAATAATAAACAGAACACTATGTCAGTAACTACAGCAAAATCACAACCCGCACCAGCCCGACCCCTGTTATCCAACCAGGAGCGCTTCGAGTTGTATCAGTACATGCGACTGACGCGTGAAGTGGACAACGCCATACTGCGTTTGTACCGGCAGGGGAAGATCGTCGGTGGCGCGTACACGAGTTACGGCAATGAGGCAACTGCGGTCGGGAGCGCGTACGCACTTGAACAGCATGATTACCTCTTTCCTATGCACCGGGATCTTGGTGCACATCTCGTCAAAGGGCAATCGCTCAGGAATATCTTCCTGCAACAACTCGCCCGACGCGATAGTCTCACACGCGGGCGCGACGGCACCGGTCACTATGCCGATCCGGCTCTCAAAATCTATGGCAATGTGAGTCACCTTGCGGCGATGATTCCTATGGCGGTCGGTGTTGCGCTGGCATCAAGAATGAGAAAAGAGAATGCCGTGGTGATGAACTACATCGGTGACGGCGGGTGCAACGTCGGGGATTTTCATGAAGGCTTGAATATGGCGGCGGTGATGAAGCTTCCATTCATTCTTATTATCGAGAACAACCAGTTTGCCTATTCAACCCCCAACCCAAAAGAATTCGCGGCTCAACATTTGTCGGATCGGGCAATTGGCTACGGAATCCCCGGAGTGACAGTTGATGGCACCGATGTGCTGAAGGTCTATGATGTTTGTCAGCAGGCGGTCGACAGGGCGCGACGTGGAGATGGCCCGACCCTTATTGAGACCATCACGATGAGAATGCACGGTCACTCGGCGTCTGACGATGCTTCCTATGTTCCGAAAGGGATGGTGGAGGAATGGAAGAAAAAAGATCCCATCGATCGCTTTGAGAGAATTCTCCTGAACGACAGAGTGCTGAACGAGATGAATAAGAAGCAGATGGACGATAAGATGTCTGCTGAGATCGAAGAAGCCGCAGCATTCGCAGAAGAAAACCCCTATCCGCCGGGCGAAGAGGCGGCAGAGGGAGTGTACGCACGCTGATGGCGACAATGACATACATAGATGCAATCTCACGCGGCATGTGGGAAGAGATGGAACGGGATAAGTCGGTGTTTCTCATCGGTGAGGACATTGGCGCATACGGCGGTGCGTTCAAGGCAACGAAGGGATTCCAGCAGCACTTCGGCGTGGATCGTGTTATTGACGCGACGCTTTCGGAAGCGGCGATTATCGGTGCGGCAACGGGCGCTGCTGTTGTCGGCATGCGTCCGATTGCCGAGATGCAATTTGCCGACTTCGTGACGTGTGGTTTCAATCAGCTTGTGGTCAACAGTGCCAAAACGCACTACCGTTGGCGTCTTCCGGTTCCAATGGTTGTCAGACTACCAACAGGTGGAAACATTCACGGTGGACCGTATCATTCTGCCAGCACCGAGGCGTGGTTCTTTCATGTTCCCGGACTCAAGCTTGTCGCCCCTTCAACTCCACGCGATGCGAAGGGATTGATGAAGGCGGCGGTTCGTGATAACAATCCGGTGCTCTTCTTTGAATACAAGTATCTCTATCGACGGATCAAGGGAGACGTCCCCGATGACGATTACATTGTCGAAATCGGTAAGGGTGATGTGAAGCGTAACGGCAGCGATGTCGTTATCATCACCTACGGATCAATGGTACATAACTCCCTTGAGGCAGCCGATGTTCTGGCGAAGGAAGATGGCATCGAAACCATGGTGGTGGATTTGCGAACTCTTCAGCCCCTTGATACGGAATTGATCCTGAAGTCGGTGAGAGAAACGGGCAAAGTGTTGATCGTGCATGAAGACACACTCACGGGTGGAATTGGCGGGGAGATCGCAGCGTTGATATCGGAGAAGGCCTTCCAATCGCTTGATGCCCCGATCAAACGTGTCGCTGCAATTGATACACCGGTGCCGTTTGCACCGACATTGGAGGAGTATTTCCTCCCCAATACTGAAAAGATTGTCAAAGCTCTTCGGGAGCTGAGCAATTTCTGAACATCTTAATGAAGGACGACAGATTATGGCGCGAGTAGAAGTGGTAATGCCGCAGATGGGCGAGAGTATCGCCGAGGGAACGATCGTCAAGTGGCACAAGAAGGTGGGAGATAAGGTCAAGAAAGACGAAACCATGCTGGAGATCAGCACGGACAAGGTGGATTCGGAAATTCCATCTCCGGCGTCCGGGGTTCTTGCAGAGATTGTTGTCGAAGAACAAAAGACTGTCCCCGTCCGCACGGTGATTGCGTACCTTGAAACCGAGGGAGGCGCTGTAGCAGCAGCGCCCAAAGCAGCAGCCCCAGTTGCTGAGACACCCCAAGCCGCGGTTGCACCCACTGCGGCCCCAGCACCAACATCGTCCGCACCGGTAGTGAAGCCACTTGCCGCGCCCGCAGCCGGACGTTTCTATTCTCCACTCGTTCTCAACATTGCCCGGACCGAGGGCGTTTCAATGACTGAATTGGAAATGGTGCCTGGTACAGGCGAAGGTGGCAGGGTTTCGAAGAAAGATATTCTCGCGTACATCGAAGCAAAAAAGAGCGGAACCGTTGCGCCTCCGGCGCCAGCCGCAGCCGCTGCGGCATCGCCTGCTGCACCAGCACCAAAGGCCACCGGTCCGGTCGGGATCGTTGCGAAGCCTGTTGAAGTCCCTGAGTTGCGCGCCAAATATCCCGCACCTGCACATGACATTCTGCAAATGAGCAATGTCTTGCAGAAGATGGCTGAACACATGATCAAGAGTGTGCAAACCTCGCCTCATGTGGCTGCCATCCACGAAGTAGACATGACGACGGTTGTCAAGCATCGAACTGCAAACGCAGCTGACTTCGAGAAGAAGGAGGGCTTCAAGCTCACGTTCACGCCGTATATTGTAGAATCCGTCGTGAGGGCATTGAAGAAGTATCCGCTGGTCAACAGCTCTATCGAAGGCGATAAAATCATCAAGAAAAATTTTATCAACCTTGGGATTGCCGTGGCTTCGGACAACGGATTGATCGTTCCGGTGATCAAACACGCGGAAGAGAAGAACTTCCTCGGGCTTGCCCGTGCAGTGAATGATCTTGCTGCCCGTACACGCAACAAGAAACTCACCCCTGATGATATCCAGGGGGGGACGTTCACGATTTCCAACTACGGTGTTTTCGGGACGATGATTGGAACACCGATTATCAACCAGCCTCAGGTGGCAATTCTTGGAACAGGAGCCATCAAGAAACGTGTAGCCGTTGTGGATGACGCAATTGCAATTCGCTCTCTTGCCTACTTCACAATGTCGTTCGATCATCGACTTGTCGATGGAGCCTTGGGTGGGATGTTTCTTGAGGAAGTTGTCCAGAATCTCCAGAACTTTGACACGAGCATGAAATTCTAGCTATGGAGTTTATTATCCAGGAAATAGCGGTGGAGGAGATTGCGCCGCGACCACAGCGGCCTGAATGGCTGAAGGTGAAGATTCCTTCCGGCGAGAATTATGCGCGACTGAAGAATCTCATCAATGAGCACAAGCTTCACACAGTGTGCGAAGAGGCACGTTGTCCCAACATGGCGGAGTGTTGGAATGCCGGCACAGCCACATTCATGATTCTCGGCGACATCTGTACCCGCTCGTGTGGATTCTGCGCTGTGAAAACCGGCAAACCCGTCGGCCTCGATCTTGAAGAGCCTTACAGGGTTGCGGATGCGATTCGGATTATGGGAGTTCGACACGCAGTTATCACGTCCGTCAATCGCGATGAACTTGCTGATGGTGGTGCGGCGGTTTTTGCCGAGACGATTCGCCAGGCGCGCATCGTAAATCCCGGAATCAAGATCGAAGTCTTGATCCCTGATTTCCGGGGCGATGAATGGGCGCTCGATATTATCATCGAGGCAAAACCCGATATCCTCAACCATAATACCGAAACGGTTCCTCGCTTGTACCAACTGGTCCGTCCACAAGCCAAGTATACCCGGACGCTTGAGTTGCTTGAGCGTGCAAAGAAAAAGGGAATGGTTACCAAGAGCGGAATGATGCTCGGGCTGGGTGAGAGAACCGACGAGGTTCTTCGTGTCATGGAAGACCTCAATGGTGTCGGGTGCGACATTCTCACCTTGGGCCAGTATCTCCAGCCAACGAAGGAACACCTACCCGTTATCCGCTTTGTACAGCCCGATGAGTTCTTGATGCTCAAAACTAGAGGGCTGGAAATGGGTTTCGGGCACGTCGAATCCGGACCATTGGTTCGCAGTTCATATCATGCCGAACAACACGTGTAAGCGTTGACTCTCTTCCCAAAAACCATTATCTTTATAAGCTTTTTGACCCCAAGTTTTTCATAGTACCGCAGGAGCTCCAGTGGAAAAGTCAACCCGTTTCTTTACAGTGGCCGATACAACCCAAAAATGGCATCTTATTGATGCCAACGGCAAAACCCTCGGCCGGATCGCTTCACAGGTCGCCACGTTACTGAGAGGCAAGCACAAACCCGAATTCACTCCCAACGCAGACTTGGGAGATTTTGTCATTGTTATTAACGCGGGTAAAGTGAAGCTTACCGGAAAGCGGACCGAGTTAAAGGAGTATTTTCATTATACCGGTTATCCGGGTGGCGCTGTATTCACCAAGTTTCAGGACCTGGTAAGAAAGCAACCCGAGAAGGTGTTTGAACATGCGATCAAGGGAATGCTTCCGCACAACCGGTTGGGTCGCCAGATTATCAAGAAGCTGAAAGTGTATGGCGGGGCAGAGCATCCGCATTCCGCGCAACAGCCTGTTCCATTCCCTTCAGCCAACTAAGGAGCCTGAAAAGTCATGCAGCAACACAATACACTCGCCGTCGGTCGTCGCAAAACTTCAGTTGCACGGGTAATCCTTTCACCAGGCTCCGGAAAGATTTCCATTAACAAAAAACCGCTGGAAAAGTATTTTGCTCTTGAAACATTGCGTGCCGATGTTACCAGGCCGTTTGAGGCAACACAAACACTCGGCAAGTATGACGTCCGCATTCTTGTTGAAGGCGGCGGTTCCACCGGTCAGGCGGGTGCAATCAAGTTGAGCATTGCGCGGGCTCTTGTGGAAGTAAGTGATGATAACCGTAGCGTGCTTCGTACGGCAGGACTTCTTACCCGCGATCCTCGCATGGTGGAGCGTAAGAAATACGGACAGAAAAAAGCACGTAAGAGATTCCAGTTCTCGAAGCGTTAAAAGTAATCAATCAAACATACCTTTGGATTCATGCCGGGAGTGTGGTTCCGCATAATGGGATCATTCCGGAATGAAGATGAAGAAGGTAGACGATCAACTCAACATAAGGAAACACCGTTATGCCACGTGTCGAAATCGCTGAGCTATTGGCAGCGGGGTGCCACTTTGGGCACCTTACCCGCCGTTGGAATCCCAAGATGCGCCCGTATATTTTCATGGAACGCAACGGGATTCATGTTATTGACCTCAAGAAATCACAAGCCCTTTTGGAAGACGCCTGTAACGCCATTGCCAATGTCGTTGCTGACGGAAAACGCATTCTCTTTGTCGGAACGAAGAAGCAGGCGAAAGAAATGATCCGCGAGGAAGCGGTCCGTGCGCAACAGTTCTATGTCAGTGAACGCTGGCTTGGCGGCACGTTGACCAACTTCACCACCATTCGCAAGAGCGTCAAGCGTTTGACCAATATCGAGAAGATGGAATCGGATGGGACGTTTGATAAAATTACCAAGAAGGAGGGTCTCTTCTTGCAGCGTGAAAAAGACAAGCTGAACAAGGTCCTTTCAGGTGTCGTGGAAATGACGCGTCTGCCGGGTGCACTGTTTGTGATTGATACGAAGCGGGAAACCATCGCTGTGAAGGAAGCAAGGAAGCTCGGTATTCCGGTGTTTGCGATCATTGATACAAACTGTGATCCGGACGATGTGGATTATCTTATCCCGGCGAACGATGACGCGATCAAGTCCATTCAAGTGATCACTAAGGCATTCGCCAATGCCGTGCTTGAAGGCAAGGAACGCGCAGCAACACGACAGATGGAAATGGCAGCCGAAGCAGCGGAACCCAAGGATCGTGATGCTGTCGCAGACGAGAAAGCTGCTCTGAACTAAACGAACATTATGGGATTGAAAGTGGAAGTCATGGATATTACAAATGATATGATCAAGAAACTCCGGGAGAAAACCGGAGCAGGCATGATGGATTGCAAACGTGCTCTCGAAGCCACGAGTGGCGACATGGAAGGAGCAATGGACTACCTGCGCAAGAAAGGTGCGGCCGTTGCTCAAAAGCGTGCCGACCGTGCTGCGAAGGAAGGTATCATCGTGACACGGGTTTCGCCCGATGGGAAGCTTGGCACCATGGTCGAAGTGAATTGCGAGACGGATTTCGTCGGTCGCAGTGAGGACTTTATCGGATTTGCAGGCACTGTTGCCGAAACAATTGAGAAGACCAAACCTGCAAATATTGACGGGCTCTTACAAACAGCGACTCCCGCC
Source organism: Bacteroidota bacterium (assembly GCA_046160825.1). Taxonomy (GTDB): domain Bacteria; phylum Bacteroidota; class Ignavibacteria; order UBA10030; family UBA6906; genus JBJXHC01. The sequence continues at coordinate 1,993 of JBJXHC010000117.1, read as the reverse complement.
GGAAAAACAATTTCTGAGATGATGAACGACCTCCTCTCCAAAGTGGGAGAAAAAGTGGATGTCAGGCGATTCGTCATGTTCGAAACCTCCGGTGGATACATCAGTTCATATACTCATCTCGGCAGCAAGATCGGCGTGCTCGTGGAATTGACAGGGCTCGACAAGGATTCCCCGGTAGGCAGGGATATTGCAATGCAAATTGCCGCGATGAATCCCCTGCATGTCTCCCGTGATCAGGTGGACAAGACCATGATTGAGCGGGAGATTGATATTTATAAAACACAGGCAGCGAACGAAGGCAAGCCCGCCCAGGTTGTGGAGAAGATTGCCACCGGACGCCTGGAGAAATTTTATCAGGAGGTCTGTTTGTTGGAGCAAACTTTTATCAAAGACTCCGGCAAGACCATCAAGGATTATCTGCAGAGCACGTCGAAGGCAGGGGCATCGGCAACCGTTGAGCGCTTCCAGCGTTTTCATCTTGGAGAAGAAACAAAGTAATCCCTTGTCCCCCCGAAGTCTTCAGGGGGACATTTTATTTGTAGGAAGACCGGGACGCTATGAACAAACCGAAATACAAGCGCATTCTGCTCAAGCTCAGCGGAGAGGCACTGATGGGCGAGAAGCAGTTCGGTATCGACCCCAAAGTGCTCAAGCAGTACTCCAGCGAGATCAAGGCGGTTCATGACCTCGGTGTGCAGGTTGGTATCGTGATCGGCGGCGGGAATATTTATCGTGGTGTATCGAATTCCTCCAGTGGTATCGACAAAGTTACCGGTGACCACATGGGTATGCTTGCCACCCTGATTAACGCCCTTGCGCTTCAGAGCGCGCTTGAGCATGATGGCATGGTTACCCGGCTTGTCTCTGCGATTCGTATGGAAGTGATCGCCGAACCGTTCATCAGGCGTCGGGCGGTTCGTCACCTTGAGAAAGACAGGATTGTCATCTTTGGGGCGGGGACTGGTAACCCGTACTTTACCACGGACACCGCCGCAGCTCTTCGTGCCGTTGAGATCGAAGCCGACGTGATCATCAAAGGCACGCGTGTGGATGGCGTCTACGATTCCGATCCCGAAAGCAATCCTTCGGCGTTTAAGTTTCAAGAGATATCCTATCTTGATGTCTTGAAGAAGGATCTCAAAGTCATGGATATGACTGCAATAACGTTGTGCAGGGAAAACAAGCTGCCTATACTTGTGTTCAATATGAACACGCACGGCAACCTCAAAGAGTTGATTCTGGGTAAACCGGTGGGCACGAAGGTGTTCGACCTTCCTATCAGTACCCCTTCAGTCTAACCAGCGAGGAAAGTATGGTTGAGAAGATTCTGAAAGAGACACAAACCAAAATGCTAAAAGCGACCGAAGTGGTACGCTTGGAACTGGTTAAAATCCGTACCGGCAAAGCCACTACTGCATTGTTGGATGGCGTCAAGGTGGATTACTATGGGACAATGGTTTCGCTGACTCAGGTGGGAAATATCAGCGTTGTCGATGTGCATACGATTACTGTGCAGCCCTGGGAAAAGGCCATGCTGGATCCGGTCCTCAAGGCGATCCAAATGGCGAACATCGGTTTGAGTCCGGTCAAGGATGCCGAGGTTATCCGGATACCGGTTCCTCCCCCCAATGAAGAGCGCCGCCGTGAGCTTGTCAAACTCACAAAGAAATTTGGTGAAGAAGGAAAGGTTGCTGTGAGAAACGTGCGACGGGATGCGATTGAGCACCTGAAGAAATCTGAAAAATCGGAGCACTTCTCTGAAGACGATCGCACGAGAGGTGAGCAGGAAGTCCAGAAAATGACCGATAAGGCCATCAAGGATATAGATAACCTTCTGACCATGAAGGAAAAAGAGATTATGGAAGTCTAGCGATCAAACAATAATCAGATGCTTTGGGCCGACCAGCAATGGTCGGCCCTTTTATTTTGCAACAACCCGACATCAACGACGTATCATCAGCAGACATAAAACCCGAAGGAGGGCTGCAATGAC
>JBJXHC010000116.1:0-32786 GCA_046160825.1 Bacteroidota bacterium | reverse complement strand
CCAACCCCTTCAATCCGGTAACACAGATCAGGTTTGATTTGCCCGAGGCGAATAGCGTGTCGATTATTGTGTATGACGTGCTTGGGAAAGAAGTGGCAACGGTAGCTAACGGTTATTTTGATGCTGGATATCACTCAGCGAACTTCGATGCTACGACGCTTGCCAGTGGTGTGTATCTCTACCGATTGACGGCGGGGAGTCACATCGAAATGCGTAAGATGGTAGTGATGAAGTAGGTCGCAGGCAAGTTTTGTGTTCACCCCGCTTGGTGTAAGCCGAGCGGGGTTTTCTTTGTCGGTGTGGCATTCATGTTGACATTCGCAAGGCTGGCTCCTACATTGATTCAACACAAGCACAGATCAATGAAAATTACGCTTCACGATTGAAAACGCAAAATAAACGACGACCCTGGCTTCCCCAACGAGTCCAACCCTTTTCACCGGTAAACCTTAAGAAGGAAATCAGGGAAACAACAAGGCTCCTGGCTCGTGCGGAACGAGAATTTGCACCCTCAAACGTTCTCTTGAATACGCGATCGACTGGGGATACCTCAAAGAAAACCCGTTCCGCCGAATCAAAACTCTCAGGACTGAGAGCGCGAAGCCATTGGCAATGACTCAGGATGAGTTTAGCGAGATGCTCATGTGTGTTGAAGATGAGCAATTGAAGAAGTTCTATCAACTCGGTGTATTGACAGGGATGCGACGGGGTGAACTGCTGTATCTGACGTGGGAGAATGTGAGTTTCGAGCAGAAAACCATTTCGATTGAATCATCTGAACAGTATCGTGTGAAGCAAGGAAAAGGAAGAATGCTCCCAATGACCCCGGAGATTGAAACCATCTTGAAGAGCCTTCGGGAGAACGATCCGTATATCTTTACAGACAAGAACGGGCAACCTTACAAGGAGGACTTTGTAACGAAGCGTTTCAAGAAAGCGGTCCGGGCAGCGGAACTTAGAGGCGACTTTCATCTCCACTGTTTGAGGCACACTTGCGCGACATGGCTCGGTTGTGCGGGTGTAGAGGCACTTACAATTAAAGAAATCCTCGGTCACACATACCTTAAAACCACCGAGGCGTACACACGCATTCCAGGGAGCCAGCAAAGGAAGGCGATGGAAAGGCTAACACTTCCCCCGATGTGATCTTGATTCATAAAAAGTCGGAAATGATTACCTAAAAAACATTTTCCATGCAAGTGAACAATTGAAAAACAATCAGATTCAGCGAGAGATCATTCTGAACAATGTGATTGGTGGCTGACTCAATCTCCAAATCTCCCTGTGAACTTCTTGCATCTCCATCTCAGTTTTCTTATGTTTGTTGCGTTACAAAGACGCCTAACACTGCGCCTAACACTTTTGGAACTGGTGAGAGAGTGTAACGGAAGCAAAGTTGGCGAATACAGAGTGATTTCATAAGGGGTGGTAGCTCAGCTTGGTTAGAGCGCCTGCCTGTCACGCAGGAGGTCGCGGGTTCGAGTCCCGTCCGCCCCGCAAGGCTCAGAGAAATCTGAGCCTTCTTTTTTTCAACCGACACGTTGAGTCACATAGGTGGTCCCGTCTGCCCGCCGTAACGGAAGTGCAAAAGCCCGTCCCTCGCGACGGGCTTTGCATTTTATAGAACAGGTCACGGGGAGATTCCAAGATTGAGCCGCTTAGAGGAGGTCTACGAAGTTCACTTGTTCTGGCATCACCCCCGCCCGTTTTTTTATTTTTGCTCAAGGATAAAACGCTGGGTATCCATAGCCAAATGTTTTCGAACGAATGCGCTCAGCTCTGGCGATGCAGGTGTGAGGCCTCCACCGAAATGACGATGAGCGGCACTTTCGAGCATGAACACCCAGGCTTCATCGCCCAGCGCTTGCACCGGCGTGTGGCCTGCATCGGAGTCGATCAGCAGGGCAACCGCCTTGCCATTGCGTTTCGCCTCGCCGGCATAATGGGCGACACTCTTAATCGGCGTACGATCATCATGCGCGCCAGCCCAGAGATAGATCGGCGTGCCCAGCTTTGACACCGAAGTCAGCGGCGATTCGCGTTGCATCTTTTGTCTCCACAATGAATCAGCCAAGGGCAGACCGTGCTGCGGGAAGCTCAGCGCCACGGGGGGACCACCGCCGCGCAGTGACTCACTTTCGTTGTTGGCTTGCCATTGCTTTGCCCATCCGTAATCCGTTGGCGCAGCGCCTGCGAACGCAAAGCGAAAGCGTTCCGGAAAATGGCTCACTGCCAGCAAACTCGCATAGCCGCCGAAAGAATGACCTGCAACGGCTTGCCGGTTGCGATCGCCGATGCTATTGGCCAACAGGAAATCAAGACCGTCGATCACATCCGAGAGGACGCGACCATTTCCAACATCGCCATTTGATGCTCGCTGATAGCGAAGTCCGTAGCCGGTGGAGGCGCGAAAGTTAGGCAGGAATACCACGTATCCGCGATTCGTCAATAACTGAATGCGCGGATCGTAATTATCGTAGAGCCGGCTAAATGGCCCGCCATGCAACCATGCGATCAGCGGCGCTTTGTCGAGTGGAACGCCGCGTGGCAGATAAACATAGCCGTGCAGGATCATGCCATCGCGTGCACGCCAACTCACAGGTTGTGCTGACGTTAGATGATGCGATGAAGGCGCTTGCACCTTTGCATCATCCTGGACAAACAATGGTTCAAGACGGTCGCGCCCCGGCTCATACAGAAAGTGATGGATCAGCGGCCAGTGTGATTGTTCTGCTTTCACCAACCACACAGTACCATCAATAGTGTGTGTCAATTGAAGATTGGCATCGGGGAGATGTCGTTGCAATGCGGCGAGATGCGACTTCATCTCTGCGCTGTTGCCATACCAACGGCGCTTGTAGCCGTAGTAGGAAATTGCCTGCCAATCCGCTTGCACATCATTCCAGATTACGTCTCCGGCATCGGCGATGTCGACGGGATCGCGATGCATGGTTTTCCACTGTGCCTGACCGGCTTGCCAGCGCTGCAACACCACTTTATCATCGCTGCGCCGCGCGAACATCCACAGCACATCGCCCTGACCGCCATATCCCACCAGCCCGAAAGCCTCGATACCGCTAAAGCGTGCCAGCTCGCTCACACCTTCTTTGGTGTAACGTCGAATGACAGTATCGTAATTCGGTCCGTCGAAGGCTGCGGCAAAGGCAAGTGATCCATCCGCGCCCAACAATACTTTGCGCAGTGGCAATGCGGCTTCGTGCAACAACCGGGTCTTGCCCGAGTCATCGACAGTAAGATAGCGGTAACGCAGTATGCTATTTTGCTCAACGCGTTCGGCCACCAGAGCGTAGGCGGGAGCATGCGGATCGCCGCCAAAAAAACTTTGCCTACGCGATGCGTTCCATTTCAGTATACGTCTGGCTTTACGCGTTGCAGGTTCGATAACGGCGAGACCTTGCTCATCGGCCATCCACAACCTGCTTCCATTGCCAGCCCATCTGCATTCGGCGCCGCGGACATCGACAATGAGGCGGACTTGTTTGCCGTTCGCGACTTCCTCGAGCCATAGATCGGCCTCTTGTTCATTCCATCTGAGAAAGGAGAGATACCGGCCATCGGGCGACAACTGCACGTTACCAATCACGGGGCGTTGTAGCAGTGTAGTACGAGAAATTACTGGTGCTTTGGTTTGGGTGACCGCCTGCTGCGCGGATTTCCGCAATGCGATGCGCGTTGATTCAACTTGATCGCTCGCCAGGCATTGAGCACCCAACAACACGGCGAGCAATGTATTTATTCTGACTTGCCCTCCATGTCTCGACGCTGGCATTGCGGATCTCCAAATAGGTTTCATATGTACAGGTACGGGGGATTGGCGATCGGTTCACACCCGCTTAGTGCGCGGCTCCAGACACACGAGGCTGAAAAAAGCAGGCAGACCAAGCAACGCACAACTCACCAACCATAAACGCCGGCGTGCTGTGTTGATCTGCGATCCACGTAACCACCAGTAGCCCAGTACAAATGAGAGCAGCATCAATGCGGCCGCAACCGGATAGAACATCGGCACGACGGGCAGCGGTGCGAGTTGTGGCGGTTGCGTCAGTCCTTTATCGAGTGTACTCTCCGGCCACCGGGCAAACATGTATAACATCGGCGACAACCACCACGATGCTTTCGGAACCAATGGCGCACTGCCAATACTGACACTGACATTCCGAATATTCCTGACTTCACCCACCACCGTTGCCGTACCACTCTCATCGACATGTACTACTTGCTGCCATTGCTCCGCCAGACTTTCGAAACCATCAAGCTCCTTCGGAGCGAAATAGAAAATCGAGACCAACCACCCGTCCAACAACTCGACAATGCTCACCGTCGGTACTTCACCATCTCCAACGGCCAATGCAAGCTGCCAGTCGAGCTGCAACGGAGCGAACTTTGAAGCCGTCTGCCTGTCTTTCCGATAGGCAAGCACGCGTTGATTGGTCAACACCAGGGTGCGATCAAGAGCGCGCACGGGGAGACCGACGAACCGTTCGCCATGGGGAAGATGGAAGAGTTCATGCTGGCGCTGTGTTTCGTCGTCGATCGCAAAGAGCGCGTCGGAACTCATGCCGAAGAGCGGAATCTGTGAGAACGGATGCTGATCGCCTGCGCCGGTCGTGCTCCACCAGCCGCGGTCGTCTCCGGTCTTGAGGTCGCGACCGTGAAACATCATCCGGTCGTGGCTGAACGTCCATTCGATCCCTCGCTTTGCATCCCACCAGCGACCGCGCAGATTGCTGATCTGGTTTCGCACCGGAAATTGCAACACGTCGGGCGCCAGATCGGCAACTTCCAGCAACGGTATCTGTTCGCGCCATTCGGCAGCCCTCGGATCCTGACTCCCCTCAAGCCCCCTGATAAATCCACTCTGGCTAAACGAACGCAAACGCTCATCCGCATTTTTATCCGTTGTCAAGACCGTCTCAGTGGGGTAGTTGTTGTGCTCCATGAGTTGTACCACACTGACGGCGGCCTTGCTTAGATGGAACACGAGCAGGAAAAAAACGAGTTGCAGAGGGAGCGCGGTGAGTAACAGCACGCTGGAGCGCGCAATCGGTGCAGATCGATCGGCACGGAAGCTCTGCATGGCAATCCAACTCAGCCATGCCAGGCAGACCAGCACCGGCAGCAGGAGTGACCACACCGAGGCGAGATGCATTGCCAGCAAAAACGGTACGACCAACGCGGCAACCGTGACCTTGTTTCGGCTGAGGCTGGCAAGCGTCCCAGCGAACCACGCCATCATCGAGAATGCCAGCACATGGAACAACGCAACGTAATGACGAGTGTCCACCACATGCGTAGAGAACAAATCGGTGGCGAGTACGAACAGCAGCAGCGGCAAGAACACAGCCAGCGATAGCATGGCAAGCGCCGACAATGTCAGTGCAGCAAAAATCCGGGTCGGAGGTAGGGGACGATGTATGAGCCACAACCACTGGTTGGGTTTACGATAGCCGCCCACCTGCACCAACGCCAGTGCAAGGCCGAGCAGCATGTAAATAGCCAGCATCATACCCTGGTCGTCGTCCGGCAGTTGGAGCACATTGGTGATTCTCGACAGGAAGAGCAACGCCAGTCCGTGGCAAATCGCGGCGATCAACGCATGCCGACGGAAACGTCTCCACTCCGAGAAAAAAAGATCTTTCATCTCATTCCCTTCCTTCTTCTGACGCTGGCGTAGCGTGGCCGCGGGCGAGGAAAGCATTCACGGCGCGGTCGAGATTTGCCGTACCACGATTGTGGCGTCGCGCTCCATGTTGTTCGAGCAAAGCGCCGAAGCCGTCGTCCTGGTCCAGTACCACGAAATGGAACAAGCCGTCGATGCGTTCGCACTGCAACACGCCAGGCAGTGTATCAAGTTTTGGTGCGACGAACGGAAACTCGGCAATCCACAACTGCACGCGCTTGCAGAATTCGTCCGGAGGTGACATATGCTTGAGTTCACCCCGCTCGAGGATGATCAGGTTGTCGGCGAGCCGTTCGATCTCCTCCATTTGATGTGAGCAGTAAATGATCGTAGTGTCGGCGTCTTCCACCGAAGACAGCACCGTCTCAAGAAAGGCGCGTTTGGCTACGACATCCAGCCCGAGTGTCGGCTCATCGAGGATCAATAATTCCGGTTTCTGTGCGAGCGCCATCGCAAGGTTCACACCGGCACGCTCGCCGCGGGAGAGTTCAGCGATGCGTTGCTCCGGCTGCACATGGAAATGGCCGATGACGTTGCGGTAGCGCGCATCATCCCACTGCGGGTACAGGCGGCGTTGCATCGATACTACTTCATTGACACGCAACCAGGAGGGAATACTATGCTCCTCATTGACGAACCCGATGCGTGTACGCTCGTGTTGTGTGAGTGCGGTACAATCGTGTCCGAGGATGCTTGCGCGTCCACCGGATGGCGACTGGAAACCGAGTAGCACGCGGAACAATGAAGACTTGCCGGCACCGTTGGCACCGACGATGGCATGAATTCGGCCACGCGGTATGCGCAGAGTCAGTTGGTTGAGCGCCTTCTTGCGACCATAGTTCAGGTCCAGCCGGTCGGTCTCGATCACATAGTCCGTTACGACAGGAGCCGGTGGTGCCGCACTTTTCGGAAGCGTGTAAAGGTTGGAGATAGACATGGTATTCCTCAGGCGGATCGTTTGACAAGATAGGGAGCCAGGGTATCGCTCACCTTGTCGAGCACGTGCTCGCGCGGGAAGTCGAGCCCGACTACTTCAGCAACAAAGGTCTCCACAGCGAGCGCCAGGCGCCGTTCTCTCTCGGTCTGTGAAAGGCGTTGGCGCGGCGCGGCCACAAATAATCCCAAACTCTGGCGCGCATCGAGCCAACCTTCGTTAGTCAGTTCGTTGTACGCATTGGCTACGGTTTTCGGATTGACCGTCAGTTGCAACGCAAGCCCGCGAATCGTGGGCAGTTGCGATCCGACAGGCAGCTCGCCGCTGGCGATCTGCAGACGAATACCGTCTATGATTTGCCGGGTGATGGGCCGGGGATCAATCGGGCTGATCTGTAGAAATATTGGGGTTGTTGGAGACATTGGCTTGTGTACCTATTGTGATGGTACAAATGGTACGCAACCAAATTGCCAATGTCAAGGGCTGGGTGTATCCAGGTGGTGTGATCGCGATGAAACTTGTTTCATCGTGTCTGTCGTTCGCTGCTTTTGTTGATATGAGCCATGGAGATTATTCAACAGACACATATCTGTTGATTGCGAGCGTGCGAAAATGTAGAAGAAATGCGCGAGAGATGCAATTCGAGGTAGAAACTGAGACACTACCCAATGCGAGTTTTCTTATGGATCAGTAGGGATGCCGACCTCTGGCCGAGGTCGATTCAGGCGAATCGACTTAGGGATTCAGCCAAGTAACCCGCCCGGCGGCTGTGCTTCTCACGAGAGTGAAAGTTGTTCCGATTGCTCCGTCAGGCGCGTCGCGTGTGTCCAGAAAGTGAGTGTCGGCACCGGGAAAAATACGATAAGTGATTGGCGCGGTGGAGGCTAACCTCGACCGGGTCGCCGCGGGCCACACCTACTTGGTCACAGACACGAAAAACAGGTTACGCTGCTTTCCGTTATCTTTCGCGACGAAGGACAAAAAGAGATCCCAGCTTGGGGGAGTTTTTCGTTGACCGAACAGATATCTCGTAATTGTTCTTTTTGGAGTGAAGGGCTTTCGAGAGAGTGGACTTGTGTTTGCCGTGGATACTGGTGGAAAAAATGAGTACCAGAACCCACAAAGTCAGCACGCTGAACCAGATCATGATTGCGAGGAGCATGTCAATTACCCCCTTTTGTGTTTCTTGTCCGGGACGGAAACTCTTCCACGCTCGCGGCATTCAAATTCTTCAACTGCCTGATAGAGAATGTCGAATTGGCTGTCACCGGTACCATTCTTCCACGCTATTGCCGCCTCCGCAAGCTTTTCGAGAGCGACGATCTCTGCAACACTCTTTGTCCTGGATGGGGCGGCCATCTGCTTGATAAACTTCATGGAATACTCGGGATCGGAAGAGTGAAAAGATCCGAGCCTCGCCTTCATGGCAACCCTCATGAATTCCATAACAAAAGCAGCGTCGTCGGTCTTGAATGAGTCATCAATTCGGCCGGCGAACATAGCGCCGCTGGGGAGTTTGGTTATCCATTCCATACATACTTAAACAGGAGGTAACCTTTTTCGTTCCGCCAGGCACCGTTATTTTTTATTAATGGTGGGGAGTGCGTTTGTGAGCATCAACTTCCACGATTCAGGCTTACGAGCCTTCCCACTTCAGTATATCATCAATCGTCCTTACAGAAACGGTGTGGTAGCCGGCGCGAGCTTTGGCGTAGATCCGCTTCGCCATTGCAAGTCCATCCGGAGTCTTGGCGAGATCGGTGTAGAGAGGTTTGAGGAATTTCCTTCGTCCCATGCTCAGCAGGAATTTCTCAAGTGCGGGGTATGCCAGCGTGTACTTGTTGGCAATGGTTTGCAGGAACCACTCATGCAGTACTTCTGAATTCCCGCTCGACGTGAACTTGAATGCCTTATCCAGTTCAGCCATTTGTGCTGTCGTCATCGGTCTCGGCAACTTGCGGAGGAAATGTTGCCACTCTTGCGTTGTCCACTTGTCGGTCTGAAGCGCGACCGGTGATGTGCCGTTCTTCCATGCCTCGACTTGAGATTCCACCCATACGAACGCATCTGATTGTACCTTCGGACAATTCTCGGGAAGACCGGTCATGTACACCCACACGTCAATCCCGATTTTCTGCTCAAGTTCACGGTCGCCTTTGATAAGCTGTTCGCGCAGATTTTTTATGAACCGTTCCGTCGTCATGCTCTTGAAGGCGTTCGCCTCGAAGTATGATCGCAGGAATGCATCCCAGCGTTCTCTGCCGACTGCTTCCTCAATCGTACGAAGAAAGAGGTTCCCCTTCTCATACGCAATATCGTTCACACCATCGTCAGGGTCACGTCCGCTCAGATCGAGATGGAGTTTTGTATCGGCGCTGTCGCGTCCAAAGTCATCAAGTGTGTTCAACAGATCCTGATATCCGAGCAGCGCCTGCATATCTGCATAGTCCTTACCGTACACTGCTGCCATAATGCGATTCTCGAAATACACGGTGAAGCCTTCGTTCAACCAGAAGTCTCCCCAGCTCGCGTTGGTAACAAGGTTGCCGGACCAGGAGTGTGCAAGCTCGTGAGCAACAACAGCAACAAGTGAACGGTCGCCGGCAAGGATTGTCGGTGTGGCAAACGTGAGGCGCGGATTTTCCATTCCGCCAAACGGAAAACTCGGAGGCAGTACAAGAATGTCAAATCTTCCCCAACGGTAGGGGCCGTAGAGTTTCTCCGCCGCCTGAATCATCTTCTCGGTATCGGCAAACTCCCAGGCTGCATGCTCGACAACACTGGGCTCTGCGTACACGCCTGCACGGTCGCTCGTCGCTTTGAATGCAATGTCGCCCACCGCAAGCGCGAGCAAATACGATGGAATAGGATGGGGCATGTTAAATGTATAGATGCCGTCCGGGTGCTTCTCGGGAGAGTTCTCGGCGCTCATGAGTGCAAGCATGCCGGAAGGTACCGTAATGCGCGCGTTGTACGTCATGCGCACGGCGGGATTATCCTGACATGGAACCCACGTGCGCGCAAGGATCGCCTGTGATTGGGTGAAGAGGAAGGGCAACTTCCCACCGGCAGTCTGTGCCGGAGAAAGCCACTGTACCGCCGCGGCGTCGGGACTTGTTGTGTATTTGATTGTAACATTTTTCGTCTCTTGCCGAATAGTAATCACCAGCGGCCTGCCAAGATGAGGCTGTGCTTCTCCCAGAGTGAAAGTTGTTCCGGTTGTTCCATCAAGCGCCACTCCGTGAATCGTCAGATCACGCGTGTCAAGGAAGAGCGTGTCGGCACCGGTGAGATTCTCAATTGTCAACGTGGCTTCTCCGTCCAGTACCTTTCGTTCAAAATCAACCGACAGTTGAAGGTCGAGGTGTTTCACCACCACTTCATCGTGATGGGCAAAGGAATGCGGGTCTCGTTGCATGGGTGTAGGTCTGGTTTTGTTATCGGATGCGCAGGAACTCATCAGCACGGTGACAAGTAGTAGTCCGGGAATAATCTTCCGGTATTTCGAGTCATGCATCATGTGTGTTGTCCCTGAGTTGTCATGGAGGAACCAAGCTGCCACGAAGATAACATCATTTCCGAGAGATTCAAGATTGATGGTGGCTCGGTTGGTTGAATCTCTGTCTTAATTGTACGAACTCTCCCTCCTCGGATTGAACTTTTGAGGTTGTCCAAGAAATAAGTATTGAGTTCATGCGCACCATCCCACACAATTCATTCTCCCCTTCTTGAGGGGAGGATCAAAGAGGGGTGTAGTACATGTGGGATGGTGATTTTGTGGACAGCCACAGCCGAGATAGAAACAGAGGGAGGGGAGAGTTGTAAGATCGTCATATGATCAGGGGTTCAAGTTCAAAATGAGTCACCGCCCAAGATTGATTTCCTTCCGAAAAGTTCTATCTTGACTTCGCATTTGTACGGAAATGGAAATGAAACTGCAATTCATCACATACTGCACGTAACTATCAGGAGAAGTATAGCAATGAATGAAGAACAAAAAACAGCGTCGGGTCTGAAGTATGTGGATACGGCGGTAGGTACAGGAGATTCGCCGGAGACAGGCAAGACGGTGACGGTTCACTATACAGGGTATCTGACAGACGGAAAAAAATTCGACAGCTCCGTTGATCGCAATCAGCCGTTCTCATTTGTAATTGGTTTTGGACAAGTAATAAAGGGATGGGATGAGGGCGTTGCTTCGATGAAAGTCGGGGGGAAACGCAAATTGATTATCCCGGCAACCCTCGGATATGGTTCGCGAGGCGCGGCAGGAGTCATACCTCCGAATGCTGAACTGATCTTTGACGTTGAGTTGCTTGGCGTAAAATAACGAGGAGGGTGGATGAAATATTTTCTTTTCATTGTCATGCTTGTCTTTGTCGCATCACCTGTCGATGCACAGGAAAAGGGATTCGGGCTTGGTATCATTCTTGGCGAACCGACGGGCCTGAGTGCGAAAACATGGACGTCCGGCAACAACGCCATCGACGCCGGACTTGCGTGGTCATTCCGTGGCAGAGGTTTTTTTCATTTACATGCCGACTATCTTTGGCACTTTCCCAATGCCATTACATCAAGCGAACGGTTTGTTCCATACGTTGGAGTTGGTGGAAGGTTTGGGGCTGTGAAGAGAGATGGTATCCTGGGCATCCGGGTCGTCGGAGGTTTGGCGTACTGGCCACGCGGCGTTCCGCTGGATGTGTTTGTTGAATTTGCACCGATCCTTGATCTCATTCCAGCAACTGAGATGAGTGCCAACGGTGGTATCGGCGCACGGTTTTATTTTTGAATAAATGGAGGATGAATACATGCGGTTAGTGCAACTTGCTCTTCTTGTCATCGTGTCCACCACGGCGTACGCGTTCCAGGGGATGAATTATGACAGGCTCTTTACAAAGAAAACCCTGCGTGTGGATTACTATCACACTGGTACAAAGGGGGAGGAGACGTTCAGTCTGGATCGCATGCTGGAGGAGGGTGATTGGCCGGGGAGCCGGACAAATCTTGTTGATACGTTGAACCTCGGTGAGTTTGTGTTCCGAGTGTACGATATGGGAACCGGAGCGATGGTTTTCTCGCGTGGGTTCTCGAGCATATTCAATGAATGGCAAACAACGGACGAAGCGGCGCGGGGCGTGTATAAGACATTCTCAGAGACCGTTCGGCTGCCGTACCCGAGGAAAGCGATTCAACTCACCATTGCCCGTCGCGATAAACGCATGGTCTTCCATGAATTATTCTCGACACTCATCGATCCCGCTGATCCTACACAAATCAACAAGCAGTCACACGAGAAGCGGTTCCTCGTGAAGCCCTTGATGCGCAACGGCGATCCCACGCAGAAGGTGGACATTGTGATTCTCGGTGACGGATATTCACGCGACGATATGCAGAAGTTCCGTAACGATGCGAAACGTTTCAATGATATTATGTTCGAGACGCAGCCGTTCAAGGCGAGGTACAAGGATTTTAATGTGTGGACAGTGGAAGCCGAATCCCGGGAATCAGGAATCGATGTTCCCGACAAGGACGTCTGGAAGGATAATGTTCTCGGGACCACGTACAACACGTTCGGCTCGGCGCGGTATGTGCTGACCGAGGACAATAAGGCTGTGCGTGACATTGCCGGCCTGGCACCGTATGACTTCATCTGCATCCTCGTGAATGACACACGCTACGGTGGAGGAGGCATTTACAATCTCTATGCGACAACGTATACAAAAGAAGAAGTAAAAGGGCAGGAGTGGCAGATGGATTACGTGTACGTCCACGAGTTCGGGCATTCGTTTGCGGGACTAGGCGACGAGTATTATTCCTCATCCACGGCGTACAATGATTTTTATCTTCCGGGGATAGAGCCATGGGAGCCGAACATCACAGCGCTGACTAATAAAAGTGAATTGAAATGGAAAGACATGCTCACTCCGCATGTCGTGCTACCGACGCCGTGGGAGAAAGCGCAGTATGATAGCATCGAAGCATTGCGCGGAAAACTCGACCGCCTTGCATCGGATTATTATGAAAAACGTGAGCCTTTCTACAAGGCGTCGATGAATATTCTGAAAACTTCCCGATACACGGGTATGGTTGGGGCGTTCGAAGGCGCGGGATATTCAAGCAAGGGTTTGTACAGGCCCGCGGTTGATTGCCGGATGTTCTCGTTGAGTCTTGTGGATTTCGATCCGGTGTGCAGTGCGGCCTTAAAGCGGGTGATTGACTTCTATTCCAAGTAACAAAAAATAAGAAAAGGTGGCTGTCCGGGGATGGCCACCTTCTTTTCCTCTATGCCGCTGCTCTCGGTGCTTTCGGTTTTCTTCCTACAAACCACCAGATGGCGGCAACGACTGCTAGAAACAAAGCAATGTACGCAATGAAGGTGGAATCGAACTTCTTCTCACCTAATGTGCTTACAATTCTGTCGAGGTTTGCGTACTCCTCCGGACCGAGCATGCTCTCCTTTTCCAGCGCCTCACGCCACTCCTTGTCGATGCTCTCTTTCCACACCTCATCGACGAACACTCCTGTACTTCTTCCGTCCGCCATCGCTGAATCAACGTATGCGCGGATGCTGGTCGAGAAACCCTTCGGATCTGCAAACGGCTTTACGGATACACCCTTCGACGTGAATTCCTTTTGCAGTCCGGCCCAGAACTTCTCATGCAGTCGCAATTCCCATACTCCCATCGCCGAGTCAACGTAAGCGCCCGGTGCGACAGTCTTTTTCTGAGTACGCGTCCCCTTTGGAGTGTTATCGGGGGTCGGGACCTCTACCACCGTTGAAACCGCATTGATCTTTTCCCGCAACCCGCTCCACTTACTGTTGAAGCGTTCGTACTGGTCTACCAGATTCCCAAAGTCTTTCCCCTGCAACTGTGTGATTTCCAGGAACCGAACGTTATCTGCGGCGATATCATAGACACGTGTAACAACATTTCCTTTGAGCAGCTTGCGCGTAACGATCTCCCTCTGTGTATCGGTCACTTGATTCAGGTTCTTGTCGTAGGGAAGGAAGATGGAATCGATCAAAGCGAAGATGAGTCTGTCCTTGGCCTGGATGGAGGTTGTCAGTCGCTTGATGGTTGCACGCAATGTCGCTGTTGCATTCTTCATGGATTGAAGCTCGGTGTACAGATGTTTCTGCTCCTCTGTAAGAGAATCAATGGTGTTCGAGAGGAGGGAGAGACGTGTTTCGTATTCGAGGATGGTCGTTCCCTGGGATTCGATCATGATCAAGCGATCGTACGTGATTGTATGCAACTCCCGCAATTGTTGCAACATGCTGGCGAATGTTTGCGGATGAATGGCCTTGTCGAGGAATATCCGCCGCGGCGCATACCGTCTCTCCAATGCATCGATGTCATCCCTCAATGAATCGAGAGTGATCGTGCGTTCCGCAGCTTCAATCGCACTCTTGATATTCTTGCATCCCGTTTCAAAGTTCTCTTTGACTTCAAAATCGGATTGCTGGGCCATCGTGGAAGAAAAGATGAGAACAGCTCCAAGCACAGCGATGAGTCCTTGCGCGAGTTGCTTCATTGGTCGCCTCCTTCGGACTCGATGATGCCGTCGCCGTTGAGTTTCAGTGTGAGACTTCCATCAATCAGCTCAACATGGGATCCCCGTTGGTTGAGCGCCGGTTTGGAAAGGCGTTGTTGATCTCCGTCTGATTGCTGATACACCTCGATCCGGGTATGGAGGGTTAGCTCGCCTTCGCCGGTGGCAAAGACGTATACGCTCCGAAATCGGGGACCGGTCACGAAATAATATCCTTGAATGCCACGGAGGATCCGCAAGGTGCTTCCTTTCAGTGCGGTGGAATCTCCAAATTCCTCTGTGGCTAATGGGGCAACATTGAAACTGATTGCATATCGGCCTTCATTCACCATATTATCCGATCCCACCGTTTGGACGCTTTCAACCGGCCAGCCAAAGTCCACTGTGTCCAACCGTAACGATGCACACGAGGTGAGGATGCCCGCGCAAATTGCGACGAGGAGAAATGAAACAAGACGAGGGGAATGCTGCATGATCGGCCTTGCGTTGTATGAGAGCATTGAAGCTTACGTTCCCATAATACGAAAGAGGAGGGGAATGGTGCAAGCGAAAGTTTCGGTAGTGCTAAAGTTGGGCCGTTCGGTCAAGCGGGGACGCCCGCCTTCGGCGAGGCAAGCTTGACCTACTCCTCGGATCTATAGGCAGTAGGACAAACCTGCCCGTCCGGTCAGGCGGGCGTCCCCGTTTGTCCGCCGCGCGTAACCCGAGCAATGAAGTTTCCGGCGTCGATAACGATTTCACCGGACATTTGACTTATTGCTGCGATTCGCGTACCTTGCGTATGGCCTCCCTGACATTTTCCAAGAACCAATCAAGCTATGTCGAAAGAAGCGAAGACCAACGGTGACAAGCGCACTGTTCTCATTGTCGAGGACAGCGTGGACTTTTCCAATCTTCTGAAATTCATTATCGAGGATATGGGACTTGAAGGCATACAAGCGCCGATTGAGGTCGAAGACATGGTGGCGCTTGCCAAGCAACACAAGCCATCCACCATTCTCATGGACCTTGCACTCAGACGCAAGGGAGGGATGCAGTTCATTGAGGATCTGAAAGCCGACTCTGCAACAAAGAACATCCCTATTATCATCCTGACCGGAAAAGAACTCTCGTCCAAGGAAGTGTTGGAACTCCAGATACGGGGCGTGAAGTATCTCCGGAAGGGACGCGTCGAGATGGATGAGATAAAGAGCGAGATACTGGAATCTGCACACGGGAAAAAAATCGTGCAGGACGTTGCGAAAGAGAAGTAACCCCCGCTATTTGGCCAACAGAAGTTTCTTCGTTTCAGTAAACTCTCCGCTTTTCAATCTATAGAAATACACGCCACTCGTCAGTCCCTTGCCATCGAATATTCGTTCATGCTGTCCCGCATCGAGGCGTTCATTCACCAGTGTTGCTACTTCGCGCCCCAACATGTCGAATACCCGTAAGGACGTATGGCCATACGTCCCTACATTGAAACGTATCACTGTCCGCTGATTGAACGGGTTGGGATAGTTTTGTTGCAGCCTGAATCCGGTGTGCTGCTCACCTCGTTCAGTAACTGATGTGAAGATTATTGGTCCTCCACCATCCGTCGTTCTCAGTATCGTCCCACTGTCGCCCACGGCAAAACCGTTGTTATCACTCAAATAAAAAAATGTTGAGCGAAGATTTCTTGTGATATTGCTCTGCTGGAATCCCCATGTCTGACCGTTGTCAGTGGTTTTGAGGATTGTCCCACCGTTGCCGACGATATATGCCCGTGAAGTGTTGTTCGTTGAGAACTGGATTGAGCGCAAGCCATGTGTTGTGCCGCTCGGTCTTGTCGCCCAGCTCAGGCCGCCGTTTGTAGTTGTAAGAATCAACCCACTATCACCAACGACGAATCCGCCACTAAGGAACATCGGCAGACCACGAAGTGTACTTGTTACGCCGGAATTCCGCGGCGTCCAAGTCATGGCAAGGGAGTTTGAGGAGAGGAGGGTTCCTTTGTCACCCACTGCCATTACACTGAAAACTCCCGTTACTGCGCGCAGCGTTTCAGAATGTCCCACTGTTTCGCGTACTCCATGTAACTCCGTTATCCGTGCTCTTGATTATTGTTCCACTGTCGCCGACGGACATAAAACCGAAGTCACTGATGGCGCGTAGTGTTTTTATTGTGGGCGAGGAAACAGGATCCCACGTCGAGCCGTTATCGGTTGTGCGGATGATGATCCCATCTTCGCCAACAGCAAATACGGGTCCGCCGATGACCTCCATAAAAGCAATGCCGTATAAGTTTTTGGTCGTTCCGCTATTTTGTGAAATCCAATTCAAATCCACCGTTGGTCGTGTGCAAGATGGTCCCTGCGTCACCACAGATCCAGGCAATATCATCCTGACCATGATGAACGGTGACGCTGTTGAGAGTTGCGACGGTTCCACTTTGCTGAACCGTCCATCCTGCAAAGCAATGTGCGGCGGAGAAAACCAGGACAAGCAGAGAGTGCTTCATGTAAAAAATCAGATTAGGGATTTTGGATTCTTGATAGGTTGGTGATGGTCATGTCACCCCTTCAGGGTGAGTGAAACCAGTGCATTGTTTGCAGGTCGGGACGGTGTCCCGACCCTGAATTATTCTTCCCCGTTGGGGAAGTGTTCTCACTTTGAACTCAACGCCTCAGGATCAAAATACAAACAAATCCCAAACACGAAATCTCAAAAATGGGTGTTCAACCAACAGCGCTTCCAAACAATTGCTCATTGCTGATTGCCAATTTCTAATAGTCTTACGGAAATATCCCCAGCTCCGAGTATGACGTCGCTATTTTATCAATAGCGTTGATGAACGCCGCAGTACGCAGGTCGATGCCGTTTTTTTGTTTGGAGATTTCTCTGATTTGATGATAGGAATTGATCATCGTGTCTTCAAGTCCGGAGTTGACGATATCCACTTCATCCGGACCGTGGGAAAGAATACGTTTCTCTTCTTCTGTGAGCGATTTGCCTGTAGTGCGTTCAATGGTGGCGACGAGTTGTGAGGTCGATGTTTCCATGAAGCGCTTGCTCATGCGACCCATGCGCACGTGCTGCAGGTTCTTCAGCCACTCAAAATACGATACGGTGACGCCACCGGCATTGAGATACATATCAGGGATAACCATCGCACCCCTCTTCAAGAGAATCTCTTCAGCGTCGGGGGTCGTCGGGCCGTTGGCTCCTTCGGCAATAATCTTCGCTTTGATGCGCGGGGCATTCTCGGAGGTGATTTGCTTTTCAAGGGCGGCAGGAACCAGGATATCGCATTCGAGTTCCAGTGCCTCCGCAGGAGTATTGAGATTCTTTGCCCCCGGGAAGTTGAGGATTGAGCGGGTTTCCTTTCTGTGCTTCTGTACTTTGTCAACATCCAGTCCGTTGGGATTGTAGATGCCGCCGTCATACTCCGCAATACCGACGATCAGGCATCCACCTTCATGAAGAAACTTGGCCGCATAGTATCCCACGTTACCGAGTCCCTGCACAACCACCCGCTTGCCTGCGAGACCGGGGGTGAGTCCAAGTGCTTTCATATCACCGGCAACGGCGCATGCTTCACGCGCTCCAAAGAACACGCCGCGACCCGTGGCTTCCGTGCGGCCGCGTATTCCTCCCTGACTGATCGGCTTGCCGGTGACGCACGCGAGTGCATCAATGGAATTGGGATGGAGTGCCTGGTATGTGTCGGCGATCCATGCCATTTCGCGGGGACCTGTGCCATAGTCCGGCGCAGGAACATCAATACCCGGCCCGATAAAATTCTTCTTGACGAGCTCGGCAGTATAGCGGCGGGTGATGCGTTGCAGTTCATCCACATTATAGTCTTTCGGGTTGATGCGGATGCCTCCCTTCGCGCCACCAAACGGAACGTCCACGATGGCGCACTTGTACGTCATTAGAGCAGCAAGCGCCATCACTTCATCTTCATTCACATCCAGACTGTAACGGATACCGCCCTTGGTGGGAAGTTTGTGCTGACTATGCTCAACACGCCATGCATCAACCACCTCGTACCCCTCATCGGTGCGTACGGGAAATTGGAAATGATAAACACTATTGCACACCTTGATTTGATCAAGCAGACCCTTGGCATGATCAAGATGGGCGGCAGCTTTATCGAAGTTCCGTTCCACGTTTCCAAAGAAACTGGTTTCTGTTCCGGGTATCGTTTTCACGTATCTGGCCTTTGGTTTTGTATGATGAGATGGCTTGAGGAAACAGGGTGAGAGCATCCACCAATAGCAGGATGTCCGGCAGAAATGGTATGAAGTTCAGCCTGAAGAAGCAAGATGAGGAGTCGGGGCTTTATTCATTCAGCCTGGTGTATTTTAGAACAACGCCGAGTTGATGTGAAGTGTCCAGGAGATCAACCACCGCCACAAAGACACTCCCGTTCCTGCCGACGGCAATATCCCAGGCCACCGGTTCGGCCATCCCTTGAATAGGGGGAATATCCAGCCGATCAATGCGTTGCTCCGCTACGGTTGAGAGAATTTCCATTGAGCCGGTACGAGCATCGGCAACGTACAGAACTCCGTTTTGATCGATTCCCGCTCCCTTGACTCCTCCCGAAAGAACCGTGCCTGAAAACGCATGACTTGAAAACACATTTCCGGGTGAAACCACATATGGGTAGACCAAGTTTGATTGTTGAGCATTGGGCAGGACAAACGCAGTATAGACAGTGCCGAAAGTGTCTGTCGATAGGAATTTCGATCCCCGATCCAGAGAATCGTCGGGTTGTTGCCGGGAAAATGCGACTGCTGTTGCTTCTCCGTTGCGTACCCGAAGTACATGGTTTTCGTTCCCACCATCGAAACAACTCACGTAGATATCACCATTCGTTGCGCCATCTATGTCTCCGAGTTCCTGCACAAGCAAAATGACATTCACCTGTTGGCGGCTTATGACATCAAAGCTCGACGAAGTGTTTATGTTTCCGCTCGTGATGGTTGAGACAATGGTCGGGTTCTCGGTCTGCACATTGATCCGGACGATGGTATTGCCGTTGACGATGGCAAGCACATCGTTGGTACTTTTGTCGATGCCCATTCCCGTCGGCAGGGTGAAGCCCGGTAACGATAATAGTTGTGAACCATCGGGAGTGAATCTTGTGATACGGTCATTGTAGGTATCAGACACCCAGACAAAACCGGCTGAATCGACGGCAATGCCCCGGGGTGACTTCAGGATGCCAAGCGGAATGAAGACAGTTGGTGCCGAAAGCGATGGGTCGTCGTTTGGGGTTGTGCTTGAGTCACGGCAACCGCTTGTCCACGCGAGCAGGAGAATCCCGGTAAGCGTTCCACACAGAAGTATCAATTTCATTCTCATGATTCCAGCCTTTCTCGTCTTCAAGATATGAGGATACGCGAGAGAATCAAGATTGCGCGTTGCGAGTGATGTGCCTTTTATTGCTTTTGATATGAACTTTGCTGATTTTCACGCAACCTCATTCTGTTTAATCCCAACAGACTATGATTAGCGCCGAAGATGCACTGCATATTATTCTTGATGTTACCCCTCGGATGGATGTCAAGAAAATCTCTTTGCTGAAGGCGGATGGACGGATTCTTGCCGAGGATATCGTGGCACGTCACCCGTTGCCACCGTTCGACAACAGCTCCATGGATGGCTATGCTGTCGCGACGAAGTCCGGCGGCGGTGCGCCGGTTATTCTTCGCGTGATTGGCGAGGCCAGTGCCGGAAATCCGTTCGACGGGAGAGTGGATGAAAGTGATGCTGTCCGGGTAATGACCGGCGGAGTTATCCCGCAAGGAACTTCGAGCGTTGTTCCCATTGAGCAGGTGACCACACTCAGTGAAGACAGAATCGAGATACGTGAGGCAATACATCACGGTGCAAATATCCGGAAGACAGGGGAGGATATTCAAGCGGGTGAGCGTGTATTGCAGATGGGCACGCGCATTGGTCCTGCTCAAACCGGAATACTCGCTGCTCTCGGCATGGGTAAGGTACACGTGTTCAAGCAACCGGCGATCAACATTCTTGCCACAGGCAATGAACTTGTCGACGTGGAGGATGAGTTGCACGACGGGCAAATCAGAAACAGCACATCCTACGCACTCGCGTCGTATGTCAAGGAAGCCGGTGGAACTCCACGGCTGTGTGGTACAGTAGCCGACAAGCGGAAACGCATTCGCAAAGCCATTGGTGAAGTGTTGGACTGCGATATCCTGTTGATCACGGGTGGCGTCTCAGTGGGGGACTATGATCATGTGAAGCAAGCACTTGAGGAACTAGGCGCGGAGCGGCGGTTCTGGCGCGTGAATATCAAACCGGGCAAGCCGCTTGTCTTCGCAACGTTTGGAAAGACACTGATCTTCGGGTTGCCGGGCAATCCCGTTTCAACGACGGTGACCTTTCTTGAATTCATCAGGCCGGCAATTAATAAAATGACCGGGCGTGAGCCCGTACTGCCCGAGCTTGTGCAGGCGAGAATCGAACATGACTTTGAGAAACACGACAAGAAGAGACATTTTCTCAGAGGCATCGCGACCATTGTGCAAGGAACTCTGGTCGTGAGAACAACCGGAACACAAAGTTCCGGAGCACTCAGTTCCATGAGCAGAGCGAATTGCTTCATCGTTATCCCGGAATCAGTGACGGAAGTGAAACGAGGCGAGATGGTACAGGTGGCGTTGTTCAACCCATTTCATTCATAGTACCACACGGCTTTTTTTATGAAAGACATATCACAAAAATCGAACACACTCCGCAGCGCACGCGCAACCGCGACGCTGCATTGTCTTCCATCCACGATCGCAGTCCTTCATTCACCACAAGGTACTCACGCCGAAGCCCTGAGCATCGCGAGAATGGCCGCCGTGCAGGCAGCGAAGAACACGGCTACGCTCATTCCGACTTCACATCAGAGCATTCTGGATCACGTTGAGGTGGAGTTTGAATTGAAGGAAGGCGCCATCCACATCTACGCTGAGGTGAAAGCATCAGCCAAAACCTCTCTGGATACTGAGGCTTTGGTGGCGGCAACCATCGCAGCGACAACTCTCTATTGCCAGTTCAAGGCCGCTGATGAAACCATGGAAATTGATTCTGTCCATGTAGTGGAGACAAGGGGAGGAACACACGATGTCGCTGAGGTCGATACCACGTCTCTACGTGCAGGCGTGCTGGTCATGTCGGATAGGGGAGCGAGACATGAACGTGAGGATCTTTCCGGCAAGGCAATCAAGGAACAACTTGAACTTCTGGGCCTCGCGGTCGTCGAGTATAAAATACTTCCTGATGAGGCGGATCAAATTGAATCGGAACTGCTGCGACTGAGCGATGACGCAAGGGTCGATCTCGTTATTACTACAGGAGGAACCGGACTTGGGCCACGGGACGTGACGCCCGAAGTGACAGCGCGGGTTATTGAAAAATCATTGCCGGGAGTTGGCGAAGTGCTGCGTACGTACGGTCAGGCGAGAACAGGGTATGCGATGTTATCGAGGGGCGTCGCCGGGATACGCGGGAAAACACTCATCATCAATCTTCCCGGCTCACTGGGCGCGGTTACCGAGGCCATGCATGTATTGATTCCCTGGATCCTTCACTCATTCCCAATGATGAAGGGTGAAGGACATTGATCAGGCCGACGCGCCGGATTTTTCCGTTTGGCGTTCAAACGACTCCGCAACGATCTTTTGCGTCTGGTAGGCTTTGATGTCGTTGATCGTGGTGTGAATCCTCTGCATCGAAGCATCAATGCGATCCAGCCAGCCGAGGATTTCATCGTCTGCTTCAAAACGTCTGCGTATGGAATGCGTGGTAATGGAAATGATCGCCAGAGGGTTGTTGACGTTATCCTGGAGCAATGTGGTAATCTCATCCAGAACTTTCAGATGGATACGCTGGCGTTCGAACTCCATTTCTATCCTCTTTCGATGCTCGTCCTCTTCCTTTTTTTGTCCCCGATACTTCTGCAATTGAATGACCACAACCGCGATGATCCACAGGAGAATAAGCGAATCAAATTGAAGTAAATAGTCAAAAAACGTTCGTTTGACATTCGGTTGCTGCAGCAGGTCGAGCGACGTGATCAGATAGTAGCCATAAATGACGACGGCGGCCACGAGGATCGAATAACGATCAATGAAACGAGCGAATGCTTTCCATGCGGCAGTCTTGAACAGTTTCACAATTCCTCCATGACGGTGTTACCAGACGAACAACGGGGAGAATATACGAAGCCCGTTCAATAGAAACAAATAGCCTCCAAGCAATGCATTGCAAGTAGAGTCACTTCATTGGTGCAGCCTGGTACACCCCGAACGGAACTCTGTAGCCTATGATCTGCCCACCCACAAGCACGAGTATGGAGTCGTCAGAGACTTGTTGAACAACTGCTTTGCTGAGTTGAACTTCATTGAAGAGGGAATCGAGAAATAGCGTTACCTGCACTTCACCGGTCCCAGTCCGTTCAACCAATGCCTGCACGGTGTTGGTCTGTTGGAATTGTCGTTGAGAGAGGGGTAGTGCCGCAAATGGTCGTTGTTGAATTCTGAAAGCCTGCCGTTGATCCTTCTTTTCCATTCCCATGTGAGGGCTCTTCGCAAGCGATCGTACCTCTCCCTCCAAATTGATCCCCGAATTCTCGCGCTGTTCAATGATTGTCCCTTGCACCCAGGTTGCCTGTTCTGGTGTTGCACCTGTCTGCTCTGACTCTGCGCCAGACTGTTCTGCAGATGCTGTCGGTCTTGCACCTGATTCATTACTTTGAACAGAAAACTCCGCCTCGGATGGAAGGACATTCTTTCGTGCAAGATCGCGCTCCTTGATCACTTCACGTGCCCGGTCGCTTAACTTCATGTCTTCCAGCCTGTCCGTATCCTGGCGTTCTGCCGATGCAACTTCGGGTCGGGCTTCACTCAGCGTCAGTTCCTTCTTGCGAACAGGTGGAGTGAACGCCTTGCTCCGCGGCAGAGCCTTTGCAGCGAATAATCCGGGATCTTCATCACGGTACTTCTGAGAATCAACCGGGAGTTTTGATTCCAATGGAACCGGTTTGCCTTCTGCCATCTGTGATTCTTGCACGACCACATCTTCATGCGCAACGAACCATCTGTTGAAGACCCCGATGCCTGCAACGATAACAAGTACGGCCGCGGCGCTGAGAACGTGTGGCCACGGTATTCGTCTTGAATGCGGGACAGATACGCGCCCTTGCAGTCGCTTCTTCATTTCCTCACGACCAAGCAGCTTCACACCGGCAACGAGTGTCCGTTCATGCTCGACGGCTTTCCGACAGTTATCGCACTCGCGCAGATGAACTTTAAGTTTCTCCCTTGTCGAGAACTCCATCCGGTCTAAGACAAAATCCGCCAGAAGCCCGGCATCATCAGTCCAGTGTGCGTTTGTGTTTTTCATGTCATTTGCTCCCTGAGTATTTTCTCAAGGGACTTCTTGCACTGATATTTCTTTGACTTCACTGTGTCGGCGTTGGCGAATCCCATGGTTACTGCGATCTTCTCCATCGGAAGCTCCTCCCAATAAAACAGCAGCAGCAATTGACGACAAGGTTCGCCAAGCGCATCGAGGGCGTTACGGACCCCGCGCGCTTCATCGCTTGTAATCATCGAATCAAGCTGAGACTCTTCTCCATCTACAACATCCATTCCCGCATTACCCATCGGGGTCTCACGTTTCGCTCGTGCCAACCGTCGCATCCACATATTCTTTACCGTTGCAAACAGAAACGTGCTAAGCTTTGCCGAGTATTCGAATCGTCCGGACCGTATCCGTTCCCATAATACCACGAGTGCCTCCTGCAACATGTCTTCCGCGTCATCCATTGTGCCATTGTTCCTCAGAACGAAGGCCGCAATAGGCTTCCGGTTCGACTGATAGATCTTTGCCAACGCTTCTTCGTCCCCATTTCTGATCAAATCAATGAGTTTTGCGTCGTCATTCAGAAAAAAGAGAGGGCCTGCCATTTACCTTCTGCTGGTTAATGTCATTAACGGTCAAGAGGTGAACGGCACAAGGTACAAAGAGCCATTTCATTATTCAAATAGAGGAGTTCCCATGAAAAACCCACTGTGTACGGCACTTGCCGTCATATTTGCGGTGAGTGTGGTGTTCGGCCAGGCGAAAGATGCAAATGAGCGCACATCGGTCGATCTCACCATCTATAACCAGAATCTCTCACTTATAAGAGAAGAGCGACTGCTGAATCTCTCCAGAGGATTGAGCCGTGTTGTCATTCCTGATATTCCTTCGACCATCGACGGAACGTCACTTCATTTCTCAAGCATCACCGATCCTCTTGGCGTGAGAGTGCTTGAGCAGAGCTATCAATACGACCTTGTACATCAGGCAAAATTGCTGGAAAAATATATCGGCAAGGAAGTGGAGTTCGTGCGCTACAATGAGGAGACCAAGAAAGAGTATTCCGTATTCGGGCGCCTGCTGTCCTCCGGCTACGTTCAACAACCGCAATACGGCGGCGTGCCCAACTTCCTCGGCATCGGCGGAATGATTGCGGAGATCAACGGCAAGATCGAGATGAATCCTGTTGGCAGACTTGTGCTTCCAAGCTTGCCCGGTGGTTTGATACTGAAGCCGCAACTTGAATGGCTCGTCTCGAACACAAAGCAGGGGCAACACAAGACGGAGATCAGCTACATGGCGGGACAGCTTTCGTGGACATGCAACTACGTTGCATTGCTTGACAAATCGGAAACGAGACTTGATCTCACCGGCTGGGTAACGCTCACGAACAACTCGGGTACATCATTCGAGAATGCCGGATTAAAGCTTGTTGCCGGTGACGTCAATGTGGTGCAGGATCAATTCCAAAAAGCTCGGCAAAATGGTCGGATGGAGGCGATTGCAATGGAAGCTGCCGGGCCACAGTTCACGCAAACAGATCTGTTCGAGTTCAAACTCTATTCCCTCCAGCGGAAGACCAGCGTGAATAATAATGAAACGAAGCAGATCGAGTTGACGTCCGGTCGTGATGTGAAGTCGAAGAAAGTATTTATCTACGACGGACTTGCCGACCAGTGGCGCTACTGGCACAACAACTACTCGTATCGTTCTGAGGGAAGTTTCGGACAGCAATCGAATCCCAAGGTTGGTGTGTACGTGACATTCAAGAACGAAGACAAGTCCGGACTTGGCATTCCATTGCCAAAGGGGAAGGTGCGGGTGTATAAGCGTGATGATGACGGCAAGGAACAGTTCATCGGCGAGGATGAAATCGACCATACACCAAAGGATGAAGAGCTGAGACTCTATCTCGGTAACGCATTCGACCTCGTGGGTGAACGAGCCCAAAAGGACTTCAAGTCGATTGCCTCAGGCCGTGTTGTGGAGGAGACGATTGAAATCAAAGTCCGCAACCACAAGAAGGAAACTGCCGAGGTTCAGGTCTACGAGCATCCGTGGCGCTGGAGCGAGTGGGAAATCGTGAAGAGCAACACTGAATGGGAGAAAGTGGATCAATCAACGCTCAAGTTTCCGGTGAAGATTAATAAGGATGGTGAAACGGTGGTGAGGTACACGATAAGATACTCATGGTAAGAGCGGAGAGCGGAAAGCGGAAAGCGGAAAGTGAAAATGCGGAATGTGAAGTGCGAACTGCTTAGAGAGTTTATAGAGTCCGTGAAGTTTGTAGAGTGTGGTGAGCAGGGCTAGAATCTAGAATCCACAATCATTCATTATTTGGGAGGAAGTATGAAAGCGACGACGAAACTTGTGGCGATGCTGGTGGGATTGGTTCTGATTGGTGTACCATCGGGTATTGCCGGGAAGAAAGCCACCATTGCACTTGATGGCCGGTTGGCAACACCGTTCATGTCTGAGCGGGGTGGAATGGCATCGCTGCAAATATCACTGAAGGCATCGCATTGGGCTGATGACCGTACGCGCAGACCGATGAATATCGCAGTGGTGTTGGACCGAAGCGGCTCGATGGGTCATGAGCAGAAAATGGATCATGCCAAGTCGGCGTTGCGGACGATCATCAACCAGCTTTCTTCCGATGACATTTTCTCACTCGTTATTTATGACAATGAAGTGGATGTCCTGCGGCCTGCAGGTCGTGTGCGGAACAAGAATCATATCGTCACCCTCGTTGATGAAATCTATCCGCGTGGTAGCACCAACCTCGGCGGCGGAATGACCGAAGGACTGAGGCAGGCGGCTCGCAACGGAAGCAGGGAATATGTGAATCGCGTCATTCTCCTTTCGGATGGCCTCGCTAATCAGGGGATCACTGATAAGCGCGAGCTTGAACAAATTGCCTACGAGTATCGGGACCGCGGGATCTCGCTCACCAGTATGGGTGTCGGACTTGAATACAACGAAGACCTGATGATGGGTCTGGCCGAGAGTGGCGGCGGAAATTATTATTTCATTGAAAGCGGACATGGGCTGGCCGGAGTGCTTCAGAAGGAATTCAACTCGCTCTCTGTTATGCTCGCGCAAGATGCCACAATAGAGCTGAAACTTGGTCGTGGAGTGCGGGTAGAGGATATCGTTGGTTGCAAATACACCACGACCCGTGATCACGTGACTATCGATCTTGGCAGTGTGGTATCCAATGACCGGAGAGACATCACGGTGAGATTGTCTGTCCCTGCGCAGTGCGACGGTGAGAAGAAACTGCTCGTGGCAAAGGGTTCACTTAACTACGAGAGTGAAAAAATCCGGATTGCCAGTGTTGAGCCGTTTGACGTCTCAGTGACTTATACGCGGGATGTGGCTGTCATCGAGAAGAACCGTGACATGAAAGCCCAGGCCGATGCGGACGTTGCCTTGTCAACCAGGATGGTCGAGCAGGCGCTGAAGTTGCTTGATGCGGGTAAACACGATGAGGCCGTTGTTCAAATGGAGATGGCAGAAACGGCTTTGATGGCATCACCGGCAGCCGCGGGTACAAGCGATTCGAAGGATGCAGTTATGGAGCAGTCGGCACGATTGCGTTCGTACAAGGAAACCGTGCAGTCAGAAACCGACGCACGGAAATCGAAGAAGGCGATTCAGTATCACAATTATCAGACGCAGAAGAAGAAGTAGAAGTAGGCGAATACCTCCATCTTGCGAAAACCCCGGTCATGTAGTTGAACCGGGGTTTTCGTTTTTAATGAATGCATGAGAGACTTTCAAGTACCTAACTTAAACGTCTACCCGACTACGCTCCAAAAAACGGAGCATCGTCGGGCAGGCCCTCACTTACTCTACCTAAACGTCCACCATAACACTGCCAGTATTCCCACAAGTACAACCGACGCTGCAATGTTCACATTGTTCCAGCGTGTCTTTTCAGTATGAATTCCGCCGGCCTCGGAGAATGTCAGGTGGGCGAGTTTCTTGCGGTCAGGTGCCTCAGTTGCAAGACTTACGCCAACAAGTACGGTTGAGCAGACAACGAACAGGAAGATCGCGTAGTGGAGAAAATTGACTGAGGCAACATACGCCAGAAACTCATTGGAGAGTGGAGAGAGCTTGTGCTGAATCTCAAGGATGAACCTGAACGCTCCGAGGACAAGTCCGGTGAGCAGGGATGCAATCGCACCCTTGCCATTCACCCGATTCCAGAATATGCCGAACAGGAAACAGGCGGCAATTGGTGGTGACACGTACGCCTGTACACTTTGGAGGTATACGTACATTCGCTCGTCGCTCAAGAGTCCGATAAAGGGAACCCATAGAAGTCCGAGCACAACAATTCCTCCCGTGGCGAGGCGCCCAAATCGTACCATGGCGGCATCGCTTGCGTTTGGCTTGAACTTCTTGAAAATATCAATCGTCAGCAAAGTCGAAGTGGAATTGAACATCGCACTGAGCGATGACATGAGGGCTGCGAGCAGGCCGGCAACGACGAGTCCCTTGACGCCCGATGGCAGCAACGTTGTCACCATCCACGCATAGGCTCTGTCGCCGCTGACTGTTCCGTTGGACAAATGCAGCGCAATGATACCGGGGAGGACGAGAATAAAGACCGGGAGAATTTTCAGGAAGCCCGCGAAGGTTGTACCGCCGCGTGCATGGTCGAGATTCTTCGCGCTCAACACGCGCTGCACGATGTATTGATCTGTACACCAGTACCATATTCCGAGAATAGGTGCGCCGAACACAATTCCGGTCCACGGGAAATCCGGATCGCTCATCGGCTTGAACATACTCCAGAACTCCGGCGGTGTCCCGGCAACCACGGCATCCCAGCCACCAGCTTCACTCAACCCGATAAGAGTCAACGTGACTGATCCTCCAATCAGGATGAATGTCTGAATCAGATCCGTATAAATAACAGCGGAAAGTCCGCCGAAGACCGTATA
Source organism: Bacteroidota bacterium (assembly GCA_046160825.1). Lineage (GTDB taxonomy): Bacteria > Bacteroidota > Ignavibacteria > UBA10030 > UBA6906 > JBJXHC01. Next base: position 4,285 of record JBJXHC010000116.1, on the reverse strand, counting down.
CAGTCCGGTCACAAGCACAATGACGATCGCTGATGTATACATGTCCCACCCGACGACAGCGTTGAGGAGAATCCCACCTGCATACAGAGAAATGGAAATCTTCGTTAGGACATAGGCGATGATGGAAACAACGCTGAGGTATGTTCGGGTGGCGCTGTTGTAGCGGCGTTCGAGAAACTCCGGCATGGTGAATACGCCCGACTTAAGATAGAAGGGAGTGAACACCCATCCGAGGAGCAGGACGATGAGACACGCAAGCCACTCGAAATGACCGACCGCAAGTCCCGACTTTGAACCGGCGCCCGCAAGCCCGAGAAAATGCTCGCTGGAAATATTTGTGGCAAACAGCGATGCGCCAATTGCCAGCCAGCCGACATTTCTTCCCGCGAGAAAATACTCGGTGGATGTCTTACCGCGTTTGGAAAAATAGAACCCAATGGCCAGCACAGCAATGATGTACGCTGCAATGATGCCAGTGTCGAGCATGGATAAGGAATCGGTCATAAGAAGTTATCTCCGGCGAGAAAAGAGGTGGCTTCGTACAGACACGCAGGGATCAAAGTGTTTTCTCGGTATCTTTATCAAAGAAGTGGAGTCGTGAAGTATCAAACAACAGTTCAAACGGCTTGCCGACAGCGGGGGGTGTATCCGTGGCAATACGGGCTACAAATTGTGAATCCGTTTTCGTGGAAAAATAGACAAAGATTTCGTTGCCCACCGGCTCAACCACTTCGATATTCGCTTTGAAAGGTGCGATGGTCTCGACACTCGCAGGCCGTTGTGCGTGGATGTGTTCCGGCCTGATGCCAAGGACAATGTTTGGCTTCGTGTAGTTTTTCAGGCGGGCTTCGTACTCTTTGGAAATGGGAATGGCGAAGTTCGATCCCTCTTGCTGAAATATCATCTTCCCGTCCGTCTTGATTGTGCCGGTCATGAAATTCATAGTCGGGCTGCCGATGAAACCCGCGACGAATTTGTTCACCGGCTTATGATAGATATTCAAAGGCGAGTCAACCTGCTGCACCACGCCGTCGCGCATAACAACGATCCGGTCGCCCATGGACATCGCTTCGATCTGATCGTGCGTTACGTAAATCATTGTCGTTTGCAGCGTGTGATGAAGGCGTGAGATCTCGGTACGCATCTGAACGCGCAGATTTGCATCCAGGTTGCTCAGCGGCTCGTCGAAGAGGAATACCTTTGGCTGGCGCACGATGGCGCGGCCGAGCGCAACACGTTGCCGCTGTCCGCCGGAAAGCGCCTTGGGTTTACGATCAAGAAATTTGTCGATGCCAAGAATTTTTGCCGCATGCTGCACGCGACGGTCGATCTCGGCTTTGTCATACTTGCGCAGCTTCAGACCGAAGGCGAGATTGTCATACACCGACATGTGCGGATAGAGAGCATAGTTCTGAAATACCATTGCAATGTCGCGGTCCTTGGGAGGCACATCGTTCACCACCTTGTCGTCGATCCGGATTGTTCCCTTGGAGATTTCCTCGAGGCCTGCAATCATGCGCAGTGCGGTGGACTTGCCGCAGCCGGATGGTCCGACAAGCACAACAAATTCCTTGTCGTTGATGGTCACATTCACATCGCGGACTGCCGTGACGTTTCCTTCATAAATCTTGTACACGTTCTCCAGTCGCACTTCAGCCATGAGAGTCCTTATGGTGGGATAAATAGAAATGAATCCACGGGTCGTGCGAGAAGCGCGACGGCGAAAATATATACATGCTTTGAGTCAAACTCAAGGCAGGATGGAGGGTACGCGCAAATTCGGCCTTGAGTCTCGGAAACCTGTACACTTGGAACGAAAAACGGCATGGAATCAGGAACTCATTGGAACTTCCAAATGTCTACACTCTGAGACAGGCGAGAGAAACTGAGACGTACGCCGCGCGCTTAGCGATGAAACCAAGAACAGATTCCGACAAAAATCATTGCTACTCTTGACAATAGACTCAAAACTCCTATATTGTGGAAGCGCTTCCATGAATTCTTGTTGAACGAGAAATCCCCCATGGGTATCACAATCTACGACCTGGCAAGATAAGCCGGTTTCTGAATCGGATCCGTCTCGCGGTGTCTGAACAATCACCCGAGCGTGGCGCCGCAGACGCGAGCAAGAGTGCTCTCCGTCGCGAAGCAACTAAGCTACACACCTCACGCCTACGCTCAACGACTTGCCTCAAAGAAGACCAACACCATTTCCACCATCATCCCGTACTTCACCAATTATTTTTTTGTTCAGATTCTCGAAGGCGTGCAGGACAAAGCCGCTCAACTGGGTTTTGATCTCATTCTCTACGGAGTGAACAACCCGGCACAGGCCGAATATTATCTCCGGCGGTCATTGCATAGCGGTCATGTGGATGGTGTGATGTTCTTCTCGATGAAGTTTCCGGAAAATTATGTCGCTAAATTCCAACAGATCAATCTTCCTCTCGTACTTGTGGATGCGTCGCATGAAAAATTCGATTCCATCCGCATCAAGAACCGCGAAGGGGCATTGGTTGCAACGCGCCACCTGATGCAACTCGGCCATCGCAACATCGCCATGATCAACGCGAGTCTTGATACGCAGCCGGCGCGTGAACGCCTTGACGGATATAGTGATGCGCTCGAAGAAGGAGGGATCCCGTTTTCCATGGACAACGTGATCGTCTCCGATACCGGAAAACAGGATGGATTTAATCGCGAAGCCGGACGGGTGGCAATGAGGCAGTTGCTCCCGCGCCTCAACACCACAGATCCCATTACTGCCGTATTTGTTGCAAGCGATGTGCAAGCGCTCGGCGTCCTTGACGCCGCTCTCGAAATGGGCGTACGAGTACCGGAGGATTTGGCGGTCGTCAGTTTCGATGACATTGAGATGGCAAACCACGCGCAGTTAACAACGATGCGCCAACCGATGTATGACATGGGTGTGCTGGCCCTGGAAAAACTTCTTGATCGAACAAAGAATCTATCGGCGCCTCCGACGCTGACAACCTTCCTGCCGGAACTTATCGTACGGAAATCATGTGGATCGTCTGCGAAGTCGAACATCCCGGTTTCGCCCGGCGGCATAGAACTCGAACAATCATTATAGAAGCGTGAACAACAATCGTCATATACCTGATACAAATGTCTTTGTAGGTTCTCCTTCTCTCCAATTCCCCAGGAGCTTGCTGGTATGAAACAACGTCTACTCTTTTTTTCTCTCTCGTTCCTCATCGTTCATGCTGCAATTGCCGGCAACACCGGAAAGATCTCCGGTGTCGTAAAGGATACGCAAACAGGGGAGGAGATCATCGGTGCGAGCGTGCTGATTGAAGGTACGTCAACAGGAGCTGCCACGAATATCGACGGCTACTACGTGATCTTGAATGTCCCTCCCGGTACGTACACTCTTGTGGCTTCTGCAATAGGTTTCAACAAGCAAACAATCAACACTGTCCGCGTTTCGATTGATCTTACCACCACGATTGACATTCCGTTGAACTCGACGGTGCTCGATGTTGGAGAGGAAGTGGTGATTACTGCCGAGCGACCTCTGATCCAGCGCGACCTGACAGCGAAGACCGCCGTGATTCAAGCAGAACAAATCGCCGCACTACCGGTCACCGAAGTTTCTCAGATACTCAACCTTCAAGCCGGATTCGTTGGTGGAAGTCTGCGTGGTGGTCGAAAAGGCGAAGTCGCCTATTGGGTGGACGGCGTACCTGTAACAGACGTGTACGATGGGGAACAGGTTGTTGAGGTCAATAAAAGTCTCGTGCAAGAACTCCAACTCGTCTCCGGCGCGTTTAACGCGGAATACGGCCAGGCGATGTCCGGTATCGTTAATATTGCGACGAAGGAGGGTGGATCAAGATTCAACGGGGGAGTCGGTTTCTACGGTGGGGATTATCTGAGCACGCATACCGATATTTTCCCTGGCATCGATGACAGAAGCCCGGTTGCCATCAGGAATTTCGAAGGGAATATCAGCGGCCCGATTATCGGCGAGGATCTGACGTTCTTCGCCAATGCCCGGTACATCTATTTCAATGGATGGCATAAGGGAATCCGTCGATTCAACCCGTGGAATGTGTTCCAAGTGGATACGCTTACGGGCGAACAGATAGTTGGTGTTTCCCGCGACCCGGAGGGCCTCGGCGATGGAGAAATTGTGCCGATGAACTGGAGCAAGAGAACATACGGACAGGGGAAACTGACATGGCGTGTAACACCACTCATCAAAGCAAATATAAATTATATCCGCGACGATAATCCGCACAAGACCTTCTCCCGTGAATAC
>JBJXHC010000115.1:0-4090 GCA_046160825.1 Bacteroidota bacterium | reverse complement strand
TGTTGTCCGGGCTGCTGTTGTTCGTCGACAAGGGTGGGACTTCACGACCGAGAACATCGAAAACCTTCAGAGTCACGTAGTTGATGGTTGCCTGCCCGCCGTCTGTCTGGCAGGGTAGTTGATAGGTGATGGTCGTTGTGGGATTGAATGGGTTGGGAAAATTCTGATCGAGTCTGAATTCGAGCGGGGAATTGTCGGCAACAGTTGTTACGATCGTGATCGAGACGGGCTCGGTGTAGTGAATCGTGCCGTCGAGGTCAGTTTGCTTCAGACGGTACTAACTCTCCTCGTGTCGTAGTTGTCCCTCGTCAAAACCCCATCCGGTGTGAAATGCGGGAATAATTGATGAGCCCTGAGGGATGTTCAGACCCCATGGAAACAAAAGCAATAGAGTGGTTGGACAGTATTATAGAGGAGGTAGGGAGGGCTCTGAAGAAAGAAGCGTTTCTTCTCCTCACCGAGAAATAGAATTCCCTCAACCTGAGAGGTTGACTTCAGCAGAGTCGCTTCACCGCATGTACCTTACGCTGCTTGTCGGTAATAATAATGGTGCAGCCCGTTAGCGACCGGCACGCTTTCGATCTTCCCAACAGCTTGGACCTTCCGCGGCACCGGCGCATCTTTCTTCAATCCGAGATGAGTCCGTTGAGTGTGGTAATAATGAATGTACCTTTCCAAAAATCTCCGCAAGTGGTTTTCGTTCGCGATGATCAAGTGATCGAGACACTCGCGCCGAAGACTGCCGATCACCCTTTCCACGAATCCATTCTGCCAAGGTGACTGAAGGGCCGTGCGGATTGGTCGAATTGAGAAGCGGTCGACATTCTCAGTGAACTTCTCGTCGAAGATGCTGTCGTTGTCCATGATTAGGAATTTCGGTGGATCTTGGTCATAGGAGGCATTTCGCAGTTGTTGTCTCGTCCATTCGGATGTCGGATGCTCGGTCACATTGAAGTGGATGAGCCTTCTTCTGTCGTGAGAGAAACTGTGAAGAGTGCAACGATCTGACAAGCGTGGTTCTGGAGGAATGTTTTCCAGCGTTGTCCGTTGGCCCTTCCCTGGGCATGTATCGGAGAACCGTGGATTCTGAAATGTCATAGCCGAGTTTCAGCAACTCACCATGAACGTGTGGTGCTCCCCATAAAGGATTCTCGTTCGCAATTCGCTTGATCAAGTTGATTTGATCTTGTGGAATCTTCGGTCTGCCGAGTTCGTGCCTGCTTTTCCATTTCCAGTACAGCCTGAAGCCTTGTCGATGCCATTTGATGAGGGTTTCCGGCTTGACAATAAGGAGAGCGTCCTTCCACGCGATGAAGAAATCAGTCATGACACCGAAGAAAAGCCGGTCGACACGCTTTATTCGAAGCTTCGGTGAAGCACGGCATACGATTTCCAGCTGCTTTCTGAGAAATATGATCTCCAACTGAAGTTGGGTCCGCGACGTAAAGATTTTGAGAAAAAACAAGAGGAGGGATCGGACCATTTGAGCTTGCAAGGTTAATGAGCCCCAAGCAAAGTAACGATTTCAGGCAGAATTCTATATTTTGTTGGCGGATGGACTTTTGACGAGCACACGTGAAAAATTCCATCCGTCATTTGTTTTGCTGTCTCTCGTCAAAAACCGGAGGCAGAAGGTGAGGCAGAAGGCGGAAGCACACCAGTTGAATCCTTGAAACTGAAGATGTATCTTCTTCAGTGAAGGTCAAGGAGATCATAGACTTAATTGAATCAGACGTCTGGCGACTTGTTCGTATGAAAGGGAGCCATCGTCAATTCAAGCATCCGACGAAACCGGGGACCGTGACTATTGCGGGTAAACCGAGTCTCGACATGCCACCTGGAACATTGAACAGCATTTTGAAACAATCCGGCCTAAAGAAGGAGAAAGATCAGTGAAATACACAGTTATCGTGGAGAAGAGTAAGGATGGATTTGGAGCCTACGTCCCTGATTTACCGGGTTGTGTTGCTGTTGGTGAGACGAAAGACGAAGTGATACTACTCGTTCGAGAGGCGATAGAATTCCATATCGAAAGTATGAAGGAAAGTGGGGAGCCTATTCCAGAGCCGATCAGTTCGAGCGAGCTGGTGGAAGTCTAAGAGTTTTACGGTTGGCAACGTTGTCCGGTACCATTAGGCTCGAAGATGGGTAATTCAAACTCTCTATCGGTTGCGACTTGAAAATAGTTTGGGTCCCCGCTACAGGACGACCGTACAACTTCTGTTGTGCGGTCGTTGCATTTTTGGAGCATTTCCTCTAACCACTGGGTTACTGCCGGAATGCGACGAACGTAAAACCTCACCACTGACATCTCCCTGTCCACGATTATCTGCGAGATACACTTTCTCACCAACAGCTTCCGTTCCTCAATTGGTGCCACTTCAAAGTTCTTGTCGAAGTTGAGTATGAACTCAGAAACAGCTAGCGATACATCTTTCCTTCACCGCCCGCTCGTACGCTCCGGCCTTGATTTGATTGAGCAGGACGTTGCGGCTCCAGCCAAGCTTGGCCGTTGCGCGAAGATAGTAGAGGCGGGCGGCGGGATCGGTGAGCTTGTCCAGGATAAGCCGGTGATGGCCCCACGGGACAGCCGCGATCAATTCTCTCACAGCTTGTGCGAGAATTTCAGGCTGTTTCAGAACTTCAACCTCCCCAATTTCTGCCACAGCTTGTTGCAGAAATTCTGGCTCGGACCAGGCAAGGTAGAGCCGTTTCATCTCCCAAATGCTCCGCGCCGAAAACCCCCGCATGTCAGGGAACTCCGCCCGCAGATCGGCGGCAAGTCGTTCCACAACGGCATCGCCCCAACCGGACGTTTGTTGTTTCTCCACAATGCCGCGCCCGATGTCCCAATACAAAAGAACCAACTCACGGTTGACCGCTCGTGCGGCTGTTGTGCGTGCCTGAAGGATGCGTTCCTTCAGTGCCGCGAGAAAAGACAGATAGTCGGGGTGTGAAATTACCGTCGTCATGGTTGTGTGATTTTCGCTATCATCTTGTCGAACTCGGCTGCAACCTTCGTCTAGAAGTCCGCCTCGATTTGATACACCTCGGTGAACTCGGAAAACGACCAGCGACCATACGTGCCGAGGTTATTCACTCCGGGAACCCAGTACGTTTCCATTGTCGCCTTCTTTTCTTTCGCATCTTCACGCCGATAACCTTTGATCTCTACGATCAGATGCAGTGGGTCATTCTCCCCGTGTGTCCATCATCCACCAAAACGATGAAGTCGGGAATGTATCGACGGGTCTCGGAGCCGTAGCGATACGGTACCTCCAACCCCAGATTATGATTCTTAACGTAGGCCCTTACCCGCGGATGCGCTTCAGCTACTCTGCAGAACTCGGCTTCCCAATCACTATCGAGTATCACCCAGTTGATATGACATCGACGGGAATCCGTTTCCCAACGGTCCCGCTTTGAGGTGTTGAAGTTCACATGCATTGTCGAACCGGTCGGCTTGTACGGATCGAGCAACACTTTGATTGGACGTTCGCCCATCAGTGAACGGGTGATCGCCGCTGTGATTCGCTCACACGCCATGTCGGCAAGTTCCTGATACATAAGTTGCGCAGGGTACGTGCCGCCTTTGCAAACCAAACAGGTGTCGAGCCATTGCTTGGTGATGCGTTTCAGTTGGCCGAAAAGGTGCAGCTTTGCCTCTTCTCCCGGATCACGCCACTTTGTATAGAGTAGACGTTGTGTGAGATGGAAAAGCAACGTGGAGCGACGCATGTCGCCAGTGTGGATGAGATTCAAATCCACTGCTTCGCCGATAATGCCGGAGTTTTGTGTAACCGATGGACCGACAAGATCCGGCGTCAGTTCAAGAACAGAGTCGGCGTTAAACTCAGCGGTGAGTCGTTCTTCCGGCAATTCGACACGATAGCCTAACACACGCGGAAACCGGATTTCGAGAGCATCGCGGTCGGGTCGCATTGCCTTGACCTGAATGGTATCGCGTGGTGGTTGTGGCGGGGATACAACAGGTTTTGCAGTAAAGTCAAAGGGAATACCAAGAACATCCGCATACTCAACGTTGAACAAACCATCCTCATTAGGATCATACGATTGCCTGCGAAGCGCA
>JBJXHC010000114.1:0-80825 GCA_046160825.1 Bacteroidota bacterium | reverse complement strand
ATACCACATCTGCAACCACAGCTTGCTTAAACGCTATGCTATAACGACGAATTGTCTTTTCCATCGCCTGGTCCCGTTGATTGGTGAATCCTATCTGTCAACTTTTTCCAGGACGGGACACCAATTGATTGTTGTTTGTTGCTCATTCCTAATTGATCCGCCTTCTTGCCTTTTCACCCGAAAAGCTCTATTCTTGAGGCGTTGTAGTTACTCTTTCACCATCATAGGGTCAGTTCTTGGCTTCCAACAGTCACACTGTGGCATTCTGTTGCGATCGTATCGTTACCCCTGAGGGTATCAAGTCCGGTGCCGTCCTGGTTTCGGGTGAAACCATTGTAGCTGTTGTGAGTGCTGGTGAAATTCCCGATGGGTGCGACCGTGAAGACTTTTCCGGAAAGGTCATTCTCCCCGGTCTTGTCGATTCGCATGTCCACATCAACGAGCCGGGCAGAACGGAGTGGGAGGGATTTGAAACGGCGACCCGCGCGGCCGCTGCTGGTGGAATTACCACGTTGGTCGATATGCCGTTGAACAGCTCTCCCGTTACCACGACGGTGGATGCATTCAAACAAAAACTCGATGCTGCCGCAGGAAAATTGTATGTTGATTGCGGATTTCACGCGGGGTTGGTGCCGGGCAATGCCCATGATTTCGGTGAGCTACTGAACTCTGGCGTACTCGGAGTAAAGGCATTCCTCGTTCATTCTGGTATTGATGAGTTTCCGAATGCCACGGAAGCTGATCTTGTTGCGGCGATGCCGATGATTGCAGCCACCCGACTTCCATTGCTCGTCCATGCTGAACTCGACACGGGCGTCATGCTCGGTTCAACACGCGTGTATGCTGAGTATCTTGCATCGCGTCCGCGTGAGATGGAACAGAAAGCCATCGAGATGATGATCAAATTGTGCCGGGAGTTTGATTGCCACACGCACATCGTACATCTCGCCTCGGCTGATGCAGTTCCGGCGTTACGTAAAGCGCGGCGCGAAGGTCTGCCTCTCACTGTTGAAACCTGTCCTCATTATCTCTTCTTTAATGCTGAAGGAATAGCCGAGGGAGATACACGGTTCAAGTGTGCTCCACCGATCCGGGACAATGAGAATCGCCAGCAACTCTGGGCTGCGTTGCAGGAAGGTGTTATTGACCTGGTTGCCTCGGATCATTCTCCATGTCCACCTTCGATGAAGCAACTCGAGACCGGAGATTTCCAGAGTGCCTGGGGAGGAATCTCCTCGTTACAATTCGGTCTTTCAATAATGTGGACTGAAGCCAAACGCCGCGGTCATTCACTTTCTCACATTGCAGAATGGATGTGCCGTCGGCCAGCGGGACTTGTTGGTTTGGATGGAAAGAAAGGTGCGATCGCAGCGGGGCATGATGCCGACCTCGTGGTATTCGACCCGGACGCATCATTCACCGTAACACAAGACATGATTCATCATAGACACAAAGTCACGCCATACGAAGGAAAGACACTACAGGGGAAAGTCCACGCGACATTCCTCCGTGGGATGAAAATTTATGATGAAGGGACGTTCGCTCCGCCACATGGCGCCACGCTTTTACGACATCAATTACAGAAAGTCGCAGTATGGAACAATTAGGAGCCGCTGCTTTTTCAGGACTTGTTGATCTCGCCTCGGAACGGGTTGGAGGGAAAGCGCTTCTGGCAAGCGACGAGTTTTTTGCTGAGAAGGAGAACCTGTTGAAGCCGGGGCGCGGGATTTTTATCCCCGAGAAATACACAGACCGTGGAAAGTGGATGGACGGATGGGAATCGCGCCGCAAGCGCGTGCCCGGTTATGATTGGTGCATTATCAAGCTGGGAATTCCGGGGATCATCAGGGGAATTGACATCGATACGAACCACTTCCTTGGTAACAATCCCGCGTATGCATCCGTCGAGGCCTGTGTTGCTGAAAATGATGCTGCGGCCGAAAAGCTCGCATCGTCTGGGGCGCAATGGACAGAATTGCTGTGCAAATCTCCAACGAAGCCCGGATCACAGAACCTCTTTGCAATAGCAAGCAATCAACGCTGGACGCACATCCGACTCAATATTTTTCCGGATGGTGGCGTAGCGCGTTTGTGTGTGTATGGCGAGGTTGTCCCGGATTGGAATAAACTGAAGAAAGGGGTAGCTGTCGATCTCGCCGCGATTGAAAATGGCGGGATCGTCGTTGCAGCGAGTGACATGTTCTTCGGCTCGAAGGAAAACCTGATCATGCCGGGCCGCGCTGTCAACATGGGTGATGGCTGGGAAACAAAGCGGCGCCGCGGTCCGGGCCACGACTGGACAATCGTCAAACTCGGCCGGCCGGGCCGCATAACAAAAATCGAACTCGACACGAACCACTTCAAAGGGAATTATCCGGACACGTGTTCCCTTGATGTTTGTCATGAACCGGCAAAAATTATTGACGCGTTGACCTGGCCTGATATTCAATGGCGGGAGTTGATGGGACGAACAAAACTTCAAGCCGATAGCCGTCACTATTTTGAGAATGGTCTGGCGGATGCGGGTCTTGTTACACACGTTCGTCTCAATATCTACCCTGACGGCGGTGTGAGCCGGTTGCGCGTGTGGTGTTTGTATGACGGGTGATTCGGAGCGGCTGCGCTGGTTGAATTCTCTGGATGGTCAGGAAGCAAGCGAGCACTTCACAAAGTGCTGCGGCTCATCGCGTTGGGTAGCGGCGATGGCACAGCGAAGACCATTTGCCGATGCCAGGCAATTGTTTGCAGTTGCCGAAGAAGTGTGGAATGGACTGACTCCTGAAGATTGGAAGGAGGCCTTCTCCCATCACCCCAAGATCGGAGACATCAGTAGCCTGCGAGAGAAGTTTGCGTCAACGAAAACATGGGCAGCCGGTGAGCAATCTGGCGTGAACAACACCACAGAGAATACCCTGAAGGCGCTGGCCGAAGGCAACGCTGAATATGAAAAAAAATTTGGTTTCATCTTCATTGTGTGTGCAACCGGAAAAAGCGCTGAAGAAATGCTTTCGTTGCTCAAGGCGCGACGAGTCAATACCCCGGACATGGAAATTGCAATAGCAGCAGCAGAACAAAACAAGATCACCCGTATTCGTTTGGAAAAGCTATTATTATAGGAGTGATGGATGCAGACAACTCTTGAGACCGGAACCATCGAACGTACCTTCTCACGGCTCCGTGAAGCAAATACAGCCTTTGCCCACGCTTACCCCGGCGACGGTCATGAGCGTCAGCCGGTACACACAGTGTACGGCGGCGCGCAGATTTTCAAAGCCGACACCGCCGGTAAGCTTGGTGCTACCGCGCTCAATGCGCTGCTGGAAAATGCGCCCAACTTTGTTGAGTTTGCTCAAGCACTCGGCTTTCGTGATAGCGATAAACTCCCGACCTCTGCAAAGAAGATTGCACTGCTCGTCAAACAGTTCCAGCGGAATCCGGAAGCAGCATGTGTCAAGAATCCGGTTGCATGGCTTGCTTACACCGTGTACTCCCGCGTGGTGGAGAAACTCAAGAGTGAACCCGTCGAAGATTTTCGGATTGACTTTGAAGATGGTTACGGCAATCGTCCTGATGAAGAAGAAGATAGACATGCTGCATTCACGGCCACAGAAGTTGCAAAGGGAATGGTAGCGAAGAGTCTTCCACCGTTCATCGGCATTCGTCTGAAACCCTTTACCGAAGAATTGAGAGTGCGTAGCGCCCGTACATTGGATATCTTTGTCTCGACCTTATTGAAGGAAAGCAACAGTCGGCTTCCGGAAAACTTTGTCATCACGCTTCCCAAAGTGACAATTCCTGAGCAGGTTACGGCATTGGTGGAATTTCTTGATGCATTGGAGTCCCGCAATGGCATTGCTTCAGGATCATTGAAGATGGAAATCATGGTGGAAACACCGCAGTCGATCATCAACCATCGTGGTGAATCCGCTCTTCCCGGTTTTGTTGCCGCAGCACGGGGGCGTTGCGTTGCTGCACACTTCGGTGTCTATGATTACACAGCCTCCTGCAATATCACCGCCGCTTACCAGAGTATGGTACATCCGGCGTGCGACTTTGCGCGCCACATGATGAAAGTTGCCCTCGCAGGAACCGGAGTCTGGATCTCCGACGGTGCGACGAACGTGATGCCGGTGGGGCATCATCGCGCAGCCAAAGACGGCAAGCCTCTCACTGCGAAACAGAAAAAAGAAAATCGCGTGGTTGTCCACCGCGCGTGGAAGCTCGTGTTTGATCATACCAATCACTCGTTGTTGCAGGGATATTATCAGGGGTGGGACCTGCATCCGGCGCAACTCCCGATCCGCTATGCCGCCGTGTATCTCTTCTTTCTGGAAGGTCTCGGTGACGCTTCCCTTCGTCTCAAGACGTTCATCAACAAAGCTGCACAGGCTACGCTTATCGGTGATGTGTTTGATGATGCTGCAACCGGACAGGGTTTGCTGAATTTCTTCCTGCGCGGAATTGCCTGTCGTGCCATTACGGAAGATGAAGCGACGGGAACAGGATTGAGTTTGGATGATATACGGAGCCGTTCGTTTGTGAAGATACTCAATGCAAGAAGAGGCAAGTGATGAAGAGTCCGATTACAACACACGTTCTCGATACGAGTCTTGGTCGTCCGGCAATGGGTGTACGCGTGGTGCTTGAGTGTCAGGATCAATCGGATGAGTGGAAGGAGTTGGCGAGTGGCGAGACCAACGAAGATGGACGTGTCATGAATCTGCTGCCGGAGAATATGAAGTTGATGCTTGGTGTTTATCGACTCACGTTTGATACGGTGCGATATTTTAACACACAGAATCTCCAGACATTTTACCCATATGTATCGATCGTATTTGAAATCCACGACCCAACCGCGCACTATCACGTACCGTTGTTGCTGAGTCCGTACGGGTATTCCACGTATCGTGGTAGCTGATCCTCACATTTAAGGACTGTTCATGGACTTTGACATTCTCGAATGGCTCAACCTCTTCACCCGGTGGTTCCATGTATTCGCTGGTATCCTCTGGATCGGAGCGACTTATTTTTTTACCTGGCTTGATGGGAGGTTCACCGAACTGGAGAAACAGGCAAATGAGGGTGAGCCGGTGTACATGGTACACAGCGGTGGTTTTTATGTCATCGAAAAGCAGAAGTCACCGAAGATCGTCCCCGCGAAGCTGCACTGGTTCAAATGGGAGGCAGCGCTGACGTGGCTCAGCGGCATGGTGTTGCTCGTGCTCGTGTATTATTTCGGCGGCATCATGGTGGATACCGACATTGCCGATCTGGGCGAAGTAACAGTTATTCATATCGGCGTGATAGCGCTGATTGCTTCGGTGCCGTTGTATCAGATGATCTGGCGTTCGCCGCTCGGACGAAATGAAAAAGCAGGTGCGGTGGTCTCGTTTCTGCTTGTCGCAGGGGTATCGTATGCACTCCTGAGTGTAATGAGTGGTCGGGCTGCGTATATGCATATTGGCGCAATGTTCGGCACGATCATGGCCGCGAATGTCTGGATGACGATTATTCCTGGACAGAGAAAAATGGTCGCTGCGTTGGAGCAAGGAAAGACTCCGGATCCATTGCTGGCCTTCAGAGCAAAGCAATGTTCAAAGCACAACACGTTCATGGTGGTGCCGGTGGTGTTTATTATGATCAGCAGCCATTTCCCCACATCAACCTACGGCACGGAATCGAGTTGGTTTGTGCTCATGGCGCTCATTCTGATGGGCTGGGGAGTCGCAAAGATTATTCGACGGGCGTAGTTGCCCGTTCTTTTCTGAGTTTGTCATGTGCATCAATAAGGAGAGTCATCATGTCAACAACAACTGCTTCCCCAACAGCGACGTCATCCGGATTGTCTGGAACGATTCCCAGCAATGGCTCCCGCCGCCTTCTCAACTACGTCAACGGTTCATGGGTTGAACCAGCGACTCAGGAGCTTCTCTCCGTTACTGATCCTTCTATCGGCAAGGAGATTGCAAAAGTCCCCCTCTCCACAGCGAGTGATGTTGACACGGCTGTGAAGTCAGCACGGGCTGCGCTCCCGGGCTGGTCCTCAACGCCCATCAAGGAACGTGTGCAGGTGTTCTTCCGGTACAAGACCTTGATGGAAAAACACATGCAGGAACTTGCTGCCTTGGTGAGTGAAGAGAATGGAAAAATCATGAGTGAAGCAATTGCCGAGGTTGAAAAATCCATTGAAGTAACGGAATTTGCATGTTCGATTCCGCAACTCGCTGGAGGTGAAATACTGGAAGTCAGCAGAGGCGTGGAGTGCCGCATTGACCGGCATGCTGTTGGCGTTGTTGCCTCCATTACACCGTTCAACTTCCCGAACATGGTTCCCAACTGGACGATCCCCAACGCCCTTGTGCTTGGCAATACCATGATTCTAAAGCCGTCGGAGCAAGTACCATTGAGCTCGATCCGCATCGCAGAGTTGTTGCAGGAAGCCGGGTTACCCAACGGTGTATTCAACGTGGTGCATGGAGGTCAGGAGGTCGTCGAGTCGATCTGCGATCATCCGGGCATCGACGCGGTGACGTTTGTCGGCTCGACCAAAGTGGCGAAGATCGTATACACTCGAGCAACATCGCATTTGAAGCGGGCACTGTGCCTCGGTGGTGCGAAGAACCACCTTATCGTTCTCCCCGATGCTCATGAGGAAATGGCCGCATCAAATATCGCCGCATCGATGAGCGGTTGTGCGGGACAGCGGTGTATGGCTGCGTCGGCGATGGTGGCCGTCGGACCTGTTGATCACATCATAAAACGATTGTGTGATGAGTCGAGGAAGATCGTTCCGGGCAAGAACCTTGGTCCCGTCATTTCTCGTCAGGCAAAGGAAAAAATCGAACGCTATATCACTGAGGCCGAGCAACAGGGAGCGAAGGTATTGGTGGATGGAAGGAAGTGTACAGTAGCAGGGAAAGAGAACGGGTATTATGTCGGTCCGACGGTTATTGACTACGTGAAGCCCGAAATGAAGATCGCTCAGGAAGAAGTGTTTGGACCTGTGCTTGCGATCATCCGTGCTGAAACAGTCGATGAGGCAATCAAGGTCGAGAACGATAATCCGTACGGCAATGCAGCTTCAGTCTTTACGCAAAGCGGCGCCATGGCGCGGTACGTTGCCGAGCGTGCAAGTGCGGGAATGATCGGTGTGAATATCGGCGTGCCCGTTCCACGCGAGCCGTTCTCATTCGGCGGATGGAATGAATCAAAGTTCGGTGCAGGGGACATTACCGGGAAAAGCTCCATCGAGTTCTTCACCAAACCCAAGAAGACCACGATCAAGTGGAATGCCGACGCAAAAACGAATTGGATGAGCTAGCAGCGCGGAAACATCAGGTGGTGGGTGATAGGTCGTAGGTAGCAGTTGTTGGTGATAGGTGATGTCTAAGGTTTGTACCTTTCCAACGATTGTTCAAGGCCACGGAGCATTTTCCCGCATTCATTGTATCGTTCATTCAAGTTGCGATGAAGTTCTTCTGTCAGGTAACGCTTGCGATGTGCAACGGAGAGGTGGTGAACGGTTTCCCTCAATTCTCCAAGCGCTCTGTTGATGCCTTCGAGATAAAGATTGATATGCCGATTGTTCCATCCCTCGGCGAGATTTGCCGGTGCTGAATTTGATGACCTTCTCAATTGCGATCCAAGTTCATACATTTCAAACTTTGGGAAACTCATCGTCAATTCATGTACTGTGATATGCAGCTCCACCAGCTTTTGATACGCCTCCAGATCACTATAACTTTCAATCTTTTTCGGCATCGCTACCTACTTCCTACGTCCTATCACCACTGCTGCGCATCGTAAACGCGTACACTGCGAATGCCACCGCAAATCCCACGAACCACGCGTAGTTGTACAATCCCATAAAGAACTGCCCGACCACCGCCGGATCGATCACTTTGATGGTGCCGAGAAATCCGGGCACGGTCGGCGCTACGCCAAGGACAAGTGCGACGATGCCCGCAATGTTGAAACCGCTTCGGTAGGAATAGCGACCGTCAACCTTGTAGAGATCAACGGGATCCAGATTCATTTTTCTCACGACGAAATAATCGCAGATCAGAATCCCGCCAATCGGCCCGAGGAGGGCGGAGTAACCGACGAGCCAGGTAAAAATGTAGCCGCTCGGATCAGCCACGAGTTTCCACGGTTGAATCACAATACCGATGATGCCGGTGATCAAGCCCCCGATGCGGAATGAGATCTTCGACGGCCAGAGGTTGGCAAAGTCGTTGGCCGGACTGACAACATTTGCTGCGAGGTTGGTTGCCAGAGTCGCGAGACACAGGGAAAACAACGATACCGCCAGTACGATCGGGTTGGTAAACTTCGTGATCAGAACGACCGGGTCCCAAATCGGATTTCCGTAGATGACGATGGTTGCCGATGTCACTGCGACGCCGATGAATGCGTACAGTGCCATCGTCGTCGGCAGCCCGATTGCCTGACCGAGCACCTGATCTCGTTGCGAGCGGGCGTACCGTGTAAAGTCGGGAATGTTGAGCGACAGCGTCGCCCAGAATCCGATCATACCGGTGAGAGAGGGGAAAAACACTGCCCAGAATTGTCCGGCCTTCGGTCCACCCTGCTCGAAGTGCGATGGCTGCGATAGCATTGGTCCGAATCCGCCCGCCTGATCGTACGCCCATGCGAGCAACGCCAGCCCGAGCGCTATGAGGAGTGGCGCTTTGATGTCCAGCAGAAACCTGATGGACTCGATCCCCTTGTAGATTACGAACATGTTGACGCCCCAGAAGAACATGAAGCACGCGAACTGTGCGATGTTGATACCACCCACCCACGGTGGCAGGGCATCCCATGCCGGTATGTAGATCGTTATGATTTTGTAGATAGCCCAGCCGCCGATCCAGGTCTGAATACCGAACCATCCGCACGCAACGAACGCTCGCAGCAATGCAGGAATGTTCGCACCCCGTACACCGAATGCCGGACGACAATACACCGGAAACGGAATGCCATACTTCGTGCCCGCATGTGCATTGAGGATCATGGGGATCAGCACCACCGCATTACCCAGGAAGATTGTCAGCACGGCCTGATACCAGTTCATTCCTTCGGCAATAAGCGACGAGGCGAGCATATAGGTCGGGATGCATGCGGACATGGATATCCACAGTGCAGCGATGTTATACGTTGTCCACTTCCGCTGGGAAAGTCTGGTTGGAGCAATGTCCTCATTGATGAGAGGACTGTCGCCGATGGATGAAAGATCAGCTTCTACGAGGTCGGATTGATGTGATGATTGCATGGCTTTCAGAAATGATGATTGTGATACTTTTTTCGTGTCACAGAATTCTTGATTCAGATTTCCTTCAACCTGTTTCCCGCAGATTGTTTATTGCTGACTGCTAATTGCTAATTATTTTTTCTTCAAGTATTTCCAGTTTCTGATTTTACCTTCTGCCATCCATTCAATCGCAGTTGCGAGGCGTTTGTCGCGGGTGGTTTCGGTTTTTGCTTCAGTCACCCACTCGATGTATTCGCGTTTGTGACTTGGACTGAAGCCTACGAATGCGGAGAAGGCCTTCTTGTTTTTCTTTACTGCCACAAGAAAATACCCGGGGACGAGAAGTTCCTTCTTTTCTTTCCTGGGTCTTGCAGGGGGTTTTATCCCGTCGTCATTCAGTTTCTTCGCCTGTTTGATGAAACCGAGAATCACGCGGTCAGGTGGAAGGTTGTGCAACGTGGTAATCCTTCCCAGGTTTCCCATTGCATCGCCGCCGGCATTGAACCGTTCACCCAAATATCCCTTTGGATCTTTGAGAAGCTTCGATTTCCAGAACCCGAACACGGCGTGCTGTTTAAATGCCGCCATACTGCAAAACGGTCCCTTGTAGTCGAACGACGCAAAGCTCCACTTGATGGTTTCCTCGACTTCAGGACATGCCTGATGCACCAGCTTGCGGAGATGCTTCAGGATCGGCTGCGCAAAGGGCTGTGACTTTGCGATGTAGGCGTCGAGGCCTGCCTTCGCCGAAACGAAGCCCCGGCTTCGTGGAGGCAGACGTTTGTCCTTTGTTGGCACTATGTACCTCCCATGAACTCAAATCACTGGCGCTTAGTTGAGCGGTGGGGTTGATTCCCCTTCCAACACACTGTGCAGCGGCTTCCTCTGTACTTATGACCCCGACTGCATTTCTTCCAACCGTTCTTTGCGGGCTTTGGCATTTTACTTCCTGAATCCATTTGAGATTTTTCGCCCCCGCTTACCTGTAGGCTTCCTTACGATGTTTGATTCGGAAGATGAGGATACACTTCCGTCTATCATCCACATTGTAGAGAACACGATAGTTGCCACTGCGGATGCGATAGCTTATGAGCACCGCTCAATTTTTGGGATCCGTATGGTCGAGGGTCATTGGAAAGAAGGGAAATCCGATCGGCAATACGATGAACCTCTCTAAGCGGGAGCGTGTCGAGGTCTTGTCGGGCAGAAGGTTTAATGATTATTTCGTATGCCACGCTTTGTCAGGTATTGTTGTAACATCAGGTCCTTGCCCCGCACACGTTTTGCTGCCTGCAGATCCCGGTCGTCTTCGAGGAGCTCAATCAGCTCACTGAAGCTCGGGTTCTTTCGGAGTTTTTCCCAATCACGCCGGGAAATTCTCACGTCAGTCTTTGTCAGCATGGTCACCCCTTCGTCGGTTCACTACAAGATAGCAAAATGAAAAAGAAGCGCAATGAAGTGTAATGTCTGAGTTTTCCACCAATCCATCAATCCATCAATCCATAGCTCACTCCATTTCACGGGATTTTGGACTGTTGATTCTAGACTCTCCCCCGACTTCCGACTAACTCAGTGACTCAATTCCCCGGATATTCAACGCGTGCGTCGATGCAGTGACTTCCAAGAATTCTCCAGCGACCATCTTTTCTTGTATACATGTCGGCCCAGGCGTAGTGTTCGATGTCCGGTGTGCCGAGAGTGTCCGTTCCTTTCAGGACGTTCCTGTACGTAAGCAAGGCCGATTCGTCAAAGAATTGAAGAACAAGATTCTCGTACTTCACGGTATCGATTTCCCACGTGCCGGCAACCCGGTCTTCGATGTAGTCCGGTCTGGCAAAGAATTCATCCTCCGCTCTAAACGTAAAGTCTGAAGCAAGAATTGTTTCAAACAGGTTCCGATCCTTTGTCTGCATGGCCAGAGGCCATTGAACCTTGAGCATCAAGATCTCCAAGGCGTCGCCCCTTTCGGCGGCGGCATTTCTGGTTACCAATGTCAGTCCGCGAATAATGATTGTTGAAGAGGAGGCGCTATCGGGGTTATGGATGTAGACTTGCTCCCATGTGCCTGGTGGATTTGAAGGAGGGCTTTTGGTGCATGAACTGCACAGGATGAAAAAACCCAGAACTACAAACCCGGTCATTCTATTCATGGCGCCACTCCTCATAAAGCGATGAAACCAGAATATTCCAAAGAATTCAGTACCGTGCCGTTTCATTGGTACTTCTTCTGCAATTGTAATAGCAGTGTATTAAAAATGGAGTAACGAGGGAGTGGGCAAGATCAATCCTTCATCGGCCAGGGCTTAACACTCAGCTTGCCGGCTGCGTACGCTTTCTGCTGAAGCTTGACCAGAATCTTGAGTTTCTCTTCCCAGGAGAGATGCAGACGCTTTTTGTCGTACTCGGCCTTACTGTCACTTACGGCACGAATGAATTCTTCATGAGAATTGAATTGATGTTTACTCATGGTGTTGTCAATTCCCTGCTCAGTATCTCCCAGCGCGCCATGAGGCCGTGTCTCTTGAGAATGGCGGAGAGCCGTATATTGTCAAATATCTGCGTCTCTATCAGCAGGCGCAAACGTTCTCTGTATTTCGCCTTGTTTAATTGAATCATAATTGCCATCAGGTACTCAAGGGAAAATATCTTGACTGGAAGCCCACCGTACTCTACCAAGACAGCCTGCTTGAATGCCTCATCGCTGAGCCCATCGTAGGGGACAAGAAACTGCAGTGGAAATCGATCTATAAATACATACTCCTTTTCGACTGTAGCCCCTTTATGTTCCACAAGAAATTCATAAATACGACTAAGGTCAACAAGGGAACGTTGTTCTTTCATGTATACGAACACATCAATATCTTCAGTCAGCGTCGGTGTTGAAAAGTAGATCAAGGCGGTTGCACCGCCAATGACATACTCTTCGATGATCTTGCGCTCGACCAGTTCATCAAGCGTGCGAATTACTGATTCCATGGAATAATCCTATCACATCCCCGCAAATACATAGCTTCTCACACCCGTATTCCCACAGTTCACATTTCGACTTTCGCTTTTCGCATTTCTCCTACTTCCATGCTTCAGCAAGTGTATCCCGCTTGAGCAACTTGCCGCGGCCGACTGTGCCGACAAATTTTCCGTCGCGCGCCGCAACCTCGCCCCGAACAGTAACAATGTGCGGTCTGCCTTTGATTTGCCAACCTTCAAACGCGCTGTAATCAAGATTGAGCAGATGCGTTCGTGCTGAGATCGTTCCGCGATAAGTTGGATCGTATACTACCAGATCGGCATCGCTGCCAATAGCGATCGTCCCTTTGCGCGGGAATAAGCCGAACAACTTCGCCGCCTGCGTGCTTGCACAGTTAACGAACGTGTGCAAATCCAGGCGACCTTCGCACACGCCGTAGGTGTACAGCAGGTTGATACGGTCTTCGAGCGACGGGATGCCGTTCGGAATTTTCGTGAAGTCATCGCGTCCCATTTCTTTTTGCCCCACAAAATCAAACGGCGCGTGGTCGGTGGCAACGGTCGAAACGAATCCCTGCCGCAACGCGTTCCAGAATACTTCCTGATTGCGCTTGTCGCGCAACGGGGGTGACATGACATATTTCGATCCTTCAAAATCCGGCAGTTCGGCATGGCTCTTGTCAAGCACCAAATACTGAATCAACGTCTCAACCCGCACATTGACGCCGCGTTGCATCGCGAGCAACGCTTCCTGCAACGCTTCTTCGCAGCTTGTGTGGACGATGTAACAATGCGTACCGTGGAGTTCGGCAAATGTCAGGAGATGGTGAACGCCTTCGGCTTCGACACGCGGTGGTCGGCTCCAATAATGCCATTCGGGCCCAGTCTTTCCTTCGCCGAGAAACTTGTGCTGTAACGCGAGCACCGCGTCGGCGTTTTCGCAATGCGCTGTGACGATCACACCAAGTTGTTTCGCCAATCGCATCGTGTGATACAGTTCTTCGTCGGAAATCCCGAACGCGCCTTTGTAGGCAAGAAACACTTTGAAACTGGAAATACCGCTTCGGACAATTTCGGTCAGTTGTCCTTCCGTTTCCTTGTCGAGGCGGGTAACGGCTTGATGAAATGTAAAATCGCATGCGCTCTTGCCTTCGGCTTTTCCCCGCCACAAATCGAAACCATCGGCGAGCGGCTGCTCTGAACTGGACTGGCAAATCATTTCGATGAACGTCGTTGTGCCCCCAACGAGAGCGGCTTTGCTCGCCGTTTCGTGGGTGTCTTTAGCGCACGTGCCCATGAACGGCAGATAGATATGTACATGCGGATCGATGAAGCCGGGGAAAACATATTTTCCCGTCGCATCGATGACTGTTGCGGTCGGCGGCGCATCGAGTTGTTTGCCGATGCGCGTGATTTGCTCATCCTCACAATAAATATCGGCGACGTAGTCCTCGCCAACAGTAATGATGCGGCCGTTTTTGATCAGCAACGACATAGTAGTTCCTTATATGGAGATGCAAAAACCTAAAACCAACAAATCAAATAACAAGCACCAAGAACCGAACAATATTTCAAATCCCAAATCGCAAATGATAAACAAGCTCCAAATGCCAAAGCTCAAATCAGCTTTAGGGCTTGGTGCTTGAAGTTTTGTTTGATATTTGGGATTTGTTTATTGCTTGTACTATTTCTTATACATTGCCCCAAGCACAGCTCCGGCAATAACACCCCACACAATGCCGAGAAGAGTGAATGTCCAGGCCAGGCCGTACGGAAATCCTGCAATCATCAAGTGCGCAAAAATCCATGTCGGGAAACTGACAAGTACGCCTGCGTATAATCCGTATGTTGCTCCACCCATCATGCCTCCACCGAAGCTTGCATAGACTTTGTCATAGAACCATGCAAAGACTAATACGGCAATGAAGTCGCCCACAACAAACCACGTCGGATCTTCGGTTTGATTGAAGACATCCGGCATGCTCATGTACGTGTTGGCCAGCATCATGCCGTGAACCACAAAGTCAAAGACATTCACTACCAGGCCCGCTACCAGCACTGCAATCCAAAATTTGCCGCTCTTCATGACTTGCTCCTATGTGTTAGTGAAAGAATGCCTCAACACTACCCTTCCAGATAAATTGTTGTACAGCGGCTTCACTTTCCCTTCTTCATCATTGTTTTCTCCTTCATCTCAATGACTATGACATGTCCATCTACAATAGCCTCGTTCGCATGTGTTACCGCTTCCCTGTATACGGCCTCGCCGGCCTTGATCTCAGTATCCACAACCTTGCCATCGGCAAACATTGTTTTGTATTTTGCTCCGTCTTGGGAGTACACAATAGTTGCCGGGTGTGAGTGCATCGGAAGTTTTTCCCCTTTTTTTTATGTGCACGTCAAGCACACGCACATTGTCATTTTCCAACAACACTTTCACGTTGTTGGGGGCGACTTTTGCCATGTCCTGGGCGACAGTTGTGGATGTGGCAAAGCAAAAGACCAGCACAATCAAGATGGCGCATTGCAAAACGGTTGGTTTGTTCATGGCTGACTACTCCTTATGAAATGGGTGGGGATAGTGGATTGATGGCTAGTGGATTTCAATTCCATGTTTCTTCTGAAACGCCCGCAGATCCTCCCACGTCATTGGCTGGGGAAGCTCTTTCACCAGTTCGTTCCAGGTTTTCGATTGTGTACCATCATCAACTTGAACCATGGAAATACAGCCATCCACGGGGCAGACGATGTAGCAAAGCCGGCAGCCAACGCAGTCGTTTTCCCGGACTTTGGGCTGATTGATGGTTTCGGTTGAGCCGTTCGCGCCAACAGTCTTGGGAATGAGATCAATGCACTGGTGCGCGGTGTCTTCGCACGCGACGTAGCAGAGGTTGCAGTGGATGCATTTCGATTCCTCAATGCGGGCGACGGCTTTGTACAGCAGATTCAGATTGCCGAAATCGCTGATGGCACCGAGCGACTTGCCGCGTATCTGATCGAGCGATGTGTATCCTTTCTCATCCATCCAGTTTGACAAACCTTCGTTCATGTCTTCAACGATGCGGAAGCCGTAGTGCATTGCCGCAGTACACACCTGAACACTTGAAGCGCCGAGGAGAATAAACTCCAACGCATCACGCCATGTCGAGATGCCGCCGATACCGGAGATGGGAAGATTGATTTCGGGATCGGTGGCGATCTGCGAGACCATGTTGAGTGCGATTGGTTTTACTGCAGGTCCGGCGTAGCCGCCGTGACCGCCTTTGCCACCCACCGATGGCTTGAGTTCAAGCGTATCAAGGTCAACCCCCATAATGGTGTTGATGGTATTGATCAACGAGACGCCGTTGGCTTTTGCTTTTTTGGCAGCACGACCGGGGAAGCGCACGTCTCCCACGTTTGGTGTGAGCTTGACGAGTACGGGAATTGTTGCCACTTCCATGACCCATTCGGTGATCATCTGGCAGTATTCGGGAACCTGTCCGACTGCAGCACCCATGCCACGCTCACTCATCCCGTGCGGACAACCGTAGTTCAACTCGATGCCATCGCAGCCGGTATCATTGGTGCGCTTCACCATCTCGTGCCAGATTTCGCGCTTCGACTCAACCATGAGCGAAGCAATCACGGCACGATCAGGCCACAGCTTCTTCGTCTCGGCAATCTCGCGCAGGTTTACTTCAATGGGCCTGTCGCTGATGAGTTCGATATTGTTGAGACCGAGAATTTTCTGTCCGTTGTAATCAATTGCGCCGTAGCGGTTGCAGACATTCATCACCGGTTCGCCGATGGTTTTCCACACCGCACCACCCCAGCCGGCTTCAAACGCTTTGCAGACCTGGTAAGCAGAGTTGGATGGTGGAGCGGATGCTAGCCAGAACGGGTTCGGGGATTTGATTCCACCACAATTGATGCTCAAGTTAGCCATAGTGAAGCCTCCAAAATATCAAATCACAAATGACAAACAAAATTCAAATAGCAAACACCAAATAGTTGGAACTTTGGATTTATTTGAGATTTGATATTTGGAACTTGTTTGCTATTTGGTTCGTGAGATTTATTGTTTAGGATTGGCTATTGGGATTTTGTGATAATAGCACTGAGTATTTTCAATAACTCAGTTGATTCCTGAACCAACTCCTTTTGAATCTGAGCCTGGCCTTCGGAATACTCGGCCAACTCCAACCAATAGCGTGTTTCTTTTGCCTCTTTCCTTGCGATTCGGACTCTCATAACGAAATCCTTCCGGCCAAGAGCTTCGTTTGCTTCAATGTAATTCGCACCAACAGAGCCTGCAGAACGAACAAGTTGTTTCCCAATCTCAACATTGGCTACCGTCTTCGGTAAGTTGTTCACAAAACGAATCACTTCCTTTGAGAACTGAAGTGTACGGTCCTCAAGATCATACCGTTTTGTGGGCTTGGCAACAGGGTTGTCGACTTGTGCTTTCACGAGTTTATGGGATCAAATAACAA
The DNA here is from genome assembly GCA_046160825.1 of Bacteroidota bacterium. Taxonomy (GTDB): domain Bacteria; phylum Bacteroidota; class Ignavibacteria; order UBA10030; family UBA6906; genus JBJXHC01. Next base: position 64,133 of record JBJXHC010000114.1, on the reverse strand, counting down.
ATCACAAACAGGAGAAATATCAAATCACAAAAGACAAACAAGAACCAAATAACAAATCATAAAGAATTGGAGGTTGGGATTTATTAAAGATTTGGGCTCTTGACATTTGAAGTTTGTTTGTTCTTTGGTTCTTGAGATTTGGAATTTGTTTGCTATTTGGATATTGGAATTTATTTCCTAGAAATCCAATCATCAATTCCATGTGCTGCCTTCTTTCCATCCGCGGCTGCATTCACCACTTCCCTGCCGCCATTGATGCAATCGCCGCCTGCGAAGAATTTCGGATTGGTGGTTTGGAGAGTTTCCGGATTTACAATCACCATACCGCGGTCGAACGTCAGTTCCGGGATTGCGGCGAGGAAACTCTCCTCGATATTTTGTCCCACCGCCTTGATGACCATGTCCACCGGAATACGGAACTCGGAGTTCGGAATCGGTTCCGGTCTTCGTCGTCCCTCTTCATCGGGTGCGCCGAGCTTCATGCGAATGCACTCCATGGACTCGACGTGGTTGGTGCCGAGAATCTTGACCGGAGATGTGAGGAAATGAAATTGCACAGTGTCACTCTTCGCCAGTTCGTATTCAAAGTCGTAGGCCGGCATTTCTTCCCGACTTCTTCGATAAATAATCATCACCTGTTCTGCACCGAGACGTTTCGCCTCGGTGACCGCGTCAATCGCTGTGTTGCCGGCGCCAATCACGGCTAGGCGTCTGCCAACATCAACGGACGACCACTTTCTTGTAGTTACCTTGCCGATAAAATCAAGCGAATCCACCACACCCTTGAGATTCTCGCCCGGGATATTCAGTTTTGTTGCTGATTGAAGTCCGGCACCGATGAAGATCGCATCATGGTTCTTTGCGAGATCATCGATGGAAATGTCCTTGCCAACACGAACGCCGGATTGGATGCTCACACCAAAGCTCAGCACGAGCTTCACTTCGTTCATGGCATCTTGCTGTGTCATCTTGTATGGAGCAATGCCCCACATATTGAGTCCGCCTGGTTTTTCGTTTGCATCGTAGATCGTCACGTCGTAACCGATGAGCGCGGCCTCCGCGGCACATGCAAGTCCGGCAGCGCCGGCACCAATCACGCCAATGGATTTTCCATTTTTTGGTGCAGGAGTGAATAGGGGAGGCATGCCACGCTCGAAATACGTATCGATTGCATAGCGCTGCAGTCTCCCAATCTGAATCGGTTCTTCACCACGGTCGTTGTACACACACGCACCTTCGCACAATACGTCTACAGGGCAGGCTTTTGCGCAGGTGAGGGCAATCCAGTTGGACTGGAAGATGGTCTTTGCCGATCCCTTGAGATTTCCCGTCGAGATTTTCTTGATGAATGTGGGAATATCAATGTGTGTGGGACAGGCGACGGTGCAAGGCGAATCAAAGCAGTAGAGACACCGGTTCGCTTCCGTCACCGCCGAGTTGGGCGTGAAGGGAGGATGGAGTTCTGCGAAGTTGGATTCATATTGCTTGGCAGAGAGTTTGGGTGCGGGGTTGTTCATAAGAGATTCTGGATTGTGGGTTCTGGATTCTCGTTCCCTGAAGCGAGAGTGGAGTACTCTGCAGCAGAATCTTTCAAGAACGATGGTGTGTCGTGAGATTGTTCGACTGACTGTATAAAACGAAACAGCATCCTGCTAAGCTTGTTGTATCCTTCGGATAGTTCGGAGCCTTTGGTTCGGTCATCAAGAGAACCAGTCTCCATCAAGTATGCCAGATGTTCAACGGTCTCTTCGCAGGAACCATAGGAACGATAAAGGTAATGGAGATATTCCGCCTTGTACTTGCGAAGAGCGAACCCCTCTACAATCTGGCCGGTAACAGATTTCGAGGACCGTCGAATTTGACTTCCTTGTTCGTACAATTCATGTTTTGGCAATGTCAGACTCATTTTATGAATCTGTACAGCCAATGCATGTGCAAGTTTGTAGATCTCCAGTCTCTTATATCCGGCTTCCATGGTTTTTCTCCAGAATCCCGAATCGAAAATCCACAATCAAACTGTACCTTATCCTCAAACCCCCAACCGCGAACCTCTAACCTCTAACCCCCAACCGCGCTGTCTGCAATGTTCAACGCGTCATCCAGCGCCTTGATGCCCAGATCGATCTCTGCTTCGGTGACAATCAGCGGCGGTGCAATTACGAAATGACTCACCCATGCCTGGATAAAGACACCGTTCTTCATCATCTCGGCTGCGACTTTATCGACGATGAGTGGCGTTCCGCTGATCTTGTCTTTATATGAGTTGAAGGGCTGCTTCGTCTTCTGATCCTTCACCAACTCCACGGCCCAGAATAATCCGAGTCCACGCACATTGCCGACGGAAGGGTGGCGGGACTTGAGTTCATTGAGCTTTTTCTCCACGTAGGGAGCAAGACTTGCAGAGCGCTCGACGAGATTCATGCGTTTCATTTCATTGATTGCTGCAATTGCCGGAGCGAGTGTAATTGGATGAGCTTCGTAGGTGTGACCATGGGAGAAATAATGGTCGTCGAAGTAATCGGCGATCTTCTTGTTCGTTGCACAGAGACCCAACGGTACGTATGCCGTCGTGATTCCTTTGGCCGTTGTAAGAATATCAGGCTGCACGTCCCAATGGTCCATCGCAAACCATTTGCCTGTGCGACCCCATCCGCTCATTACCTCGTCGGCAATCAACAGGACATTGTGCTTGTCGCAAATCTGCCGCAGTCGGGGCATGTATTCCTTCGGCGGAATCAATACGCCGTTCGTGCCAACAATCGGTTCGACGATGATCGCAGCGACGTCGCTTTCATTCTCGATCATGTGCTCGATGTAGTTGACGCACGCGATTCCGCACGTATCCGGACTTTGATGTCCGAGTGGGCAACGATAACAATCTGCTTCGGGAGCGAAGATCACTCCCTGTACCTTGCCTGCAGGTTCCATTGCCCACCGGCGCGGATCGCCGGTTGCCGCAATTGAGCCCATAGTGGAACCATGATAGGAACGATACCGCGCAATGATCTTGGTCTTGCCGGTGTACATCCGTGCGATCTTGAATGCCGCCTCGTTTGCCTCGGTGCCGGATGTTGTGTAGAAAAATTTCTCCAATCCTTTCGGCAATACATCCAACAAGAGCTTGCTGAGTTCTGCACGAACGTCCGTTGCGTAGCCGGGGCCGATGAACGCGAGTTTTTTCGCCTGGTCTTCAATCGACTTGATGACGGCAGGATTTTTATGACCGAGGTTCACGCACATCAGTTGCGAGGAAAAATCGAGATAGCGTTTGCCGTTCCCGTCGACAAAATAACATCCCTCTGCGTCAACAACGTGCATGGGCTTCCAGCCCTTTTGGAAACGCCATGTGCCGTAAGTGTACCGCGCTGTAATGTCCGTGATTTCCTGTGATGTCATTGCCATGTGCAGATCCTAAGTATTCTGGATTCGGCCTGCCCGCCGACCTGTCCGCCGAAGCGGCAGCGTAGGCGGAAGCGATAGCGCAGGCGGGATTCAAAGTGAAAGTGTTAGATGAAGAAGATTCAGTTTTTCTACTGTACCAGCGGCGTGTACGATTCCGGTCTGCGATCACGGAAGAACTGCCACACCTCCCGCACTTCCTTGATCATGTCGAGATCGAGATCGGCGACAACAAGTTCAGACTTGTCCCTGCTCGCCTGGGCAATAATTTTGCCGCGCGGGTTACAGAAATAGCTCTTGCCGTAGAACTGTCCGATATTCCAGGGTGGCTCCGTACCGACACGGTTGATTGCCCCGACGAAATAGCCATTAGCGACGGCGTGTGCGGGTTGTTCCAATTCCCATAAATATTCAGAAAGGCCGGCGACCGTTGCCGAGGGATTGAAGACGATTTCCGCCCCGTTCAATCCAAGAACCCGTGCGCCTTCCGGGAAGTGGCGGTCATAGCAAATGTACACACCAATTGTTGCGTAGCGCGTTTTGAATACGGGGTAGCCGAGGTTGCCCGGCTTAAAATAAAATTTCTCCCAGAAGCCGGGATCGACCTGAGGGATGTGATGTTTGCGGTACTTACCGAGGTAGGTTCCGTCGGCATCAATCACCGCAGCGGTATTATAATAGATGCCGGTGATTTCCTCTTCATAGATTGGAACGACGATGACCATGCCGTATTTTTTTGCCTGTTCTTGCATCAGCTTTGTCGTTGGCCCATCGGGGATGCGCTCAACCATCGCATACCACTTTGTTTTCTGTTCAGCGCAGAAGTACGGTCCATAGAAAAGCTCCTGCAGACAGAGAATCTGCACGCCTTGTTTTCCCGCCTCTTCAATATAAGCGATATGTTTGTCGATCATCGCTTTCTTGATCTTCTCTATGGGTTGCTCCGTGGATTCGGCAAGTGAGCATTGGATGAGACCGCCTTTTACGAGACGTGGCATAAGTGACCCTTTGGAATTGGATGGCTGACCGTTACAGGTTCGTGGTGCAGAGCGCAAAGATGTGTGATGATAGTAATGAGTATTTGGCTTTATGTCAAGCAAATGGCATCTCTGGCTTGGGCCCAAGTTGCATACAGACGACCCGTGGGATGGCGGTTCTACTTCGCTACAGCGGAACATAATTGGAATAGTAGAACTATTTTCCTACTTTGAACAGTACTGAAAGCCACCATCCACTGCACAATCGGCAACATCCATGGTACCTCCAAGCGACATCCTGAAGAAGACCTCTGCGTACGTATTTGAGCTTTTCACAACGAAACTTCCTTCATGGGCGGTCTATCACAACTATGACCATACCGTCGAAACGGTTGACGCGACACAGGAGATAGGCGAGGCGTCGCGATTGACCAGAGCGGATTTCGAGGTGGCACAGATTGCCGCTTGGCTGCATGATGCCGGTTACACCGAGACATACGAAGGTCACGAAGAAGCCGGCGTGCGGATCGCCCGGAATTTTCTTGAATTGCAGGACTATCCGGCGGAGAAGATCGAGCAAGTTGCCGCATGCATTATGGCGACAAAGATGCCGCAGACACCGCGGAACCTTCTGGAGCAAGTGGTGTGCGATGCGGACATTGTTCATGTAGGGAAGAAGCGGTTTTTTGATCGCAGCGAACTCTTGCGTCTTGAGATCGAGCGGCGGACAGGCAAAGTGCTGTCAGAATCGGAATGGTTGAAGACCAACATCGACTTTGTGACCGACCATCCGTTTCATACCCCGTATGCCCGTGCCGAATTTTCCACCAGACGCACCAAGACGTTGACGGCATTGCAGGAACGTATGCGGGCGTTATTGCAGCAGTCCGAAGGGGAGAATGCCAAATGGGAGATCAAGCGCGAGCAGATCAAGAGCAAACTCGAGCGTGATAAGATTCCCGAGCGGGGGATTGAAACCATGTTCCGTACGGTGCCCCAGAACCACCTGTCGCTTAGCGCCATGGCAGACAACAAAGCCAACCTGATGATCAGCACCAATTCCATTATTATCTCCATCGTATTCGGCTTGCTCGTCAGTAAGCTGGACACCAATCCGCACCTCGTTCTTCCAACGCTCCTGCTGCTCGTCGTTTGTCTCACGGTCATGGTATTTGCCATCCTTGTTACCAGACCGAACGTGACGACGGGAATGTTTACGCGTGAAGACATCGAACAGAAGCGGGCGAACCTGTTGTTCTTCGGGAACTTCCACAGTATGCCGCTACACGATTTTGAATGGGGCATGAACGAGATGATGAAAGACAAGGAATACCTGTACGGGAGTATGATCAAAGACTTGTTCTTCCTTGGAAAGGTTCTCGGGAAGAAGTATCGCTATTTGAGAATTTGCTACAACGTCTTTATGTATGGGTTGATCGTTGTCGTGATCGCTTTCGTGCTGGCGTTCCTGAATGCTCCCGCCCCCGTGGCTTAAGGGGAAAGCGAATCGTGAAAAGCGAATTGCAGCCAGCTTCCGACTAACAGACTATCGACTCTACAAACTCTATAAACTCTATTAACTTCTCCTGGAGAACACTCATGCCGCAACGTTCAATAATTCTTGGAATCATCCTCACGCTTCTCGGCGTCGTCGGGTACGTGATGTCCGGTGCAGCAAGTTGGACAGCATTAATCCCCGCGCTGTTCGGCATTCTTTTTATTGTTGCCGGAGTTGTTGGCAAGAATGAAAAACTTCGCAAGCATGCCATGCACGGCGCGGCAGCCTTGTCACTTATTGGAATACTCGGCTCCTTTGGCGGCCTGATGAAACTGTTCACGATGATGGGCGGAGGGGAAGTGGAACGCCCCGCCGCGGTGATTGCACAGTCCATCATGGCGATACTCTGTATCGGATTCCTGATCATGAGCGTCCGGTCGTTCATTGCCGCACGGAAACAACGCGCAGCCTGAAGCCTCCCCATCCGCCGGATGAAGTGACGATCCGGCGGTTTTTCCACCTTCATCCCAACCAATGAAACTCCTGCTGTCATACCTCCGGCAATTCTGGAAGCTCGTTGCTCTTGCGCTCGTTCTCGCTTCAATCAACCAGGTCTTCTCACTGCTCGATCCTTTGATCTTCCGGTACGTTATCGATGAATATGCCACAAAGTATGACAAGTACACCGCCAGTGAATTCTTCAAAGGCGTAAGCCTGTTGCTTGCTGCCGCAGTCGGCGTTGCCTTTGTCTCCCGTGTCGCCAAGAACTTTCAGGATTATTTCATCAACGTCATCACCCAACGGGTTGGTGCGTTGATGTACAGTGATGGAATCCGTCACTCACTGGATTTGCCCTACCAGGTGTTTGAAGACCAGCGAAGCGGGGAGACTCTTGGCAAACTCCAGAAGGTCCGCACAGACGTTGAACGACTCGTCTCAGCGTCGATCAATATTGTGTTCACAACGTTGGTAGGCGTGGTGTTCGTCATGTCCTACGCCTTCAGCGTTCACTGGCTGATTGCCCCCGTGTATTTTATGACGGTACCGTTGCTTGCGGTATTGAGTTCGGTACTCAGCAAGAAGATCAAGATCATACAGAAGACCATTGTCGGCGAAACCACCGCACTGGCTGGCTCAACCACCGAATCCCTGCGCAACATTGAGCTGGTGAAGAGTCTCGGGCTTGCGCAACAGGAGACTGACCGCCTTAATGCAACCACGGGAAAAATCCTGAAGCTTGAATTAAAAAAATCCGGTACCTCCGCAGCCTGAGTTTCATCCAGGGAACACTGGTGAATTTTCTCCGGACGAGCATTCTCTTCTTGATGCTCTATTTGATCTTCGCACAGGAGATCACGGTCGGCCAGTTCTTCTCCCTCTTTATCTACTCGTTCTTTATTTTCGGACCGTTGCAGGAACTGGGCAACGTCATTAATATCTATCGCGAAGCGGAAGTGTCGTTGAAGAACTTTGAAGATATTTTGAATACACCGCGTGAGCCTAAGCCGACTTCGCCCGTCAAGCTTGATGGCATGTCAACACTCGAATTCAAGGGCGTACGGTTCCAGCACCAGTCAGCACGTACCCGAGCGCTGGAGGGAATCTCATTCTCTGTCAAACGCGGCGAGACGGTGGCATTTGTAGGTCCGTCAGGTTCGGGAAAGACCACTCTCGTCAAATTGTTGGTCGGGTTGTATCGTCCGCAGGAAGGGGATATTCTCTACAACGGACATTCATACGCGGCGATTGATCTCGACTCGCTGCGCGAGCGCATTGGTTTCGTTACACAGGACACGCAGCTCTTCTCAGGTACGATCAGAGAGAACTTGCTGTTTGTCAGTCCGCTTGCGGCCGACGCTGAATGCCTTGACGTGTTGCAGAAGGCTGCCTGCCAGGCACTTCTTGCGCGGGCGGACAAGGGATTGGATACAGTGATTGGCGAAGGAGGAGTCAAGGTGTCCGGTGGCGAAAAGCAGCGTCTTTCCATTGCGCGGGCATTACTTCGTCGTCCGGATTTGTTGGTCTTCGATGAAGCGACGTCTTCGCTGGATTCATTGACCGAAGAAGAGATTACAGAAACAATCCGGGAGATCTCAACGCGCGAGGATATGATCTCGATTCTTATTGCGCACCGTCTTTCGACCGTGATGCATGCGGACAGGATTCATGTGTTGGAACGTGGAAGGATAATTGAAAGCGGGCGACACGCCGAACTGATTGAACTGAAGGGATTGTACTTTGCAATGTGGCGGCAACAAATCGGTGAGAGGGAGAAGGGGAGTGCCGTTGCTCCCGCCCACACTGGTTGATCCCGTTGCTGAAGCAATCTCGGCCTGCTTTTTTGCATCTCCTGCAACGCGGCAAGGACCTGCTTCTTCTGAAAATGAGCTAAAAGAGATGGGTGGGTGCCATCCTCCGCCGTGCGGGTGCCGGGTGTCACATCTTTCAGGTTGTGGCTGGTTTTGGGGGCTTCATTTCAATGGAAGGCTTGATAGTGATTGATGATTTTGGTAGGTTATACCCGTCAATGTTGAGACAAGATTGGTCGGCTTTCCGGATGCAAGAAGCATCCTTGCTGTAGATCTTAGCGTATGTCTGCATCATGTTCCCTTGCTCTCCCCAGTGTACTGATTCACTGTTCTTGGTTGTGTGGCTCCCCGGTTCAATGCCGCGCGTTGTCGGTGTTTGCATTCCTCTCCAAATGAAAATTTGTAGCAAGGTTTTGTCCCGGCACTGGAAATTTGACGAACCGTGTTTGAAGGCATCACCTCTCCGGAAAGAACTGAGAACATTATGACCCCGGGCTTCTTAAGAACTCTCACGACGGTGCCGCCGATTGTCGTTCGGTTGATCGGCACGTTGGCGATTGTTGTTGTCGCCATAGCCGATTTTGTGACCGGGTCTGAAATGTCGTTTGTTCTTTTCTACGTCCTTCCCGTTGCATATGTCAGTTGGTATGATGGCAGGCCATTCGGCCTCGCACTCGCGATCCTGTGTTCACTCATTCATATTGTCGAAGTGCTGATGGTCTCGCCGGCTCTCGGCCTTCCCATACACCTGTGGAACGGCGCGGCCAAGTTTGGTGTACTGGTGAGTGTTGCTGTGGGATTGGACTATATTCATGCCGCGTACAAGCTCAGCTTGCACGCGGCGGAGAATAAGTACACAAGAATTGTCGAGGCCGCCATTGAAGGTATTGTCGCAACGGACAATGATTGGCGAATCACATTCGTCAACCAGCGTGCAGCCAGTCTCTTCGGACAGTCCACGGATGCGTTGAGGGGAAGGATCCTGCTGGACTTTGCGCATGACCCTCAGGCCCACGTGGCGTTTCATAGCCGGACAAAAATGCTGACGACGCAGGAGATGAGCGGACCTGTTGAAGTGGAATTCAGACGTCCCGACGGACAAGCGTTCTGGGCGCTTGCGACATTGACGCCAACAAAGGCCCTCAACGGTACTCACGAAGGCCTTGTGATTTTGCTGACAGATATTACAGAACTCAAACGCTCTGAAGAAGAATTGAACCGCCGGCACCGCGAGATTTCCGCCATGCAGCGACTCTCCTCAGGGCTTTCCCAATCGTTGGACCTTGCAGCACGCCTGGAAAACGCTGTGGATACCGTGCTGGACGTTACAGGCTTCGAAGCAGGCTGCATCTACCTCATGAATGAAAAAGGGACGGAACTGACACTGCATTTTCATCGCGGAATTTTTTCGCCGGAGTTCATTTCACGGGTACAACAATGGCCTGTCGGAAAAGGGATAACCGGTCATGTCGCGGCGACGGGCATCCCCACTTTCATTGAGGATGCAATCCACAATCCGGTGGTCGACCGGCGACTTCTTTCTCTTGAATCCCTGCGCAGTGTTGCATCCATTCCCCTTACATCCAAAGAGCGGGTACTTGGAGTGCTGAATATCTTCAAGCGCGAGCCATTTCTCTTTTCGCCCGGCGAACAGTTGATGTTGCAAACGCTCGGCAAGCAAATTGGTATTTCCCTGGAAAATTCACACTTGTATGAAATGGCACGCGAACGGGAACAGCAAATCCGGCAACTTTCCGTTGACCTCGTACAAGTGCAGGAGGAAGAGCGTCGCCGATTTGCCCGCGAACTTCACGACGGTCTCAGTCAACTCCTCACCACGTTAAAAATTAATACGGAACTGGCCCTCAAAAATGTGGGCGAGGATACCGTTGCCACCGAACGCCACCTGAGGGAAGTTATCGCCCTTGCCAACGAAGCGCAGATGGAAGCCAAGCAAATCGCGTATGATTTACGCCCGGCAGTGCTTGACGATTTCGGGTTGAAGGCCGCAATCAGTTTGCATGCAACGAACTTCGAGCGCCGTACGCAGACCGGTGTTGACCTGCATATGCCCGAAGCCGACGTCAGGTTTGATTCGTTGATTGAAACCACGATCTACAGGATTGTGCAGGAGCTGCTGACAAATGTTGCGAAACACTCCGGAGCTTCGCGTGTCACCATACAAATGCTTGTGCGCGGCCATGTGTTGGCCCTGACGGTTGCAGATAACGGCAGAGGTTTTGAAGTTGATCAGGGTTTTGCGCCACAAACAGATCAGCCCCGCTACGGCCTCCGCAATGTTCGCGAACGCGTCGAGTTCTTCGGCGGTGTGTTTCGCGTGGAATCGGTGTTGGGACATGGAACGGAGTTCATGATAGAACTGCCTTTACGGGAAAAGGCGTTAAAACCTCAAATGAAGGAGACGGTGTCGTGATGACCAAGCGCCCCAAGATACGCGTTGCGATTGTTGACGACCATCATCTGGTCCGCGCAGGGATTGCAGCTCTCCTCCGGAATGAACTGGACATTGAGGTGATTATCGAAGCCTCGGACGGCCTCGAAGTGATGGACAAGTTAAAGGCCTTGAGTCCGGATGTTGTGCTCATGGATATCAGCATGCCCACAATGAACGGGATTGAAGCAACAGGAAGAATCAAGCAGCTGGGAATGGGCATACGTGTCCTTGTGCTGACACAGTACGACCACGAGGAATATATCAAACGGGTGATGCAGGTTGGTGCCAGCGGCTATATCCTGAAAAATGCGATAGCGGAGGAATTACTCCGGGGTATTCGTGCTGTCCATCGTGGCGAGCAATTTTTCACGCCAAGCGTTTCCAAGGTAATGGTCGATTCGTATATCAAAGCCACCTCCGGCAATGGAAGTGGAAATGGAAACGGTCACAAAAACGGATCACTGACGAACCGGGAACGCGAAATCCTCCAGCTTATAGCAGAAGGTCATACCAATCACCAAATTGCCCAACGATTATTCATCAGTGTCCGGACAGTGGAATTCCATCGCGCAAATATCATCGAAAAACTGGGTGTCCACGATACCGCAAGTCTGGTCAAGAAAGCCATTCAGATGAAATTGATTAATCTTGAGATCTAGGCCACAGCTGTTGTGCCGTTCGTGTGTTCTCCAACCAATATAGTATACATGGCTATTGCAGTTCTCCCCCGTTGTGCGTACCAATATCACGGACTCCTGTAAATAAAGTGCTGTCCTGCCTCAACTGTTCTTCCGTTCCGTTCCGAAACAAGCATGTAGAATGTTTTCTGCCAGCCGGGAGAGATGCGAGTAATATCCTTTAGGGATAACTTTCATCTCTTCGTTTGCTGGTCAGGTCTTGTTCCAATAAACCAACCGGTACTTCTTTTCTCTCTGCTCAAAATTTAACCTCCTGGAGGTACACCATGCGTTCTTGTTCACGTCTCACGGCTCTTGCCATTATCCTGTTCACGACGGTGATCCTTGGCCAGAATCGGGCATGGTCGCAAGTTGCGAACATCAGTCACCCGGCGAATTCTCCCTACGCGTCATTGCAAGCGGCAATCGACGACCCGATTACGGTGGCCGGAGATACCATTACACTTGGGGCCGGCACGCATTTGTCCGGCGGGACAACGATCACGGTGAACAAGAGTGTGGTGATTATCGGGGCGAGCGAGGCGACCGTCTTCATCGACGTGAGTTCCAATGGGGCAGCATGGGGCGTCAATGTTGCGACCTCCAATGTTACCATGAAGAACTTTACGGTCATTCCTGTGGCGGCCGTTGGTGGTGGCTATCCCGTCCTGTCTCCAACGTTCCATCTGTTATCAGCAACATCACTCTTGAGCACATTACGGTAAGCGGCGGACGACGCACCGGTTTTGATCTTCACGGCGTCGATAATTCGACTCTGAGCCATCTGACGTCGACAAGTGCCATTGCAGGAAACGGGATTCAGATGTCGGGCTGCAACAATATCTCCCTTGGTAACATTACGACTAGCGGAAATGCCTGGGGCGGTGTGGCCGTCTATACTTCGGGCCCGTTGAATGTTGCCAGTAGCAATATCAATCTCGACCTGACTACTTCAAGCCTCGGCGTTGCGCCGGGAACGGCCCCATACTATCTGCAAAACACGGTCACACTCGTCAGCACGAATGTTGGCGGCACAGGCTGGACGTATCGTATCTGGAACAACACGGATTTCCCACTGATTGCACCCCTGGCAGACAATCTCGCCAATGCCCTCGCCGCAATCTCAACGTTTCCCAATCCTCTCCACTCGGCACTTGAAAAAACGAACGGTACCGGATGGTTCGTAAGTCTGCCACTGAAGATTCAAGTGGCGGTGGACTTTGCCGCGGCGGGTGAGCAAGTGGAAGTGGCTGCGGGAACATTCAATGAACGGGTAACGCTCAACAAGTCTCTGACTTTGCAAGGTACAACAGAGGCAACCACCATTCTGGATGGAACCGGTTTGGTTGGTCCGGGAAGTGGCATTTCCATTACTTCAGGTACAGCTGGCGTAACTATTCGTGACCTCACTGTGCAGGATTATGCGGGAACAAGCCCGAATTCCTACGCCGGAATCTACGCAGTTGGAGGGAATAACTCTCTTCTTATAGAGAATGTCACCTTGAAAGACAATGTCGGCGGAAGCGGTTTCTATGCGAACGGTCCTGTCAATGGTATCACGTTGGACAACCTCGACGTCTCGGGGCACACAAATGCTTTTGGTGCGGCCCGCGGTATCGTGATATGGAATGGCCTGAAAGAGAATATCACGGTCACCAACAGCAGTGTCTACAACAACAACTGCTGTGGCATTGAGTTGCAGGATGGGACGGCATCCGGAGTAACGATTGAGAATAACAGTGTCTACAACAACGGTGACAACGGCATCGGTGTTGTCGGAATGCAGGGACCCGGAGAGAACCTCATCAAAGGAAATACCCTGACCGACAATGGCCGCTTCGGCATTGAAGTCAAGAACCCCAACGGTTCGGGCGCTGCAACCGGTCCGGGCCGTATTGTGGTGGACAGTAACAACGTGTCGAGAACGCTTCTCATCGGTGCGGAAGTTCGGGACATCGTGGGAATTGCAGCATTCCGCCGCGGTGTCTTGCCGGCCAACGTCGATATTCCCGTCGGCGTCGTCATTAAGAATAATACCGTGTCCGGGTATGTGCAGTCGAGCACGAGTGACGGCTTCGGTATTGTTGCTGAGGGACTAAGCCACACGATCACCGGCAATAACGTCAGCGGTTGCGATGTTGGTATTCAACGTCAGGCCGGTCACCTTCCGTATCCCGGTGATGGAGACCAGAGCAACCTGGCGGATATGTATTTCGGTCGAGGCAACTCGCCGATGTCCTGTGCAATCACGGTATCGGGTAACACGTTGTCCAACACGATAAACACGCGCGACGTCGGTCCCAATGTGAGCAACGGGATCGTGGAGAATCTTAACACGAGTGAAATATTCTGCTCCATTCAAAATGCTATCAATGATGCACAGACACTTGCCGGTCACACGATTGAGGTCGGGGCCGGAAGCTTCAGTGAACAAGTCCTCGTGAACAAGAGTGTGACCATCAAAGGCGGAAGCGTGCCTTTTCCCGTTGTTGATTTTCTCGGAACTGTTTCCGGCAAGCCGACGCTGTTCGATATCTCGGCGGATGGCGTGATCGTGGACAGTATGCGGTTCAATGTTGACCTAGCGAAACTCAAGAGCGCAATTATTGCAAGCGCGGTCGGGCTTGACAACATAACCGTCATCAACAATGTGGTTGACGCGTACGGTACGCCGTCGGGGGGTCTGTATGGCGACCGGAACGCCGTCAGCATCAATTACGGAGGCAATACCAACTACCGTGTGGCTTCGGGGGGCGTGGATAACATCACGTTCCAGGGGAATTCGGTGGATGGCGATACGACTTTCTTCAGATCCGGCGTTGCGGTGGATGAGGCTGGTGGAACGTTCAGTGGTAACACATTGCGGACAATCAACCATGATGTACTGGTGCGGTTTGGAAGCAACGGCAACATCAACATCACCGGGAATTTCCTGAACGGCGGCGGCGTTGAACTTGCCGACATGAATGCCGGCGCCGGGACACTCACCGTCTCGAATAACGATTTTGACGGAGCCGGAGCGAATGTGTCAGCGCCCGGAACGGCGGTGTTGCGGTTGAAGAATAACTACAACTCCAAGACCACCCTGGTATCAGGAAATACATTTGTCAACCACGAATGGGCTGTCAGTCTGGAAAACTACAATACGGTTACTCTGGACGACAACACCTTTACCCCGCTCGCGAGTTCTACAACGTATCACCATGTGGTCGTTAACACGAAGGCCATCACGACGATTTCCAACGCGATTGTACAGGTGACGATCGGTGCAGTGTTGACCAACAATACGTTTAACTGGTCGGGAACGCCTGGCGGTACGGCGGTGGGCTTCTACAACCACGACAATGACGCTGCCAGCTTCGGGACATTGACGATCGGCACGACGGGCAATGAGAACACGTTCAACAACGGTATTGCCCATGCGGTGTATCTCGACAACGAGTCCGGCCCAAGCAACGGGACGGCCTTCCCGAACTACAATCTCCTGATCGGAGTTGGCGCGCCGGCAATCACCACCAAAGCGCCGTGGACAACAAACATGAACGCCGCGAACAATGAGTTTGATGTTGGCAGCGGTGCGACGTTGCCCGGAGCAATGGTCATGGCGGACCTCTTCAGTCTTGAGGACAGGATCCTCCATAAGATCGACGTGGGAACGAACGGCGTGGTGACGGTTATACCGAACAATCTGTATGTCACGCTCAACAGCTTCTTCTCACCCACAACGACCACCCCTGAGATTCAGCGCGGGGTTGACGCGGCATCGGCGGGCAATATCGTCAATGTCAGTTCCGGTAATTTCTTCAATGACGTTCTCGTGAACAAAGGTATTACGCTCAAGGGCCAGGGGATTGACGTCACAACAGTCTCCGGATTGAAGACAGGTCCGAACGGAACAACAGTTCGAATTGCGACACCGGCGGCTACAGTTGTGGAGGGCTTCACTATTACGCGTGATGGAAACAATGTCACCGACTGGCCGACCAACGTGAAAACGGCGGGTCTTTCCATTCAGGGCGTGAATGGCGTTGCCGAGATCCGCAACAACAAGATCACTGGCAACCGGAGCGCTATCGACATCAACAATAGTTCGGGTCATATCATCCGGAACAATCAAATCATATTCAACCGTACTGGTCTGATCTTCCGGAATCAAACGGATAACATCACGTTCGAAGAGAATGAAGTCACGGACAACTGGACGGTTGGGATTTTGTTCCTCGACGCCAGTGGCGGCACCAATGTACCTGTGCAAACCGCGCTGAATTGTACATTCACCAATAACAATCTGAGCGGCAACTGGTACGGCCAGATTGTCGAACGTCAGTCGGGTGGCTCGCTCCCTGCACCGGGAACGAATCTCAAGAACTTCAGCGGCAACTGGTATGGTACGATCACGCCGGCAATCAGTACTGCAAACAGTACAGAGCCCGGCTACGCGGCACAGATTCCTGTTGCGTATGGCGGCGGTGCGGTTCCTCCCGGTGGTCAGCCTGATATTCTCGGGACGGCCTCGGCAAACTTCGACTTCACACCATGGCTGAATGTCGGTACGGATACAGATGTGGAGAACGGCTTCCAGGGTGACTACTCCACTCTCTGGGTGGATGATACAAGCGCGCAGACGGGGACGGCGGGAAGAATTCAAGAAGGCGTGAACATGGTGAGTGGAAGCACCGTCAATGTCCTGCCCGGAACCTACCGCGAACAGATCTATATTAATGAACCCGATTTGAATCTCATCGGCGTCGCCGGAAGTGACTCGACATTTATCGTCCCTCCGGTTGCAGTCATGAGCCAGCCGTTCCTGCCAGCCAGATCGGAGCGCCCGATCATCGGTGTGGACTCACTCGGCACAAACGTCGTGATCGACGGCTTCACTGTCGATGGCGAAGGAGCAGGGAACACGCATCTCTTTATGGCCGGCGTTCAATACTTTAAGGGATCCGGCGTCATCCGGAACAACACCATTAAACAAATTCGCTCCACGCCATTCAGCGGCGCGCAAATGTACATCCCGATTCTCGTGAACCATGACTATCCGCGCAACTACGCTCACGCTGTCGAGATTCACAATGACTCGGTGTATGATTTTGGCAAGACCGGTATTGTGGCGAATCACCCGGGTACGTCCGGCAATATCCACAACAACGTTGTGATCGGACAGGGACCCACGGGGTTGAATGCGCAGAATGGAATTCAGATTGGCTTTGAAGCAACCGGCACGATCGCGTACAACACCATCTCCAATCTTTCCTATACCGGTGCGAGTGCTGCATCTTCCATGTTGCTTGTCGGATCAAGCGGCACGTCTGATATTCACCACAACACTGTCACCAACGGACAGGTGGGCGTGTACCTGAGTCAGGACGGATCAGCAGGCGGCACGTGCAGTGCGGATATTTATGCCAACAATATTTCGGCTTCATTGGCCGGTGTTGGCACTGCGGATTATTATGGGATGATTACATACAGCCTTGGCGGTGCACTTGCACAAAAGGGAATGGTGAGAGGACAGAAATATCCCGCCGCATCGCCGGCCGATCCTGTGACAGCACAAAAAGACAACGGCGATGCTTCCAACTTCGCAACCATGAACGTCGTGCTTGCAGATAACGACTTTGCCAGTACCACACCCGGTACAGGATACGGTGCGTACCTGCTTGCAACCGCAACGAGTGTGCAGACGGTTCAAGGAGATAGCAATGCGTTCTCCGGATACGAAGTAGGTGTGGTGACAGACAAGGATGCCGGTGCAGCGTTGACCAGCACATGGCGCCGCAACAGTTTCACCGGAAATGAGTACGGCATGTATGATCTCACGAGCGTTCTTCAGGATGCGCGAGAGAATTGGTGGAACAGCGGTAGCGGCCCCGCCGATCCGAAGTCACTCCCTGCAACGCCTGACTATAACAACACGGGCGGCCTTGGCGACTCAGTGAGCGCATATGTTGATTACAATCCGTGGTATCTGGATGCCCCGCTGACAACTTTGTCGGTTTACACAATGACCGTCAACGTGGTGGGCACGGGCACTGTCACGGAAGATCCGGACTCAGCGACCTATCTGCATGGCGAAGCAGTAACGCTTGTTGCGACTCCCGGCATCGGCTATCATTTTGTGGGATGGACGGGCGACACGACGTCGGTTGAGGATACCATCGTGGTCATCATGGATGAGGACAAAGTCATCACTGCCACGTTTGCCATCAACGAATATCCGATCAACATCACTATCAGTGGTACCGGCAGCGGCACCGTCGGCAAGTTGCCTGACCAGCCTCTATACGATCACGGCACACCGGTAACGCTGACCGCCAATCCCGCGTTTGGTTCGACGTTCATAGGCTGGTTGGGTGATACGGTGACAGCATCGAATCCCATTAACGTTGTCATGAATGACACTCTGGATATCGAGGCCATCTTCTCCATCAATGTCTATTCACTGAATGTCGTTGTGGTCGGCAGCGGAAGCGTCAGCAAAAACCCCGACTTCCCCGGATATGACCACGGTATGATAATCGGTTTGAAGGCGACAGCAGCGCCCGGACATCATTTTGTGGGGTGGACGGGTGACACAACCACGGTGTCGGATACAGTTGCTCTTACGATCACGCAGAATACGAACCTGACTGCGACATTCGCCATCAATACATACGCCCTGAACATTTCCATATCAGGCAGCGGTACAGTCTTGAAGTCGCCCGACTTGCCTGCGTATCCGCATGGCTCGTTCGTGACATTGACGGCAGTGCCATTCGCCGCATGGACGTTCATCGGCTGGACGGGGGACACCACAGCGACGGACAGTGTTCTTGTTGTGGAGATGACGGAAGTAAAAAACCTCACCGCCACTTTCACCGGCGACGAGTTCCTGACCATCACGCCGGACTCACTCACTCTTAAGGGCTTGACGGGGAGATTCCTGAAACCCGCAAAGGTACGGAGAGACGCGTATCCGAACTGGATTAACCTGCTTGAAGAAACCGTGGTGCAGGGTGGATTCCAGCCGAATGCAACGGAGAGCGATGCTGCCGGCGGGATGCGCGTCGGCCTCTCGTTCATTAGTAGCGTTGGCCCGAACAAGTGGCGCCCCATACGCGATTCGTCTACAATTCACGGATGGCTACGGCTGACAAAGTGGAAATTTGCTCGAGGTGTTGGAGCGGGGTATAGCGCGGTGCAGCGTACCCTCGAAGACAAGACCGGAACGCATGACGACCAGCCGCGTGGGCTTGACGTTATTCCTCGGGGATCGGGGAGTCTCTTCTTTCTCCTTATCGGTGAGAAAAGATCGCTTCCACCAAAGCGGCATAATAACCCGCTCCTCGCCGAAATGATTGCACTGAAAGTCAACATCGCCGCCAGTCAGCTTGGCAAAACGCCGGCCGGCCTCGGGGAATTGATCTTCAGTCAGCCCGGCCACATAGCCGATGGCATGCCGATTAGAGAACTCTCACGGTTCACCGATTCGTTGATGACGTACTGGCGCGGGCGCGCGTTTTCAGACTACGACAGTCTGCACAGTGCCATCTACCGTATTAATCGCGCATTTCCGGGGCCGCTCGATACAATCAGTTGGAAGGGAAGTGGTCAGTTGATGCTGAATGGTGCCGTCAGTGTCGGGTCTGTGCCGTTCCTCCAGAGTTCGCCCGCTCCTCCCACCATTCTGATCCGAACAACGGATGAGACGGAGAGCGACGATGAATTCGACGATGAGGAGTTCCAGGACGCAACCGGAGCGCCGATCGCCGCAAAGCTCTATCAAAATTATCCCAATCCATTCAACCCGTCAACGACCGTGACGTTTGCCTTGCGGGAACCTTCGCTCGTTTCCGTGAGGGTCTACGACATGCTGGGTCGTGAGGTGAGCACACTGTTGATGGAAGAAGATCTGGACGAAGGCGAACACACGGCAGAGTTTGCTGCCGATGGACTCGCCTCCGGCGTCTACTTCTATCAAATTGATGCGCGGAGCGTGGAGACCGGCTCGCTTCGTACGGTTGCGACGAACAAGATGGTGTTGATGAAATAACCATCACCGGGCGTTCAAGCCGGGTTATTGAGTTCATTCCACAGGGGGCGTATGATGAGTACGCCCTTTGTGCGTTTATCCGGCCCCTTGTCATGAAACCCAGTATTTCTACGCGGCTATAAAACCCGTACGGTTGACAGTTGTATTTCTATTAGCCGCAATGTAGCTTATTGTTCGCACAACATATATCTGCCTTTGAGCGGCTGATGTGCCATTCTCTTATTCATAGAGAATATGATGTATTCCCGTAAGTTGCCAAGGCTTTGACCCACCATCAATGAGCCCGCGACTCCGATGAAGTTGTGTCGGGGTCGCCGACTCGTTCTCGTACGTGAGCGGGTGGGCAGTATTTCCTTCGTGACGACATGTTCCAACTGTGATTTGAATATTCGTGAACTTGAAATTCAGGGGGGCAACAAACAGAGGCAGTGTTTCGATGGCTCTTGCTTCGAAAATACGGGTGCTCATAGCGGATGACCATCACTTGGTACGCTCTGGTCTGGCAGCCCTTGTCCGGAACGAGAGCGATATGGAAGTTGTTGCCGAGGCGTGTGATGGTATGGAGGCAGTCGAGAAGGCGCGCCAGCGTTCCCCTCAGGTCGTGCTCATGGATATTAATATGCCGAGGATGGATGGCATTGAAGCGACCGCGCTCATTACCCAGGGCAATCACCCGCCGAGAGTCCTTGTGCTCACGCAATTCGAACACGAAGAATATATTAAACGCGTTGTGCAGTCCGGAGCCAGCGGCTACATCCTCAAAAACTCCGTGGTCGAAGACCTCCGTGCCGCAATACGAGCACTCGCCCGCGGCGAACAGTACTTCGCCCCGAAAGTTTCCCAACTGATGGTCGAATCGTACGTCCGCACTGCAACAGACGAACGCAACGGCACACAGATCACACTGACCAACCGCGAGACGCAGATTCTCCATCATATCGTGGATGGACTCTCCAATCTGGATATCTCCGGCAAACTCCACATCAGTGTACGGACCGTGGAATTCCACCGCGCGAACCTTACGGAGAAAATCGGTGTGCGCGATACCGTCGGTCTTGTCAAATATGCCCTCCAGAAACGCCTCCTCGAATTCGGACTCCCCGAGCACAGCACGGAATAAGTGGTGGGGATTGAAGAGGTTTGGCTAAAGCCCTCAGCATTTTTTAGTCTTTCGGATATCCACGAGATGAATCTCGTGGCAAGTCAACCCCCGAATGAATTGCCACGACCTTTCCGCTCCGGCGAGCGTCCGCCTCGGCGAGCCGGGGAGCGAGACGAGTAGGTCGTGGAATAATAACAAGCAAAGCCTAACGCCAAGGGTTTTAACCCAATCAGAAGTTTGGCTAATGCCCTCAGCGTTTTTTAGTTTTCGGAAATCCACGAGATGAATCTCGTGGCAAGTCAAGAATCAACTGGACTCCTTGCCCCCAATGCGGTCGGTTCAGCGAACCGACCTACAGGATTGCTCGTCGGTCGGGGGCTCGCCATCTGGCCGTTGTATCTCACCCTTTCAGGGTGCATAAGACCCATGTTTGTTTCTGTAGGTCGGGACGCCGTCCCGACCTTGAAGTAACCAGCCCGCCGCCCGCTCAATGTGATGTTTGTGTTAAGAATGCCTCGCCCCGTTGCTTTGCTTTTCTTTTTTGGTATATTGCCAGCGCCTGAACAGTATCCTCAGGCAACCTTCCTTTTCGGTTATTCGTTCATTCACAGAATATATTTCTGTTCTTTTTGGATCGGACAAACGCGGGTCATCCTTTCATCATTACCGGAGTTCACATGAACATCTTCCGTACTCTTTTTCTTCTTGTGGTCTCGACTGCTCTTCTCGGGTCGGCGGCAATGGGACAAATATTGACCGAGCAGTTCAATTATACGGATCACGCAACAAATGGCCTTGCAACACAATCGGCTGGGGCTTGGTTCAATGTGAATACGGGAGACAGTGTTCTCGTCACCACCGGAAGTCTGAGCTACACCGGCCTTCAAGCATCTATAGGAAACAAGATAGCATTTGCTGGAACAGGCATTGATCCCCAACGGACATTTGCATCTCAGACCTCGGGAACCATTTACTATTCCTTCCTGCTCAATGTTGCCAGTCTCAGTGGGATCACGTCTCTTACGGGGAGTTACTTTACCGGTTACCGGGGTGGAGGGGCAACAACTTTTGGCCAGACTGTTTGGATCAAGAACAATGATGGAAGCTCCTACTACTTGGGAATAAGTCCTAGGTCGAGCGGCGGAACGCCTGTGCAGACGTATACGGCGGGCACTTATCCGGTCAGTACGCCTGTGCTGGTCGTGGCTTCATATGAATTTGTGGCAGGCGCGCTTAATGATGTGGTTAAGTTGTGGGTCAATCCAAGTTCCGGGAGCTTTGGTGGATCCGAGCCGACCCCGGATCTTACGATCACCAATAACTCTGGAAGTGGTGACCTTTCCTCGGTTGATGGCGTTTTCCTCCGTCAGGAAAATGCCGCTGGAACTCCAGCCCTTGATCTGGACGAGGTGAGAGTCGGAACTTCATGGGCAGTTGTTACACCTCCTCTTCCGAGCAACCAATACCGCAGCTTCGCGAGCGGCGACTGGAATGCCATTGGCACGTGGGAAGTCTCCACAAACGGCGGCGGCTCATGGAATCCGGCGGCAGCCACACCAACATCAGCAGATGATGCAGTCACTATTCTTGCCACACACACGGTTACAGTAACCGCGAGCGTGAGTGTTGATCAGGTTACTGTCGCCACAGGCGGAACACTTCACGTCAACAGCGGCAACACACTTACGGTTGATAACGGAACAGGAACAGATGTAACAGTCAACGGAACTCTGAGCACAGCGGGAACCGTATCGGTTGCAGCAAGTGGAGTCGTTGCGGTGAACGGCGGCTCATTCCAGATCAATGAAGGCGGCTGGGGCGGCAACACCGGTTCGTACACGTATGATGCAACCGGAACGCTCGTGTTCAACGGGACTACATCCTACGGCGTGAACGCCGATGCAGTCTGGTGGCCGAATCCGATCACGAACGTTACAGTACAAAACACGGGCGGCGTCAGCATAAACACTGCACGCACCGTCAGCACACTCATCCAGACTTCGGCAGGAATTACCAACGGCGGCAACCTTACCGTTGACGGAACATTCCGTTTGAACGCCAGCGGTTACATCACCGGCGCACCGACCTACGGCGGAAGTTCCACATTGACATATTCCACTGGCGGCACTTACGTGCGTGGGGCAGAATGGAGCGCAACCGGGGGCGCTGGTTTTCCAAATAACGTTCAAATCTCGAACAGCACCACGCTTGATATGGGGCCAAACGGCGGTTTTCAGTTCCAGAGGCATGCGGCCAACGATCTGACGATTGATGTCGGTTCGGAATTTACAATGAACGGCGTCGGTAATGCGATGTCCAATAAGGTAGTAATCTTCGGCGACATTATGAACTCAGGGACGATAACGCTTTCGAGTCTGAGCGGAGGCGATCTGCACGTCCGCGGCAATTACTCGCAGTCTTCAACCTTCAACTCCAACGGTCGGCTTCTGGTCTTCGACGCAACGGGGCCACAGTCGCTTTCTGCTACAGGGGGGATGACGCTGGACAATCTTTTCGTGGTTTTCGATTCCGAACTTTCCCTGCTGAACGATGTGACGATCAACGGGGTGCTAACAGTATTCGGGAAGATCCACACCGGCTCCCAGAAGGTGATACTGGGCCCAACAGGAAGCATGAGTGAAACCGGCGGTGGTAAGATCGTCTACGGCACGGTGGAAGCAGCGCGAACAATTTCGGCAAACGCCGTGAATGAAACCTTCGGCGGCATCGGCATGGAACTGAATGCAGTAACAGGTCCCGTCCCTGGTGCAACGACGATCACCCGTGTTACCGGTACAGCACAAACCGGTGCGGGCAACCAGAGCATCAAACGCTACTATGATATTAACGCGGCAACAAGCACCGGATTGAACGTGACGATGGTGTTCCGTTATGACAATACGGTGGCAGAAATGAATACGAACGTTGAAGGGACACTTTCACCGTACCGTTCGACCGACCTCGGCGCCACATGGCTTACGACCGGTGCGAGCACGGCGAACGGAATCAATTACGCCACGATGTCCGGCGTAACGAGTTTCTCACGCTGGACACTGGCAGATGCGACGCATCCGCTTGTGACTGCGGCTTCCACAACTTCAGACGTTGTCGCAGTTGCTTCCTCGGAGGCGACAACAATTTCCTCTATTGTGAACGACGCGTCGCCGTTGTCTTCATCAACGGGTACACAGGTGTGGCAGGTAACGTTCCGCGATGGCGGCGGTGCGATTGATGCGGATGCATTCCCGACGGAACTCGTCGCAATGTCGCTCACACAAAGCGGTGTGAATCAAGTGCCGACTTGGTCGAATGCCATTCTTGCAGCCGATCTGTTTGACGGTGCAACACAGCTTGCAAGCGGCACCGTGGGTGCATCCTCCATTATTTTCACTGCGTTTAGTGC
This sequence comes from Bacteroidota bacterium, assembly GCA_046160825.1. GTDB lineage: Bacteria > Bacteroidota > Ignavibacteria > UBA10030 > UBA6906 > JBJXHC01. Next base: position 40,278 of record JBJXHC010000114.1, on the reverse strand, counting down.
AAGTGCTGCAGACGGCGGCAACAAAACACTTTCCGTTCGCATTTCGCTGAAGGATCCTCTTGGCAGCGGTGTACTGGATAACCAGCATTTCGGTTTTGAAGTGTTGAATGCGAACGTCACCGCCGGCAACTCGCTCACGAGTTCGCAGTTCAGTGCGTTCCCTGCAATTTCCTCGGACATCATGCAGAATAAGATCAATGTTATAGCAACGCACCTCGCATTCACCGACCAGCCTGCGGCAAGCGCGCCGACAGGGGCGAACCTTGCGCCTGTTGCCGTTGCAGCACAGGATACCAACGGCAACACGGATGCTGATTTTGCAAACGCAGTCACGCTTTCTTCCGGAACATTCACACTCGCTTCGACTGATGTCGGCGGATTGACGCAGACTCCGGTCGCTGGTGTTGCATCGTGGGCAAATCTTTCTTCATCCGTAGCGGGTACGGGAACGGTACTTGCAAACGCCACAGGCGTATCGCAGGGAACAAGCAACAGTATCAACGTTCTCGGCCCGACGGTTACTTCTGCTGCGAGCGGCAATTGGAATGTCGGTGGCACATGGGTGGGCGGAGCAGTTCCGTTGCCATCGCAGAGTGCAATTATCGCAACCGGCCACACGGTTACGCTGACGGTGAACGATACATGCGCGGCAGCAACGGTGCAAAGCGGCGGCGTGTTGGACATTGCAACGTTCCGGCTTAATCTTGCCGGTACATACACTATCCAGTCAGGAGCCGAGGGACGCCAGGCGTTGTTCAATCCCGTTCCCGGTGGTGGTGGTACTCCGTGGGCATTTGCCACGACTTCGACCTACACATTCCACGGCGCGGCCACCGGCTTTAGCATCGGTGCAGCACCGGGCATCACCTTCGGACACGTGAATTGGAACTCCACGGCAAACGGCACGCCTCCGATTGGGACAGTCATTGCCGGTAACCTGATCCTTGGCGGTACAGGTGAAATGCGTTGTGGTACGGGTACCAGTGTCCGGACAATCACTGTGCTCAACAATGTCATCATCAACAGCGGTACACTCGTTGCATCCAACGCAGGCGGCGCCGGATCGGGAACTCTTTTTGTCGGCGGCAGCTTGACGATCAATGCAAGCGGTACACTGCGCGGTGTCAATAGTTCCGGAACAGGAACCGTGATTGTCACACAAGACTTTATCAACAACGGCGGTGCATGTACCATGGGTGCAGGGGCCGGAGCCTATACATTGCGACTCATTCCCACAGCGGGAAGTCCGCGCGTCTTCAATCCCGGGGCGACGAACACCTTCGGTAATGTGTATGTCACGGGTATGCGTGATCTTTCCGCGAACAGTGTCAATATCGCGACAGGGTTTACGTTCATCGACAGCGGATATTTTGATTGCAACGGACAGACGATTTCCGGAGCGGGGAACTTCGTTCTTGCTCCTGGAGGAAGACTCGTCAGCCGTTCCGCCGATGGCCTTACGGCCTCAGGTGCAACGGGTGATGTCCAAGTGACCGGAACCAGAACATTCAGCACACAAGGCAGATACACGTACTCAGGGAGCGTCGCACAGCAGACCGGATCGGGTCTTCCCGCAAACGTAAAACAAATCCAGATCACCAACAGTGCAGGTGTTGCGCTCACCTCTTCGGTCACAATCGACTCGTCTCTCAGCTTACAGTTTGGCACGTTGCACACCGGTGCAAACAGTGTAACGATCGCACCGACGGCATCACTCACAAGACTTGCCGGACACGTGAACGGTAACCTGACCAAGACCGTCACGGTGGCGCTGACGAGTGTGACGGTTGCGACAGGTCCCGGCGCAGTCTTCTTCGAGATCGGCGACAGCACGAAGTACACACCGGTTCTTGTTGAGGGATCCCTCTATGTTAGCTCATTCTCATTAACGGCCTCCACTACAGCGGGCGATCATCCGGATATTGCAACATCAGGACTTGATGGAGCACAATCGGTGAACAGATATTACACTATCACCGGTTCACCAACAGGTTCGAGCGACATCACGTTTAATTTTGTTTCCGCAGATGTCGATGGCGGAGCCAGTACAGGGAGCTTTATTGTCGGGAAGTACGACAGTCCGACGTGGACGTTACCGACAGTCAGCACACTCACATCGACGAGTACGAAAATTCTTGGCGTAACGAGCTTCAGTGACTTTGCTATCGGCGAGGCCTTTGTTGCGCCCGTACCCGCATTCTCTGCTCTTGATTCACTTGCATTCGGTGATGTGGTGAAGAACGAAAGCAGCGACTCGCTCGTGTGCATCACCAACACGGGCAACGCACCGTTGACGATTGATTCACTGATTGTTGGGGGCGGCGAATTTGCCACAGCATTCTCCGGACCAGTCACACTTCTTGCAGGCGAAGATACGTGCTTCACGGTATCGTTCTCGCCTTCGGTATCGGGTCCGCAAACAGGCACGATTACATTCTACCACAACGCAGGTTCCTCATCGGATGTGATGTACCTGAGCGGCAACGGTATCCAATCTGCATTTGCAGTGGATCAAAGCTCGGTGTCATTCGGTAGTGTGCAGGTAACGACAAGCGACGCTGATACGGTTACCGTGAGCAATCTCGGTGGCTCGGCTCTCGTGATCGACTCGGTGGTGGTGTATGGCGATGCATCGTTCAGTGTTTCACCGAACGGTACAGCAACCATCGGCGCTCCGGTGGATTACGTTATTACATTCAGCCCGACGTTGGTGACTGCACAGAATGCCAGCATCGTGTGGTACAGCAATTCGAAGTCCTCGCCTGATACAGTGACAGTGAGCGGAACAGGTACACCGGTAGGCCCATCGCCGAAGTTCCTCTCGATCAGTCCTGATACAATCATTGCAAAGGATCCGATCAAGCTGAAGTTCCTCAAGTCAGTCAAGCGCGCCAAACCTGGCAAGCCGATTGTTATGCCGAACTGGGCCAACCTGCTCGATGAGACAGTTGCACAGGGCGGATTCGGACCGGGCGCATCCACAGGCGACAGCGCAGGTGGTGCATTGATTGGTGTGAGCTATATGTTCAAGAAGAATCCGGCAGATCCGTTGAAGCCGAAATGGAGCCCTGTCAAGGATTCCGCAAACATCTATGCATGGATTCGATTGACCAAGTGGGATTTCAAGAAGAACCTCGGCAAGGGTTACAATGCCTTGCAGAAGACACTTGAGAGCAAGACGTTCAACCACATGGTCAATGCAGCAACCCACCGTCCGCGCGGCCTCGACTCAACATTGTCGCCGGGTATGGAAAAACGCAAGCAGATGAAGAAACAGGCGACGAAGCTCGACTCGAAGAAGACGCCGAATAATCTGTTTGCAGAACTGGTGGCATTGAAGGTGAACATCGCCGCAAGCCAGATGGAGAAAACACCGGCAGGCTTCGGAGAGTTGATCTTCGATGTGGACACGAGTGCATTCGATGAGATGGAAGTGAAAGCAATCTCAGAGAAGGCCGATAGCATGATGACGTACTGGCAAGGATATACACCGATCGACAGTTTGGGTGCAAATTACGATCAGTATGACGACCTGTACAGTGCGGTGTATGCAATCAACCGTGCATTCATTGGCGTACTGGATACGGCAAGCTTCATGCAAACGGATACCACCTTCATCCTTGGCAAGCTGAGACTGTTGGGCCAGGTGGAGATTGACGATGTGCCGTACATGAAACTGCCGGTGGCCTTCCGTCCGGTGACGATGGCAGCAACGACGTATGAAGTGGAGTCGAGTGAAGAAGAAGACTTCCTTGACGAGGAATGGGAGAATGCAGAGGGTGTCCCTGTAGCAGCGAAGCTGTATCAGAACTACCCGAACCCTTTCAACCCATCGACGACGATCAGCTTCCAGTTGCTGGAGACATCGCAGGTAACGGTAAAGATCTTCAACCTGTTGGGTCAGGAAGTAGCGACACTCTTCAACAATGAAGAGTTCGAGGAAGGCTACAACCTGGTGCAGTTCGACGCAGCGGGTCTGTCATCCGGCGTGTACTTCTACCAGATCCAGGCACAGGGTGTGGATGACGCAGGTCTGCGCACCATCGCAACACAGAAGATGGTGTTACTGAAATAAACATCGCCTCCCAACACCCCCTCCTCTGCGAGGTGTATAGACCCGGAGAGATAGTTAACGGGTGTTCGGGGACATGGTTTACACGTTTAGGTTTCAAGAATATCGTTGTTAAGAGAGATTTGTGCAATGTGTTCATGATAGAAAAAGACGTTGAATGTGCCATCGGTGGTGGTAGGTCGAACGGCAACGTGATACCCGCGGAAAGCTTTTCCGACCTTGAACTCTTTGCCGTGAAATGAGATTTCTCCTTTTGCTTGGACTTTGCGAACAATATCATGACGACCATAGTCGAAGGGAGGTAAACTTTCTGGATACTCACGTGGGCTATGGGAATACCGACTTGCAGGTACAGCCATTGCGAGCGCTTCATGAGGTCGCTCAAAGTTGTACATGGTCCGCCAAGCATCGAAGGTATCCTGGCAGTGATCTGTGGACTCGAAGGAACGAGCAGCAATGACCTCCGCTTTCAATGTACGATGAAAACGCTCGTCCTTCCCCAGAGTTTGTGGATGACAAATGCGAGAGTGACTGAGACTGATACCAAGACGGATCATCCAGACACCAAGCTCAGTATAGGCCTCATGACCACAACTGCCCCATGGGCCACCGTTGTCCGTCAGTATGCGCTGAGGCAATCCATAACGGCGAAATGTGACGATGAGGTGTTCCTGGACGGTCTCCCGGCGCTGATTTGAGCATGCAACCAGGCCCAAAGAAAAACGAGAGTAATCATCCAACACAGTTAATGGATAGCAGCGTCCGTGCAACATCGGAAAGTCTCCTTTGAAATCCATTTGCCAAAGGAGATTCGGTTCAGTTGCCTCAAAGCGTTGATACGGTTGGTGCTTCTTAGTATCAACCGGGTTGATACAACCATGACGATGTAAGATGGTGGTAATCGTACTGATGCTTGGCAACTCTCCATAGCCCTGCATCAGCAATCGGGCTCGAAGCTTGCGAGCACCCCACGCCGGATGCTTCTCCCGCAAACGAAGAATCATTTGCTCAACACCCGGGGCTGTCTGACACGGACTGTAGTGAGGACGGCGGGAACGATCCTCCAACGCTTTGGCGCCAGCTTCACGGTAGCGATCAATCCATTTATAACCGGTCTTCGGACTGATTGCGTACCGACGACACAAGGATCGTATATTTGATGATTCATTCATAGCAAGACGAACAAATTCTAAACGTAATGACATGGCGGACACCGCTTTCCAGGGCATGACCAATCTCCGATTGATTGATGATCATGTCCAATTAGGTGTTTACCATGTCTCCGAACAAGTGTTTACCATCTCCCCAGTCTATACACAAGGAGAAGGGGCCGGGGGATGAGGTCGCGAATAGCAAATATTCTTGCTCAATTCAAAGCGCCCCAAATTGTGGCTGTCTAAAAATGCACCATCCCACATAATTGTAGTGCACCCCTCTTTGATTCTCCCCTCGGAGAGGGGAGAATGAATTGTGGTGGGATGGTGGGCACGACCTCATTCCTTACTTTATTGGACAGCCTCAGAGTCGCGCTTTGGGGCTATTCCCGCGCCTGAACATCTCCCCTCCTCATCGAGGAGGGGATCGAGGGGTGGTGGATTTTTGCAGCACCGAGCCACAGAACCTCTTGCCGTGCCCGACCTCGCCGTTCAACATTCCTTCTTCAACAATCATTATTCTCTTTTGAATATCGAATAATGAGCAGGGAATGATGAAGGCAGAAGTTGCATCACGTCTGTATCACCCCCGGATTGAACGGGGGAATGTTCGGATTGTTTGCCGCCATGGCAATACCGGTGGAAACGATAGAGCGTGTTTCGACCGGATCAATAATGCCATCCACCCAGAGTCGTGCCGCGGCGAAGAACGGATCGGTTTCCTTCTCGTAGCGCTGCTGGATTTCGGCAAGCAGTTTCCCCTGGTCTTCCTTGCTGATATGCTTCCCGCCTTTTTCCATTTGTTGCACTTTGATTGCGAGAAGCGTTTCGCTTGCCTGCTTCCCTCCCATCACCGCAATCTGCGCGCTGGGCCAGGCATAAATCAAGCGCGGGTCGTATCCCTTGCCGCACATGGCATAGTTGCCCGCACCATAACTGTTGCCCACCATGAACGTGAACTTGGGTACCACGCTGTTGGCGACGGCGTTCACCATCTTCGCTCCATCTTTGATAATGCCACCCTGTTCGGCACGACTCCCGACCATGAATCCGGTGACATCCTGGAAAAACACGAGCGGAATCCGTTTCTGGTTGCAGTTCAGAATGAAACGGGCGGCTTTATCGGCGCTGTCGCTGTAAATCACTCCGCCCACCTGCATCTCGCCTTTCTTCGTCTTCACCACCGAGCGCTGATTGGCAACAATGCCGACAGCCCAGCCGTCGATGCGGGCGTAGCCGGTAACAATCGACTTGCCGAATCCTGCTTTGTACTCATCCATCTCACTGCCGTCTATGATGCGGGCAAGGACTTCGTACATATCATACTGCTTGGAACGATCAACGGGCATGACGCCGTGAAGTTCCTTCACATCAAACTTTGGTGCAACGGGAGCGATGCGATCAAACCCGGCTTTCGGACCGGAGCCAAGCTTGCTGACGATGCTCCTGATTTTCTTGAGACACTCGTCATCGTTTGCCATCTTGTGGTCGGTAACGCCACTGATCTCGCAGTGCATCGTTGCGCCACCGAGTAGCTCGTTGTCAATCTCCTCACCAATGGCGGCTTTAACGAGATGCGAACCGGCGAGAAACACGCTCCCGGTTTTATCTACGATCAGCGCTTCGTCGCTCATGATCGGCAGATACGCACCGCCGGCAACACACGGTCCCATGATGGCGGCAATCTGCGTGATGCCCATGGAGGACATGACGGCGTTATTCCGGAAGATGCGACCAAAGTGTTCTTTATCGGGGAAGATCTCGCTCTGTAGCGGCAGGAATACGCCCGCCGAATCAACCAGATAGACGATGGGGAGCCGGTTCTCCATGGAGATTTCCTGAGCGCGGAGGTTCTTCTTGCAGGTAATCGGGAACCACGCCCCGGCTTTCACCGTGGCATCATTGGCGACGATAACGACCTCGCGGCCGTGAATCTTTCCGATCCCAAAGACCGTCCCCGATGAGGGCGCTCCGCCATATTCTTCATACATCTCAAACGCGGTAAAGAGTCCGACTTCAAGGAAGTAACTTCCGGGGTCGATGAGTTTCTGGATGCGCTCGCGTGCAGTAAGCTTGCCCTTCTGGTGGTGTTTCTCGATGGCGACCCTGCCGCCGCCAAGCTTCACTGCCTCGGCGCGCTGGTGTACGATGTCGAGGAGTCTGCCATAGGCCTCTTCGTTCTTCTGGAACGCGGGGGTCTTTTGAAATGCGGAACCGATCTGCGCCATGAACTTCCTTGTTAGCTGAGAAGATTTCTTGCAATCACCATCTTCTGGACTTCCGACGTCCCTTCACCGATGGTCATGAGCTTCACATCCCTGTAGAATTTCTCAACGGGGAACTCCTTGATGTAGCCGTACCCGCCGTGGATCTGGAGCGCCTCGTTCGTTGCGCGGACCGCCGCTTCACTTGCGAAGTACTTGGCCTGTGCTGCAACAAGATTGATATTCATCCCCTGCGCTTTCATCCATGCCGCCTTTTGCGTGAGAAGCCGTGAAGCGTTGATCTCGGTTGCCATGTCAGCCAGTTTCCATTGGATGCCCTGGAACTCCCCAATCGGCTTTCCGAACTGCTGCCGTTCCTTCGCGTACTTCAAACTTGCATCCAGCGCACCCTGGGCAATACCGACAGACATTGCTGCAATGCCTACGCGGCCACCGTCCAGAACCGCGAGCGCCTGCTTGAATCCTTCTCCCACTCCGCCAATCAGATTCTCGCCGGGGACACGGACATTCTCGAACAAGAGGGTCGCTGTATCGCTTGAGCGCAGACCCATCTTATTTTCCTTCTTGCCGATGGTGAATCCCTTCATTCCCTTTTCAAGAATAAAAGCAGAGATACTGGCCTTGCCCTTGTTGGAATCAGTAACCGCCATGACCACGTACGTGGAACCGACAGAGCCCTGCGTAATAAACGTCTTGCTCCCGTTGATGATCCAATCCTTTCCATCACGAACAGCAAGTGTTCTCATTCCGCCGGAGTCGCTACCAGAGCCGGGTTCCGTCAAGCCCCAAGCACCGAGTTTACGGCCGGAGGCAAGGTCGGGGACGTACTTTTTCTTCTGCTCGTCGTTGGCAAAAAGCATGATGTGTCCGGTGCAGAGACTGTTATGAGAAGCGACCGTGAGAGCGACAGAAGGGTCGACACGGGCGATTTCTTCGATGATGACGATTGCTTCGAGGTCGGTGAGTCCCGCGCCGTCCAATTCCTCCGGCCAGGTGATGCCCATGAAGCCAAGGGCTGCAAGCTTCTCCACGGTCTCAAACGGAAACTCCTGGGATTCATCGTACTTCATAATCACGGGACGCATTTCGTTCTCGGCAAACTCCCGCGCAAGTTGCTGCACGGCCTTTTGACTCTCAGTAAGATTGAAATCCATACCCGGTGCCACCATCTCTTCACTCATAGAACTCCTGATTTAATGGTTGCGGAAATTATCTATCAATTCATGTGCAACGTCATATGGGGTTGCAGTCAGGTTCACAACTGAATCGATCCGTGATGAGAGCAACCGCCGTCGTTCCTCTCCCCAGAAGTCGATCTTCAGTCTGTCGGCGATTAATTCCCGGACCCGGTTCTCAAGTCGTGCCTTGCGACGCTCAAGTAATCCGCCGCTCTTCTCAAGGAACGCGCGGTGCAAAGCAATCTGTCCGGCAATTTCCTCCGTGCCTTTCCCTTCGCTTGCCACACACTTGAGGACATCAGGCATCCATTCGGAATATTTTCTGAAATGGAGGATCATCTTCAACGACATAATCGCCTGATCTGCCCCTGCGCGGTCGGCCTTGTTGAGGACAAAGAAATCCGCAATCTCCATCAGCCCGGCTTTCATCGCCTGGATGGAATCACCGGATTCGGGAACGAGTACGACCACTGTCGTGTCTGCCGCGCCGGCAATATCCAACTCGGATTGCCCAACACCAACTGTTTCATAGATAATAATATCCTTGCCCGCGGCATCGAGAATGTCTGCTGCCTCCATCGCTTTCTTGCTTAGTCCCCCAAGACTACCGCGTGATGCCATACTGCGGATAAACACCCCTTCGTCCATTTCGACGTCGGTCATACGAACGCGGTCGCCAAGCAACGCTCCGCCCGTAAACGGACTAGTCGGATCGACAGCGATTATGCCAACACTCACGCCCGACTTGCGATAGAATTGGGCGAGCTTATTTGTGATGGTACTCTTCCCCGCTCCCGGCGGACCCGTGATGCCGATGCGGTACGCCTTGCTTGTTCGCGGGTAGACTGCGCGCAGCAATTCGTCGGAGCCGGCAGACTCATTCTCCACAACCGAGATCGCACGCGCAATGGTGACACGGTCACCTTGCATGAGCTTTCCCATATCGATTGGGGTGTTACGCGCCATGTCTCTTATCGTTCTTGAAAAATTCCACCGTGTGCTTCAGTCCTTCTTCAAGAGTCACTCCCGGCTTCCAGCCAAGAGCTTTCTCGATCTTGGCGGGCGTCAGAACGCTGCGCATTTGTTCGCCCTTCTTCGCCTCGGCATGCTTCTCTTCGATCTTGGTGCCTGTAAGTTTCTTGAGCAGGCGGAAGAGTGCATTCACATCAGTTTCGACTCCGGTGCCAATATTAAAATAATCGGAGCCGGTGGTTTGCAGTGCAAGCACATTTGCCTTCACCACGTCCCCCACAAACACATAGTCCCGTGTCTGCTTTCCCTCACCGTTGATTACGGCCTGTTCGTTCTTCAGCATTCTCGTCGTGAAGACGGAAACGACGCCGGCTTCGCCTTCCGGGTTCTGGCGCGGTCCATAGACGTTCGCATAGCGCATACTTGCAAATTCAAGACCATGTACGGCTTTGTAGTAGAACATGTAGTGTTCGGTGGTAAGCTTCGCAATGCCGTATGGAGAGATGGGTCGGGTCGGGTGTTTCTCGTCTGCGGGAAAATAATCCTGTTCGCCATAGATTGCACCGCCACTGGAGGCGAAAATCACCTTGCGGACTCCGGTTCTCATCGCATGTTCGAGCAAATTGATTACGCCGATGATGTTGACGTTTGCATCGAACGCCGGGTCGGAGACAGACTTGCGGACATCGATCTGCGCGGCCTGATGATTCAACACATCATATTTTTCCGAACGGAACACCTGCTCCACCTGGGCGGCATCACGGATGTCCACATGGTGGAACTTTGCCTTCGGGTTGATATTCCACTGTCTTCCCGTGGAGAGATTGTCGATGATCGAAACCTGGTGACCCTGTTCGACATATGCATCAACGATTTGCGAACCAATGAATCCGGCACCGCCGGTAACGAGAATTTTCATGCATCCCTCAAAAATGAAATGAAGTCAAACATCAGAATAGAAAACTATATTGCCGTCACGGGGGCGGGAATGATTCTCCCAAGTGCCCGGTAACCAATATCGCTCCGGTAGTGCATTCCGTCAAATGAGATCATTGCAACGGCATCATAGACATGTCGAAACACTTCATCCAGCCCTGCATTCTTGTCAAAAACCATAACTGCAAGGACTCTTCCTCCGGAAGTAACAACTCCTTTGTCGGTACTGCTCGTACCGCTATGGAACACCACGGTATTCCTTATCCGTGCAACGTCTTCCAGTCCATGAATGAGGTGGCCGGTTGTGTACGTGTCGGGATATCCATGGGAGGCGAGTATGACGCACAATGCAGAGCCGGTCGCAACGGGAGAGGATGAGATATTCAATTTCCGGTCAGCGGATCCGGCAAGAAGTTCAACGAGATCACCGTCGTACAATGGCAATATCACTTGAGTTTCAGGATCGCCGAACCTGCAATTGTATTCCACCACCTTCGGGCCTTGTGCCGTAATCATCACACCGACGTAGAGACAACCTTTGTAGGGATGTCCCTCATCGTTCATTCCTTTCAAGGTCGGCTTGATAATTTTTGTTATCACTTCTTCCATAATCTTTGAAGAGACGACGGGTGCTGGTGCATAGGCTCCCATGCCGCCGGTGTTTTTTCCTTTGTCACCATCGAACACGCGCTTGTGGTCCTGCGCCGGTGCGAGCGTGACGAACGAGGTTCCGTCACATACGGCAAAGATCGAAGCTTCCTCACCTTCCATAAACTCCTCGACCACAACCGTATCACCAGCTGAACCAAACGCGTGGCGGTTCATCATTTGTTCGAGCGTGAGAATGGCCTCGTCCTGCGTCTGACAGATGACCACACCCTTGCCTGCCGCAAGCCCATCGGCTTTCAACACCAACGGGAACGACTGTGATTTTATGTATGCAGTGGCTGAAGTGAGTTCACTCTGTGAGAATGCCCTGTACGCTGCTGTGGGAATGTGATGACGACTCATGAAATCTTTCGCAAACCCTTTGCTCCACTCAAGCCTGGCGGCGTTCTTCGTCGGTCCAAAGATGCGGAGTCCATGTTGCTCGAAGAGATCAACAATGCCCTGAGCAAGGGGCTGCTCCGGGCCGACAATTGTCAGATCGATCTTGTTCACAGTTGCGAACTCAAGCAACCGCGCCGAGTCCGTGGCAGCAATCGGAACACACTCCGCGATTTCGCTGATGCCCGGGTTTCCCGGCGCACAGTACAGCTTGGTGACGCGCGGACTCTGGCTGATTTTCCAAACGAGTGCGTGTTCCCTGCCGCCTGAGCCGATGACGAGAATTCTCATATCAAGGCTCGAAGATTTCATTGAAGACTTTGGCGAGGGTGCCGGTCAGGCTGACTCTGTTGTATTTCTCCACAACATCCGGTGCCGGTCCCTTCAACTGCTTCTTCTCAAATTGATTGTAGAAAGCGAGGATGGCGGTCTTGATGCCATTGGTATCCGTTGGTTCTACGACCGTACCTCCGGCTTCGAGAATGGTCGATCGCATAAATCCATCGGGAACGCAAGCAAGAATGGGTCGGCCTGCACCGATATATTCATATACTTTTCCGGGAGAGCCCAAATCGTCTCCTGCAATCATCCAGAGCACATCCGACGAGAGGAGAAATTGAATACACTCGCGGTGGGGAACGTAATTTACCACGCGTACGACGTCCTGAAGCCCAAGGCGTTCAACGGTCTTCATGTTCTCTTCACGAAAATGCCCGACGAACAGGGCTTCGATCTTTGTCCGCAGTGCCGGTTGCTCCTGCAGAAGGTCATGCAATCCCTGAAGGAAGTAATCCGGAACACGGTCCTCCCAGAAGATGCCGGCATAGGTCAGCCGCATCTTCTCGTGTTTCTCGGGCGTCGTCCGTCCCTCTGGAAAATCCTCAGGATCGAAACCCTGTGTGATGATATCGATGTCGTGATATGTGAGGAACGGGTAACGGTTGATCAGCAGTTCTTTCACACGGCGGTTCGTGGTGACGACGTGACTGCTTGCCTTTAACGCCCGCCGTTCAAGCGTTTGGTGTTTGATCTTGTGCAGCGGTGTGGGATAAAATTTGAATGGATAATCAACCCACGGATCACGATAGTCGAACACCAGCGGTTTATTGAATCGCTCTTTGAGTTCGGCCCCGATGAGGAACGAAGTAAACGGCGGTGCAGTACTGAAGATGAGATCGAACGGAGTTTCACGGTGCAGTGCAATCGCTTTCTCAATCGCCGCTCTTTTCCATCCAATCTTGTTATCCGGAATGAAAAACGTATCGCTGACCCGGCTCAGCCATTTTCTTGTTCGCTCGGAGGGAAGTTTCACCACCTCTTTGTTGGCAAAGAATCTTCCCGGTCCTGCGCCTGGTGTTCGCACAACCCGAATGTCGCGTGATTCCAGTTCGCTGAGCAGTGTATCATCCTGCGCGTAATAACCGACCTCATCGACCGTCAGTACCGTTGGTTGCCAGCCAAACTGTGGCAGATACTTCACGAACTTCAACGTCCGTTGAACGCCGCTCAGTCCCATCGGCGGAAAATAGTATGCTATGACGAGGACCCTCTTGGGGCCGGCACTTTCAGATTTCACCTACACCACCATCAATTCTTTGGGAGCTGAATTCAATACCTGACATCCGGTAGGCGTCAGGACGACATCGTCTTCTATTCTCACACCACCAACACCCGGAATATACACACCTGGTTCAATGGTAATAACGGAACCGGACTGCAATCGCTCCTTGCCGAGAGACGATACACGGGGTCGCTCATGTACTTGAAGGCCGAGTCCGTGACCAAGCGAATGCGTAAAATATTTCCCGTAACCGGCTGCGGCAATCCGGTCGCGTGCGACTGCGTCAAGTTCACTTGCAGGCATACCGGCATGGGCTTCGGCAATGGCGGCACGTTGCGCTTCCAGTACCACATCATACATGCGGCGTTGTTTCTTACTCACCCGACCGACACCAACTGTCCGGGTAATGTCCGAATTGTAGCCCCGTACTGTGCAACCGAAATCCAGTGTTACCAGATCCCCGCTCTTGATCTTCTTTGATGTTGCGCGGGCATGAGGCAGGGCTCCGCGCTCGCCGCTCGCCACTATACATTCAAAAGCATCCTGCTCCGCTCCATGTGTTTTATGGAGATAGGAGATTTCCGCTGCAACATCAAGCTCACGAACTCCAGGACGAATCGTGTCGAGTATTGTGTCAAAAACCATGTCGGAGATTCTTACCGCTTCCTTGATCGACTCCAACTCCGACTGATCCTTCACGAGAACCATATCCTCCACCAGTTCAGCTGTCGGGACCAGGCGTATGCGCGGGAATTGCCTGCGCATCTCGATATATTGGCTATGAGGCAGATGCTGACTTTCGAAGCCGACACGTGCACAACCGCTCAAGAGTTTTTGCTTCGCCACCTCATCGAACAACCCGCGTTGTGCAATGATGCGCTTGAAACCTTTCACTTCCTCCCGGCTCTGCAATACATATCGCGAGTCTGTGAGGAAGTGGGCGGAATTCCGACGCACGACAATGAGCCCATTGGAACCGGAGAATCCGGAGAGATACCGGATATTATAAAGAGAGGAGACGAGAAGTGCATCGAGGCCCTTCTCAACGAGCGTCTTCCGCAACTGCGCAAGTCGTTGTCGTGTCATCCGGCGAGGTGGCTTTCAGACGTGATAGTTGGGGGCTTCTTTGGTGATGAAGATGTCGTGCGGATGACTCTCGCGCAAACCGGCATCCGTCATTTTGATGAAACGTCCGTTGGCCTTGAGTTCGGCGATCGTTCGGGTTCCGCAATATCCCATTGCCGCGCGCAACCCGCCGACCATTTGATACACGATATCACCAAGAGATCCTTTATGGGCAACGCGACCTTCAATTCCTTCGGGAACCAGTTTCTGGAGGTCATCCTCAGCATCCTGAAAATAGCGATCCTTGCTCCCCTGCTTCATCGCTTCCAACGATCCCATACCACGATAAATCTTGTAGCTTCTTCCTTCATAGAGAACTTTTTCGCCGGGGCTTTCATCAACACCCGCGAACAATCCACCGATCATGACAGAGTCGGCACCTGCTGCAATCGCTTTGGCGATATCGCCGGTTTGTTTAATGCCGCCATCAGCAATAATGGGAACGCCGCTGCGAGCAGCAGCCTTAGCACAGTCCATGATCGCTGTAATCTGTGGAACGCCCACACCGGCAACTATACGCGTTGTGCAGATCGATCCGGGACCAATACCGACTTTCACCGCATCGACACCGGCACGAATGAGATCACGCGTCCCCTCGGCCGTCCCGACGTTTCCAGCTATCATTTCAATGTCAGAGAATTTTTTCCGCAGAGCCTTTACGGTCTTCAATACCCCCTCGGAATGCCCGTGCGCCGTGTCCACGACAATCAAATCGACGCCTGCTTTAATGAGTTCTTGTACGCGGTCCATCGTATCGGTTGTTACGCCAACGGCAGCGCCAACACGCAAGCGACCATGCTCATCCTTGGAGGCAAACGGATAGCGCTTCTTCTTCTGGATGTCTTTGAATGTAATAAGACCGTTGAGCACGCCGTGTTTATCGACAACCGGAAGCTTTTCGATCTTGTGTTTCTGAAGAATGCGTTCGGCCTGATCGATATTCGTTCCGACAGGCGCGGTCACCAGATTATCCTTCGTCATCACTTCAGATACGGCCTGGTCTTCGTCCGGTTCGAACCGCAAATCACGGTTCGTGATAATGCCAATCAGTTTGTTCCCGGCATCAACGACCGGTATGCCCGAGATTTTGTATTTGTTCATCAAGGCAAGAACGTCCCGCACACGCTGATTCGGTCTGACGGTGATCGGGTCGAGAATCATCCCGCTTTCCGAACGCTTGACGCGACCCACCTCTTCCGCATGGCGTGCGATGGTCATGTTCTTGTGGAGAATACCGATGCCGCCTTCGCGGGCAAGTGCAATTGCCATGGACGACTCGGTCACGGTATCCATTGCCGCGCTAATGAGCGGAATATTCAACTCGATGTGACGACTCAGCTTTGTCCGAACACTGACGTCGCGTGGAAGGACATTCGATTTGGAAGGAACAAGGAGGATGTCATCGTACGTGAGAGCTTCACCAAGAACTTTATTCTTTGCCACGGGCACTCGTTGTTATGAGAGAATCATGAGGCAAACGCTTGAATCCCGGTAATATCCTCGCCGACAATCAGAGTGTGCATTTCATGTGTTCCTTCGTACGTCAATACGGACTCGAGGTTTGCCGCGTGACGCATCACGGGATATTCATCGAGAATACCGTTTGCACCAAGGATCGTACGCGCTTCGCGCGCAATTTCCAAAGCATGAAACACGTTGTTACGTTTTGCCATTGATACCTGCTGGGGACGTACCGTACCCTGATCTTTCAGGCGGCCAAGTTGCAGGCAGAGCAACTGCGCCTTGGTAATCTCGGTAACCATGTGGACAAGTTTTGCTTGTGTAAGCTGGAACGACGCGATGGGTTTCCCAAACTGGATGCGTGACTTTGCATAGTTCAACGCCGAGTCGTAACACGCCATGGCGGCTCCCATGGCACCCCATGCAATTCCGTACCGCGCCTGGTTGAGACACATCAAAGGTCCCTTCAATCCTTCCACTTTGGGAAGCCGGTTTGATTTCGGAATCACAACATCCTGAAAAATAAGTTCCGACGTGACCGATGCGCGCAGCGAGTGCTTGCCTTTCATCTCAGGCGCCGAGAATCCTTTCATCCCCTTTTCCACCAGAAAGCCGTTCACAACACCATTGAGTTTTGCCCACACAACTGCGACGTCGGAAAGCGTGCCGTTCGTGATCCACATTTTTGCACCGTTGAGCACATAGCCATCGGATGTCTCTTCGGCTCGCGTGAGCATCCCCCCGGGATTGGATCCATAATCCGGCTCCGTCAATCCGAAACACCCGATATTCTCACCTTTTGCCAGTTTTGGCAACCAGCGGTCTTTCTGTTCTTCAGATCCAAACGCATAGATCGGGTACATCACCAGGGAACTCTGTACAGAAGCAAAACTCCGCACACCGCTGTCGCCACGCTCAAGTTCCTGCATCACCAGGCCGTACGCGACATTATTCATTTCGGCACACCCGTACTTTGCGGGAAGAGTCGAGCCGAACAGGCCGAGGTCGGCCATGGCTTTCACAAGATCAAGGGGAAAGGTGCCTGCCCGATTGTGTTTTTCAATGATCGGGAGTATCTGATCGTCAACAAATTCGCGCACCGTCTGACGGACAAGGATTTCATCCTGGGAAAGAAGTCCGTCTATCGTGAAGTAGTCCACACCGGAAAACTTAAGCATGCGGGTCTCTTTTGGGAAGCCGTAAATGGAAAAAAGCCCTGTCTACGAAAAGCGACACAGGGCCGAAGACGAGTTGAATTGGATGAAAAAGAATGAAATTTGTGCTTCAAAGTCAAGGTAAGAGCTGAAGGAGTGAAGCCGGACAAGTTGGTCAGACCCGTCCGGCTTCTGTAGGAGAGATAGAGATGTTACTGGTCAGTGAATTATACTGACCGGGCTCTCAAAAGTTTCAATAATAAAGAGAAAGGGAAAAACAAATTGGACAGGAAGCTACTCGGCGACTTTCATGCCGTAGTGCTTTATCTTGAGATAGAGTGTCTTCTTGCTGATACCGAGGACATCTGCAGTCTTGGTACGGCTGTAATTGTATTGTTTCAGCGTACGCTCAATGTGGAGGCGTTCCAGTGTATCAAGTGATTCGTCGCCGTTCGCGGGCATGGCATCAAGGACCGAGCTTGATTGCACTTTGTCGCGATGGAAGTACATGGACAGATCGGATTCATCAATCGTGTCTCCAATAGCGAGCAATACCGCCCCTTCAAGTACGTGCTCCAACTCCCGGACGTTTCCGGGCCAGTCGTGCGACATCAGAAGTCTGAGCGCATTCGGAGCGAGCTTTTTCGGGGTCTTGGATTTTGTTTTGCGTGTAAGGAAGAACTCCGCGAGAATGGGGATATCTTCGCTGCGTTCTTTCAAACTCGGCATGCGCAACGTAACAACGTTCAAACGATACAACAAGTCTTCACGGAACCTTCCCCCAGCCACCTCTGCCCGCAAATCCTTGTTTGTTGCAGTGACGACACGAACATCCACTGTCAGGAGATTCGTCCCGCCCACCCTGCGAAATTCACCGGTTTCAAGGAAGCGAAGGAGCTTCGGTTGAATCGTCGGACTAATATCTCCGACTTCATCAAGGAATAGTGTCCCGCCGTTTGCGACCTCAACAAGACCCTGTTTGGTTGTATAGGCGTTGGTGAACGCACCCTTCTCATGACCAAAGAGCTCGCTCTCAAGCAGGGTATCCGGAATCGAAGCACAGTTCACGGCGACAAACGGACGATTATTGCGTGGACTTCTCCGGTGGATGAGATTGGCGATAAGCTCTTTGCCTGTTCCGCTGGCACCCTGGATAAGGACAAACGAATCACTTTCAGCAAAGCGTGTTGCGCTTTCAACCAGCTTGAGGAATGATGGACTTTGGCCGATGATTTCGAAGTTTCCCACACGACGATTCAATTCACTCTTCATCAGTTTGTTGTCGATGAAGAGCTGCTTGCGTTCTATTGCCCGGTGAATGGTATTGAACAGTTCGTCGATGTCGTACGGCTTGGAAAGAAAATCATACGCGCCAAGTTTGATTGTTTGAATGGCGGTCTTGACATCTGCATAGTTGGTGAGAATGATGACTTGCGTGGTGGGAGAGTATTCCTGAATGAACTTGAGGACCTCTATGCCACTGACCCTTGGCATCCGGATATCAAGCAGCACAACATCATAGACCTTGGCTTGAATCTGGTTGATTGCCTGTCCACCGTCCGAGGCAGTGTCCACGGTAAATTCTTCAGACTCAGCTAACTCGGTCTCAAGAAGAGTCCGGAGTGACTCTTCGTCATCAACAATCAGGAGGTTGTACTTCTTCGCCATCGTCCGCCCGGGGCTTTGTTCGGCCGCAACCATTTGGCCGGGGTGAGCGACGCTATTCACTCATCACTCGTTCAATTGTGGTGAGAAGGTCCACAAGATCATACGGTTTGCTGACAAAGTCCTCAGCACCAAGTTTCTTCGACTCAATGGCGTTCTTCAAGTCGGCGAAACCGGTCAGCATGATGACTTTTGTTTTCGGGTGCTTATCTTTGATAAATTTCAGGACTTCAAAGCCATTCATGCGAGGCATCTTGATGTCTAACAGGACTAATTCGAATGTTTTCTTCTGCAACTCATTTATTGCCTCGTCGCCATCTCCGGCCGTCCCAACTTCATATCCTTCGCTGACCAGCTCACTGCTAAGCACCGTTCGTAATGCATCCTCGTCGTCGACCACCAGTATCTTGCGTTTGTCAGTCATCAGGTTACTCCGGTGATTGTACAGTATGTCCTGTTGTGTGGCGCTTGCTGAGCGCGCGCTTACCTTGTTCCACTTGAGAACCGTACGATGATAGCGAAACAAATGCATAAAATCAACCCAGCTCACAATTTTGATACGTTCCCTTTGAGTATCGTCTGTAACCGCGGTTGCAAGTCAAGGGCACATATACTATAATGGTTGAGTATTTGTCAAAGGAACTGTATGGAATCACCTGAATTGATTAATCTCCTTATCGTGGATGACGATACCGGTTACATGGCAATCGCTCAACACCTTCTCTCCAAGTACCAGGGCAAGAAATTTGAAGTTATCTGGAAGCAGGATGGGAAATCCGCCATTGAGGAACTGGAGAAGAACCCCAATATTGACCTTGTTCTGCTTGATTACTATCTCCCTGAAGTCAACGGACTTGAAGTGGCAAAAACCATCCGCGAGAAGCAGATCAGCACGCCCATCATCTTCCTTACTTCCAATCGGGACTTCCGTCTGGCAATCGAAGCAATGAAATATGGTGTGGAAGATTACATGGTCAAGGATGAGGCAGTGGATTCAGTTCTTCCACGCACGATTGTCAATATTCTTGAACGCGTCCACCTCAAAAGGAAGATTGCAGAGCAACAGAAAACCGACCTGATAGCCCAGAAGCGTACAGAAGCAATCAAGGAATTGGTCGTCACGGTATGTCATGAGTTCAACAACCCACTCGCAGCAATGAAGATCAGCACAGACATCATGGCGCGCCAGACTTTACCCCCCCAGGAGAAGCAGTTGGTTCAGGATCTTGATAAGAACATCGCTCTTATTGAGAAGGAGATTTCAAAACTCCGGGATATCAACTTTGAGAAGATTGAGTTCTAACTTGCATATCAGAGCCCGAGTTTCTATATTTACGTGTGCAGATTTCGATAGAGCGACATATGGCACAAACCACATACCACGCTAACAAGAAGTATATCCGCAACCAGACTGAGAAATACGAATAACCAAAAGGGTCCCGCCCTCCGGCGGGACACTTTTTTTGTGTGAACGTATCCGAATCCATGACCGTAGAGAATGTCAACAGTTTTTTTGATGAGTGGGCTCCGAAGTCAATCGCTTGGGAGAAAGACAATGTGGGATTGCAGGTGGGGAGTTTGTCCAGCCGGGTGAAGGGTATTGTTGTTGCACTGGACGCCACCGAACAAGTCGTCGAAGAAGCTCGCATGAAAAAGGCGAACCTTCTCGTTACGCATCATCCCCTGCTCTTCAACCCCGTCCGCACTGTAACGGATCGGAACGCTACCGGGAGGTGCATCGCCGCACTTGTTCGCGGAGGCATCAGCCTCTATAGTGCTCATACGAACCTTGACTTCACTCGTGGCGGAACGAGTTTCGCCCTTGCAGAGATATTGGGCTTGCGAGATGTTGATTTCCTTTCACACAGTTATCGCATCGGACGCAAAGTGGTAACATTTGTTCCTTCACTCAATGTTGAAAAGGTGGCCACGGCAATGGCAAGAGCCGGAGCCGGAAGGATTGGGAATTATAAAGAGTGTTCGTTTCAAACCGAGGGCACCGGAATATTTCGCGGCAACGAAGAATCCAGACCAGCAGTTGGAAAAAAGCACGCACGTGAAACTGTGAAGGAGACGCGACTCGAGATGGTGGCCCCGGTGTGGAAGGTGGATAACGTCATCAAGGCAATGAAAGAATCTCACCCATACGAGGAAGTCGCCTACGACGTATATCCACTGGAGAATACGAGTAGCGATTTTGGGATGGGTGCGATCGGAAACCTGGAAAAGCCCCTCACGATGCAGGCATTTATCCGTCGGGTAAAGCGGAACCTGCATATCCCGGCAGTGCGCTCTTCCAGCATTCCTCGAAAGAACGTGCGTCGCATCGCGGTGTGCGGAGGCAGCGGCAGCGCTTTGACGCAGGATGCTGTACGCGCAGGAGCCGATGTATTTGTTACTGCCGACGTGAAATACCACTCATTTCATGATGCCGATCAAAGAATCGCTGTCGTGGACGCCGGCCATTATGAAACAGAAATTCCAGTGATGCGGGTCGTCGTTGAAAGATTGCGCACATGGTTACGCGAACATGATTCAGGAATACCGGTTCACCTCGCCCGTACCATCACAAATCCTGTAACGTATGTCTAAGAAACCTCACGAAGGAGAAACTTTGGAAAACAGGTTACGGCAGTTGTACACTCTGCAATTAGTTGACAGCAATCTCGATGAGCTTGAAGAACTCAAAGGAGATCTCCCGCGTATCGTGCGTTCACTCGAAGCGAAGAAGGCGGAACTTCAAGCAAGGATTAGTACTCTCGAGCATACAATGCGCAGTGCGTTCTCGGAACGCGATAACGCCGACAGTGAGATCATTTCCCTCAAGGAAAAAGTCACCAAATACAAAGCGCAACAATTGCAGGTCCGCAACAATAAAGAGTATGATGCCCTGACCCGTGAGATCGACCACGCAACCGATACGGCGTCCCAGCTTGAAAAGAACATGGGTTCGCTGGAGACGAAAGCGACCATCGCCCGGACAGGTATTGAAGAGGCAAAGAAGGAACTCGATGACCTCGAAAAGGTGCTCGAAGAGAAGGCGGCGGATCTTGCAGAGGTGTCCAAAACGACTGCTGACGAAGAGGCGAAATACCATCATGAACGCGAAAAAATTATTGTCCGCATAAGCAAGGCAGACATTGAAGTGTACGAGAGAATCCGGAAAGCACGCAGGGGCAAAGCTGTTGTTCCGATAAAACGCGGCTCATGTGGCGGGTGTTTCAATAAAGTACCGCCGCAGGAACTTCTGGAGCTCCGCCAGAATAAGAAAGTCTATCTCTGCGAGCATTGCGGCAGAATTATCATCTCCGACGCAGTCGCCGAGACGATCCCCGCCGTCGTATGATTTGTTACGCATTCACCGATGGCGGCTCGCGGGGCAACCCGGGTGACAGTGGCATAGGAGTAATCGTCAAGAATGAGTCGGGTGAAATTGTTTTTTCCACCTCGGGCTACATCGGTCAGGCAACCAACAATGTTGCAGAATACTCGGCCCTCCTGTTGCTCCTGAGGAAGATGAAGTCAACGTCATGCAGCCATCTCATCGCTCATTCTGACAGCGAATTGATGGTACGCCAGATCAACGGCGAGTACAGGGTCAAGGATGAGGTTCTGAAGAAATATTTCCAACGGGTCATCGGGCTTATTGAGAATGCCCCGTTTCGCTTTGAGTTGAAGCACGTCCCCCGCGAACAGAACAAGGAGGCCGACCAACTGGCCAACAGAGGGATCGACTCAAAGAAGCTCGTCAAAGTGTAATTCACGCATATCATCTCACAATGCAGGTCGGGCAGCCGCGTGACGCCAAAAGCGCCATGAGGAAAGTCCGAACTCCCCAGAGCAGGATGCCCCGTGAAGAGCGGGGGGCGTGCCGGTGCAAACCGGCGTGTACGGAAAGTGTCACAGAAAACATACCGCCTCGATACATTGGGGTAAGGGTGAAAAGGCGAGGTAAGAGCTCACCGCCCCAACAGCAATGTCGGGGGTCGCGACAAACCCCATCCGGAGCAAGACCACATAGGAGAGGAGAAGCTGCTCGCTTCACTATGATGCGCAAGCATCATGTAACTCTCGGGTAGGTCGCTAGAGCCTCGGGAGTAATCCCGGGCCCAGAGAAATGGCTGCCTCTTTCCGTCTTCGGACGGAGAAAGACAGAATTCGGCTTACAGACCTGCACTGTTTTCGTTCGCTCTGCGTGCAGCGAAAACAGGTTTCCCATTGGAGCAAAATTGAACGGTACAATACGTGAACGTCGATGGACGGTTGCTGAAGCGCCACCTGTGGAATCTGTTGCCCGCCTGTGTAAGGAAATCAACGTCCCCGAAGCCATCTCCCGCGTACTTGTTCAACGCGGAATCGATGACTATGACAAGGCAAAGTCATACTTTCGGCCCGGACTTGAACAGTTACATGACCCGTTCCTGCTTGGCGGAATGACTGAAGCAACGGAGCGTATTCTCCTTGCACAACGGAATAACGAACGGGTACTAGTCTACGGAGATTATGATGTTGATGGAACGAACGGTGCATCCATGCTCTATCTCTTCTTCAAGGATATCGACCTGGATGTCTCGTATTATATTCCGGATCGTATCAAAGAAGGATATGGTATTTCGCTGGCCGGAATTGACAAGGCTTCTGAGATGGGTACGCGTTTGCTCGTTGCCGTCGATTGCGGGATTACTGCTGTCGATCAGGTTGAGTACGCGCGAGGACTTGGAATCGATATTATCATCTGCGACCATCATGAGCCTGGTCCCGTTCTCCCAAATGCCTGTGCCGTACTTGATCCAATAAAACCCGGCGATCCGTATCCTTTCAAATCCCTCTGTGGTTGTGGTGTGGGATTCAAACTCATTCAAGGTCTTGCAAAACGACTTGGGAAAGAGGATGTCATCCCCTCCTACCTTGACTTCGTCACTCTCGCCAGCACCGCAGATATCGTACCTCTGACCGGTGAGAACCGTGTCCTTGTCCGTCACGGCCTCTCTCTCCTTAACAGATCCCCGCGTCCGGGAATGAAAGCGCTGATAGATGTGGCGGGATTGACTGTAGGAGGAATCACTTCCGGAAACATTGTGTTTGTCCTGGCCCCGCGCATAAATGCCGTCGGACGGCTCGGTGATGCGATGAGGGCCGTGGAGTTGATGGTGAGCATGGACCCTGAAGTAGCAAAAGATCTTGCCCAGGTTTTGGAGGATGAAAACCGCGAACGCCGCATGATCGACGAAGCAACGTTTGTCAGTGCGCAGGAACTTGCTGAACGGATCCTTGATATCGAAGTTGAGTCGGCGCTTGTCCTCCATTCAGAGGATTGGCATCCGGGAGTCATAGGCATTGTCGCATCGCGCATGGTGGAGAAATACTACAAGCCCTCCATCATGCTCTCCACAGTTGCCGGCGTTGCCAAAGGATCTGCGCGCAGTGTGTCCGGCTTCGATATTTACAAAGCCCTCCAGAAATGCGCGAGTACGTTGATTCAGTTCGGTGGGCACAAGTATGCCGCGGGATTAACGGTCGAGATTGATCGGTTGGATGAATTCCGGAACGCATTTAACGCCGCTGTGAAAGAACTAATGACAGATGATTTGAAAAATCCCGAAATCAAAATTGACACCGAGGTGACGCTTTCTGAAGTGACGCCAAAGTTCGTGCGCATCCTGAACGAGTTTGCACCGTTCGGCCCCGGCAATATGCGCCCGGTTTTCCTTTCCAGGAACCTCGAGGTGGTGGGTGCCCCCCGCATCGTCGGCAAGAACCACCTTCGCTTCCGTGTTCGCCAGGACGGACGCGTGTATGATGCAATTGGTTTCGGGCTGGGAGATTTGATGCCCAAGGTTCACGCAGGTAAAAAGGACGTGGCGTGCGTGTTCTCCATCGAAGAAAGCAACTGGCAAGCGGCCGCAGGACAGCAACAGGGCGATGCCCTGCCTCAATTGAAAATCAAAGACATCCGATAACAGCAACCGAAGGAGGAGTACATGTCAGGCCACTCAAAGTGGGCAACCATCAAACGCAAGAAGGCCGTCACGGATTCGGCACGCGGACGTTTGTTCACCCGACTCATCAAGGAAATCACTATTGCTGCACGCGACGGCGGCGGCAACCCCGACTCGAACCCACGACTTCGTCTTGCCATCAACACCGGCAAGGCGGCAAACATGCCCGCGGACAATATCAAGCGCGCTGTCCAAAAGGGAACGGGCGAACTCCCTGGCGTTTCTTACGAGGAACTCACCTACGAAGGGTATGGTCCGGGTGGCGTGGCTATTATCGTTGAGGTGGTGACAGATAATAACAACCGCACAGTTTCCGAAATGCGGCACTCCTTCTCCCGCAACAACGGCAACCTCGGCCAATCCGGCAGTGTGGCCTGGATGTTCCAGAAAAAAGGAAACATTGTCATCCCCAAGGCTGGAGCAATGAGCGAAGACGACCTCCTTGGCATTATCCTCGAAGTCGGAGCCGACGATATGCAGGCGGACGAAGAAACATTCACCGTCACAACATCTCCACAATCATTTGAACCTGTGCGAAAGGCGATCGAAGACAAGGGAATCAAGATCGAAAGCGCGGCACTGCAGATGGTCCCTCAGAATACAA
Source organism: Bacteroidota bacterium (assembly GCA_046160825.1). Taxonomy (GTDB): domain Bacteria; phylum Bacteroidota; class Ignavibacteria; order UBA10030; family UBA6906; genus JBJXHC01. Next base: position 15,125 of record JBJXHC010000114.1, on the reverse strand, counting down.
CAAAAGTGACAGGTAAGGAAGCCGAACAAGTACTGAGATTGATGGAAGTCCTTGAGGAACACGAAGACGTACAGAACGTCTATGCCAATTTTGATATAGATGAAAAGGAACTCGCCTCTTTCAATGGCTAACACAACGACACCTTTAACGCCGCGTCGTGTGGGACGGCGTACACAGTCCGGTCACTCATCAACTATCGTGCTCGGGGTTGACCCCGGTACTCTTGCGACCGGTTACGGTGTGGTGTCAAGAAACGCCTCCGGCATTCGTTTCCTCGCGTGCGGGTCCATCAAGAACAGGGCGGACATGTCGATGCCGGTGCGATTAAAGAATATCCATTCGGGACTGTGCGAACTCATCGCCCAGTATCACCCCGATGAGTTTGCCATTGAGTCTGCGTTCTACGGAAAGAATGCACAATCGGCGTTGAAGCTTGGCCATGCGCGTGGGGTTTCTATTCTCGCAGCCGTCAGTGCGGAAGTCCCGACGACGGAATATTCACCGCGAGAGATCAAGAAGGCTGTTGTAGGAAACGGTGGCGCATCAAAACAGCAGGTACAGTTCATGGTGAAGTCATTGCTCGGTCTCTCGAACTCCCGCATGTTGCTTGACGCGTCCGATGCACTGGCCATCGCCATCTGCCATGTCCATCGAATGGCAACACCCACAGCCAAGTATACCGACTGGGCATCATTTGTCTCTGCCAATCCTCATCGGGTCCGTTGATGATCTCATCTCTCCGCGGAACATTGACCCATAAAGCTCCCACTGAACTGACTATTGACGTGAACGGTATCGGCTACAGTGTCGTCATTCCCCTCTCCACCTATGAAGCAGTTGGTGAAGTCGGCGCTCAGATATCCATTCTTACACATCTCAATGTGCGGGAAGATATTCTGCAATTATTCGGATTCGCCACATCAGATGAGCGCGAGGTATTCCGGTTACTCATTTCCGTTTCAGGTATCGGACCGAAGATGGCACAGACGATTCTCTCGGGTATTCCTGTCACAGAACTGAAGACCTACGTCGCAAACAGCAACTTCGGCGCACTGACAAGAATTCCGGGCGTTGGACGGAAGCTGGCAGAACGGCTTGTGGTTGAATTACGCGACAAAATATCGAAGCTCGAACTCGGACCGCCATCCGGCGGACCAGGCGATCCGCATCTGAGTGTTCGGTCGGAAGCATTGTTGGCTCTCACGTCGCTTGGGTACGCCCGTCCGGTTGCAGAGAAGGCCTTGCGCTCTGCACTCGGGGATTTGAATGATAAGGAATCAAGTGTCGAGGAACTTATCAAGGCGGCCCTCCGGCATGCAGCAAAGTAGGTCACAATTGAACTTCAAAGGATGATATGTTATCTTCAATCCGATGAGAAAATCCGATCTAACATCCCCCGAACCCATCGCCACCGAAGTTGAATTCGATCAGGCCCTCCGCCCTCTTGCGTTTGAGGATTTCTATGGGCAAGAGAAGATTACTGACAACCTCAAGATATTCATCAGCGCTGCAAAGCAGCGTGGTGAATCGCTCGACCATGTTCTTCTCACAGGCCCTCCGGGACTCGGCAAAACCACATTGGCACATATCATCGCCAGTGAGATGGGAAGCAATATCAAAATTACCTCGGGGCCGGTACTGGATAAGCCGGGTGACCTGGCCGGAATCCTGACCAACCTTGAAGCAGGCGACGTGCTTTTTATTGATGAGATTCACCGGCTGAATGCCGTTGTCGAGGAATATCTCTATTCGGCAATGGAAGATTTCCGACTGGATATTATGATCGATTCGGGTCCGAGTGCACGCAGTATCCAACTGACTCTCCCCCGGTATACGCTCATCGGTGCAACAACGCGTGCCGGATTGTTGACCTCGCCCCTACGCGCAAGATTCGGCATTGCCAACAGGCTCGACTACTACACTCCTGACATTCTTCAGAGCATACTCGCTCGCTCTGCAAAACTGCTCCAGATCGAATGCGAGGATTCTGGTCTCTCAGAAATTGCACGCCGGTCCCGCGGCACACCGCGCATTTCCAACCGCTTGCTCCGCCGTTGCCGTGACTTCGCCCAGGCAGACAAGAGCCTTGCAAGCGAACGAGGCATTGTCTCAACAAAAGTTGCCAACCACGCTCTCAAAGCACTGGAAGTCGATGAACACGGGCTTGATGAGATGGACAAGCGGATCCTTCTCTGCATTATGGAGAAATACTCGGGGGGCCCGGTCGGACTCAATACGCTCGCCGTTGCCGTCGGTGAGGAGCCTGGTACCATCGAAGAGGTGTATGAACCATATCTCATTCAGGAAGGATTCATTCAGCGTACCCCGCGTGGACGCGAGACGACAAAGCTTGCATACAAACACTTCAACATTGTACCGCCACGCGTCATTCAACCGACATTGTTCTCCTCATGAGCAAATACGTAACGAAGCGTACGCTCATCGGCCAGTTGGAGAAAGGGACTGACCTGTATGATGGCATCACGAGGATCGTCCAACAGAATAACATCACCCTTGGTCGGGTGACGGGCATCGGTGCAGTGCAAAGAGCAAAACTCGCGTACTATGACCAGAAGCTGATGACATATTATGACATCGAGCTGAATGAGCCACTGGAAATCGTGAGTCTGTATGGCAATATCAGCATCAAAGAGGGAAAACCATTTGTCCATGCGCATGTTGTTCTCTCCGACGAAAAAGGAAACGGCAAGGGCGGTCACCTCATTCCCGGCGGAACTCCTGTGTTCGCATGCGAAGTAACGATCGAGGAATTTGAAGGACCACCGCTTGAACGTTTTCCTGATGAAAAGACCGGCCTGACACTCTGGCCAAAAGATAAAACCCTTTAATCACCAACAGGCTTTTTATGGCACTCGACAAGGATCTTCAATCCATACAGGAAGTACGCGACCTGCTGCAGAAAGCCAAGTCCGCACAGATCGAATTCCACAGCTACTCGCAGGAACAGGTTGACCGCATCGTGAAAGCGATGGTGGAAGCCGGATACGCAGAGGCAGCCCGGCTCGGTCGGATGGCCTCTGAAGAAACCGGGTTCGGCAAACCGGAGGACAAGCAAAAGAAAAACGAGTTCGCCACACGGCGCGTCTGGGAATCCATTAAAGACCTGAAGACCGTTGGTGTTATCCGCGAAGACAAGGAGAAGAAAGTGATCTTCATCGGTGAGCCGATGGGCGTGGTTGCGGCGCTGATTCCCTCCACCAATCCAACTTCCACCGCAATGTTTAAGGCGATTATTTCCGTCAAGGCACGGAATGGCGTTGTAGCAAGTCCGCATCCCCGCGCAGCGAAGTGTACACTCGAAGCCATCAATATCGTTCGGGATGCCGCCGAGAAAGCGGGCGCCCCAAAGAATCTCATTTCATGCCTTTCCTCACCCACGCTCGAAGGTACCAGTGAACTGATGCGGCATAAGCTGACCGCTGTCATTCTCGCAACGGGCAGCAACCAGATGGTAAAGTCGGCCTACAGCTCCGGCAAACCCGCGTACGGCGTCGGGTCCGGGAATGTCCCCGCCTTTATCGAGAGAACTGCAAACGTACGCAAAGCCGTTGCCGATATTATCTCGGGCAAGCAGTTTGACTATGGTGTACTCTGTTCCACAGAGTCTGCGTTGGTCTGCGACGCACCGATCAAGAATCAGGTTGTAGAGGAATGCAAGAAACGCGGGGCGTACTTTGTGGCCGGCGAGGAGAAAGAACGACTGGCCAAGCTCATGTTCAGCGAGCGCGGAGCGATCAATCCGGATGTCGTTGGAAAGTCACCGGTGTTCATTGCCCAAAAAGCCGGCATCTCGGTTCCGTCCAACACCTCTGTCCTCATTGCCGAACTTCAAGGCGTTGGAAGAGACATACCGCTCTCACGCGAGAAGCTCTCCCCCGTTCTTTCATTCTATACCGAAGATGGATGGCGCGATGCATGCCATCGCTGTATTGAGTTGCTGGAGTTCGGAGGCATCGGACATACCCTCGCCATTCATTCCAAGGATAACGACATTATCATGAAGTTTGCATTGGAGAAACCGGCATTCAGGATCCTCGTCAATACACAATCTGCTCTTGGTGCCGTGGGGTACACAAATGGACTCGATCCATCGATGACGCTCGGTCCCGGAACCTGGGGTGGTTCGATTATCTCCGACAATGTTACAGCACGGCATTTGATGAACGTCAAAAGGCTTGCCTTCGAGACACATCCCATCAATCCTGATGACGGCGTCGCTCCTTCACCACTAACCAAAACAACTCATCCCGGGTCTGCACCCGCAACTTCATGGATGGAGGAAATCGAGAAGAGAATTGTGATGAAAGCTGGAAATTCTCCCGTTTGGAAAAAGGAAGAACCTGCACAGAAGCAGTCCGGAAATGCTCTTGGAACTTCCACAACTCCCGAGGAGGTCGATAAACTCGTCACTTCATTTATGAAGGAGCTTGACCGGAAGTAGCCGCAGAAGAAGGCCCTTCGCATGGTTGCATTTCACGGAGGAGGGCGTTATCTTGTCCGCAGAACGAATGCTTCCTGTTCATTTCAAGTAGTGCCATCCGGCACAACCATTAACCAGCAGCTGTTTTCCCTTTCAGAACCCATTTTCTGAATGTTGGGACATTGGAATCTTGTTAGAGACTATCGTCATTTTTGATCAATCACCATTAATCACCATCATGGAGTCCATATGCGAACTCGATTGCTCTCCACGGCAGTCACCATCTGCTTAATCTTTATATTTTCACCGATTCAAGCCCAGTTTCCCAATGAGGGGTTAGGCGGTGGAATTGGATTCGGTAACAATTTTGGACAAACTGAGTTACGTGACCGGGTTTCCAGATTTCACGCCAGGGCTTTTCTTCGATATGGCATCACCCCCGTCCTCCAGGGTGAGTTCGGGCTAGGTCTGGGTCGTGTCGCCGGAAGCGACTACTCCACACAACTCATCCCTATTGACTACAGGTTTGTACTGAGTCCATTCGCGTTTGAGACATGGAATCCATTCTTGTATGCAGGTTTCGGAGCTTTACACTTCGACATTGAGCAAATGCCTGCCAACCCTTCGGCCGGCACAAAGGAGAAAGGTTGGACCGGGTTTGCGCCGGGAGGAATTGGGCTCCAATTCAGAGTCGACGACAGAGCATCATTCGAGATGAGCGGTGGATTCAACTACACATTGAGCGATGATTTGAACGGTGTAAAAGTCGGTGAGAATGACGCATTCTGGAACGTCCAGGTCGGCCTCACGATCTCAGGAGAAAGCCCGAATGCAGACCCTGATGGTGATGGTCTCACCAACCGTGAGGAGAAGGCAGCCGGTACGGATAAGAAGAACCCGGATTCGGATGGCGACGGCCTGAACGACGGAAGCGAAGTGAAACAATACAACACCAGCCCACTCAAGGCTGATAGTGACGGCGATGGGTTGAATGACGGCGATGAAGTAAGAACACATTCCACCAATCCTAATAAAGCGGACAGCGACGATGACGGCCTGAATGACGGAAGCGAGATCAACACTCATCGTACAAACCCGAACATGGCTGATTCTGACAATGACGGTCTGACGGATGCCGCTGAAATCAATACTCATAGAGCCAACGCGATGAAAGCAGACACAGACGGTGATGGACTGAATGATGGTGACGAAGTGAATCGTCATCGGACGGATCCTCTGAAAGCTGACACTGACGGCGGTACAGTGGTTGATGGTGTTGAGGACACCCGCGGCACCGATCCCCTCAGTGCAAATGACGACATTCCAAAGAAGGAAGTCTTGCAGGTTGAGGTGGGCAAGGCGATTGTCCTGGATGGTATTGTGTTTGCTTCAGGAAAATCGGAGGTCACCGCCGAATCCGAAGGTATCCTTGAGAAAGCATATAACACGCTCGCGGAGAACGCCGACATCAGTGTGGAAATCCACGGTCATACTGACAATACGGGGAGACAATCCACCAACATGAAATTGTCACAGGCCAGGGCAGATGCCGTAAAGGCCTGGTTAGTGGCAAAGGGGATTGCAACAGATCGTGTCGGCACAAAGGGTTTCGGCCCTGACAAACCTATCGCACCGAACACCTCCGCGGAAGGACGCCAACAAAATCGGCGTATCGAATTCTACCGCACAAAATAACTCATCATGAACAATTGTGCCCTGCATGAGCGGGGCACAACTGTTCACTCGTTCCACATTGCAGAAAGGAAGACGCCATGTCTGACTTCATTTCGACTCTGGCATCAAAAGCGGGTTTGGATAATGGAACAGCAGAAAAGGGCCTCGGAGCTTTATTATCCACACTACAGCAACACATTCCGGGCGACGCGTTCTCGAAAGTCTCTTCGGCAATTCCAAATGCCGCCGACATTCTCACCACATTCCAGAAAACACCGCAAACCGTTCAGGATTCTCCTCTCGGCGGTCTCATGGGTATGGCCGGTACGTTGTTCGGATCAAGCTCACCGGCAGCGAATACGCTGATGACACAGTTTTCAAAGGCCGGATTCTCCATGGACACCGTAAAAGCCTTCCTACCTGTGGCTCTGCAATTGCTCAAGGATAAGCTCTCCCCGGAAACCATGAAACTTGTTGAGGGCTCTGTCCCGGGAATTTCAAGCCTTCTGGGCAATACAGATATTGCAAGTGGGGTGCTCGGCAAATTGAAGAACATGTTCTAACAGCATTCCTACTCCACCTTACAATTACCCAGGAGAGTTAGTATGTCCATGATACAGGAATTCAAGACGTTCGCCATGCGAGGCAACGTGGTTGACCTCGCCGTTGGTATTGTCATCGGTGGTGCATTTGGAAAAATTGTATCGTCACTTGTTACTGATGTGATCATGCCCCCCATTGGATTCATGCTCGGGGGAGTTGATTTCAGCACTCTCGCAATCGTCCTCAAAGAAGCCGTGGGTGAGACCCCCGCAGTGGCAATCAACTACGGATTGTTCATCAATACCATCATCGACTTCGTCATTGTGGCGTTTGCCATTTTTCTGCTTGTAAAGGGAATGAACTCGATGAAAAAGAAACAAGTCGAAGCACCGGCGACACCAGCGGCACCACCCAAGGAAGAAATATTACTGACGGAAATCAGGGACTTGCTTAAAGCAAGAAAATAATGGCAGGCAGGGAAACTTTCGAACAAGAAATCACCGCGGGATACCAGTTCCGCGGTGATTCCATTATCCTGGGTGGATCAGTCTTTGATGGCTCAACCCTCAACAATGTGCTTGTACGTGCCCCTCTCAGGACATTCAACCGGCATGGGTTGATTGCCGGCGCAACCGGCACGGGAAAAACCAAAACACTGCAGATGATTGCGGAGTCACTTTCTTCCAAGGGTGTTCCCGTACTCCTGATGGATATGAAAGGCGATGTGAGCGGAATTTCCCAAGCCGGCGAGTCGAATCCAAAGATTCAAGAGCGCCATCAGAACATTGGCGTTCCGTGGAAGGCCGGACAGTTCCCCGTCGAGTTCCTGACAATCTCGAGTGAACCCGGCGTGCGCATGCGGGCAACGGTTTCGGAGTTCGGCCCGGTGTTGTTTTCCAAAATCCTTGAACTGAATGATACACAGGCTGGCGTGGTTTCGCTCGTATTCAAATATTGCGATGACCATCAACTGCCTCTCCTGGATCTCAAGGACTTCAAAAAGACACTCCATTTTCTGACAAACGAAGGAAAGGTCGACGTTGAGAAGGACTACGGACGACTGAGCACTGCGACCACGGGCACCATCCTCAGGAAGGTTGTCGAGATCGAACAAGAAGGCTCCGAAATGTTTTTCGGGGAAAAGTCCTTTGCCGTGGAAGACCTTCTCCGTGTGAACGAGAGCGGGGTCGGTGTGATTAATATTCTTCGCTTGACGGACATTCAAAGCAAGCCCAGGATGTTCTCGACATTCATGCTCTGCTTATTGGCGGAAATCTACGCGACATTCCCGGAAGAAGGTGATCCGGACCAGCCCAAGCTCGTTGTGTTCATCGACGAAGCCCACCTGGTATTCCGGGAGGCATCCAGGGCACTGCTGGAGCAACTCGAGACCATTATCAAGTTGATTCGCTCAAAAGGCGTAGGCATTATTTTTTGTACGCAGACACCGACGGATATCCCGGCACCGATCCTGGCACAACTCGGCATGAAAGTGCAGCATGCACTCCGTGCGTTCACGGCTCAAGACCGCAAAGCCATCAAACAAGCTGCGGAGAATTATCCTCTTACAGAATATTACAAGACGGACGAACTTCTCACTGCACTGGGGATCGGCGAGGCATTTGTCAGCGTACTGAATGAACAGGGTATTCCCACACCGCTCGTTCACACGATGATGTGCGCACCCGCATCGCGCATGGGGACCCTGACTCCCGCAGAATTACAGCAGATGGTCACGGCCTCCTCCCTTGCGAGATCCTACAATGAACACATTGACCGTGAGAGCGCCTACGAAATGCTCACTGCAAAAATTCAGAATGCCGTTCAGGCAGCACCAGTTTCCAGTCAGGGCAAACCGGAGAAATCCACCATTGAAAAGGTAATTGCCGATCCTCTCACACGCCAGATAGGACGCACAGTGGCACGGGAGGTGACACGAGGATTACTTGGCGTCCTCGGACTCGGTGGCCGCTCCCGACGGACAAGTCTGTTTTGACCACACATGCACCAACATTATTCAAAGGATGAATATTTATGAAGAAAATGTTCTTGATTGTCGCCCTCTGTGGGATGATTGCTCCGGTTTTCGCTCAAATGGAACAGGAGGATATTGCACGCGAGAAAACATTGCGTGAGAAAGCCGCACAGGTAAAAGCCGACACCTCGTTGGGTTGGCACCACAATGTTGTTGCGGGATTGAACCTGACGCAGGTGTCGTTCAAAGATTGGGCAGCTGGTGGCGAGAATACCCTTTCCTATACATTGTGGCTCAAAGGCGCGTCCATCGGTGACGAGGAGAAAACTAATTGGTCCAATGCCTATAAGCTCTCATTTGGTCAAACGCGACTTGGGAGCCAGGGATTGCGCAAAACCGATGACGAAATCTACTTTGAGTCGATCCTGTTGTATAAGATTGGCGTCCATATCAATCCATACGCCGCATTTACCGCCCGCACGCAGTTTGCGCCGGGCTATGTCTATGCCGACGACGGCACACGCGTGCAGGTCTCAAAATTCTTCGATCCTGGATATCTCACGCAGAGTATTGGCGCATCATATAAACCTACGGCAGAAATAACAACACGCCTTGGGGCCGCCGTTCGAGAGATTATCACTTCCGACTACAACGGATATTCCGACGATCCGGAAACTGCTGAGATCGAGAAAGTGAAAGTATTGGGAGGATTGGAATCCGTGACCGAGGTGGATTGGGCGTTTGCCGAGAACATGAAATTCACATCCAGGCTGGAGCTGTTCGCCCCATTCAAAACCATTGACGAAATCATCGTCCGCTCGGACAATGCAATAACAGCACAGGTGAATAAATACATCACGGTTGTGCTGAGTGCCCAGCTTATCAACGAACGTGAAGTCACACCGAGAACACAGATCAAGCAAACACTCGCCATTGGTCTAAGCTACGCACTGATATAGTTTCTCATGGCATTGAGAAAACTTCCAAGGAGCTTCTACATGCAGCCCACCCTCAAGGTTGCAAAGGGGCTCCTTGGTTGCTTTTTGGTCAGACGTGTCGGAATCCGCAACATGGTGGGAAGAATTGTTGAAGTGGAGGCATACCTCGGATCCCGCGATCCGGCAAGCCACGCCTTCAGAGGACGCACAAAGCGGAATGAGGCGATGTTTCGGCAGGGCGGAACTCTGTACGTGTACTTTACCTATGGCATGCATTTCTGCGCAAATGTGGTTACCGAGGAAGAAGGAACCGGGCATGCAGTGTTACTGAGGGCGATTGAGCCGGTTACCGGAATGGAGTTGATGATGAAGCGAAGGCAACGACCAAAAACGACGAACAGTCTTGTTCATCTTACAAACGGTCCGGCTAAACTCTGTGAAGCTTTTGGGATCGCACGAAAAGAGAATGGAACTGATCTTCTCGGTCGGCACATCTGGATTGCACGTGACTCGGAAAAACTGCGTACAAAGATCGGGACATCAACACGTATCGGTATTTCTACCGGGAAAGAACACCGCTGGAGGTTCTATTTCAGGAATAACCGGTTTGTCTCGAAAGGGAAGCCATCTACCGTTCCAATTCCGCTTTAATGTACTTCCCTGTCGCCGAACGCGCAGCCTTCGCCACATCCTCCGGGGTTCCCTCCGCAACGATTTGTCCCCCAGCCACTCCACCGCCCGGTCCAAGGTCAATCACCCAATCGGCAGTCTTGATGACATCAAGGTTGTGTTCGATAACAATCACTGTGTTACCCTTGTCGACAAGTTTGTAAAGTACCCCGAGCAGGACACGGATATCCTCAAAGTGAAGCCCCGTTGTCGGCTCATCGAGAATGTACACGGTGCTGCCTGTACCAATTTTGGATAGTTCCGTCGAGAGCTTGACGCGCTGCGCCTCGCCTCCACTGAGTGTCGTTGCCTGTTGACCGAGGCGGATGTATCCGAGGCCCACATCTCGCAACGTCTGCAACTTGCGTTGCAGTGAGGGAATCTCACTGAAAAAGTCCACTGCTTCAGCGACCGTCATATCCAGCACATCGGCGATCGACTTTCCTTTGTAGTGAACTTGCAGTGTCTCACGGTTGTAGCGCTTTCCTTTGCAAACATCGCACAGCACATACACGTCGGGGAGAAAGTTCATCTCAATCTTCTTCACTCCATCACCCTCACATCCTTCGCAGCGGCCACCGGCCACGTTGAAGCTAAATCGTCCCGCCTTGTACCCTCGGATCTTCGCTTCGGGAAGTTGGGTGAATAAATCACGCACAAGCCCGAACAAACCGGTATAGGTTGCAGGATTTGAGCGCGGAGTCCGCCCTATCGGCGATTGATCAATCTCAATAACTTTGTCAATATGATCCAAGCCGGTGAGCTTCTTGTACGGCAGTGGGACACGTCTCGACTTGTATAACTTACGTGAAAGAATCGGATACAGTGTTTCCGTGATGAGCGAAGACTTCCCTGAACCGCTCACTCCGGTAATGGCGATGAATGTCCCAAGCGGAAGCCGGAGCGTCACACCTGCCAAATTATTCCCCGTTGCACCTTCAAGACTAAGGAACTTGCCGCTCCCCTTCCGGCGTGTTGAAGGCACTTCAATGGACTTGCTGCCTGTAAGGTACTGGGCGGTATAAGAAACAGGCTCGAAGCCCGCACCGTTGGTATGAAGGCGATCGTTCTTCACTACAAGGTCAGCGGGTTTGCCCGCTGCAACCACATGGCCGCCATGTTCACCCGCACCCGGTCCAAGGTCGAGGACAAAGTCCGCACTTTCAATCATTTCCCTGTCGTGTTCAACAACGAGGACTGAATTGCCAAGGTCGCGCAATCGTTTCAACGAATTGATAAGTTTGATGTTGTCCCGTTGATGCAGCCCGACGCTCGGCTCATCAAGAATGTACAACACGCCCACCAACTGCGAGCCGATTTGTGTTGCAAGCCTGATGCGCTGCCCCTCGCCCCCGGAAAGTGTACGCGCCGACCGATCCAGTGAGAGATAATCGAGTCCGACGTTGACGAGAAACTCCAGCCTCTGCTGGATTTCCCTTAGAATCTGGGTGGCGATAAGCATTTGCCGCTCTGTGAGTTTCAGCGTCCGGAAAAACTTTTCAGCATCGACGATTGAGAGTCGGACTACGTCGTGGATGTTATAGATCTTTTTCGTTACAACATCCTGTAGTCTGATGGCAAGGGTCTCCTTCTTGAGCCTGCCTCCCTTGCATGCCGAACAGATCTTGGAAGTCATGTATGCTTCCACCCAATCGCGTATGGTGTTCGAACTACTGTCTTCGTAGTAATGCTTCAGAATATCCAGCAGCCCGCCGAAGCGATGCTTGTACATCACGGTACGGCCACTCGAGAACTTGTATTCGATATCGAACTTCTCATCGCCCGAACCATGCAACAACGCCTCGCGCGCAGGTTTCGAGAGTTTCTTCAATGGTGTATCGAAATCAAAGCGGTACTTCTTCCCGACTGCCCGTATTTGACTAAATGCCCACGTGGACCTCGGTTTGCCGAGTGGCGCAAGACCTTCCTCATTGATCGAAAGCGAGTCATCGGGAATAATCAAGTCCAGATCAAATTCCTTCGTCTCACCAAGTCCATTACAGGTCGGGCACGCACCGAAGGGAGAATTGAATGAAAATGAATTCGGCGCGGGTTCTTCATAACTGATGTTGCACACAGGACATGAGAGATGCTTGCTCATCAGAATATCCTGACCGACAGGTCCAACCTGTTTCTTTGAGCGATTCGATTTCGGCTGTGGTTCTTGTGCAGGGGTATCTGTGTTGACAATAATCATTCCCGAACCAAACCGGAGTGCCACCTCAACTGAATCCGCAATGCGCGAGCGGATTTCCTTCTTCACAACGATCCGGTCAACCACGATTTCGATATTGTGAATCTTGTACCGGTCGATCTGCATCCCCTTCTCAATTTCCCGGACAGCACCATCGACACGGACCCGCAGGAACCCGTCACGCAGGATCTCTTCGAACAATTCCCGGTAGTGCCCCTTTCGCCCTTTCACAATCGGGGCGAGAAGTTGGATTTTGGTTCCTTCAGGAAGGTGAAGAATGGAATCAATGATCTGGTCGGTGGTCTGCTTCTCGACCTTCCTCCCGCAATTGTAGCAGTGCTGAACCCCGGCCCGGGCAAACAGCAGGCGCAGATAGTCGTATATCTCGGTGACCGTACCGACGGTCGAGCGCGGGTTGTGCCCGACGGTCTTCTGTTCGATGGATATGGCGGGGCTGAGACCTTCGATGTACTCCACATCGGGACGTTCCATTGCGTTGAGGAACTGACGGGCGTAGGTCGAAAGACTTTCCACAAACCGCCGCTGTCCTTCGGCATAGATCGTATCGAAAGCCAGACTGGACTTTCCCGAACCCGAAAGACCTGTGATCACAACAAGCTGGTTGCGGGGAATATCGACATCAATATTCTTCAGGTTGTGTTCTCGTGCGCCTCTGATAACGATGTGGTTCAGGGGCGTTGTGAGTACGGGTTCTATTTCGTCAACAACTTTTTTTGATTTGGCCATGAATCCGGGATTCCAATACCTACCAACAAAGAACCCATCGTACCTGTATCACGATGGGTGTGGAGCGTGCCGTCCATCTCTGAATTGTTAGAATATTCTTGCCCTCTTACTGAGGTATTCTACAAGAGCTTGATCAAAAGGCGTTCGAGTATCGAGCAAAACATAGTCAATGGCATTTTCACGACATTCTCGTTTGTAGTGTTCAAGGTAATCACCCATCGCCTGTTGATACGCCTTTTGAATCTGCCAGGGCTGGGTCATTAACTGCTCGGTTGTTTCCATGTCTTTGAACATTGCGTCACCGCCGAAAGCAAAGCTCCGTTCCATCGGGTCCAACACATGCATCACGATCACTTCGTTCTTCTTGTGGCGGAAGTGCTTCAATGCACCGATAACGTCTTCAGGCTTATCGAAAAGGTCGCTGATCACCACGACGAGTCCCCGACGCTTGATGCGGTCTGCCACCTGGTGGAGCGACTTGCCCGCGCCTGTGCGCTTGCTTGCCCGCACCCGCTCGAGCGCGATGAGTATCTGTCGAAGGTAGCCCTTTGTTGCATGCGGTGGAAGATAAGAGGTGATCGCTTCATCAAACACCGACAGGCCCACCGCATCCTGCTGCTTGATCATCATGTACGCAAGTGATGCGGCAAGGTACGAGGCATATTCGATCTTGCGGATGTTGCCGGGTGAACCGTACTCCATCGACCTGCTCGCGTCGAGGATGATGTACGACTTCAGGTTGGTTTCTTCTTCGTACTGCTTGATGTAATAGCGGTCGGTCTTCCCGTAGATCTTCCAGTCGATATGCCTGATCTCATCGCCCGGCATATACTGTCGATGCTCAGCAAACTCCACGCTGAACCCATGATATGGGCTTTTGTGCAACCCGGTAATGAAGCCCTCGACAACGAGTCGTGCCCGAAGCTCCATGTTTGCAAGCTTTGAGACGACGTGCGGTTGCAAGAACTGGCGATAATCCCCTTCCACGTCCCTTCACCTTCCTTTATGTCGGTATGTCTTTCGTCGAGGTGGGATCGGGATCAGCGTCAGGCAGAAGCTCCTCCGGGCTCTTACCGAGATGCTCAAGTTCGAACTTCGCGGAGGGGGCCATTTCATGGTCGGGAAAGCGATCGAGAAATGCGCGGTATGCGACGGCGGCACTATCAAGGTTCTTCAGCTCGTTGTGATAAAGATACGCAATGAGGAACGATGCTTCCGGTGCTTTTGTGCCGTCCGGATTGAGTGACAGATATTTCTTGTAGGCTTCAATAGCCTTATCAAACTCATGCAGTTCATTGTTGTAAATGGTGGCGATGGTGAACATTGACACCTCCGCCTGCTCGCTCTCAGGATGCGCTTCAACGAGCTTGGTGAATTCCGCGATAGCAAGTGGGAAATCCCTCGCGTCCACGGCCTCTCCAGCCCTGGCAAACATTTCTTCGGGTGAAGGACCACCACAGCCTGCGAGGACAAATACAAGAAACAGAAGAACAACGTAAGGTCTGATCATATCATCATGCGATTAAGTGAGTAGGAATGATGAACAAGGTAGAAAAAGAGCGTGTAAGAATCAATGAAGCGATTTCGTGAGAACGGCAGCAAAGAAACCGTCAGTACCGGTTTTATGGGGAAGCAGCATGAGATAAGGCGATGATGAGGTGATCTGGACTCCCGTCTTAAGGAGAATATCTCCCGCAGGCTCAAGAGTGAATTGTCCATTCTCGCGCAGAAACGTCTCCACCACGTTTTCATTCTCGCGTCGCGTCAATGTGCATGTGGAATACACCAATCGCCCGCCCGGCCTCACAAGAATTGCCGAGTCTCTGAGCACAGAATGTTGCACTGCAGCCACTCGCATTACGGCATCCTCGTTGAACCCGACCTTCGCCCATGGGTTGCGGCGAAATGTTCCGACGCCAGTGCAGGGTGCGTCAACAAGCACCA
>JBJXHC010000113.1:0-2717 GCA_046160825.1 Bacteroidota bacterium | reverse complement strand
CCTTCGCGCGCGGATCTGCCTCGAATAGGCTCATCTGAAAATTCTCCTTCGGCAGGTCGGCCATTTTTTTGGCCGGATCGTTCTTTCGTTTGTCTTTCTCCAGGAAGTGAAGGATCTCATTGGCGCGCAGCACAATCTTGTTCGGCATACCGGCGAGCTGCGCCACATGAATGCCGAAACTGTGCTCACTGCCCCCTTCCTTAAGCTTGCGCATGAACAGGATCTTGTCACCCACTTCTTTGACGCTCACATTGAAATTCTTCACCCTCATGAAATCCTCCGCCAGTTGATTGAGTTCGTGATAGTGCGTTGCAAACAATGTCTTGGGTCGGAACTCCGTATGCTGATGGAGATACTCTACAATTGCCCAGGCAATGGAAACGCCATCGTAGGTGCTGGTGCCGCGACCGATTTCATCCATAAGAATCAGGCTTCGGTTGCTCAGATTGTTAAGGATGCTGGCCGTTTCTGTAAATTCCACCATGAACGTGGATTCGCCCCGCGAAAGATTGTCGGACGCACCGACCCGCGTGAAGATCTTGTCAACAATACCAAGCTTCGCGGCAGCGGCAGGCACAAAACTTCCCACTTGTGCCATCAGGACGATCAGTGCCGTTTGCCTCAACAGCGCGGACTTCCCAGCCATGTTGGGCCCGGTGATGATGAGAATCTGTTGAGTGTCGTTGTCGAGATAGATATCGTTAGGTACATAAGACTCATCGGAGGGAAGCTGCTTTTCGATCACCGGATGGCGTCCCGCCGTGATTTCCAGCACACTCGAATCATTCATCTCGGGTTTCGAATACCGGTTGGCACGGGCGACGTCAGCGAACGAGAGAAGGCAGTCAAGCATACCGATAACACGGGCATCGAGCTGTATTGGTGACGTGTAATCGGCGGCATGATGGACCAGCTCCTGGAACAGCCTAAGTTCAATGGCCGATAATTTTTCTTCTGCATGGAGTATCTTCTCTTCGTAGACTTTCAATTCTTCAGTGATAAATCGTTCGGCATTCACCAGCGTTTGTTTTCGGATCCAGTCAGCTGGCACTTTGTCTTTGTTTGCGTTGCTCACCTCGAGGTAATAGCCGAACACTTTGTTGTAGGATATTTTCAGCGAACTGATGCCGGTACGTTCCACTTCCCTCCGTTGCACCTGCAGAAGGTAGTCCTTCCCTGCAAAAGCGATGTTGCGCAGCTCATCGAGTTCTGCATGAATCCCTTCTTTAATGATCCCGCCTTGATGGATCAACATGGGTGCATCGTCTTTTAGCTCGTTGTCAATTTTCTGTAGTAGAAATTCGCATGGATTCAGCTGATCAGCCATTTTCCTGAGTTCCGCAGCATCGGATTCAAGCAGAAGTTGACGCACGGGTTCGATTACCAGCAGGGAGCGCTTCAACTGCAGAAGTTCGCGTGGATTGATACGGCCAACAGCCACTTTGGAAATCAACCGCTCCAGGTCGGCGACCTGATGGAAGTGTGTGGAAATTCTATCTGCGAGATCGCGGTTATTGAAAAATTTATCCACTACAGACAGGCGTTCTTCAATGGCGCGGCGGTCTTTGAGCGGCAGCACCATCCACTTTCTCAGATGTCGGGAGCCCATCGGGGTGACGGTGCGATCAAGGATATGAAGCAAGGGCACGCCGCCCTCATTCTGCGAGGCGACCAACTCCAGATTCCGGATGGTAAACTTGTCGAGCCAAACATAAGTTTCCTCGTCCATTCTGGAAAGGGATGCGATGTGATGTGTTTCGCGATGTTCAGTAGCCTCGAGGTAGTGCAATACAGCGCCGGCCGCAATAATGGCTGCGTTGAGTCCTTCGACGCCAAAGCCCTTGAGGGAAGCGGTCTTGAACTGATGAAGCAGCTTGTCCTGGGCGAAATCGAAAGCGTAGGCCCAGTCATCCAGAACGAATGTGGCATAGTCTGCATCAAAGGGTGCTTCGAAGAGGGCCCGCTGTCCTTTCGAAAAAATCACTTCTGACGGTGAGAGGCTTTGAATCAGTTTGAGAATGTAGTCTTCGGCACCCTGGGCGCAGTAAAATTCTCCGGTACTGATATCGAGAAAGGATGCCCCGAGTGTGTTCTTATCAGCATAAACGGAAGCGAGGAAATTGTTTCGTTTTCGTTCGAGCACATGATCGTTGTAGGAAACGCCGGGAGTAACCAATTCCGTCACACCGCGTTTGACTATCCCTTTGACAAATCGTGGATCTTCGAGCTGATCACAGATGGCAACGCGATGACCGGCACGCACCAGCTTGGGGAGATAGGTGTCGAGGGCGTGGTGGGGGAATCCTGCTAACTCCGTTTCCGATGAAGAGCCACTGCCACGTTTGGTCAACACAATGTCAAGGACTTTGCTGGCGGCAATGGCATCCTCGCCAAACGTCTCGTAAAAATCACCCACCCGGAACAGCAAAAGCGCTCCGGGATATTTGGCCTTAATCGCGTTGTATTGTTTGGAGAGTGGAGTTTCTGTCCTGACCGTCATGGAAGCGGCAATTTAGAACTAACTCACACGAACTTCGAAAAAGCATCAGCTCATTTTTTCGCGACGATTATCCACATTTTATCGCCTTTTTCGGCTGTACGGTCTATAAACGGATCTTGTTGCTTAAGGACAATGAATCCTGCTTTCCTGACATCTTGCAATGCAAACTCCATCCCCAGTTCATGCTTGCGCTCCTGGTCAGCCCTGGATGATTTCC